>NZ_NGUP01000002.1 GCF_002206625.1 Polynucleobacter campilacus | reverse complement strand
GGCCGATTGTGCAAGACTTTACAGCAACGATTTTGCGTGGAGATAAGGTAGGTCTGCTCGGTCCTAACGGCGCAGGTAAAACGACTTTGCTGAAATTGATTCTAGGGACCATTGCACCTGACTCAGGAAGCGCTACGATGGGCACTCGGATTGAAGTAGCTTATTTTGATCAAATGCGTGAAGGTCTTGATCTCAATGCTTCGCTTGAGGATTACATTAGTCCAGGTAGCGAGTGGATTGAAATCAATGGCAATAAAAAACACGTTAAGAGTTATTTGAGTGATTTCTTATTTGCACCAGAGCGCACCAACTCTCCAGTAAGTACTTTGTCGGGCGGCGAACGTAATCGCTTATTGCTCGCTCGTTTATTTGCTAGACCAGCAAATGTATTGGTTTTAGATGAACCCACCAATGACTTAGATATCGATACCTTAGATTTACTTGAGCAATTGCTACAAGATTACAAAGGCACTGTATTTTTGGTTAGTCATGATCGCTATTTCTTAGATAACGTGGTGACCAGCATCATTGCTCATGAGGGAGATGGTTTTTGGCGTGAGTATGAAGGTGGCTACGAGGATTGGAAAATCCAAAAGGCACGTTCAGACCAAATTCGCGCTAGTAATGCAAAAGCTGCAAACAAAGTGGAGCCAAAAGCCGAAGTCAAACAAGCACTCAAAGCAGAAGTTAAACCAGTTGCGAAGAGTGGAGTACAAAAACTCAATGGCAAGGAGCGTCAAGAGTTGGAGACTTTACCTCTGCAAATTGAAGAGCTTGAAACAGAGCAGGCCGATATTGGTATTGCGATGAGTAATCCAGATCTTTATAAGAATGAACCTGAGTTAGCGGCCAGCATGCAAGCGCGTTTAACCGAGATTACTAGTCAGTTAGAGCAAAAGCTGCAACGCTGGGAGCTACTCCTGGGTCGTTCTGAGTCTTGAGCTCTCTTATTTAAGCTCGAGGCGTGCACGCAGCTGCGCGATTTCATCTAAGAGATCGAGGGCTAGGGCAACTCCTGAAACATTTAATTCTAGATCGTGTGTCAGGTGCGCTGCAGTCTTGGCTCTTTTAAGAGAGTCCCCACTAAAGCGCCAATCTTCAGGTGATGAGCCCGCAGGACTGAGGACACCCTCAGATACCCAAGACATAATTAATTCTTGAGGAGTGCGAGAAGCATGTGAGAGCTCCACAATACTCATATTCACTTCGTTCTCTACAACGCTTGCTTCAATCCAGGTGGTATTGGTCTTTGTCATGGTGATCATCCCTTCAAGTGAGATCTAGGGTTGAAATCAAAAGCCTTCTCGAATTGTTGATAGGCTTCTTTCTGAGTATCTGTTTGGGCTGGCGGTAGTGCAATCGTAGGCACTACATATAAGTCACCGGGCTCTGCACTTGGAATGCCTTTGCCTTTGAGGCGCATCTTGCGACCTGCAACTGTACCTGGCGGAATTTTTAATTCCAAAGTAGAGCCTGCTGGTGTTGGCACATTGACTGCAGTGCCTAGAGCCGCTTCCCATGGTGCCAATGGAATATCGATCAATACATCTTTACCATCAATCCGATAGATTGGATTTGGATGAAAATCAACTTCTAAATAGAGATCGCCCGCTGGACCTTCGCCAATACCGGGACCACCTTGCCCTGAGAGGCGAAGATTTTGGCCGGCTTTAATTCCTTTTGGAATGCTGACATCTAACTTGCGCTCTTTAGTGCTGACATGACCGCTGGGATCTTGCATTGGCATATGCAATGAAATAGTCCGTTTAGCGCCGTTATAGGCATCAGCAAGATCAATCAAAATTTTGGCATGATGATCTTGCCCTTTGAAGTTCATGCCTTGGCGTGATTGGCTGCTTCGGCCACCTTGACGTTGCTTACCTCTGCCAAAGAGAGATTCAAAGAACTCACTTTGATCACCTTCAAAGCCACCACCATAACCTGGGCTACCACCATTAAACTCATTATCAGAGTATTCAAAACCTTCATTCCAATTGGGGGGAGGGGTGAAGTCTTGACCATTTTTCCAATTAGCACCGAAGCGATCATAAGCTGCGCGCTTTTCGGTATCTTTTAAAACGGCATAGGCTTCACCAATTTCTTTGAATTGCTCTTCAGCCCCAGCTTCTTTATTGACATCTGGGTGATATTTGCGGGCAAGTTTGCGGTAGGCAGTTTTGATTTCAGCTTCGGTAGCAGAGCGTGCTACCCCAAGCGTTTCGTAGTAATCCCTAAATTTCATAGGCCTATATTAATCCTCACGTATCTGTTCTTACTGAGCTAATGATTAATTCTACAGGCGTATTAGCTCATCACCCCAATTTGCCAGGGCACAAACTCATAATCACCCAGGCCCAGAAGCTCGCTCTTAGAAGACTCTCCAGAAGCAGTTTTCAGGAAGAGCTCAAATATCCGTTGCCCCATTTCTTGAACTGAAACAGTTCCATCCAAAATTTCTCCACAATTAATGTCCATATCCTCGGTAAGTCGCTGATACATGGGGGTATTGGTGGCTAGCTTGATGCAAGGCGCAGGTTTAGAGCCAAACATGGAGCCTCTACCGGTAGTGAAGGCAATTAAATTTGCACCACCAGCAATTTGCCCTGTAGCGGATACAGGATCAAAGCCAGGAGTGTCCATAAAGACAAAGCCTTTAGTGGTGACTGGTTCGGCATACTTGTAGACTTCCATGAGTGGACCAGTGCCACCCTTCATGGAAGAGCCCAAAGATTTTTCAAAGATATTAGCCAGCCCACCAATTTGATTTCCTGGGCTAACTTGACCATTAATCTGCACGTCTCTACCAACAGAGTATTCGTCTTTCCACCAACGAATACGTTTAATTAGTTTTTCACCAATAGCTTGACTTGCAGCGCGGCGGGTGAGGGTGTGCTCTACGCCATAAATCTCGGGCGTCTCGGACAAAATCCCAGTACCCCCATGACGAGACAAAATATCGATTGCTGCACCTAACGCTGGATTAGCCGTGATGGATGAAAAGCCATCTGATCCACCGCATTGCAAGCCAACACACAGATGACTCGCTGATACTGTTTCACGTTTTGCTTTATTTGCCTCTGGAAGTAAGGCCTTAACTGCCTCAATTCCGGCTTCAATCGTTTTGCGTGTGCCACCGGTCTCTTGCATGATGAAGGTGTGCAGGTTTGTACCTGCAGTGAGGTCTTCCTGCTCCATCAAACCCTTTAATTGATTGCGTTCACAGCCAAGACCGACAATCAGTGCAGCTGCAAGATTAGGATGACGAGCATAACCAGCCATCGTGCGACGGAGCAATTGCATTGGTTCACCGCTCATTTCCATGCCGCAGCCGATGTCATGGCTAAACGCCACAACGCCATCCACATTTGGAAAATCCTTCAATCTTTCTGGCGTAAACCAGTCAGCAATTTTATTGACTACGGTTGCAGAGCAATTCACGGTGGATAAAATCCCTATGAAATTACGTGTACCTACTTTTCCATTCGGTCTCACATAACCCTGAAATGTTGCGCGCTCAGATTCAGGCAACATTTGGGTAGGTTTAAATTCACTGGCGTAGGCATAGTCGCGATCAAATTCACGAAACTCAGTATTGTGACTATGAACTATGGTGCCCGCTTCGATATCTGTATTGGCAAAACCTACAGTCACGTTGTACTTCAGAATCGGATCACCTTTGAGAATCTTTTTCGTTGCAATTTTATAGCCGGCAGGTACTTGGCTGCGGCTAGTAAAGCTCTCACTAGGTACTTCTGTGCCAATGCCAACATCAATCCGGGCCACGACAATATTGTCATTAGGGTGGAGACGAATGATTGGGCCGATGAGGCGTTTTTCAGACATGTCAATCATGGATTTCTTTCGGTGAGTTATTTTCTTATTCAGCAGTGGCGCCAGATTTCTTAACAATCGGGCCCCACTTAGCAACTTCTGACTTAATGTACTCGCTTAATTGATTTGGGGTGCTTGTAATGACCTCAAAGCCTTTTCCATTAATTTGCCCTTTAATTTCTGGGTTATTTAGTACGCTGATTAATTGTGCGTTCAGTTTATCAACAACCGCTTTTGGTGTATTAGCGGGAGCAACGATTGCATAAACAAGCTCAACTTCAAATTTAGGCAAGTACTCTGAAATTGCAGGAATCTCAGGGGCGCTTGATGAGCGCTTAAGACTCGTAATTCCCAGGGGAACTAATTTTCCAGAGCGTACATAGGGCAGTGCGGCAGGGGTGCCAACAAGAGCGGTTTCAACTTGTCCGCCAAGTACATCGGTTAATGCGGGTGCAGCACCCTTGTAAGGTACATGCAAAATATTTGTACCTGCTTGAGTATTAAAGAGCTCACCACCGAGATGAAGTGGTGTGCCTGCACCTGATGAGGCAAAGCTCACCTTATTGGGGTTGGATTTGGTGTAGGTAATGAGTTCTGGAATTGTTTTAAAGGGTGCAGAAGGGTTTGCTACAAATAGCAAAGATGAGGAGGCAACCAGGCTGACTGGTGCAAAGTCCTTAATGAGGTTGTAATTCAATTTTTTGTACAGCGTTTCATTGATGGCTTGCGTGCCCACCATCATGAGAAACAGGGTATAGCCATCTGGTTTGGAGTTAGCGACATACTCTGCAGCAAGATTGGCGCCCGCACCAGGCTTATTATCAATAATGATCGGTTGACCTAGATTCTCACCCAGCTTAGGAGCAAATCCTCTCGCTAAAACATCTGAAGGGCCGCCAGCAGCAAATGGAACAATCAATTTAATGGGTTGACTAGGGTAGTTCTGTGCCTGAGCAGTAGCAATAGAGCTTATGCTAATAAGCGACAATGCTAAAAATATTTTTCTCATGTAATGTTCTCCGTATTCTTAGTGTTAATTCTTATAAAATCTGACTTTAAATGCTGTTAAAAAAATGAAAATTAATCAGGCAACAATCTTTCCTCTATCCATACCGCTAATTGAGCCAATCAAAATGGCCAAAGAGTTAATTGTGGATGCCAAAACAGTATTACTTTGCCTCACTGACGAAGAGGGTCGCCAAGGTTGGGGCGAAGCATCTGTTGCACCCCTCATGACTGGTGAAACCCTCGATAGTCTATTGGCAAGTCTAAAATATTTGGTAGAAAAGGCGCGCTCTATTGAGTGGAGTGACCCCAATCTTTTTGCCAAATCTTCTGATGCTGTTTTGTATGGTAATCCATCAGCAAAATCCTGTCTTGAGATGGCATTACTTGATTTGTACACCCAGAAGCATTCCATTTCTTTATGGAAATATCTACGCTCCTTAAATACTGGAGCCGTCTTAACTGAGTTAACTGAAATTCCTTTGTTGCGAATGATCGGTGGAGCACCCGAAAAAGAAATGGCGGATGCTAAATCATTTCGCGAGGCAGGATTTAAACATTGGAAAATCAAGATTGGCTCTCTGTCATTAGAGGAAGATCTAAGACGCGTCCAGTTACTCTCAGATTTGCTAGAAGGAGACATTATCTCTGTGGATGCTAATGGCGCTATGTCTTTAGACGATGCCCTGCATTTTTGTATTTCACCGCAGGCTAGAAAATTATCGTTTGCAGAGCAATTGATTAGCGCAGACTCTTCTGTAAATGACTTTGCTTTGCTCAAAGCGCGCTCGCCAATTGCTATTGGCCTAGATGAATCTATCCATGGCTCTGCTGAGATTATGGAGTTAATGAAAGCTAATGCTCTAAATGGCGCCAGTCTGAAACTCATTAAGACCGGGGGGGTGATGGAGGCCTGGAGCTGTGCACAAATTCTGCGGAAGAATAATCTGCAACTTAACTTAGCTTGCAAGGTTGCAGAAACATCTCTATCCGGAGCTGCTACCGCTTCCATCGGCTTCGCTGTCGGTGATGTGCCCTGGGGATTTAGCATGTCAAATCAATACCTACGTTTTGATATCTGTGATCAGCCATTAACGGCGCAGCGCGGTCACTTGTATCTTGCTCAGCTCAATGCTACTGGAGTTGGCGTTACTCCTAATATGGATCGCGTTAAGGATGCTGTAGCTCAAGGTTACTCAATTATTCAATATTAAGAACGTCAAAAGCCGCTTTCAATCTGCGGGAGTAGGAATCAGAAACCGTTTTGATTTCTTCTGGGGTCCATTTTCTAAAACCTTCCCCAGCTTTCATACCTGTTTTTCCTTCGGCCATGAGTTGCACTACCTTAGGTGGAAGGCTAGTGATATTCGATAGGGATGGATAAATTTCTTTTGCGGCATTGGCCATTCCATCCCATCCTGAAATTTCTTTTTGTGTCATTGGGCCCACTGCAGCATAGCGAAAGCCAAAGCTATATCTCACTGCATCATCAATATCGGCTGGAGTAGCGATGCCCTCTTGCACCAGAGAGAGTGCCTCTCTCATCAAGGCATGCTGAATGCGATTGGCTAAAAACCCAGGGATATCTTTTTTAACTAAAACTGGCTTCTTATCAATCGCTTTGTAGAGCGAACAGGCCCGTTCGGCATATTTGATATCAGTTTTTTGCCCCATGACAATTTCTACTAATGGCACTACTTCAGCTGGCATAAAGTAGTGGGCACCCATCATGCGATTAGCTGTCTTGAGCCCGTCTGCAATTTTGCTTATTGGGAATCCTGAACTATTGCTCCCAATAGGAATATCCACTGGTACGACTTGATCAAGGTATTGAAATACTTTTTGCTTTAATTCAAGGTTTTCTGCTACCGTCTCAATAACCCAGTAGCATTGCTCCCAGTCTTGATAGCCTTCCAATATTCCAACGAATTGCAGCTTCTTAATCTCGGAATCATCTTTAGCTGCATTGTCTTTTGACATGCCAATCTTCTTTGCAAGAGCAATAGCCTTATCTAAGCAGGCATCTGCCTTATCTTTAGACCTACCCAAAATAATGGTGGGAATGTCTTTAGCAATAAAGCCGGCAGCAATGCCAGCACCCATGATTCCAGTTCCAATGACAGCTACAGATTTCATCGTTTTAAACCTATGCGGTTAAGTAAAAATTGAGTTTGATCATTTCAGATCAATTGACGCATAAGGTTATCATTATTTATGTTTTAATAGTTTATTAATAAAGATTACTTATCCGTATAACTTACTCTAGGAGCTCCCTTCATGACGATGCACAACCCCTTCCAGCCTGTTGAGAAAATCAAAACAGAAGTTTTTTCAACGATGCCTGAGAAATTTAGGAAAAAATCTCGCACGGGTTGGTCTGATCCAAATCGTCAGGGCGCAGAAGTGGAGTGCTTCTTAGAGGGCCCTTCATTTGATCGCGACGGAAATTTGTGGTTTGTGGACATTCCTTTTGGCCGCGTTTTCCGTATCGATACAAAAGGTGAGTGGGAATTAATTACCCAATACGATGGTTGGCCAAATGGCTTGAAGTTTCATAAAGATGGGCGTGCATTCATTTGCGATTACAAGGCAGGCTTAATCGCTTTAGACCCTAAGACTGGAAAAATTGAAACCATTTTGGGTTCAATGTATAGCGAGAACTTTAAAGGCTTAAATGATTTGCACTTTGCCTCAAATGGCGATTTGTATTTCACGGACCAAGGTCAAACTGGTATTGCAGATCCAACAGGGCGTGTCTTTCGATTGCGTGCCAATGGCCAATTAGATCGCTTGGCACTTAACGTCCCAAGTCCTAACGGCATTACATTGAATACTCAAGAAAAACATGTATTTGTAGCCGCTACCAGATCTCAGCAGATCTGGAGACTACCTCTGATGGCTGATGGCTCGGTATCTAAGACTGGCGTGGCAGTTCAGCTCACAGGCGGTGTTGCAGGTCCTGATGGTATTGAGATGGATTCTGAAAATGGGCTATTGGTTTGCCACCTAGGGATTGGCATCTGGAGGTTTGATAACAATATGCTGCCTACCCATTTAATTTACTCAGAGAACCCACATCATCATCATTTAGCCAATATGTGTTTTGGTGGTGCTGATGGAAAAGATCTCTACATCACAGAATCTTTATCTGGCGACATCTTGAAGGCTCGTCTCCCAATCGCAGGCAAAAAAATGTTTGGGCTCACCTAAATTGTCAGAAAGACTACCGTTATATAAATCTTTAGCAAACACGCTAGAGCAGCGTATTTATAACGGTGATTGGCCGGTCGGCTCTTTATTGCCGGCCGAGATCGATTTATGTAGAGATTTTGAATCTAGTCGGCATACCTTGCGCCATGCTTTGCAAATTCTGCAGGCTAGTGGTCTGATTTATCGTCGCCAAGGCGCACCTACAAAAGTGGTATCTAGGCAGCGTTTGCGGCGTTTTACGCAAAGCTTCAATTCACCAATCGATATCTTGAGTTATTCGCGTGACACTTATCGCAAAAACTTAGTCGAAGAATATATTGAGCTAGACCAGTCATTAAGTCTGATTGTGAAAGCGCCTATTGGCTCCTCCTGGTATCACATTGGAGGTATGCGTAAGCGGCAGCAGTCTGAAGAAATTATTGCTTGGACTGATATTTACATCTTGCCTCAATTTGCGTCCTTAACAAGCGATCCAGAGCATACACAGGTGATGGTATACGAGCAGATAGAGAAAAAATATGGAGCGAGGATTGAGAGGGCGGAAGTTGATGTGTATGCCGCCCCAGCATCGTCAGAGATTGCCGCAAAACTCAATATCAAACATAATCCTTCTTGCTTGGTGATCATTCGTCGATATTTTGATGATCAAGATAAGTTATTTGAGGTATCAGTGACGCATCACCCAGAAAGTAAGTATGTTTATAGTATGGAATTTAAAGCGAGCTCAGAGATTTAAGTCACTATGAAGTATTTATCCATCACCGATGCCGAAGCTTTTATATCAAAGGCGCTTCAATCACAACAGGTTCCTGCGGCCGACGCAGACATCATTGCCAATTTAATGGTGCAATCTGATTTAGTTGGGGCTGATGGCCATGGGATTTTTCGTTTACCTGCGTATCTAAAGAGAATTCGAGCTGGCGGCGTTAATCTCAATCCCAATATTCGGATTGAGCGTGAGCAAGGTGCAACAGCACTGATTAATGGTGATAATGCTTTAGGCCATCTGGTGATGAATAGGGCAGTTGATCTAGCGATTGAAAAGGTAAAAAAACATAGTGTCTGTTGGATTGGGAGCCATTACGGAAATCATTCAGGCGCGGCATCAGTGTATGTTCGCAAATTAGCAGAACAAGGCTACATTGGTATTTATATGGCTGTTGGTAACGCCAATCATATGGCGCCATGGGGCGGCATTGACTTGCTACTCTCTACCAATCCGATTGCAATTGCTGTACCAGCGGGTGAAGGTCCCATGGTTCTCCTAGATATTGCCACCACAGTGGCTGCTTATGGAAAAGTGAAAGTTGCAGCCCAGAAGGGCGAGTCAATACCAGATGATTGGATGATCGATCGACAAGGTAAGCCCATTACAGATCCTCAAAGAGCTGCAGAGGGCTCCTTATTGCCAATTGGCGCCTATAAAGGATATGGTTTGGCTGTCATGATTGGTTTGCTTGCAGGCGCACTGAATAATGCTGCCGTAGGAAAAGGTACGATTGATTTCAACGTACACCATGATTTGGTAACGAATACTGGACAAACCATTATTGCAGTTGATCCAAGTGCTTTTGGAAACAAGGAAGAGTTTGTCAGTAGAGTGATTGCCTTAGTTGAGGATTTAAAAAACTCAGCAACATTGCCTGGCGTTAAAGAAATTCGAGTGCCAGGTGAAGGTGCTGCAAAGATGATGGCTGAGAGAAAGCGTTTAGGCATTCCAGTGTCACCTGAATTACTAGAGGCATTAAATGCCTGTGCTAAAGAGTGCGGTATCGCTACTTTAAATTTATAAGAATTGAAATTATTACTGGAGGAGACAATATGTTTAAAAAATTATTAAAAAACATAGCATTAAACACTGCAGCAGCGTTGACAGTGATTCCGGTACTCGCGGGTTTCGCTGTTGCTGCTTACCCCGATAAGCCTATCAAGATGATGATTGGCTATGCACCAGGTAGCTCTACTGACATTGTGGGCAGGATGATCGCCAATGATCTGAGTCTTGCTTTAAAGCAGCCCGTCATTGTTGAGAATCGTGGTGGTGCAGCCGGTAGCTTGGCTGCTGATGCTGTTGCTAAGAGCGCTCCAGATGGTTATACCATTCTGTTTGCGCAAAATGGCTTAGCAATTAACGTAGCAGCTAATCCAAGATTGCCATTTAATGGGCAAAAAGATTTACTGCCAGTAGTTGGAGTTGCAGCTACTCCCCATATTTTGATTGTGAATAATAATTCTCCTGCCAAGTCTGTTGCTGACCTCATTGCAATGCTCAAAGCGGATCCTGGGAAATTGAGTTTTGGTTCTTCTGGTATCGGAAATTCAGATCATATGGCAGGCGAATTATTTTTAGCTACTACCGGTTTACAGGCGATCCATATTCCCTATAAAGGTGGGTCACCAGCAGCTACAGATTTAGTTGGAGGGCAAATTGACTTTTACTTTGCTGGTATGCCAGTAGGACTCCCCTTATATAAAGGTGATAAAGCCAAAGCATTAGCCGTGACTGGTAAAAGTCGCTTTAGTGGTGCTCCTGAATTAATGACAATGCAAGAGGCAGGCGTTAAAGGTTATGAAATGGCTTTATGGCAGGGTGTATTTGTTCCCGCAGGAACTTCGCCCAGCATCATTAAGGAACTCAATAATTCCATTCTGAAAATCTTAGAAACGCCAGAGATGAAAGAGCGCTTCCAGAAGGCTGGTGTCCAAGTTGCCCCAATGAATACTCAACAGTTCTCAGATTTGTATTTCTCAGATATTGCCCGCTGGAAAGTGGTGATAGAGAAGGCAAAGATTAGGTTAGACTAATTTAAAACGTCTTTTCAAAATCATTAAGCGCTGAGGTCAAATACAAGGACTTCAGCGCTTTTTCCATTGGAGATAGCCAATTGACTTTCAGCTGCAATCAGAAGTGCATCTCCACTCTCCAGAGTCTGGCTATTGATATCTAGTGATCCTTGAATCAGGTGAACATAAGCCTTGCGTTTCGGATCAAGCTGCAATTGTGCTAACTGTTGCTCATCAAATAAACCGGCATATATCTTCGCATCTGCAAATATTTTTACAGATCCTTCTGCGCCATCTGGTGAGGCGACTAAGCGTAGCTTGCCTTGTTTATCAGAAAGTGGAATTGTCTTTTGTTCATAGCTTGGCTCAATCTCCAAAACATTAGGCTCAATCCAGATTTGTAAGAAATGGGTTGTTTGGTCTTTCGCATGATTGAACTCACTATGCGTGACGCCAGAGCCAGCGCTCATTCGTTGCACATCCCCTGGAGGAATACCTTCGATATTGCCCATACTATCTTCATGGGCTAATTCACCAGAGAGAACATAGCTAATGATTTCCATATTGCGATGACTATGTTTCCCAAAACCCATTCCGGCTGCTACGCGATCTTCATTGATGACTCTTAAGTTCCCCCAGCCCATAAATTGGGGGTTCTGATAGCCGGCAAAAGAGAAGGAATGGAAGCTTTTAAGCCAACCGTGGTTTGCATAGCCTCTATCTGCTGATTTTCGTAGTTGGAGCATGGGTTTAAGCTTTCGTTATAGCAATATCAATAAGGACATTATCATTAGCTTTTAGAATATTTGCTGATTGGTAAAGTATGGCAAGCTTCAAACAGAACGTTCATGAAACTTTTCTAGGGCTTTTCGAGAGCGCCCAAGAGAAGTGGTTCGACTTTGTTCAGTTCGTAAAAGAGGCCTGGCCGATTTTAGTTCTTCTTTTGTTGATCATCGTAGGTATCGGCATATACGCTGATCCGCCACCCCCGCGGAATGTGATGATGGCAACAGGAGGCCCTGGTAGTGCGAGCGAGATCCTGGGAAAACGGTATGCAGAATTCTTTGCCAAAAAAGGCATTACGTTAGAGTTAGTCCCGACGAAGGGGGGCGCAAGAAAATATTGATCGTTTGTCAGATCGCAATGATCCTTTGCAAGTAGCGTTTGTCCAGGCTGGGTTCGTTTCTACCAAGGACACTGCTGGTATTCAGTCTCTAGGCGTTATTGCCTATAACCCTATTTGGTTTTTCTATCGTGGTTCCGAGCTCAACTCTAAAGAACTTCATGGTGTAGATAGGGGGTTGAAGTATTTCCTGACAAAAAAGATCTCCATTGGCGTTGAGGGTAGCGGCACATATGCGCAAGCCATCAAACTGTTAAAGCTTTCAGGCTATGAGCCTGGACCAGACTTTGTGAATTTGCCTGGAGATCAAGCCGTCAAGGCAATCCAAAATGGAGAGATAGATGGTGTTTTTATGGTGGATGCCTATTACTCTCCAAACATACAGACCTTGCTAAAGGATCCGACTTTACAAATTGGGACATTTCAGCGCGCTGGAGCGTACGCGAAATTAGAGCCTTACTTACAAGTGTTGAATGTGTCTGAAGGGGCGTTTGATTTAAAGCGTAACTTCCCTAGAGCAGATATCAAAATGCTGGCTACCACCACCAATCTCTTAATTGATGACCGTATGCATCCGGCTATTCAATTTTTATTTCTCTAAGCGGCTACCGAGATTAATGGTAAAGCTACTTTCTTTGCCGACCGTGGAGAATTCCCGTCCTTTAAAAATACGATGTTTCCAGAGAGCCCTGTAGCTGTTCATTTCGAGAATAATAACTATCCGCTTTTGGTTACCTTGCTTTCGTACTTACCATTTTGGCTTGCAGAACTAGTAAATCATGTTGTGTTTATGGTTTTACCGTTTCTAATTATTGCCTACCCACTATTACAAGCTTTGCCAGGTTTTAGAACCCGGCGTATGCAAAATAAGATCAATCGCTTGTATGCGGACTTGAAGAGCCTGGAGCAAGAGTTGCTTGCTAATTTTGATCTGAGTCAGTTAGACGAGTATTTGAAGAGATTGGATGTCCTCGAGTATCGGGCGCTGACGATCCAGGTATCTAAACGTCTAGCAAGTGAGTGCTATTCTTTGCGCACCAGTATTGATTATGTCCGTAACTGCCTAAACCGCGGTGTGCAGCCTTATCAAATTATTGAAGCTGTACAAACTTTTGAGGGTCAAGAGGTTGCTCCTATAGAGCAACCCCCTAAAGTAGAGCCCCATTCATAAACTATTCGCTCTCACTCGATTTGCTAGGGTATTTAAAAGAGGCGTAACGTACTACTGCATTCGCTAAGGCTAGTACAAGGATTGTGATGCCCATGTAGAGAATGGGAAGGTCGGCCTCATGCTTAGTATTAACCAAATCAATAATGAGTCGGGTTACCGCGGTGATTGCCACGTAGATTAAAAACCGCACAGGCATGTGATTAGTCTTGAAATAAATGCCGACCATGGCGCCAATCTCTAGGTAGATGAATAGTAAGAGCAAATCTTCAATAGAAGCAGATCCTTTATCTACCATTCCTATGAAGGCGACGGCGGAAGACCAGACGGTTGCAGCGCCAATGCCAAATAATGCGATCCGATGGAATAGAGAGACAAATAGATTGCCAATCGGTACCGTCCACTTTTCAACGGTTGCCTCTAGCTTGGAGGCATCTTTTGGTGAGTTTGGGGTCATGCTCATAAAAACTCCATTGTTTTTTTGGTGGACTTCAGTATATTTCGCAATGAGGTTTAGGGGAATAAAAAAGAGGCCCAAAGGCCCCTTTTTTCGGAAGCGCCCCTCTTTATTACCCTAAGCTATCAGCCCAGATATTGTGAGCCCAGCCCCAGGCATAAACACCCTCGAGCGTAGATGGTGCCGGCGATAGTCCGCCAGATCCTGGAACAGTCTTGAAGGTCTTCTCAGCGGCATTGTATTGATGCACGCTGGCAACGTGCACAACTTCACGCTCATTCACGAAGCTGTAGCAGGTATTAGTGAGAACAGGTGCTGGATTTATTTCCCAGCCGCTGAGCTCAGCCACAATTGCCGCGGCCGCCACTTTGGCATGTGAATTAGCCATATGACCAGACTTGGGCATTGCTGGGGCAATTTGTATTGAGTCACCTAATACATGGATATCCTTTTGCGCTGTAGATTCAAAGTTCAGGAAGTTCACATTCACCCAGCGACCATTCGAATTTGCTAATCCAGTTTTGACTGCAATTTCACCAGCACTCATCGCGGGCAGTAAATTCAATACATCAGCCTTAATATCGTCTTGAACTTCAAGCTTGATTGTTTTAGTTTTTGCATCAACCGCAGTGACATTATGTTTTGGTAAATATTCAATCATGCCAGTGTATTGCTCAGCCCAAACTTTCTTAAAGAGTGCACCCTTGGATGTCACATCTTGGTTAGCATCTAAAATCAGTACCTTAGATTTCGGCTTATTCTTTTTCAGGTAGTTTGCTACTTGGCAAGCACGCTCATATGGGCCAGGAGGGCAGCGATACGGCGCCTCTGGAATGCTGATGGCAAATGTTCCGCCATCTCTCATAGAAGCCAACTGCTTATGAAGTGCAACGGTCTCAGGACCGGCTTTCCAAGCTTGTAAGGTCACCCCATCTTTGTTTGCCTGAGTTAGACCTTCAATGGTATTGGTCATTAAGGTAATGCCAGGAGAAACAATGGCCTTGTCGTAGCGTAAGGTTTTACCTGAGGCTAGCTTGACGGTTTTTTTATCTGCATCAATACTGGCAACGCTATCTTGAATGACTTTAATACCATGACGCTTGCTCAGATTGTCATAAGGTGAAGTGAGCTCTGATAAAGTGCGTGAGCCACCCACCACCAAATTAGATAGCGGGCAAGAAATAAATGAAGCATTTGGCTCAATGAGCGTTACTTTGGCGGTGTTATTCGAAAACAGGCGTATGTATTTAGCAGCAGTAGCGCCGCCATAACCACCGCCAATAACAAGAATTTCTGCTTTTTGTAAATTAGCACGAGCATGGCCAGAGAAGCCTGCAAGCAAACCAAGCGCTGCTGCGCTTTGACCAATAAAGTGTCGACGATCCATGATGGGCTTCCTTATTATTTCTTACCAAGCTGATTGGCGATAGTTGCAAGTTGCTCATCAGAGTAGCCTTTGGCTAACTGCGGCATGATGGTTCCTTCACGAGCGCCAGATTTAAATGCCTTCAATTGCGTCAGCATTTGCTCGCTTGTTAAATTATTGATTATGGGCATACCAGCATTAGGCACTCCTATGCCGTCAGTGCCGTGACAGTTAGCGCAGGTAGCAGCAAGGCCGCGTTTGTATAAATTGCTGGCATCAGCGTTTTGCGCAAGGGCAACACTACTCCATTGGCTAAAGCCGATATAGAGCACTGCTAGGATTGCGGGTTTGAGATACTTTGCTCGCATGGGGTCCATCTCCAATTGGTTTATTTCTTAAATAATGTATTGCATTTTTGCTTAGTAGCATCTTAAACAAGAAGTTCTGAGAAAAGTGAGAATTGCTTCATATTCATTTCTCATAAGCTCATTCCAAAAAGGGGTGGAGTCTACTTTTTTCTGATCTTCCTGCATACCTATAAACTATAGGGATGCGTGGCTTATTTTCTTACCGTTCTGCTCTTCTGATACTGCTTCTAGGTGTATTTACCTATCTTTATGGCTTAGATAGTCGGTTTGCACCTAAAAACGGGGACGAGTACCCCTATATGCATATAGTCCGCATGACTGCGCAGGTCGGTAATTGGCTACCCTTGCAGTCTGAAATGGACGGAATCAAAAATACCAAGCCTCCACTCATTTTTTGGCAAGGTCTTGCTTCTAGCCATTGGGCAAGTCAATGGTCTCTAGCGAGCTTACGTTGGCCTAGTGTCCTCTATACAGGACTTACCGCTTTTTTCTTATTTTTAGCGGTTCGTCGCCTTAGCGGTAAAACCCAAACTGGTTTGTTAGCAACTTTGGTATGGCTTTCTTTTTTTGCCACCTATCGTTATGGACGTCCTTTCTTAGCAGACCCACCAGAAGTCTTTTGGATTAGCTTGCCATTTATGGCGCTGCTCTATTGGGGTAAGGGCGCATTCGAATCCAAGTTCTTTTTCCCGCTATTGGCTGGCATTTGTTTTGGCCTGGCACTATTTGCCAAATCTTTTGCATACATCGCGCCTGCCACTTTTGCCCTAGGCCTTTACTACTGGCGCTGGCGGCAGTGGAGTATTCCAAAAATACTCACCCATGATCTATATAAGGTTTGCATCGCTGGTCTATTGGCTTTAGCGGTGTTTGCCTTGTGGTTTGCTTTTGATCCAAACCCAGAAGCGATTTGGAAAGAATTTGTTCTTGGCGAAAATGCTGGCAAATTTGCAGCCAGAAACTCTAACTACGTATTAGACCTTCTGCGTGGTGGCGACAGTATTTGGCTATTACTTTTAACGACATTGGCTAATGCTGGTTTATTTACTTTTGTATTGATTTCAACTTTATGGCAATGCTGGCGTGAACGCCGCTTCTTAAGCTTAGAAGAAGTTCTCCTGTTACTACTCATCGTTGCATTTTTAATCGTCTTTACTTTGCCGAGTCAGCGCTCTGGCAGATATCTGTTGCCAATCATGCCAGCATTCGCTGCCTTGATTGCCTTGCATTGGGAGCGATTACCTTTGTGGGGCTTTCGGATTGCCTTGCTACTGCAGATGCTAGCTCTTTCACTTCTATTGTGGATAGGTATCAATCTGCAATTCTCTGGTCTCATGGAAGATCTATTCACATGGACCTACTCTTATTGCCACTGGATATTGATGGCTGGAAGTCTGGTGATTGTTTTGGTAGGTTTACTGAGGCGTAATCATTCGAAGACGCTTGCATTGGCAGGATGTTTTTTGACTTATTGCGCGCTGACTAGTAGCCTTACTCCCTTGGAGGCAAAGCTAGGCCGTTACTCGGTTGAAACGATTACGCAAGTTCAAGGTAAGGATGTTTGGATACCTTGTGACTATCGCGCCAAAGATGAAGAGTACCGATTGTTGTTGCCCGGAACCAAGCTCCATGGCTATTTGGCTAAAGATGCTGCTGAAGTAAGCAAGCTAACAAGTTCCTATCCTATCGTGGCAGTCCATGCACCATTGGGGGCTAAGCCAGAGCTATGCGACTCCTGTCAGATTGTTGGGCAGAGAATGGAGATGCGTGCACGCCACTCTGATGAAGAAATCAAGCAGATGTTACAAGGCCATATCGGAAAGTATCTTTTTGTGAATGAGTATCTAGTTGTAACACCGGTGATCGCCCCGGATCTTTCTAATGTTAAGGATGTTTGTAGATGAGCCGTGTTATTGCCCTCTGTTTTTTATTGCTAACTGCAGTACTCGGATTCTTGCATATTGATAGTCGACCAGCTTGGGCGCCATTCGCAACACAGATAGTTACTCCAGTTGAAGAGGAATTAGAGGTAGCCCCAGCCCCAAAACCTAAAAACCAAAATACTCCAAGTAAGGCAAACATTGCAAGCCCCGTTAGTACTTGGTTGCCAGAAACAGGCGCCGCTTCAGTACACGCAGCATCTCTGATTGCATTGAAGG
This sequence comes from Polynucleobacter campilacus, assembly GCF_002206625.1. Classification (GTDB taxonomy): domain Bacteria; phylum Pseudomonadota; class Gammaproteobacteria; order Burkholderiales; family Burkholderiaceae; genus Polynucleobacter; species Polynucleobacter campilacus. The sequence goes on along the minus strand of NZ_NGUP01000002.1, from coordinate 61,707 downwards.
ATGGCGCTCTTCGAGCTTTTTGGTTTGCCGGTAGTCGTGAAGGCGCAGCAGATGTTGTGATAAATAGTGCCGTCTTTGATCCTAAGTCATCCAATTGGAGTGCTCCTACTGTTGTCATGGATAGAGTGAGTGCTGAAAAGGGTTTATCACGTTACATCTCTAAACTCGGTAATCCAGTCCCTGCCAGAATGGCAGATGGTCGCTTGCAATTATTCTTTGTTACGGTTTCGATTGGGGGCTGGGCAGGGAGCTCAATTTCTAGTGTGATTTCGGATGATGAAGGTTTGACTTGGTCTAATCCACAGCGCCTGATTGGATCCCCTCTGATTAATATCAGCACTCTAGTGAAGTCTCCAGCTATTGCGTTTGCCGATGGCCGTCTAGGTTTGCCTGCGTATCACGAGTGGATCGGACGCTTCGGTGAATTCTTAAGGGTTGATGCCGGACAAGTCATTGATAAGCGTCGTATGAGCTCAGGCCGAAGCGCCATTCAGCCACTGGTATTTGTAAATGATGCTCAAGACGCAACTGCATATTTCCGTCAAACAAGAAGAGCGGGTTATGCAAAGCAAGTACCCGTTAGCGAAACATTTAATGCAGGTCAATCATGGCAGTCAGTTGCAGATTTACCGATTGCCAACCCCAATTCTGCAGTAGCTGGTTTGATACTCAATAGCGGTGCCCGAATTTTGGTCTTAAATAATATTGAAGCAGGGCGTTATCGCTTAGCCTTGATGATGGCTGATCCCAAATCTGGGCAGTGGCAAGTGATTGAAGTAGTGGAAGATGATGAGGCCTTGCCAGCAGATCAGCGCAAAGAGTTTTCTTATCCATACCTCATTAGCACTGATGGTAATGATGCACATTTGGCCTATACCTGGGATCGCAAGAAGATTCGTCATCGATACTTCTCCGGGGCCTGGTTAAAGCGTGCTCAAAGCCAGCTCGACACTCCATCAGCAAATATCATTTCTCAGGAGGCTAAATAATGAATCACCTCATGCAGATTTTTGCTTTAGTTGAGCTATCCATTACGTGTGCAGTAGTGATGATATTGCTATTGCAAAAAACATCATCCCAAGAGCTTTCGCTCACGACAAAAGTAATGTTGATTCTATTGCTCGGCAATCTCTTTTTCTGGCCCTTAGGGCTCGGCATGGAATTACCGCTGGTTGCTTATGTGCGAGGTGTTATTGGTGATCTGAGTATTGTCACGATGTTATTACTTTGGACTTCATTGTTGTCGGGAAGAAAACCTACTCCATTTGCATTTAAAGTTTCTATAGCTTGTATTGCTATTGTCTTTTACCCGCTGGCCTTAGGTATTGGCATGATCGATCCCTATGCTTGGGGATATGGATCAGTCCTCTTTTTTATTGCAGTCTTACTTTTTGCGGTAGTGTGTGGTCTAGCCAATTGGAGTAAGGGCGTTTGGATCATTGCAATTGCTATTCTTGCGTGGGCGGCGCATTGGCATGAGTCTGCCAATCTGTGGGATTACTTATTAGACCCATTCTTAGCCATCTGGGCATTGATAGCAGTGTTTGGGGCGCTATATAGAAGACGCAGAGATAAAGCCCGTTCTGGTTATTTATTTAGACCAGGTTAAGAAATGCGGGGTTGAGAAAATACGAGATTGAGTCTTCAGAAAGAAAAAAGCCAGCATGTTGCTGGCTTTTTATTTGATGGAGTAAATACTTAGTCTGGGATATTCGCTTTACGAATAATCGGACCCCATTTATTCACTTCTGCTTCAAGGTGAGTCTTTAAGCCATTCGGAGTCATCTTGTCTGGCGAGACGATATCAATGTTGGCATCTTCTAAACGTTTTTTCACGTCAGGTGAGTTGAGTGATTTTTTCAACGCTGCATTGAGCTTATCCAAGATTGGTTTTGGAACGCCTTTTGGTGTGTACATGCCATGCCAAACTTTAACCTCGAAACCTTTTAAGCCTTGCTCATCCAAAGTAGGTACGTTTGCGATTGCAGGTAAGCGTTTCATGGTGGTAGTGCCATAAGCCTTCACACGACCGTCCTTGATATAAGGAATGGTTTGGGTCGTTTGATCGCAAAGCAGATCTACTTGGCCGCCCAATAAGTCTGTTAGTGCTGGGCCAGTCCCTTTGTAAGGGATGTTAGTAAGCTTCACGCCCATACGGCTTTGGAATAACAAGCCGCAAAGCTGTGACACCGCGCCTGGACCGGCATTAGCCATCGTGATTTTTGAGCCATTTGCCTTGATGTAGGCCTCTAACTCTTTGAAATTATTTGGTGGCAAATCCTTCTTACCCAAAAGCACCATTGGCACGTCAGCTACTTGGCCAATGTATTCAAAGCTAGTCATTGGATCGTAGGGAAGTTTGTCATAGAGTGCATTCGCTGTTGCCATACCCATGTGGTGCAAGTAAATGGTATAGCCATCTGGTGCAGCGCGTGCTACTTTAGTCGATGCAATCGTGCCGCCTGCACCATTGACGTTTTCTACTACTACGGTTTGGCCTAAGGCTTGTCCCATTGGCACCGCAATTAATCGTGCAACAGTGTCAGTTGGTCCGCCAGCAGCAAATGGTACGACTAAGGTAATCGACTTACTTGGCCAGTCTTTTTCTGCCATGGCATTGCCGCTCAGAAGTGCGCTTGCAGTCAGGGCCGCAGTCATTCCAGAAAATAAGAAATTCTTAATCTTCACTTTGATCTCCATCTTTTAATGTGTTCGATATTCTGCCAGTTTAATGGCCTTTTAGGCAAGCTAATGCCTAGTGCTCACCAGCAATAGCAACGGTTCTTTGAGCCAGCAGCACCACTGGACGATCAATCATGCGCCCATCTAGCTTAACTGCACCTCCTTTAGAGGTTTTATCAGCCTCAATGACCCGCTGAGCCCAAGCTAATTCTTCCTCTGAAGGCATAAAAGCAGCCTTCACAATACCCACTTGCTTTGGATGGATACAGAGTTTTCCACCAAAGCCCATGCGCTTAGCTCGCTTTGCATCATCTTGAATACGTGCCACGTCATCGGTGGTTGGCGTAACCCCATCAATAGGAGGGGCAATTTGGGCAACTCGAGATGCCAGGATGATTTGGAAACGCGCAGTCTGAAGTTCGGTTTCTTGTGGATCACAAACCATTCCAAGGTCTGCCTGCAAATCTAAATTACCTATTGCAAGACGAATGACTTGGTTTGCATTCGTTATTTCGCTTAAACGGTCTAAGCCAACAGCAGTTTCAATCATGGGGATGAGGGCGGTATTTGGCAAGACTAGTGCAGCGCCATTCATTTCATCAGCAGATTCACTTTTGGGAATCAGCAGGCAGGCAAGATCCAGTTTTTGCGCCAGCATTAAATCAGCAGAATAAAACTGACTACCTGGCGAGTTACTGCGAATGATGAGGCGTTTCTTTTGCTCAGCAGTAAAGCTAGGCCATGCCGCTTGGATTGAATTGCGAGCAGTCTCTTTATCCTCTGCAGCAACAGCATCTTCCAAGTCCAGGATGACACTACTTGCACCACTATCTAGTGCCTTTGCAAAACGATCAGGGCGAGTACCCGGCACAAATAAAAAGTTACTACAAAAACCTAAAGGCGTATTGAGTGGATTCATATTGGCTAGGCGGACTAATTGTTTTGAAGTAGAAAGCCTATCTTGGCCTGTTTGCGGATATTCCACAAGTGATCAATTGCCTTACTCATCTCAACAGGGCTAGCACCCCCACTAAAAGCGGCAAGGCGCATTGCCTTATCAGTGATCTCAGCGCGGCTTAAGGTGTTTCCAGGATCCCCTTTGGGTTCATCCACGCGACCATCCAGAATCTGTCCATTATTCAAATGTACTTTGACTTTACCAATCCAGCGTTGTGGATAGGCGCTATCTACTTCGGGATCAAGAGTCATGGTGACCCGATCGCGGAAGAGGCAAATGGCATCATCCTTAAAGTGAGCATCAAATTCTTGCAGGCCAGCAAATTGATAGTACGCAACCAAGGCCAGCACAGTGCCCATGGAAAACTTCGATTGATGCACAGTTGCTGGATTAGTTACAGGCCCCAAGACATCGATCGCGCCTTGATGCACTAATGTTTCTACCTTAGCGATATCGCTTGGCTTGAGTTTATTGGTCAGCATCACATGCAATAGCGCGTCAGCGGCAGGGTGAGTATGGCGACAAGAGGAGTGGTATTTAAAGCTTGTCTCTGCTAGGGTCCAGCGGCTGCCTAAACGATCAACCAATTTGCTGGGGTCGGCATCGCTTGACATGCCGGCAGCCAAACCTTGCTTGCCCTCAAGAATATGCTCTGCACCAGTAAAGCCTGCTTGAGCAATATAGGCCGACATCAAGCCAGTTGCCGCTGCATGAGCGGTATGTAATTGTTTGGAGTCTGCAGCATCACGTAAAAATTCCCATACGCCAGCGGACTGTGTGCCAGCAGAACCAAAGGCATGTAGCATTTGCGCAGGGGTGAGCTTGAGCAGTCGCCCGACAGCAGCCGCAGCAGCGAACGTGCCAGCAGTGCCGGTGGTATGAAAGACTTTGTAGTGTGAGCGTCCCAAGAATTCGCCAACCCGAATACCCACTTCGTAACCCACTACTGCTGCAACTAACAGTTCTTCTCCAGAGGCGCCGATTGCTTGTGCGCAGGCTAGGGCAGGCGGAAACACTACGGTAGCTGGATGAAAGACTGAACCATTGTGAACATCATCCTGTTCTACTACGTGTGATGCAGCAGCATTAGCCATTGCGGCCAAAAAAGGGCTTGAACTTTTTCGAGAGATCACTATTTCAGAAGGGCCAGCATGGCTACTATCAAAACTACCCATACTCTGAGCAAACTGAGTGATGATTTCCACAGGGCGCGAACCTTTGCCTGCGATTGCTGAGCCAAACCAATCCACCAATAAATCTTCAGCACGACTCATCACATCACTTGGAATATCACTGGCTTTTAAATTGGCAGCAAAGCTGGCTAGCTCACGAGTTAAATGATCATTACTCATCAAAATATTCTCTTATTAGTATTGCTACGTTATGCCAGAACAGCAGTAGCTTGCATGGTTAGCCAGCCTTCATGATCTTGCGCCCAAATAGTAATCGTTTTGCCACTAGGATCTTTTTCTAAATCAGGCTTAGCGGATACTTTGAAGATATTGATATCAAAGGTTGGCCTAATTGCACGGAATTCAAAACTCTTCAGCTTACAGCCCGGAATACTTTGACGCACTAAATCTACTAGTAGAGTAGCAATTAAAGGCCCATGCACAATCAATCCTGGATAGCCTTCTACCTCGGTAACGTATTGACGATCATAGTGAATACGATGACCATTAAAAGTGAGCGCTGAGTAACGAAAGAGCAACACATCATCAGGTGTGATTATCTTAGTCCACTTTGCATCGGTTGGTGCGGGAGTAGGTGCAACTGGTTTGTCATCAGGTCCTGGTGCATCTCGATAGACAATATCGTGCTCTTCAATGATGGCAAGACCATATTGGTTTGATATCTGATGTTTCACTAAAACAAAAATCAAATCACCGGTACGACCTGACTTATGGGTCACGGATTCAATTTTAGAAACGCGCTCAATGTCATCGCCTACTGAAAGTGGCGCCAACCACTGGATACGGCTACCTGCCCACATACGACGTGGAAGTGGAACCGGCGGCAAGAAACCGCCACGTTGGGGATGACCATCAGCACCAATTTCAGATTGCCTTGCATGCGGCAAGAAATACAGCCAATGCCACAGTTCAGGAAGGAATGCGCCCTTATTGGGCTCTGGATCAAGTCGATCTAGAGTTGCCGATAGGGCGCGAACAGGCGCTGCTGTAATGGTGTCAGATACTGACTCGGTTTTACCGAGCCATTCTTGAAGGTGGGTAATAGTTTGGGCTTCGATTCGCATAGCTTCCATTATGCCAATCTTGGGAAGGGGGCTTAGCCCATGAGAACTGTAATCAGGTATACGAGCAGTCCAGCTAATGCAGAGCCTCCTAGAACCGTCATTACTCCTTTTTGAAACTTAAATAGCGCCAATCCCGCCAGTCCGCAGATGATGATCGATATCCAGGAAATAGAGGCGCCTAGACCGCTTGGTAAAAACACGTGATAGGCAAAAAACAAGCCTAAATTGGCGATGACGCCAACCACTGCTGCAGTAATGGCAGTCAGTGGTGCAGTAAAGCCAAGCTTGCCATGAGTAGATTCAATCAGGGGACCGCCCACCAGAATAAAAAAGAAAGAGGGCAAGAAGGTAAACCAAGTAGCAACGCAAGCACCAAGTACGCCAAACCAAAATGGATTGCTACTGCCGATGAGATGCTGAATATGACCAGCAAGATAGCCGACGAAGGCAACTACCATGATGAGGGGCCCTGGCGTAGTTTCTCCAAGGGCTAAACCATCAATCATCTGATTGGCACTAAGCCAATGAAAATGATCTACTGCGCCTTGGTAAACATAGGGTAGTACAGCATATGCACCACCAAAGGTGAGAAGTGCAGCCTTAGTAAAGAACCAAGCGATTTGAGGGTAGAGCGTTTTCCAACCAAAGATGGTGATCAATACTGCAATCGGCAGTAGCCAACAAGTTAATGCAATTGCGCTATGACGAATAGTTCTCTGAAGATTAAATTGAGCATGCAGAGGGGTGGGGGTGTTGTCATCGATGATGGCGCCGCCGTAATTTTTCTCTTTGGAGTTTGCATGTAATGTTTGCTCAAAATACTCCGGATAGCGCTTACCTCCCCAGTAGCCAATAGCAGCAGCGATCATGATGATGATCGGAAAAGCTAAGTTCAAAATGAAGATGGCTAAAAAAGAAGTAAGCGCAATCCACTTCAATGCATTGTTGTGAATAGTCCGCTTACCAATACGAACGGCTGCGTGCAAAACAATGGCGACAACTGCAGGCTTAATGCCAAAAAAGATGGCAGCGATCCAGGGCACTTGTCCAAAGGTGAGATAAATCCACGATAGCGCAATCAAAATCAATAGTGATGGCAATACAAAGAGCGTTCCAGCTAGGATGCCGCCCCAACTGCGGTGCATTAGCCAGCCAATATAAGTAACTAACTGCTGGGCTTCAGGTCCAGGCAGTAGCATGCAATAGTTAAGCGCATGTAAAAAGCGCCGCTCAGAAATCCAGCGACGCTTCTCAACCAACTCTTGATGTAAAACAGCGATTTGTCCTGCGGGCCCACCAAAACTAATGAAGCCAAGCTTGGCCCAAAACTTCAGGGCCTCGCTTAGTGGAATGCTCAAGCGTCTTCCATTCCGCCAACTACTTGGCTAAAGCCGTTATCCACGTAGATGATTTCACCAGTAATGCCATTGGCTAAATCGGATAACAAGAAGGCAGCAGTATTACCAACATCATCAATTGTGACGTTGCGACGGAGTGGTGCAGTTTTTTCAACCGCCTCCAAAATTTTTCCAAAGCCTTTGATTCCAGAAGCAGCCAAAGTTTTAATCGGGCCAGCAGAAATGCCGTTAGCACGAATACCTTTTGGACCCACTGAGCCAGCGAGGTAGCGTACCGATGCCTCTAAAGAAGCTTTTGCTAAACCCATGGTGTTGTAGTTTGGAACATTCTTCATTGAGCCCAAGTAGGTCAATGTGACTAAAGATGATTTATCGCGCAACATCGGCAATGCCTCTTTGGCCATTGCAGGAAAACTATATGCAGAAATATCGTGCGCAATTTTGAAGCCTTCGCGCGAGAGCCCTTCCAAAAAGTCTCCAGCAATCGCTTCACGGGGGGCAAAACCAATGGCATGAACAAAGCCATCAAATTGAGGCCAGGATTTGGCCAAATCCGCAAAGAGGGCGCTAATCTGCTCATCGCTACCTACATCACAGTCAAAAATGAGCTCGGTATTGAATTCTTTCGCAAAATCAACGATCCGATCCTTAAAGCGCTCGCCAACATAGGTAAAGGCTAGTTCAGCACCTTCGCGATGACATGCCTTGGCGATACCATAGGCAATCGAGCGGTTGGAGAGGAGGCCGGTAATGAGGATTTTTTTGCCTGAGAGAAAGCCCATGTTGTTTCCTTTGCTTCAAATATGATTAGCTATCTACAATTGTTGCATATATGCCTACCCTAAACCCTATTCGCCATATCGCCCATTTCTTGCTCCTAGCCATGCTGGTAGGGATTGGTGCTAATACAGTGCGGGCGGCTCAGGGGATTTCCCAGTATGGCAAGCCTAAATATGCCGATGGATTTACCCACTTTGATTATGTAAATCCCAATGCTCCTAGGGGAGGTACTCTGACTTTGCCTAACCCTGGGCAAAGAACCAGTTTTGATAAGTTCAATCCCTATACGCTGCGCGGTGTAACCGCCCCTGGAATTGATTTGATGTTTGAATCTTTGGCCGAGGGGAGTGCGGATGAGGTATCCAGTATTTATGGATTGCTAGCTGAAGATATCGCAGTAGCAGCAGATCGTCAGTCAGTCACGTTTCGGATTCGGCCAGAAGCAAAATTTTCTGATGGCACGCCAGTTTTAGCTGCAGATGTTAAATATAGTTTTGATGTGCTCATGAGTGGCAAGGCGCATCCACGATTCAAAACCACTTTTGCCGATATCAAAGAAGCAGTAGTGCTCTCAGATCGATCCGTACGTTTTGACTTTAAGAATAACAATGCTGAGCTACCAATCTTGGCTGGAACTCTGCCAATTTTTTCTCGCAATTGGGGTAAGAAACCTGACGGTACGATTATTCCTTTTGAGAAGATCGCCTTCGAAGCGCCTGTGGGAAGCGGCCCGTACCTGATTGAATCTTTTAAAGCCGGTAAATCGATTGTCTATAAACGCAATCCACAATACTGGGCAGATCAATTGAGTAAGCCTTTGAATGTGCGCGTCGGTTTTTATAACTTTGATCGCGTGCTTTATAAGTTGTATAGCGATGATGCCGTTCGCCTCGAGGCATTTAAGGCGGGTGAGTTTGATGCCATTGTGGAATATCGTGCCAAGATTTGGGCAAAAGGTTATGTGGGCTCTAAGTTTGATAACGGCACCTTAACAAAGAAGGCATTCTTAAATCACAATGGTGCGGGGATGCAAGGTTTTGCCATGAATGTGCGTAAACCGATTTTTCAGGATGTGCGCGTTCGTCAAGCATTGGGCTTAGCATTAGATTTCGAATGGCTGAATCGTCAAATATTTTTTGATCAATATGGGCGTATTAACAGTTACTTCACCAATAGTGATCTGAGTGCCAATTTTGATGGTCCTCGTAAACCTACTGAAGCAGAGCTCAAGTTACTAAAACCGCTTAAGGCTAAATATCCACAATGGGTGCCTGATGCAGTCTTTGGTCCCATGCCAGCACCGCCATCAACCAAATCACCAGATAGTTTGCGCCAGAATTTAAAGAAAGCCCGTGAACTATTAATGCATGCAGGCTGGCAATATCGAGATGGCGCCTTGCGAAATGAAAGAGGCGAACCTTTCCGCATGGAGATGGTAGAAAACGGCGGATTTTTCTTGAGAGTCATTTCTGCTTATAGTCGGAACTTAGAGAAGCTTGGTATTCAGTTGGATATTCGCACGAGTGACTTTGCCTTGTATCAAAAGCGGATCAATGATTATGACTTTGAGATGACGACCACGCGTTTTCCAGATTCACAAAACCCTGGCAATGAGCTTTGGGATCGTTTTGGCAGTCAAGCTGCCAAAGAGAAGGGTTCCGACAACATCATCGGGGTGCAATCACCTGTGGTAGATGCTTTGGTTGAGGAAATTACCAAAGCACAAAACCGTGAGGAGTTGCGTGCAGCGACGAGAGCCTTGGACCGTGTTTTATGGAATAGCTATTACGTTGTCCCTCAGTGGTACAACCCTACACACCGCGTCGCTTTTCGGAAAGAGATGCGCTATCCCGAGCCCCCTTTGTACTATTCTGCTGAGCCCTGGATTATGCAAAATTGGTGGAAAGAGGAGTCTAAATAATGCAAGGACAAATGCGCGCATATATCTTTAAGCGACTGCTCTTGATGATTCCTACTTTATTAGGCGTACTCACTTTGACTTTTGCAGTGGTGCAGTTTGTGCCGGGTGGCCCAGTCGAGCAAATGGTTTTAGAGCTTAAAGGCAAAGGTGATGCTGCTGTTGGGGGTACGGAGTCTTCTGGCGCTGGTGCAACTTATCGTGGACGCCAAGGTATCGATGCCCAGCGCTTGGAGGAAGTAAAAGCGCTTTACGGTTTTGATAAGCCGCCCTTAGAGCGCTACTTCATGATGTTAGGGCGTTTTGCCAGATTTGATTTGGGTCAAAGCTATTACCAGCATCAAAGTGTCTGGGGCTTAGTCGTTTCAAAATTACCCGTATCCATCAGCATTGGTTTGTGGACCTTCTTTATCACCTACTTAGTTTCGATCCCATTGGGCATTGCCAAGGCAGTGCGCGATGGTTCTCGCTTTGATGCCGTTACGAGTAGCATGATATTGGTTGGCTATGCCATCCCGGGATTTGTCTTGGGAGTATTGCTTTTAGTGATCTTCGGCGGCGGTAGCTTCTTGCAAATTTTTCCTTTGCGAGGTCTTACCTCGGACAACTGGAGCGATCTCAGTTTAATCGGCAAGGTGATGGACTATCTATGGCATTTAGTGTTGCCAATCACCGCCTCAGTATTAGGTAGTTTTGCAGTCATCACGATGTTGACTAAAAATTCTTTCTTGGAAGAAATTCGCAAGCAGTATGTATTGACTGCTAGGGCCAAGGGCCTCACTGAAAAACAAGTACTGTGGAAGCATGTATTCCGTAATGCGCTCTTACCTCTAGTAACGGGCTTCCCAGCAGCATTCATCGGCGCATTTTTCACGGGCTCCTTATTAATCGAAACACTGTTCTCATTGGACGGGCTTGGTTTGCTCTCTTATGAGTCTGTGATGCGTAGAGATTACCCAGTGGTATTTGGCACCCTATATTTATTTACCCTGATTGGCTTGTTTACCAAACTGATTTCTGATCTTTGCTACGTTTACATTGATCCTCGTATTCAGTTTGGCGCTGGAGGCGGCTCATGAGTCGTTGGCAGCGCTTTAAGAACAGTCGTATCGGCTACACAAGTTTATGGATCTTCATGATCCTATTTGGCTTATCCATGTGCGCCGAACTGATTGCCAATGACAAACCTTTAGTTGTCCGTTATGAAGGACACTTCTATTTCCCAATTACAAAGAATCATGCTGAGACGGTTTTTGGTGGTGATTTCTCGACCCCGACGGATTTCTTGGATCCAGATATTCGTCAAAATATTACGAGCAATGGCAATTGGGCAATCTATCCGCCGATTCACTATAGCTACGAGACCCTCAATTACTTTTCTCAGGTGCCCAACCCTGCGCCACCTTCTTGGGAAAACTGGCTTGGCACCGATGATCGTGGGCGCGATGTTCTGGCGCGTCTCATTTACGGATTCCGCTTATCTATTTTGTTTGGTTTAGCACTCACGATAGTGGGGGTGAGTGTGGGCATTATTACGGGATCTTTGATGGGCTTCTTTGGTGGCAAGTTTGATTTGGTCTCGCAACGCCTCATTGAAATTTGGTCGGCGATGCCAGAGTTGTATCTGCTGATTATTTTTGCTTCGATCTTTAATCCCAGCATCTCCTTGTTGATCATCCTCTTGGCTGCCTTTGGATGGATGGGCTTGTCTGACTATGTGCGCGCGGAATTTTTCCGCAATCGCGCCCTGGAGTATGTGCGTGCAGCACGGGCGTTGGGACTAACGAATGTGCAAATCATGTGGCGCCATATTCTGCCAAATAGCTTGACCCCAGTGATTACTTTTTTACCGTTTCGGATGAGTGCTGCCATTTTGTCTTTGACAAGCTTGGATTTCTTGGGTCTAGGTGTGCCGCCTGGTACTCCAAGTCTTGGAGAGTTACTTTCACAAGGTAAGGGCAATTTAGATGCTTGGTGGATCTCCTTATCCACCTTTGTGGTGCTAGTGGCAACTTTACTATTGCTGACGTTCATGGGCGAGGCATTACGGGATGCATTTGACTCTCGTAAATCTGGCACGATGAGTGGAGGTCGCTCATGAGCCTGCTACGTTATGAGAATCTGTGTATTTCATTTGGGGCCGGGCGCCGCGAAAAGTTTGCGGTTAATCATCTCGATTTGGAAATTGGGATTGGTGAGCGAGTTGCGTTAGTGGGTGAATCTGGCTCCGGCAAAACACTGACTGCTTTAGCTCCCTTGCGACTCGAGCCCGAGGGCGCTAAAGTATCTGGCAAGATTTTGTGGAATAAAAAAGACGGGCAGGGCACAGTCGATTTACTCTCATTGCCCATCCAAGATATTCGTGAAATTCGTGGTCGAGAAATTGCCATGGTCTTTCAGGAGCCGATGACTGCGCTCAATCCATTATTTACAGTTGGCAATCAAATTATTGAAGCAGTCCAGATTTATCAGCCGTTAATTTCTAAGGCGGATTGCATTGATGCAGCGATTGATCTGCTTAAGAAGACTGGTATTCCCGAGCCAGAACGACGCTTTCATTCTTACCCACACCAACTCTCAGGCGGCCAGCGTCAGCGTGCCATGATTGCGATGGCCTTGGCCTGTAAACCTCGCCTCTTAATTGCCGATGAGCCGACTACTGCCCTTGATGTGAGTTTGCGTTTGCAGATTTTAGATTTACTCAAAGAACTCCAAGAAGAATCTAAAGATCAAGGTGGTATGGGTATTTTATTGATTACACATGATCTCAATTTGGTAAAACACTTTGCGCAGCGTGTCGCTGTATTAAATCAAGGCAACTTGATGGAGTCAGGCTCAACTAAACAGGTTTTCACTCAACCGAGCGATCCCTACACAAAGGCGTTAGTCAATAGTGGGCCCGTTCGTGATTTGGCTCCTGTGATGCCATTAGCTCCCGTTCTTCTAAAGACTGATGATTTATCAGTCGCCTATCCCAGTTCAGAATCGAGCTCTTGGTTTAAAAAGGCGCCACCGCACAAGGTATTGAAGAAGGTGAGCTTCTCTTTAAAGCAGGGGCAAACGATTGGCGTGATTGGTGAATCAGGATCTGGCAAGACTACCCTTGGTATGGCGGTGCTAGGTTTGTTAGGGGATTCTGCGGCAGAGGTCTCTGGCGCTGTTGATGTTCTCGGTAATGATTGGCAAAAACTAAAACCAGTAGAGCGGCGCGCGATGCGCTCAAGCTTGCAGGTAATTTTTCAAGATCCATTTGGTTCCTTGTCCCCGCGGATGAATGTAATGCAGATTGTGGCCGAGGGATTAGATGTTCACTTTCCGACACTCTCAATTGCTGAACGCGAAAATCGGGTAGTCGATATGCTCAAAGAAGTTGGCATTGACCGCTCGGCACTCACACGCTATCCACATGAGTTCTCTGGCGGACAAAGACAACGGATTGCCATTGCCAGGGCGCTCATCCTGCGCCCACAAATTTTGGTTTTAGATGAACCTACCTCAGCTTTAGATGTCTCAATCCAAAAACAAGTATTAGCCTTACTCACTGAATTGCAGAAGAAGTACAACTTGGCCTATCTGATGATTAGCCATGATTTGGCGGTGATTCGGGCAATGTCTCATGAGGTGATGGTCCTTAAAGGCGGCAAGGTGGTGGAGTTTGGAGATACCGAAACCTTGATTAAGAATCCTCGCCAGGTCTATACCAAGGAGCTTTTTGCTGATGCTGAGTTGACTTAAGGCGGCGACAAAATTGCCTTTGAATGGGCTAAATTGGTGCATTTGCCCCAATTTAAGGCTAAATTAGCTTTATAAACAAAGACTTAAGACTACAGTCTAGACTTGGCTAATTAAATGTTCTTTGTTAAACTGAATTGATGTCACTGAAAAAAGCACTACTTTTAAAGTCTCTTGGCCTTGCCATGGGATTTGTGTTTTGTGTATCGACCTATGCAGTCGATGCGCCTAGTGTCGCCGCTGCAGAAGCAGTGGTCCCTAAAGAAAGTATGTTTCAAGCTGGACGCTCTTATCTCTATCGGGTATCTGATCGCTTGGTTGATAGCGTCTCTGGAAAATCAGAAGAGCTGATTGATCGCGCTATGGAAGTGATTGGCGTGCGTTATCGCTCGGATACTGAGTTGCCTCAGTCTGGCTTAGACGGCAGTAGTTTTGTTGGCTACGTCTTCAAAGACAAGCTTGGATTTTTGCTGCCACGCAAATCAACACAGATGAGTCGCGTTGGTAAACCCATTAATCGTGATGAGTTGCAACCAGGTGACCTCGTATTTTTTAATACGATGCGTTTAACTTTTTCCCACGTTGGTATTTACGTTGGTGACAATAAATTTATTCACTCTCCATCCAAGGGCACCACTGTTCGTGTCGATGATCTTGGAAGTCTGTATTGGGATAAGCGTTTTGATGGTGCACGCCGCTTAGATGGTAGCGACAGTCTGAATGACTCAGAGCGTCAAGAGCTTCTCAATGAAGTTAAAAAACTGAAGCGTAAGTCACGCAGTTTATAGCTCTAAGCCGCTTATACAAGCGTATGTTCTTCAAGCCACTGCTTTAGGGCGAAATCAATCTTTGATTGCCAGCCTGCTCCAGTAGCTTTGAACGATTGAATTACCTCGCTAGACAAACGAATCGTCGTTGAAATTTTTGTTGGCGCCACTTGCGATCCTCTAGTCTTGCGCGACGCAATTTTTTGCTGTAAGGACTTTGGAAGGGAGTTGATTTTCTTGGAGGCCTTTAATTCAGCCGCCGTCCATTCAAAATCTTCCATATCTTTCTTAATTTTTTTGTTCATAATTTGTTACCTCTCGTTTATTGGCTTTTCTAAAGCTAATTACTCGAATACCATTTTTCGTTTCTGTAAAAACTAAGGCATACAACCTGTTTCCAAGATACCCAATCGCGCATCGACGGATCTCTCCATAATCTTTTCTCTTGTCGATCGCGTAATTGGCGGTTTCAAAATCAAAATTAACCACCTCCTCAAAGGAGAGATTGCGGTTGTTGATGTTGTATAGGTTTTTTGATCGGTCATAAGTAATTTCCATATATCTAATTGTAACTACAATTAGATATATGGAAATATACCATGCCTATGAAAAGGGCATCTGATTTAAGGGGGTTTAGCCCTTTAGCTTTTCCTTAATTAAAGCCATTTGTTCCTGTGCCGCAGATTCTCCTGCAAGGATCGCTGCATTTCTGGATTTGAAATCGCCACTACTCATTTGCTTAAGTTGTGGGGTGATGACAATATCAGCGCTCTTAAGTTCGAACTGATTAATACTGCTTTGCATAATTGCAATGGTGTGTTGAAGGATTCCAAACGTACCGCTGGCATCTTGATGGGCTGGCTCAGAAGAAATATTGACTGCAATCACAATGGTCGCCCCCATTTGTCTTGCATAACTCACTGGCACCGGCGCTACTAATCCACCATCCACATATTCTTTATTGCCAATGACTGTGGGCTGAAAAACACCTGGTACGCTGCATGATGCGCGCACTGCCTGGCCGGTATTGCCAGTTCTAAATAAGACACCTTTGCCTGATTGCAATTCAGTTGCCACAATTCCCAAGGGGATACGCATTTGCTCAATAGTTTTATTTTGGACTTCTCGGTTCACCATGTTTTGCAGGGCATCCCCTTTAATTAGGCCGCCAAAACGGCCCACAAATGGCAGACCCCAGTCGGCAATCGTAGCTTCATCTAAATTGAGGGCAAGGCGATTGAGCTCATTACCCGTAGCGCCAGAGGCAAGTAGGGCGGCAATCACGCTGCCAGCGCTACTGCCAACAACGATGTCAGGTCGAATGCCTTGGGCTTCTAGTGCCTTAATCACGCCTACATGGGCAAAACCTCTGGCTGCTCCTGCACCAAGTGCCAAGCCAATCACCGGTTTTTTGCTCCCAATCAAGCTGCATGAGGAGAGGCCTGCTGCCCCAAGAAGGGTCCCAATACCAATGCCCAGCCCTAGGAGGCGACGGCGTTCTGGGGAGTTCGGCGCCACAAATGACTGAATCTGGGGTTTTGATGAAATATTGTGCATATGGCTATTGTATTGAGCCTACCTTATAATGGGTACACGGTGAACGAAAAGGACTTCGTTTCGGCGCGAACCAATCCCCAACTAGAATCTAAGAGATGGATTGTTCGTAGTAGCTAGAGAACACCCCAAACCCATTACTGAAATACATTTTTTAAAGCCTCATCAGGACATTCCTGATAGCCCAATTTTTATGGACGATCACAACAAGCGCGTTATTGAAACAGCCCTCCTATGCGCACAGGAACCACTCAGCGTTGCTGATTTGTCTCGCTTATTTGTAGAAGACATCACTACTGCAGATATTAATGAAGCCTTAACCGAACTTCAGGGTGCCTGGGATGACAAAGGAATGGAGCTGGTGCATATTGCGACTGGCTGGCGTTTCCAGAGTCGTTTATCGATGCGCGAGTATTTAGATCGTTTAACCCCGGAGAAGCCGCCAAAGTATTCTCGTGCAGTGATGGAGACCTTAGCCATTATTGCTTACCGTCAGCCTGTGACGCGCGGCGAGATTGAAGAAATTCGTGGTGTTGCTGTCAGCACCAATGTGATGAAGCAATTAGAGGATCGTGGTTGGGTAGAGATGATTGGCCATAAAGAGACGATCGGCCGCCCGGGTTTATATGCCACCACCAAGCAATTTTTAGATGACCTCAGTGTGACAAACTTGCAAAGCTTGCCAATGCTAGAAGATGCAGCGCCAATGGCAGCAGCAGAGCAATTGGGCCAAGCCATTATCGAATTTGATCCAGATGCCACAGTAGAAACTGTGATCATCAATGAAGCAGTAGAAGAAGTTACTCCTGAGTCTGAAGAACCATCAGACGAAACAAAACAATAATTAATGACAAGCTCTAACGAAAACGATTCATCCCCGGTAGTAAATTCATCGGCAGTTCCATCAAGTTCTGACGCGGAGCCATCTAATGAGGGTGGCAATAAAGCAGAAGGTCGCGAGGGTACAGAGCGTGGGCCGCGGCATCCACGTCGTGCCGGAACAGGGAAGCATCCATTTAATAAGAAGCGCCCATTCAATAAAGATCGGCCGCGCCGCGAGGGTGGTGAAGGCAGCGGTCCACGTGAGGGCGGCAACAATCAAGGCAATCAATCTGCCAAATTAGCACCCAATTCAGCAGAAAGTGAAGCTTTATTTGCCTCGGTTGTTTCTGGTGAATTTGATGCTGCTCTAGATGCCCCCGAGGCATTAGATGTGAAAAATCCTGATGGCTTTAATGAGAATGAGGTTTCTCATCAGACAGGTGCAGAGCGTCGCGTTCAGCGTGCACAGGGCTTGCGTGAAGATGAGGATCCTGATGCGCCGACTGAAGAAGAAGTGAGCAGCTTGCAATTTGCGAATGTTGATGATTTACCACTGAGTATGCGCGATGAAGTTTGGTCAGATCTCGATGGTTTGGATGATGATGCTGACGATGAAGATACCGTCAAACTTCATAAAGTATTAGCTGACGCTGGCATGGGTTCTCGCCGCGATATGGAGGACTTGATTATTCAGGGTCGCGTATCGGTTAATGCATTGCCTGCGCATATCGGTCAGCGTATTGGTCCAACTGATCAAGTGCGTATTAATGGCAAACCATTACATCGTAAGATTCAGACTAAGCCGCCACGCGTCATCATGTATCACAAGCCTGCCGGTGAGATCGTTAGCCAATCCGATCCTGAAGGTCGCCCAACTGTATTTGATCGTTTGCCAAAGCCGCGCCAAGGGCGTTGGATCGCAGTAGGTCGCCTGGACTTTAATACTGAAGGTCTTTTGTTATTTACTACCTCTGGTGAGTTAGCTAATCGCTTAATGCACCCGCGTTATGGTGTTGAGCGTGAATATGCTGTGCGTATCTTGGGTGAGTTGAGTCAAGAAAATACAGCGCAATTAAAGAGTGGCATTACTCTCGACGATGGCCAAGCTAAATTCTTGCGCCTAGCAATGGGCGGTGGTGAAGGCGCGAATCGTTGGTATCACGTTGCTTTGAGTGAAGGCCGCAATCGCGAAGTACGTCGTATGTTTGAAGCGGTTGGTCATACGGTATCTCGCTTAATCCGAACCCGTTATGGGATTTTCTTATTGCCTCCACGCTTAAGGCGTGGGAAATGGGAAGAGATTGAGGCTGGTGGCATCTATAACTTGATGAAGTCTGCAGGCTTAAAAATGCCACAGCCGCAAGATAAGGGCCGCAATCCAAATCCAAACGGCCAAAGTCGTAATCCTGCCGGCGCAGATTTCCAGCCTGATCCAATGCAAACCTCAGTTTCTTACTGGGGCTCACGTGATGCCTTAACCCTAGCTAGTGGTCACAATGGGATGACTCATCAGGGCAGAAATAACAATCCAGGTGGTGGTTCAGGTGAAGGCCGAGGCCCATTCCGGGGGCGCACCCAAGGTGGCAGACCTGGTCAAGGTGGCGGACAGGGCGGCCAGGGTCAAGGCCAAGGTCAAAACCGCAATAAGGGCAAAAAAGTACATCATGGCCAGTCTGCTTTTGTGACAGCCAGCCCCCAAAGCCCTGGAAATGGGCCTAAACGGGGCGCTCCAAAAGGGCGAAAACCTTTCAATAAAGGCCCTAGAAAACCCCGTAATCCTGGCGAAAGCTTCTGATTTCTAACAGTTTTCCCTAAAAATCAGCTATAATTTTGGACTGACAGCAGGATTCTGCTGTTTTTAGTTGTTACCGACTGATGTTGCGATCAACGTAAGTCGGCCTGTTCTGAATTTCGAGAATATGGGCTTCAAAGCCCATTTTTTTTTGCCATTTTGGTATGAAGGATAGTCGTGAAGGATCAGCAGGTTATTTCTGCAGAGCTGGAAAACTTAGGTTACACCTTGGTTGATATCGAGCGTGAAGCCGGCGGTTTGCTACGCGTCACGATTGAAAATCCTGATTACGAGCGTTTGATTAATGTCCTCGATTGCGAGAAGGTAAGTCATCAGCTGAGCTACACATTGCCAGTTGAGAACATTCCTTACGAGCGTTTGGAGATTTCTTCACCGGGCCTAGATCGCCCTGTGAAGAGTGCGGCAGATTTTGAGCGCTTTGCTGGAATGGAAGTGGATTTGAAGTTGCGTGTTGCCACTGGCGGCCGTAAGAATTTTCGTGGTGTGTTGCAAGGTTTGCTGACTGGTGAGTTGAATTCGCCTGACGCAAAGTTTGGTTTGGTATTTGAGGGTGCTGATGGTCAGCCCTCTCAATTGGAGTTCTCTTTAGCCGAGGTCGATAAGACTCGGTTGGTCCCTGTTATTGATTTCAAAGGAAGAAAGTCATGAGCCGAGAAGTTCTCATGTTGGCAGACGCCCTAGCGCGTGAAAAGAACGTTGATCAAGCGATTGTGTTTGAGGCGCTCGAAATGGCGTTGGCATCAGCCACTAAGAAACGTTATCCCAACGAAGATGTGGATATTCGTGTATCGATTGACCGTGAGTCAGGCGAATACGAAACCTTCCGTCGCTGGTTGGTGGTGCCCAATGAGGCTGGTCTACAAGAGCCTGATAAAGAGATTCTGCAATTTGAAGCCCAAGAGCAACTTGCTGATATGGAAGTTGGCGACTACATCGAAGAGCAAATCGAATCTTTAGCCTTTGGCCGTATTGGCGCGCAAGCTGCGAAGCAGGTCATCTTGCAACGCATTCGTGATGCTGAGCGTGAGCAAATTTTGAATGACTATCTTGAGCGTGGCGAAAAAGTCATGACCGGTACCGTTAAACGTGCTGACAAGAATGGTTTGATTATTGAATCTGGCCGTGTTGAGGCTTTATTGCGTCGCGACCAAATGATCCCAAAAGAGAATTTACGTTCAGGCGACCGTGTGCGTGCCTATATCCTGAAGGTAGATCGTGAAGCACGTGGTCCACAAATTGAATTGTCCCGTACTTGCCCTGATTTCTTGATCAAATTATTTGAGAATGAAGTTCCCGAGATGGAGCAGGGATTATTAGAGATTAAGGGTGCAGCTCGTGATCCTGGTATTCGTGCCAAGATTGCCGTTGTTACTTACGACAAGCGTATCGATCCAATTGGTACTTGCGTTGGTGTTCGTGGCACTCGCGTTACTGCAGTCCGTAACGAGGTTGCTGGCGAAGCAGTCGATATCGTATTGTGGTCTGAAGATCCGGCGCAGTTTGTGATTGGTGCATTGGCTCCAGCACAAGTTTCTTCAATCGTGGTTGACGAAGAGCGTCATGCGATGGATGTTGTAGTTGATGAAGAAAACCTAGCAATCGCGATTGGCCGTAGCGGACAGAACGTTCGTTTAGCGAGCGATTTGACTGGTTGGCAAATCAACATCATGACTCCAGAAGAGTCTGCTGAGAAAACAGAAAAAGAAGCTTCTTCTGTACGTCAGTTGTTCATGGATAAGTTAGACGTTGATCAAGAAGTGGCTGATATTCTGATTGAAGAGGGTTTCAACACCTTGGAAGAAGTGGCCTATGTACCGCTTTCTGAAATGTTAGAGATCGATTCATTTGATGAAGACACTGTGAATGAGTTGCGTACTCGTGCTCGTGATTCCTTGTTGACGATGGAGTTGGCAAAAGAAGAGCGTATTGGTGAAGTTTCCCAAGATTTGCGTTCCTTAGAGGGAATGACAACGGAGTTGATTGCTAAGCTTGCTGACAATCAAGTTCATACCCGTGACGACCTTGCTGAACTAGCTGTTGATGAGCTAGTTGAGGCGACACAAATTGACGAAGAAACTGCGAAAACGCTCATCATGAAAGCGCGCGAACATTGGTTTACTTCATGAGAGGAAGTAGTGCATGGCAACAACAGTAAAAGTACTCGCTAAGGAGCTGAAACGAACTGCGGCTGACCTCTTGGAGCAATTAAAGGCGGCTGGCATCGAAAAAGGTTCCGAGGACGAGAGCATTACCGAAAAGGACAAAACTGTTCTGCTTGAGCATTTGCAAAAGGCACACGGCAGTGCTAATGCTGGCGCCCGTAAAAAGATTACTTTAATCAAGCGCGAGAATACTGAGATTCGTCAGGCGGACTCCGCTGGACGTACCCGTACCGTTCAGGTTGAGGTGCGTAAAAAGCGCGTGTTGGTCAAGGCTGGAGATAAAGCCCCAGCAGCTGAAGAACCCGAAGCCAAGCCAGCTAAAGCTGCCACAGCAGTTAAAGCAACTCTTCCTGCTGAAGAGTTAGAAAAACGCGCTGCAGAAGCAACTCGTCAAGCTGAGTTATTGGCTCGTCAAGAAGCAGAAATGAAGGCGGCAGAAGAGACTCGTCAAAAAGAGGCTGCAAAGTCGCAAGTTGAGAGTGGTCAAGATGCGCCTGCAGTAGCGGCTGAGAAAAAAGCCAAGACTGAAAAGGCGGCTAAAGATTTAGCTGCAAGCAAAGAAAAAGAGTTGGCTGAGATTCGTGTTCGTCGTGCCGCTGCTGAAGCTGAAGCTTTAGCGATTCGCGACATGATGAGTGCGCCAGCTCGCGTTCTCAAAGCACCAAGTGAAGTCGCTGCTGAGGAAGCGAAAAAAGGAACGCTACATAAGCCAGCTAAAGTAGAAGGTGCCGAGGATAAGAAAAAATCTCCAGCTAAGGTTGGCGGTAAAACAATCAAGTCTTCAGAGACATCCTCTACTTGGCAAGAAGAAGGCGCGAAGAAACCTGGTGGCCTCAAAACGCGAGGCGATACATCTGGCGGTGTTGGTGGTTGGCGCTCTGGCGGTGGCCGTAGAAAGCAACGTCAAATTGCAGAGGCTAACGTAGATACCAATTTCCAAGTACCTACAGAAAAAGTAGTGCATGACGTGCAGGTTCCAGAAACCATTACTGTGGCTGAGTTAGCACATGCAATGGCGGTCAAGAGTGCTGAAGTCATTAAGCTTCTGATGGGTATGGGCCAAATGGTCACGATTAACCAGGTGCTTGATCAAGACACGGCGATGATCATCGTTGAAGAGATGGGTCATAAAGCCCATGCAGCGAAATTGGATGATCCCGATTTAGATCTTGGTATTGCTGGGCATGATGCAGAATTATTGCCGCGTCCTCCAGTGGTGACAGTCATGGGTCACGTTGACCACGGTAAAACTTCTTTGCTCGATAAGATTCGTGCAGCAAAAGTAGCTACTGGTGAGGCTGGTGGTATTACTCAGCATATCGGTGCATATCACGTAGAAACACCACGTGGCATGATTACCTTCTTAGATACCCCAGGTCACGAAGCCTTTACGGCCATGCGTGCTCGTGGTGCCAAGGCAACGGATATCGTAATCTTGGTAGTGGCTGCTGATGATGGTGTGATGCCACAAACTAAGGAAGCGATTCACCATGCAGTAGCAGGTGGCGTGCCGATTGTTGTTGCTATCAACAAAATTGATAAGCCAGAAGCCAATTCTGAGCGAGTGAAGACCGAGTTAGTAGCAGAGCAAGTCGTTCCTGAGGAATATGGTGGTGATGTGCCATTTATTCCGGTATCTGCAAAGACCGGTGAAGGTATTGATGCATTGCTAGAGAACGTTCTTTTGCAAGCTGAAATTTTAGAACTCAAGGCTGCCAAAGCAGCGCCTGCTCAAGGTCTCGTGATTGAAGCGCGCCTGGATAAAGGTAAGGGTCCAGTTGCAACTATTTTGGTTCAGTCTGGAACGCTTAAGCGTGGCGATATGTTGTTGGCTGGATCTACCTTTGGTCGCGTTCGCGCCATGATGGATGAAAATGGTAAGCCTTGTAATGAGGCTGGCCCATCGATTCCAGTAGAAATCCAAGGTTTGGCAGAGGTCCCTGCTGCGGGTGAGTCGGTGCAAGTGGTTCCTGATGAGCGTAAGGCTCGTGAGATTGCACTCTTCCGTCAAGGTAAGTTCCGCGATGTGAAGTTAGCGAAGCAACAAGCATTCAAGCTCGAAACCATGATGGAAAATATGGAAGAGGGCGCCATTGAGGCCAAGTTATTGCCATTAATCATCAAAGCAGACGTACAAGGTTCGCAAGAAGCCCTTTCTCAGTCCTTAATGAAGCTCTCTACCCCAGAGGTGAAGGTGCAAATCGTTCACGCAGCGGTGGGTGGCATTACTGAAACTGACGTTAACTTGGCAGTTGCTTCTAAAGCAGTGATCATTGGCTTTAACTCTCGTGCAGATGCAGCGGCCCGTAAGTTGGCTGAGAACAATGGTGTTGATATTCGTTATCACAACATTATTTATGACGCTGTTGATGAGGTAAAACTAGCTCTGAGCGGTATGTTGACTCCAGATAAGAAAGAAGAGATCACGGGTCTAGTTGAGATTCGTCAAGTCTTCTTGGTATCTAAAGTGGGTGCGATTGCAGGTTGCTTGGTAGTCGACGGCATTGTTAAACGGACTTCAAGCGTGCGCTTACTGCGTGATAACGTGGTTGTCTGGACAGGTGAGCTCGACTCACTCAAGCGCTTTAAAGATGATGCTAAGGAAGTTCGTGCCGGTGTTGAATGTGGTCTGTCATTAAAAGGCTACAACGACATCAAAGAAGGCGATCAACTTGAAGTATTTGAAGTTACCGAAATAGCTCGTTCGCTCTAAGTTATCAGCTAATGCAAAAGTCTAGTCCGCATCGTAACCAGCGTCTCGCCGATCAAATTCAGCGAGACCTGGCCGAGCTCATTCCACGTGAATTACGGGGTCCGAGCTTAGGCCTCATTACCTTACAAAGTATTGAGCTGACACCGGACCTAGCGCATGCCAAAGTGTTTTTCACAGTACTGGGCGCTGAGCCTGAGCATGTACTAAAGGCGCTCCAGGAAAAAGCTGGTTACTTACATTCTTTATTGTTTAAGCGTTTGCATATTCATACCGTCCCAACTTTGCACTTTCACTATGACAGCTCAGTTGAGCATGGTATAGAGATGTCTCGATTGATCGATCAAGCAGTGGACAGTGATCGCAAAGACAAAGCGCAATAATTTCATGGCTATTCGGATCGACGGCGTAGTGTTGCTAGATAAACCTGCAGGAATGAGTTCCCAAGGCGCGGTTACTGCAGTCAAGCGCGCATTCAATGCTGATAAAGCTGGCCACACAGGTACTTTAGACCCGATGGCAACGGGCCTTTTACCTATTTGCTTGGGTGAGGCGACTAAATACTCTCAAGATTTATTGAAGGCAGATAAAACATACGTAGCTAAAGTGAAATTTGGATCGCGTACCGATACGGGTGATGCTGAAGGCCTCACTATTGAAGAGTTACCCTTACCAGTCTTTACGGGTGAAGCAGGCATCAGAAAAGTTCTCGATGCCTTACTTCCAAAATTTACTGGGCTGATTTCTCAAGTGCCACCTATGTACTCCGCACTCAAGCGCGATGGCAAACCTTTATATGAATATGCGCGTGCCGGTGTTGAATTAGAGCGTACTGCCCGCGATATCACGATTCATCACATTCGTTGGACTGAAATTGCATGGCCGGTAGCAACTTTAGAAGTCTCTTGCAGCAAGGGTACCTACATTCGAGTATTGGCTGAAGACATTGGTAATGCCTTAGGTTGCGGCGCTCATTTAGTTGGCCTGCGCCGTACTGAAGTAGGGCACTTAAATCTGGAGCAGTCATTTACGATCGAATCTATTCAGAGCGGTTTGCAAAATAGCTCCAATTACATCTTGCCAGTAGATGCATTACTGCAAACCTTGCCACACTTAACTGTGGATGAGCAACAGGCTAAGCGCTTAGAGATGGGTCAGCGTGTACCCCTGAACCTGCCATCGATTGAAGCTTTAGTACGTATTTATCGTGCTACTGCGGCACCCCATAACTTTATTGGGACTGCTGATTGGCGCTCCGGGGTATTACATCCCAAGCGTTTGATTTCGCAGGGTCATTAAACCAAATTGACTTATTTAATCAATATCCTTATTCCAACCTTATTCTTAACCTCAAAAGCTTCAAATGACTAAACGCGCACTTCGTAACATCGCCATCATCGCCCACGTTGACCACGGTAAAACTACTCTGGTTGACCAACTCTTACGCCAATCGGGCACATTCCGCTCGAATGAAAAAATGACCGAACGCGTCATGGATTCAAATGACTTGGAAAAAGAGCGTGGCATTACTATTTTGTCCAAGAACTGCTCCGTAGAGTACGACGGTACCCATATCAATATTGTTGATACCCCAGGACACGCCGACTTTGGTGGTGAAGTCGAGCGCGTACTGTCTATGGTTGATGGTGTATTGCTATTAGTTGACGCAGTTGAAGGTCCAATGCCGCAAACTCGCTTCGTTACCAAGAAAGCGCTAGCGCTTGGCCTAAAGCCAATCGTGGTGATCAACAAGGTTGACCGTCCAGGTGCCCGTTGCGATTACGTCATCAATGCAACCTTTGAATTGTTTGACAAACTGGGGGCTACTGAAGAGCAGCTCGATTTCCCAATTATTTATGCATCAGGCTTAAACGGCTATGCAGGCATAACTGAAGATGTGCGTGAGGGCGATATGCGCCCATTGTTTGATGCTGTCTTGGAGCATGTACCTGTCCGTGACGATAATCCCGATGGTCCTTTGCAGTTCCAGATTTCCTCCATTGACTACAACAGCTATGTTGGAAAAATCGGTATTGGTCGCGTAAACCGTGGTCGCGTTAAGTCTGGCATGGAAGTCATTTGCATGAATGGTCCAGATGGCGTGCCATTTAAAGGCCGTGTAAACCAGGTCCTGAAATTTAAAGGCTTGGAGCGTGAAGTAGTTGAAGAGGCCATTGCAGGCGATATCGCATTGATTAATGGCATTGAAGAGTTGGCTATTGGTACAACGGTTTGCGCAGTTGATAAACCAGATGCCTTGCCGATGCTCAAAATTGACGAACCGACTTTAACGATGAATTTTATGGTGAACACTAGTCCATTGGCTGGTCGTGAAGGTAAGTTTGTCACTAGCCGTCAGATTCGCGAACGTTTAGATCGTGAGCTGAAGTCCAATATGGCATTGCGTGTAAAAGAAACGGATGACGATACTGTGTTTGAAGTATCAGGTCGCGGTGAATTGCACCTCACTATTCTGGTAGAGACTATGCGTCGCGAAGGCTATGAAATGGCCGTTTCTCGTCCACGTGTCGTTTTCCATGAAGAGAATGGCGTGAAGATGGAGCCGTATGAGAATTTAACGGTTGACGTTGAAGATGCAACTCAAGGCGCCGTGATGGAAGATTTGGGCAAACGTAAGGGTGAGTTGCAAGATATGGTGAGCGATGGAAAAGGGCGTACCCGTCTTGAGTACCGCATTCCAGCACGTGGCTTGATTGGTTTTCAAGGTGATTTTATGACCATGACCCGCGGTAATGGTTTGATGAGTCATACCTTTGATGCTTATGCACCTGCTAAAGATGGCATTTTAGGTGAGCGTCATAATGGCGTACTCATTAGCCAAGATGATGGCGAAGCAGTTGCTTACGCTATTTGGAAATTGCAAGATCGTGGCCGTATGTTCGTAAAGCATGGTGACCCAGTTTATGAAGGTATGGTGATTGGTATTCATAGTCGTGACAATGACTTGGTTGTGAACCCGATTAAAGGTAAGCAATTAACCAACGTACGTTCTTCTGGTACCGATGAAGCAGTTCGCCTAGTCACTCCAATTGATCTGACTTTGGAATATGCGGTTGAATTCATTAGCGATGATGAATTGGTGGAAGTAACGCCTAAGAGTGTGCGTGTTCGTAAGCGTCACCTCAAGGAACATGATCGCAAAAAAGCTTCACGCGAGTAAGTACCTCAAGCTTCATCAGTAAAGCCACCTGCGGGTGGCTTTTTTACTGTCATCAATTCGTCATATATATTTCTATATAATTAGAAATATGAAAAATACTGACGCAGTACTGGCCTTTTTGGCCTTGGGGCAAGAGTCAAGGCTCAATATCTTCCGTTTAATTGTGCAGCGAGGAGATGGGGGGCTTACTCCCAGCCAAATCATCGAAAAATTAGGTATTCCGAATGCAACCTTGAGCTTTCACCTCAAAGAGTTAGCGCAGGCCGACCTACTTGTAGTTGAGAGGCAAAGTCGTAATCTCATCTACCGCCCAAATGCCAAGCTTGTTCAAGACCTCAGCGAGTTCCTGTTAGAAAACTGCTGTAATGGCCAGGTGTGTGTTCCAGTCAAAGTTTTGAAGAAGGCAAAATCAATATGAAGCAATACAACGTGCTTTTTCTCTGCACCCATAATTCAGCTAGATCTATTATTGGTGAGGCATTAGCATCAACTCATCCCAGCGGTAAGCTCCGTGGGTTTTCAGCAGGCTCTACTCCTGGAACTAGCGTGAACCCATACGCTGCTCAGATCGCTAAAGAGCTGGGCTTTGATACTTTTTTACTGAAATCTAAAAGCTGGGATGTATTTGCGGGGCCCGATGCTCCAAAGATGGATTTCATCATTACGGTGTGTGATAACGCAGCCGGTGAGGTATGCCCCCATTGGCCTGGACAACCGGTGAGTGCCCATTGGGGATTTCCTGATCCATCGCAAGTGCAGGGTACTGATATGGAGAAGAAAGCTGCCTTTAACGAAGTCATGAATGGCCTGAAAAAGAGAGTAGATATCTTGGCTGCTATGCCTCTTGAAAAACTGGACGCAATGTCCTTAAAAGCAATTCACTCAAACTCATGAGTTCACTTACTAAAAAACTGTCTTTTTTGGATCGCTATTTAACGGTCTGGATTTTTGCTGCTATGGCCTTGGGTATTGGCTTGGGCTATTTCATTCCTGGGGTAGAAGGTTTCATTAATTCATTTCAGGTAGGTAGTACTAACTACCCAATTGCAGTGGGTTTAATACTCATGATGTACCCACCATTTGCTAAGGTGAGATATGAAGATCTGCCTGATGTGTTTAAAGATAAAAAGATATTTGGTATTGCCTTTCTCATGAATTGGATTATTGCCCCAATCTTCATGTTCCTATTAGCAATTACCTTTGTACCCAATCAACCTGAATACATGGCAGGCCTTATTTTGATTGGAATTGCGCCTTGTATTGCGATGGTCATCGTCTGGAATGATATCGCCAAGGGATCTACAGAATATGCCGCTGGCTTAGTGGCGTTTAATGCCATTTTTCAAGTTCTATTCTTTAGTCTTTATGCCTACATATTCCTAACCATACTTCCACCATTCTTTGGTCTTGTAGGATCAAATGTGAGCATCACTATTGGTGAGATTGCCAAGACTGTCTTTATTTATTTAGGCATTCCTTGTATTGCAGGATTACTGACCCGATTCTTCATGTTGAAGTTTGTTTCTAAAGAGTGGTATCACGAACACTTTGTACCAAAGATTGGCAAGCTGACTTTAATTGCATTACTCTTTACTATCGTGGTGATGTTTAGTCTCAAAGGCAAGCTGATTCTCGAGTTGCCAGGAGATGTTTTAACCATCTCTATCCCACTCTTGATTTATTTTGGTGTGATGTTCATTCTCACCTTCGTAATTACTGCCAAGATGGGTATTGATTACAAGCGCTGCTGCACTTTATCGTTCACAGCCTCTAGTAATAACTTCGAACTAGCTATCGCAGTAGCAATTGCTGTCTTTGGTATTAACTCTGGAGCTGCCTTTGCGGCTGTAATAGGGCCCTTGGTTGAAGTACCCATCATGATTGGCTTAGTGACCGTTGCCCTCTGGATTAAAGAGCGTTACTACAAGATCTAATGAATGCTAGTTACTTAATAAAAAGGGCCGCAGAAGCGGCTCTGATTGCTTGCAGTAAGGAGTGATTTATTTCACGAGCAAAACTGCTTGCTTTGCGCTAGAGCTGACTTTTTGAGCCACTGAACCCATCAATGCATCCAAGATCCCAGTGCGACCTTTGCACCCCATGACGATTAAGTCAAACTTTTCTTTGTTGGCCAAATTAATGATCTCTTGCGCAACATTACCGCGTTTAATCATAATGGTGTGCTTAATGCCCGCAACATCCAAAGCCTTTTGTGCGGATTTGAGGTCTTTCTCGCTAATCTCTCTCAAGTAGTCATTAATTACACTTTGGGCAACAAACTGTTTAACATGACCTAAGCCAATATCGTCATGAATACTTGCTAGTGTGACAGTGCATTTACTCCGCAAGTCTTAGCCAGTTTGGCTGCGTATTTGGCAGCATTGAGCGATGATTTTGAGCCGTCTACTGGCACTAGTATTTTCATCTGTCCCCCGTTGATTTATTTGAATTTAATAATCTTTACATCATCTTTAAATTTAATACGATTTTGTCGCTAGATCTAGCAATTTGATTGAGTATTGCTTAATACAGGTTTTATTTAGAATATTTTTAAATAGAATGGCCAATGACTGAATACTCAAGTGCGCTTTGCAGCAAAGCTTTCTGCTTGAGCAGCATCCCAATACATTTGAAATACCTCAGGCAAACTACTACCTTCTTCATCTGATAACAAGCTTCCTGCAGCAATATCTGGCAATAGATCTTCAAGTAGACGCACCTCATTTGCATTGATACGTCTCACAATATGGCATGTATTAATTTCAATAGGATGATTAAGACCCGCTGCTTCGACTATTTCTTTTAGAGCCTTGAGTGTTTCTTTGTGAAAGTGGTACACCCGCTCTGACTTGTCGGTAACTACCAATGCCTTTTGACGATTTGGGTCTTGCGTGGTAACGCCAGTAGGGCAAAAACCAGTATCACAGACTTGTGCTTGTATGCAGCCGATTGAGAACATGAAACCTCGAGCGCTATTGCACCAGTCAGCCCCCAAGGCAAAAGCAACAGCCATATCAAAGGCGCTGATAATTTTTCCTGAGCAACCAATTTTGATTTGCTCACGTAAATTGACTCCAACCAAAGAATTATGAACGAGTCGCAATCCCTCTTGTAATGGCGTACCAACATGGTTACTAAATTCAACAGGAGATGCTCCAGTACCACCCTCAGTCCCGTCTACAACGATGAAGTCTGGATAAATTTCTGTTTTAAGCATGGCCTTCACAATTGCAAACCATTCCCAAGGATGGCCAATACATAATTTAAAGCCCACTGGTTTTCTGCCGGAAAGTTCGCGTAAGCGCTGGATAAATTGCATCATCTCCAAGGGGGTCGAGAAAGCGCTATGAGAAGAGGGGGAGACACAGGCTTCGCCAACTTGTACACCGCGTGCTTCGGCAATTTCTGCGGTTACTTTGGGTCCCGGTAAGATGCCGCCGTGACCAGGCTTTGCGCCTTGACTCAGTTTTATCTCAATCATTTTGACTTGAGGGTCAAGGGCATTCTCAATATACTTTTTGGGGTCGAATTGACCGTCTTTAGTGCGGCAACCAAAATACCCAGAACCAATTTCCCAAATAAGATCGCCACCGTGCAAGCGGTGGTAACGAGAAATAGATCCTTCACCGGTATCGTGTGCAAAGCCTCCTTTTTTTGCACCCAAATTAAGCGCCATTACCGCATTAGCGCTTAAGGCTCCAAAGCTCATTGCTGAAATATTAAAAATACTAGCTGAGTATTTTTGTGTACAGTCTTTTCCGCCAATCTCGATACGGAAATTATGATCAGAAAGGTGGGTGGGAGCTAATGACTGATTGATCCATTGATAGCCCGGTGCCATAACATCCAGCGTAGTTCCAAAAGGTTTCTTATCTGATACTGCCTTTGATCGTGAGTAAACCAGGGTGCGCTGACTTCTTGAGAAGGGTGTTTTGTCGTTATCACCCTCTATAAAGTATTGACGGATCTCCGGTCGAATAAATTCAAATAAGAAGCGTATGTGACCTAAAACAGGATAATTGCGCAAAACAGCATGTCTTGTTTGTGTACAGTCATAAATACCAACGAGAGTCAGAAGGCCAAAAATAGCTAATGGGTACCATGCGATAGTACTTACCAGGAGACCAATAGTGCTAGCAATGGTTCCGGCAATGCAAATTGCAAAAGTGCTAAGGCGTATCGGTAGGATAGGACTCATTTGGACAATCTCTTCTTTTTGACTGAAGGCTCGGTATAAGTATGCAATAGAATCAGTGTTTGGGGACCTATTTCAAGATATATTTACTTGAGTTGGCCTTTTTAGCAATAGTGATTGCCAATCCTTTAAGATTTCATTTCTCTAGCTTCTGATAATTAAATCTAATATATGCAAGTTAATATTGAGGGTATATCCTCATCGCGGGTTTATTTGCCAATTGATAAAAAATACCATGATTTATTGGAGTTTTTTATCAGAACATTTCCTCATGTAGATTCAAGTGAGTGGGAGGCACGTTTTACTGAGGGTTTAGTAATGACTATGGATGGCGACCCAGTTCAAGCTGACGATTCTTATCAAGCAAATACCCATTTAATATATTTCAGGCGCTTAGCACGCGAGCCTGAAATTCCTTTTCTAGAAGAAATCCTCTATCAGGACGAGCATATTGTTGTTGCAGATAAACCCCATTTTTTACCAGTAACACCGAGCGGCCTTTATTTACATCAAACTCTACTCAATCGCCTGAAAAAGCAAACTGGTATCCAAACATTGAGTCCGATTCATCGCATTGATCGAGATACTGCCGGTTTGGTGATTTTTTCAGTGAGGCCGCAAGAAAGGGCGCAGTACCAAAACCTATTCAGAGATCGAGCTGTCAAGAAAGTATACGAAGCAATAGCACCTTATTGCGAAGAGCGGGCCTTAAGATTGCCAATGACCTACCAAAGCAGGTTGGTGGAGTCCAAACATTTTTTACAGATGCAAGAAGTGCGGGGCGATCCTAATTCAGATACTTACATAGAGCTGATGGAAGTCAACAAGCCCTGGGCTAAGTATCGATTATCACCCGGTAGTGGTAAGAAGCATCAATTGCGTAGTCATTTGAATACATTAGGTATTCCCATTAGGAATGATCAAATTTATCCTTTCCTAACACCATATCAAGAGTATGACTTGGATTTCTCTAAACCCTTACAGCTTTTGGCCAAGGAGATTCATTTTGTAGATCCCATTAGCAAAGAAGAAAAATCTTTTATTAGTGAACGAGATTTAAATCTGCCTCAATTTACGGAACAATAGAGCGCTTATTTTTAGATTGATCAAATATCCCGATCATTAACTTAATGTAAGGAAAATACTTACATTTTGATGGTCCTCTACTTCAATTCGTCTTTTTAAGTTGAAGTTTGATCCGTAATCACTTAATTTTTATGAGAAATTTGTTGCAAATTCTGATGCATAGCAATAGGATAAATGTCCTATTTGAGTAAAGCAGAGCGAGTGATTGTCATGGAAACAATAAAAGTGCTGGTAACAAATCGCAAGGGTGGTGTTGGCAAAAGTACTATTGCCGCCAATCTTGCTGCATATCTAGCTCTTCAAAAAGGCCTAAAGATTTCATTGATTGATTACGATGAGCAAAGTTCATCTTCTGCTTGGATTAAAAAGGCTCCCAATATTGGTATTGAGACCTATCGTGCTGAAATGTCTTATCAAAGCGCAGGTATGACTCTATTAAGCGCCAGATCATCTTTGCGCAAATTTTCAACAGGTTTTGATGTCAGTATTTCCGACCTCACTTGGACGCCAAATATGGCAGAAAATTTTATGCATGATTTCGATATCATTTTAGTTCCTACCTCAACCTCTAAGTTTGAGCTAGCTAGTACAGAAATTTTTATATTGGAATATGTATTGCGTAATTCGCCTTTGATTTCTAAAAATAAACAAGTCATCATGGCTGTGCCTAGTAGAGTAGAGACCAATTTTGCAGAAACTAGCATCTCCACAAATCTTGCCTCATTAGGAATGTGTTACGTTACTCCGCCTGTGTTGCGTGCTAATGATATTGATAACTTTGTCTACGAAGATTTTTTCTGTGTCTCGAGCAATGCTACTATTTCTAACTACTTTTGCCGCTTTGGTGAATTTGTATCGGAAAAGATTTTAGATAAAAAGCGTGAGCGTGAAGCACCTACTTCTAAATTGAGCGCTATTTATTCTGGTTTGGGTAAGGGTATTTTGATATTAGATAGATATCGTCAGAATAAAAAACTATCTGGTATGCAGGCGCGCTCTCAAATGCAGGCCTTTAAAGCTAGCGAACAGCACGTTACTGAGGCTTCCCGCATTCCTGCTTTTCTCAGCAAGCAAAATTAAAGGGGTGCGATTATGTTTGGTAAAAAAAATCATGAAAACAAGTTTTCTGAACCGCTGATCGAGTCTTTCGGGACAATTATTGGAAATGCTACCGAGTTTCATGGCGCCCTGATGGTTTCTGAGAGCGTAAGAGTGGATGGCAAGATATTTGGGAATATCGAAGAGAGGGCTGGTCAAAGAATTACGGTAGCCATTGGTAAGGGCGGTGAAGTTCATGGTGATGTCTATGCATTTCGAGTTCTCATTGCTGGTATGGTGAATGGCAACACCTACGCGCATGAGAGGGTTGAATTACATGCAACCGCTAATGTTCATGGGGATGTTACCTACGATACGATTGGGATTGAGCCTGGCGCAACCCTCAATGGGCAGATGATTTCTAAGAGACCAGAGCCAAACTCTACTGCTGACTCAGCCACGCAGTTACAAAATACCATTGATAAGATTAAGCAAGATGCAGGAATTTCTTCTTAGTTTTCTTTAGCAGCTAATGGTTTAGAGAATGATAAAACTTCCATCGGATTTAACAGGGTGCCATTCTTATAAATACTGAAATGTAGGTGTGGTCCTGTGGAACGACCGGTATTGCCAACTTCTGCAATGAGTTGGCCGCGCGTGACGGTATCGCCTTGGTTGACTAGTAGCTTTTGACAGTGCGCATATAAGCTAGTAAAGCCCTCACTATGCTTGACCTCAATGACGTTTCCCAGCTCTGTATCGTATTTAGCCTTGATTACTAAGCCACTTCCTGCCGCAAATACTTGTGTACCAGGCTTAGCATTGAAATCAATTCCAGGATGAAATGCTGGACTGTTGTTAATAGGGTCTAAGCGCGTTCCAAAGTTACTACTCAAACCATAACCCGAAGCTAAAGGTGGTTTTGTAGGTAAAAGGCTCAAGCGCTCATATTTTTCAAGCCATGCCTCTTTTATTGATTGTATTTTTTTATTCAGGCTTTCCGTAGATTCTAGTGTTTTTATGATGCCAATACGCAAGCTGACATTTTCTTCAAAATTGACTTGATTGGGAAAGAGGGGTAAATATGGGCCTCCTTTGCCTTCGCTTGCCTCGCTACTTTTTTCCTTGTCTTTGCGTTTTTCTTTTATTGGCAGTGGTGTTGCTAGTGCGGCATACTGCTCATTGAGCTTGCTCAGACTATCAATTTTTTGGTCCATTGCTTTGAGAGAGCCCTGGAGCTTAGTTAGTTTTTGACGATACTCTTCTTCAAGGTGATATAGCTCTTCTGAGGTAATCACGCCACCCATGTCTCGAGCCATGCTAGGGTCAAATTTGATTGCAACTCTAAAGCCCATGAAATAGATAGCACTACCAATCATAATTAATAGCAAAGCGAGCAGAATCGCAAATCTTGTCAGCTGGGTTTTCGTGACATTAAATTTTCTGTAGTGGGATGTTGCCCCGGAAATCCAAATGATTTGCATAATGTAACTTGATTTTTGAAGTGAAAAAGAGTGTAGCTAAGCTAATACGTTTCTTGTTGTTTTTTGAGGAGGTAAAAGTACATTCATATCGCGATTGATTAGTTCTTGGGTGCTATCTGAGAGCCGTCAATGATCGCGTTAGTAATCCCTTGACTGGCTAATTTTTTAGATAGTGCTTCTGCGGTTTGTTGTGTTGCTAAGGGGCCAATCCTAACGCGATAAATATTGCTACCATTAATCTTTGTAGGATCAACAAAGCTGGTATAGCCCTTTTGATTAAATGCTGCTACCTGATCATTTGCAATTTCTTTCGTAAAAAAAGCTCCAGTTTGAATAAAGTATTTAGAGTCACTGGTGGGGCTTGCGGAAGTCTTCTCTACGCTGGTGATAGCAGGCGTTGCTGAAGCTACTAATGCAGAGGGGCCAGAAGGTGAAGACGTGGAGCTTTTTTCAGTAGGCTTGGGACTTATTTTTGGGGCTACTACTTTTGGTGCGACTTCCGATTTCTCAACATTTTTTATCTCGGCCTGAGTGTTGGTTTTAGCAGCTTCTTTGGGAGCATCATTTGCTCCAAAATGCACAATCTTTCGAACTACGCTAACGGAGTATTCATTCTTAGTTTGCGAATTTTCTAATTTAATCTCCGCGGTACTGCCGACTTTGCCACGAAGTACATTTTTAATATTGGCCGGATCCATCCCTTTAAGAGTTGATCCATCGATGCTAATAATAATGTCATTGGTCTGAATGCCCGCCTGAGCTGCCGGTGATCTTTCTTCAACATGTTTGATAAGGATCATCCCCTCGGCATTTCTGGTATATCGAATTCCGATACCCCCCAGCTTTTCGCTCTCTGAATTTTGAGCAAAAACCAGTTGCGTAGTTAACAGCAGAATGGCGATGAGGTATTTCACGTAATTGCAGGCCTTATAAACGGAGTCTTAAATGGAAATTGCTTATGCAATTCATTTTAATGGAGCTGTCGATTCATAATGCTCGACTTAGAGTTTTTTGAAAAGACGGACAAATGCTCACAATCAATGGGTAAAAGACCCCATTATGGATCAATTATTTAGAGATTTTTAAGGGGGTTTTGTTGGCTCAAAGTGCTCTAACAGACTATCGGCATTGATAATTTTTACGAAAATGCTAAAATCAATGAGTTTTAATGCCCCTTTTACCTAATGCCATCCATTTTGACTGAATTTCACTTGCTTAAAGCTAGAAAATTGTGCCTTTCGCGCAAGCTCCTTCAACTTTATTGTGGCACCTTAACACTGGTTTTTATAGGCATTACCCCTGCATCTGCTTATGTGTCTCCACAGGCGATAGAAAGTCTTTTATTAAAAGGGGACTCAAAGGCGGCTCTTGCGCAAGCCGAGTCGCTAAAAAAGGATTTATCCCCCATTGACTATGCAAACACTAAAGCCTCTGCTTTACTAATGTTAGGCCGCTGGCAAGAGGCCGCTAATCTTTTGGAGCCCCTTTATGAAAAGGACCGTGCCAATCTTTTGGTGGCTAATAACTATGCAGTTGCCCTATGGGGAATGGATAAAAAAGAGCAGGCACGAAAGGTCCTAGAAACGGCTCTGAATTCTACATCGCCAGCCTATAGAAGTTTGCGCAAAATTTATTCAGCTCAGGCAGCGGAAGCTTATGCAAAAGCCTTGAATGAAAAAAATTCTGCTCCCACACCGATTCTCATGGCGGCCTCTACTACTGGCGCTGATTTAGTTGATAAACCGGTAGTGGTGGCACAGGCTCCAAAAGCACCAGCACCAGGACCAGCGTCAGCGCCTGCAACGCCTTCATCATTAGCCGCTGCCCCTATTGCTCAGGCACCCAAGACCAGTCCTTTAGCTACTCCAGTTCTTGAGGCGCCACCAGCCCAGGTTGCTGCAACTGAAAAAGATACCGCGCCATCTCCGCAGGAGCTTGAGATGATTACTGCAAATATCGATAACTGGGTGAAGGCATGGTCAAGTAAAAACGTTAAGTCTTATTTGGCGTTTTACTCGCCTAGTTTTTCGCCTGACAAGGGATTATCGTATTCAGATTGGTTGGAGCAAAGGAAGCAGAGGGTTGCTAAGCCTGGGGCTATCAATGTTGAAATTAGTATTATGAAAGTGGTCAAGTCAAAGAGCAAAATTGTTGTAACCTTTAGACAGAAGTACAGCTCTGCAAACGTTAATACAAACTCTGTAAAGTGTTTAGAGTGGGTCAATGACAAGGGAACTTGGTTAATTGCTCGTGAATTCAATAAATAACTCACACCTCGATAGCGGAGCCCTAAAGTTGCGTTTTAAGCTTTTATTTATCACTTGCTTCTCTATAGCGCCTATTATTTGTTTGGCTAACGGTGACACCACTGTTCGTCAGGCTACCCAAGAATTAGTGCGTAACGGCAATCTAGATAAAGCCATGGACTTATTGAATAAGTCCGAAGTGGAGCACCCTAATTTCCGTTTGGCAACATTTATGCGAGCAGAATTGTTAACCGCTCTTACGGGTGGAGCAATAGCTAATAAGTCAAAAAGTGAAGTTCGAGACGGTGAGGCTCCTCAAAACTTATTGTCTGAACTGCAATTAAGAAATGCGGTAATACCTAACTTGGCCGAACTTCGCCCAGCACAGATCTTAAAAATGCCAAAAAATGCAGATGTCATTTTGGTTGATGCATCCATTTCCCGGGCCTATCTCTTGCGTAATAAAGATGGGGACCCAGTCTGGGAGAAGGATTATTTCGTTACTATCGGTAAGCTTGGTGTTGGGAAACAAAAAGAGGGTGATCTCAAATCTCCTCTCGGAGTCTATTCTGTAACCATGCAGATTCCGAAGCAACAGCTAAGATCTATTTTTGGCGCCGGGGCGCTAGAGTTGAGCTTCCCTAATGCGCTCGATAAGAAGCTGGATATCAGTGGTTCAGGAATTTGGTTGCATGGGGTACCTAAAGATACCTATAGTAGAGCGCCAAAAGCGTCTGATGGCTGCCTTGCCTTTGCGAATGATGATGTACGAGAAATTATTGAGCTAGCTAGTAAGCGACAAATTAATGTCACTGTAGTTCCCTCGGTTCAATGGCTCAAGAAAGCTGATTGGAGCGCACGCGCCAACAAGGTAACCAATGAAATTGCCGGATTTAGAGCTGCTGGCCCCAAAAGCAAAATTATTGGCCCGCCTGAAGCAATCTATGCCCCAGAATCAACATCCACTTTAGTGATTGACCAGCCGATTGGTCAGGGCGATAGCTCTGTAATCTACCGAGAATATTGGGATAAGAATGGCAATAGCTGGAACTTAAAATTCAAAAGTCGTACCTAATTCCTGGGCAATGAGCCAATCCCTCCAGAATCAGCATTTCAAGCGCCAGTTTTTGAACTAACTAAATACTTTGCTTGAGGCATTGAGGGCTTGTTTTGAGCTTCTTCCCCTTTCTTGCAAGGCTATAGAGCGATATTTAAGCTCCTTTTTTAGGATTTTCCCTAAGATTGCACAAAAAACAGGCCAATCGGGATAGGATATACGTATAAGTTGGCAGAGCTTTTTTGTTTGGATCAGCCTGTGGCTTGGATAGAATCGATGATTGATCAATGTATGTTGCTAGCTGGATTTTCCGGTGCTCATATTGCTCTGAAGATATAAAAGGATAAGCGTCGTATGCCAATGGTAAAAAACTGTTTAGCCAACAAATCGAATACACTGATTTCAGTGAGTTCCTCTGACTGTGTTGTCAAAGTATTAGAGCTCATGCGCGATAATTTAGTGCGCTCTGTATTGGTGATTGATTCTGATCAATTAGTAGGAATTGTTTCCCAGGGTGATTGCGCTATTAAAGTGCTGCTTCCAGGTTTGAGCGCCAAAGAAGTATTGGTCAAAGCGATAATGACTCCAAACCCTATCTCAGTAGCTTATGAAGATGATTTGCGAGACTGCATGCAAATCATGATTTCCAAAAGAATTCGTCACTTGCCCGTAGTGGATGAGGGCAAGGTCAGAGGTGTGATTTCTGTTGGAGATGTAGTGAAAGATACTTTGGAGCACAGAACAGGTCAAATTCAATTTTTAGAGCGCTATATAAAAGAGTGGGATAGCTCTAAAAAAAATGAATCATAAATATTTTTAGAACCGTATTCATTCAAAAGGAAATCTTCTTGGTAAGAAAATAAATGGCACTATTTGGTAAAAAAACTCAGTCAGCTCCCGTCCAGGCTCCTAAAGGGCCTGAAAAAGTTGCGCCTGAAAATTCATATTTAGGACGTGAACCTATCATCGATCGCGATCAAGCGATCATTGGGTATGAACTTTTTTTTCGCCCGGGAACCACTCTGAAGGCAAAGCGGATCAATGAACGCAATGAAGTGCTGGCACAAATTGCCAAGCGCCTGGCGGCAGATCCCAAGGCAGAAGTCACTTATCCCGATGAAATTACAGAGGCTAATTTGCGGGATGATGAGGACAATGAGGTCAAAGAAGTCACTCTCGGTGAAATGCTATACGCACTGAAGACCAAGGGTGTGGCTCAGTCACTTGGCTTGCATCTGGGTTTCATCAAAATTCACCCCCATCAATTAGGGGATGAACTGCGCGGTATTCCGGCAATGAAGTTTCCTTTGCAAATTGATTTAGCGGAGATTCTTGAGGCAATTAAAACTGAAGTCCCTCCAGATGAAACTGTGAAAGATAGCAAGAAGGACGCCAAAAATCCCGATGATCCAGATGCGCCTAAGGTGCCTGAGATTCTTGAAAAACTCGAGAAGATGTCCAACATCGGTTACAAGTTTGTGCTAACTGGTTTGACAGAGGTATTTGATGGGCTTGAAGATATCTTGCCGAAATTTCGCTATGTCAAGCTGGATATTCAGCATGTAGAGAATGCAGCAAGCTTGATCGAATTATGTAAAGCCACGCCTTTACCAAGAGATACTAAGTCGCCTGCGAAAAAAGGCGCAAAAGCCGGTAGTGATGGTGCAGTGATGCAGATGATTGCAACACATGTAGAAACTCCAGAAGATTTTCATAAGGCTCGCGACTTAGGTTTTGATGCCTATGAGGGCTTTTATTTCATTAAGCCTGATCCAGATCTGTCCTTACATCGCGGTGATGACTACCGCAAGATATTAAAGCTACTGACTTTGCTGCTTTCTTCACCTGAGCTACACGAGTTGGTTGATGAGATCGAGTTGAACCCAGTTGTGGCAAAACATTTAATGGTGATCGCGGAAGTCGATGCTGGCAGGAAGCGTGCAAAGCCTGAGAATGTTCGAGACGCTGCAGTGATTTCTGGAGTTAAGCGGATTACCCGTTGGACTCAACTCTTGCTCTATGCCGATAGCAAGGCTAAAGTTTCTTTGGAATCTACCCCCTTACTGCAATTAGTTTGCGTCAGAGCATTCTTTATGGAATTGGCATCGGTCAAATTGCCTGCTGGCGCTGGTTTGGGCTCGAGCGATTTAGCGTTCCTAGTTGGTGGTTTATCCCTAATTGATAACCTCTTTGATGAGTCCAGCCGAGAGATTTTGTCTAAATTCAATTTGCCTGGAGTCGTTGTCGATGCCATCGCAGATCGCAGTGGCGTTTTAGGT
Organism: Polynucleobacter campilacus; assembly: GCF_002206625.1. Lineage (GTDB taxonomy): Bacteria > Pseudomonadota > Gammaproteobacteria > Burkholderiales > Burkholderiaceae > Polynucleobacter > Polynucleobacter campilacus. The sequence continues at coordinate 21,628 of NZ_NGUP01000002.1, read as the reverse complement.
AAATTACTCACCCTGGCTGAGGCTGCCGAGATTGGCGACTTAGAAAAATGTCAGCAGCTATGCGCTGGTGAATTAGGGTCATTGACTTTGGATGATGTTGCCCAAGACTCTCTATTGGCAATTAAAACCTTCGTTGCTCAAACTCAGCTAGCGCCAGATGAGGACGTTTGGGAGCAGGCGGAAGCGACTGAGGAAGAGTAATTCAGTTAATAACGGAGTTTTAACTGGTTTATTAACTGAGTTGTTAAATGCGTGATGAGCTTAAAGTGACTCAATTAGTGGCTCATTTAGCCGTTAAACTATCTAACCCAATCATCAAGCTGGAGTAAACATGAGCGCACGTCGCCGCTTTATTAAGACCTTTTCCTTATCCGGAATTGGTATTGTGGCCGCCTCAACCCTAAGTTTTTCTTCGGAGGCTTCTGCGCGTAGATTTAAGTTTATTAAGGAACAGGAAGCTTATAGCGGCCCTCATATGATGGTCAAAAATGCCAAGATCCTATCCATTAAGAATGGCGATGGCTCAGAGACAATGGGGGTCTTCAGTGCAAAAGGGGTAATTGACATTCGCGCTGTTGCTAAAAAGCTCAATATTGCTGCGCCATATACCTTGGATCAATTGCTGCAAGAGGGTAATGTCACCGCCTTTAATAAGGTAGTAGCTGGCGCAGAAAAGTCGGGAGTACCCTATTTAGCAGAATCGAAAATTCGCTATGGCAGACTTTTTAAGAGCCCAGGCAAAATAATTTGTGTCGGCATTAATTACCGCCAATATGCAGAAGAGGTGGGGGTGCCTAAATCAGCTGTACCTGCATTGTTTAATAAGTATGACAATAGTTTGGCTGCTCATCAGTGCGTATTAGAAATTCCTCCGCCTGAGGTTTCTTATAAGCTTGACTATGAAACCGAACTATTAGTAGTCATTGGGAAGAGGGGCCGCAATATTCCTGAATCAGAAGCACTCAATTACGTTGCTGGATATTGCACTGCAAATGACTTTACTTCACGTGATTTGCAGTTAGATCTCCCAGGTGGCCAGTGGATGATGGGTAAAACCTTGGATCAATATGCTCCCATTGGGCCAAATTTTGTCACCGCTGATATTGTGGGCGATCCTAATAATTTACAAATTCAGACACTTGTCAACGGGGAGATACGACAGAACTCTAATACCTCAGACTTTATCCATAATGTCCAAAAGTTGCTTGCCTATATCAGTACTTACTGGGCGCTTGAGCCGGGCGATATTATTTTCACCGGCACCCCACAGGGTGTCATTGCCAACATGCCTAAGGATCAGCAAGTTTGGTTAAAAAAAGGTGATGTTGTAACCAGTGTTGTAGAAAAGCTTGGGGAGCTCAAATTTACCTTGGGTTAGAGACCAAAGCTAGATTCAAGAGTAGGATAGAGTCTTAGGGTATCAAAAGCTTAAAAGGGAAAAAAGCTAATGAAGCACAAGCCATTCATCATCCTCGCTGCTCTCATGATTTCTTCATCAGCCTATGCCCAAAGAGAGGGTGGGGGACGAGATATTGGGCATGGCAATAACGGTAACAACGGCTACGGTAACAATAACAACTATGTTGTGGTGCCCTATGACGCTGGTAATGTACCTGGAGCTCCCAATAGCAACCAGCCCGTGACCGTGATGAATGGTCCAAATGGCTCTACTCAAACCCAGGTCGGCACTACCACCTACTATTCTCCTGGCGGAAGCTCTGTGACGAACGGCAATCGCACCATTTATTCCAACGGCAGCAATTGCGTTGTGCAGGGCAATAAAAAGACCTGTAATTAGTCTTGCCGTCAAAAATGGATATGCAATGGATCAAAGAACCGAAATAGAGACTCTGTTGCATGATTTGGGTCAACCATTGCTTGCTATTCGCTTAAATGCCGAGTTATTAATGCACTCTCTTGGTGAATCGGGCTCCGATCCTATCAAGAAGAAAATCCAGGCTATTTTGCAAGCAAGCCAAGAATCGATGGATATTGCAGCCCAAATTGCCGCTCTAGATAATAATAAATAATCAATTAAATCAATAACTTAATAAATATTAGCCATAATAATTAGAAATTTCTATTCATTGAGCTTAAGTTTTGAGTTTATGGGTCGTAAAAGATGGTGAGGGCTTGTAATTTATGTTGGCCCGGGTCGAATTTTAGGGTTTCATTGCACGAATTGAAAGGATAGCAAGGTTAGAGGAGGTTATATGAATATGCAAATAACACCTTCGGCTGCTGTTTCTAGTTATTCATCAGCCAGCGAATCACAAGCACGCCAAGGGTACTTGGGCGCGTTGGCTGCTGCTTTGCGCAATGGTGATGTAGTTGCTGCTCAACAGGCTTTGATAGAGTTGCGTGGCGTTGGCGGTGGCGTTAGCCCAGATGCCCTGTTTGAAAAGATTGATAACTCGATCAAGTCAAGCCGTACGGATGAAATTAAGTCAGCTTCTTTGGCTCTTGATGAGTACAGAAAATCGGGCCAGGTTGACTCCTATCACAATAGCGAAAAGATGCCTGGTGCTCAAAAAGCACCTTTGCCAGTTCAGTTAATGGCTGCCTCCGGTACAGGCTCCTTGGTCAATATCAAGGTTTAATAGCCAATTATCAGGCTCAGTTTCAGGTTAAACCTGGAATCTTGAGAATAAGCCCGAAAAAGTGGCCTTATTCTTCGAATTGAAAATCCCCCCTTTCCTCTACATTGGTAGCTTATTTATCAGGATAGCCAAAGTCCGTCCATTAGCTGGCTGGGGCACCTTTCAACAAGGATCATATGATTGCGACTACTGAGTCTTCTGTGGATTTAAGCACCTCCGAAATCTTTCTTGCGCGCAATTCCGTGTTTGATCGCTCGGGCAGGGTGATGGCCTATGAAATGCTTTTCCGTTCCCGAGAAAGCGTAGATGAAGGGCAACCTGATGATTTAGCAACAAGCACCCAAGTGATTGTCAATTCGATGAGTCACTTTGGTTTAGAAGGCGTGCTCGGTTCAGCCGATGGTTTTATTCATGTCACTGAGAAGTTACTCAAGAGTAATACCCTGGAGATTCTGCCTGCGCAGCGCATCATTTTAGAAATCTTGCCAGACGTTTCTCTGAATGCAGAAATGCTCAAGCGCTTACAAGACCTAAAAACAGCTGGATTTCGGATTGCGCTTATAGATACTAGCTTGAGCGATGCAACTCCAGCAAAGGGCGTAGTAGAGAATATCGACGCTATTTTGCCTTTGATTGACATTGTTAAGGTAAACCTACAAAACACTTCACCTGAAAATACTGCTGATTTGATGAGCCGGGTTCGTCAATTAGCAAACCCGATTTTTTGGGCAACGCAGGTTAAGGCCGGTGAAGATTTAGCAGCTTGTAAGGCACAGGGTTTTAGTTTATTTAGCGGACCTTATTTTTCCCAGCCTCTAGTGATGCGCAGTAAAAAACCGCAAGCATTGCAAGTCAGCCTAATGAAAATTGTCGGACTCCTATTTAAGGATGAGGGCATTGCGACTTTAGAGCCTCTGTTTAAGGCCAACCCCGATCTCACATTGGGACTGTTTCGCTTAGTCAATTCTGTTGGCGTAGCAGGGCATTTACAAATTAGTTCGGTACGTCAGGCTTTGGTCACCTTGGGCCAAAAGCAACTATTGCAGTGGATGTTGCTCCTTATCTACACAGAAGCCGGGAATGCGGCTACTTCAGAACTCCAGCGCCGTGTCGTGAACCGTGCTCGTTTAATTGAACTGCTCTCACAGCATGAAGACATTACTCAGCCAGGATTAAGTGATCAGGCTTTTGTAGTGGGCCTCCTTTCTTTGGCGCACAAGGTCACCGGTCAAACTTTGGAAGAAGTACTCAAGCATATTCATCTAGCCGAGCATTTACAAAATGCTCTCTTGCATCATGAGGGTATTTTAGGTCAATTACTCGTCTTGACGGATGCGATTGAGGCAGCTGATTTTGGTCGCATGGAGGCCTCCAGGAGTCACTTGGGAATTTCAGCACAATCTCTCACGGATTTACAGCTTCAGGCAATCCATTGGACCAATGAGCTTGATCGGCAGATGAGTGCAGTGAAGGGCTGATGTACTGATAAATTTGCCATTTTTGGCAATTCTGAAGATTTCGTTAGAATGTCATAAAACTAAATTGAGACGGCTTTTATGACATTAATGAAGCACCTACGTATTGCCCTTGCAGATGATCATGCGATCATTCGTGAGGGTCTAGTCCAGGTGCTCAATACACACCCTGGTATTGTAGTTGTGGCCGAGGCCAAGTCAGGTAAAGAGGCTGTTAAATTAGCCGACAATCCTGAATTGGATTGTTTGGTACTCGATATTGATTTGCAGGACCGCAATGGTATTGAGGTTATTAAATCGATTCGTCGCAATAATCAAAAGCTACCGATTCTGGTGCTCTCAATGCATCCCCCTTCTCAGTATGCGGCCCGTGTTTTATCTGCGGGTGCTTTGGGATACATTACTAAAAGTGAGCCCACCCAGGAGCTAGTCTTAGCGATTCGTCGCGTCGCAACCGGTGCGAAATATATCAGCCCTGTCGTTGCAGAAATTTTAGCGGAACGCTTTGGGGATGCCCAAACTGCTGCAGACCCGCATCAATGTCTATCTGACCGCGAGCATCAATTTATGATGATGGTGGCTACTGGATTGACCGTCAATGCAATTGCTGAAAAGCTCAGCCTTTCGCCGAAAACGGTCAGCATGTACCGCACTCGTACGCTGAAAAAGATGGGTATGAAAACGAATGCAGAATTAGTGCATTACGCGATTAAAAACAATTTATTGGCTTAATTCGGGTCTTTGCAGTATAAAAGTTGCTATTAGTGTCCCTAATTAATCTAGTTAAACCGCTTTTACAGGTCTTATATTGGAATTGTCTAGACTCAAAGTTTTGTAGTATCTATATTGGATAAACAAGGTTTTCTTACGATCATCGCAATCGCTTTTACAAGTCAAAAATTTAATGCCCAATAGCGATATGCTCTCCCTCTATGAAGCTGTGACTGAAATCAGTCAGCAGATGTTGCAAGCTGCTCGTCAAAAAGATTGGGATGGCTACGGTAAATTAGAGATTTTGTGTCAGGGTTATATTCATCAAATTCCGGTGCATGGTGAGCAAGCTCCGCTTACTTCTGAAGCTCTTGAGCGAAAAATTGCTTGCCTCAAAACTATTTTGTCTAACGATAAAGAAATTATGGATTTAATGCAGCCGTGGATGTTGCGCTTGACTGACATCATGAATGGCCAGTCTTTCAAGAAATAAGTAGACCAGTCATGGCTATCAATCCGATTGGTGGTATCAATCCAGCAGTCGCGCCAACGGCAATCGGGCAGTCTAGCCAACCCGCCCTCAAGGTAGGTCTAGAGTACGTCGGAAAAATTGTTTCTTTTGATCCTGCTGGAACGGCTGAGGTACAAATTGGTGAACAAGTATTCGGCATGAAGCTGGGCAGTAATTTTGCAGTAGGAGATGTGCTGCATTTTCGCTTTCTCGGCAGCGATCCAAACCCTACCTTTCTATTATTAAGCGCTGGTGCTAATCAATCTGCTTTTGAGAATGTGATTTTGAGCGGCACTAGCTTGCTGATTACACAATTGCAAGACGAAGCTCAGTTACAAGGACAGCTTTCAAGGGTAGAGAGTTTGCTGCCTCCTCTGATGCAAAGCCCCCTGAACTCACAACTCACTGCAGCCCAATTGCAAAACGCCATCATCATGAGCGGGCTTTTTTATGAGTCCCATCTGGCAAATTTTGCTAAAGGGAAGTGGCCTTTAAATTCATTGATGAAGGAGCCTCAAAATCGCCCTAACTTCAATGCGTCACAAGTTGTGAATAAACAGTTAGATGCTTTGGAGAATCAGACGATTCGCTGGAGCGGCAATATTTGGCCAGGGCAGCCAATGGATTGGCAATTGACTTACAAGGAAGAGCAGTCACCTCGAACGGTCTCAGAGGAAGGTGTCACTCAAACCATTGTGAGTGTGATTGAGTTAGATTTACCCAACTTAGGCAAAGTGCAGGCTCGCCTGACCTTGCGGGATAAGGCCTTAAGTGTGCAACTTAAAGCTGAGAAGTCGCAGACTGAAAATCTCTTCAAACAAGAATTATCAGATCTCAAGAATACCTTTAATGCTAATGGCCAAGAGCTTAAAGCGATGGAGGTCATCGCACATGGATAAGGCTAAGAATCTACAGCAGGCGGTAGCTTTGACTTATGAGCATGGTGAATTTGCCCCTAAGGTATTGGCAAGCGGGAAGGGCTTAGTGGCCGAGCAAATCATTGCCAAGGCGAAAGAACATCAGATTTATATTCATGAATCAAAGGATCTGGTGGGCTTGCTCATGCAGGTCGATCTTGATGAAAATATACCGCCGGCTTTATATCAGGCAGTAGCAGAAATTCTGGCGTGGCTATATCAGCTCGAAAAGCAGGCTTAGGGAATTACCTGATAGAGTAATGCAATGGATTGCTAAAATATCAGTAGTGAGCATAGTCATTGAGTTTCAAACCTATATTGCATGAATTGAGAATATGTCTGTATCCATTGAGAGCACCCTAATTTTGCAAATGAGCGCTGCTTATAACGCCCATTTTATGCAAAATGCAAATGCGGGAGAAGCCCTAGTGCATATGATGGAGATGTGCAATTCGCTACATCCCAAGCTGAGATCAGTAAATCCTAAAGAGGTATTGGCTTTATTCTCGATGGGTAAAACCTTTACCAGCAGAGCGCAGTTACGAAACTTTGCAGTAGATGTGATCGTCTATCTAGTCGGTGATGTTGTAGGTTCTCATTACTCGCGTGCTGAGTTGACCGAGGCTACCCAACAAAAGATAACGAGCTAATTGTCACTATTGCACTAGTGACAGGGTATTACACCTGCATATTCATGATGTCGTGATAGGCGGAAACGAGCTTATTGCGAACCTGAACAGTCGCCTGAAACGACAGACTAGCCTTTTGTGTTGCTACCATGACATCGGAGAGGTTGACGCTATCGTCACCGAGAGCAAAGTTTTTACCTAGCTCAACTGCCTTAGTCTGGCTTTGGTTTACTTGATCAAGAGATGACCTCAGTGCGGTGGCAAAATCAATCGATGGGGTAGGCTTTGAGCCATCCCCGCTGTTAATACCCTTAATACTATCTAGGCCCTGAATTGGGGCAGCCAGGTTTGCAGGGGCGGCAGAAGACGCAGCCTTTAATTGGGCCAACATTGCTTGAATACGCCCTGAATCAATAGCGCCGACACTCATGATGGAACTCCTCACTGAAACTTTTCAATGGAAGTAATGTAGCAGTAAAGAATGGCGGCAGTTTTGGCAATAAGAAGGAAAAAAAGGCCTTATTCCTTCAATTGAAATGAAATTTCCCTATTCATAATGACGTCTAACCATCATATTTATTTAGGGCGTATTGGACAAATCATGCAAAAAACCGATCTTATCAGTTTCCAGAATGATCTTCAATCTGCCTTTTCATATCACTAGTAGGTCGGGAAAATTGTTATGGAAAGCTTGTTAGCGCGCTTAAATTTGCAGGGCACTAGTAAAAAAGTGCTGCTGTCAGCGGGTATTGCTGCGGTGATTGCAATCATGGCCGTCTTTTGGATCTGGAGTCAGGGACCTAAATATAAGGTAGTGTTCTCTAATTTCAACGATAAAGATGGCGGTGCCATCGTGTCTGTTTTAGAACAGCAAAACATTCCTTATAAATTAGCGGATGGTGGCTCTTCCATTCTGGTGCCAGCCGAATTGGTGTACCAGACCCGTTTGAAACTAGCAGCTATGGGTTTGCCTAGAGGTGGCAATGTTGGATTTGAACTTCTGGAAAATCAAAAGTTTGGAGTTTCTCAATTTGTAGAACAGGTTAACTTTCAACGTGCCTTAGAGGGTGAATTAGAGCGCAGTATTCAATCCATCTCTGGGGTTGAGGGTGCTCGAGTCCATTTAGCCATCCCTAAAACGTCCGTGTTCGTGCGTGATGCGCAAAAACCAACGGCATCCGTTTTAGTGAAATTAATGCAAGGTCGTACCCTAGACCAAAATCAGGTCAGTGCAATAGCCCATTTAATTTCTAGTAGCGTCCCAAATTTAAGTCTAGCCAGCGTTGATATCGTTGATCAGTCTGGTAGCTTGCTTTCTGATGCCAAAAAGGGCGGTTCAAAAACTCTAGATGCAAACCAACTCAAATATGTTGAGGACTTGCAAAAAAATATTGTCTCGCGAGTACAGGCGATTATTACCCCAATTGTGGGCGAGAAAAATGTGCGGGCTGAGGCGAATGTCGAAATTGATTTTTCAAATACCGAAGAGGCTAATGAAATTTATAAGCCAAATCAAAAGCCTGAGGTTGCCGTTATACGTAGCTTGCAGACTAATGAATCGATTGTGCCTTCAGGATCGACCAATGGTGGCGTACCAGGTGCTTTAAGTAATCAGCCTCCTGCAAATGCAACTGCTCCTCTGAACACCACCAATAATGCAGCTCCTGGCGGCGCTGCTGCTGGTGCCGGCGCCGGAGCCAATAATGCTGCTGCTCAAAATCCAATGAGTACGCAAAGAAATTCGATTACGAATTATGAAATTGATAAAACGATCTCGTTTACCCAAAAATCCATGGGCGGGGTGAAGCGTTTATCAGTAGGTATCGTTGTTAATAACAAGGCTGATGTTGATGCTGAAGGCAAGCCTACTACACGCCCTTTAAATGATGCTGAAAAGCAGCAGATTATCGATTTGGCCAAACAAGCAATGGGCTTTAATGAAACGAGAGGCGATACTTTAAGCGTGGTGAACACCCCATTTACCCCTGCTAAAGAGGCTGATGTATCTGAATTACCTGTCTGGAAAGATCCTGTGTATATCGAAATGGCCAAAAATATTGGTCAAATTCTGGTCGGCTTAATCGTGCTATTCATTATGTATCGCAAAGCAATTAAACCGATGCTAGCCAATTTATTGGCGCCAGATGAGGCCCCGACTACGCTTGATGATAGTCTTGACGAAAATGGCAGACCCATACCAAAATTGACGCCATATCAAAAAGACCTCAAGACCATTCAAGCTTTGGCTAAGGAAAATCCAAAAGTAGTAGCTGATGTGGTTGCGGGTTGGGTAGGAAATAGCTAATGGCAACAAATCCAAACGAAAGTAGCGTTCTTAAAGCTGCTATTTTGATGTTAGCTCTCGGCGAAGAGGGCGCATCACAGGTGATGAAGCACGTCTCTCCACGAGATGTGCAAAAGTTGAGTGCCGTCATGACTACCCTACGCAGGGTTGAGCAGGCTACGGTAGCTGATACGCTACGGGATTTTTTTAGCTATGCTGGTGAAGGTGCCTCTCTTAATATTGACACCGATTCGTTTACCCGCAATGTCTTAACCCAGGCATTGGGGCAAGAAACTGCCTCAGGTCTATTTGAGCGCATTCTAGAAAATAAAGATTCAGAGGGTATTGATAACCTCAAGTGGATGGATGCAACAGCTGTCGCTGATCTTATCCGTTATGAGCATCCTCAAATTATTGCCACGATTTTGGTGCATCTTGAGCCTGAGCAGGCTTCTCAAATTCTGACCTTGTTTAATGAAGATTTACGCAAAGATACGATGTTGCGTATTGCTACTTTAGAAGAAGTGAAGCCACAAGCGCTCAAAGAGTTAAATGTGGTACTGGCCCGTTTATTGAGTGGAGCTCAGACTTCCACTAAAAAACAAATTGGCGGCATTCGTGCGGCTGCAGATATCATGAACTATATTGGCCAAGCTCCACAGCAAGTGCTGATGGATCGTATTAAAGAATACGATATTGAAATTGCAGAAAAGATTAATGATGAAATGTTTACCTTTGACGACATCATCAACATTGATGATCGTGGTATCCAGACCATCTTGCGTGACGTTCAATCTGATGCCCTGGTAACCGCCCTCAAAGGCGCTAGCGCTGAGTTGCGTGAAAAGATTTTTAAGAACATGTCATCTCGTGCAGCTGATATGATGCGCGACGACTTAGAAAACAAAGGTCCTGTCAAACTTTCCGAAGTAGAAGCACAGCAAAAAGAAATTCTGATTGTTGTCAGGGGCTTGATCGAAGACGGCTCGGTGATGTTGCCAGGTGCCGGAGGCGGTGAGGATTACCTCTAATATGGAAACTTCTCGCGCCTGGCCTAAAGCAATAGGCGAATCTTTTTTTACTGATCTGATCCCGACTAAGCCGGCTGTTAAGCCTGAACCTAGCCCTGCTCAATCGATGAGTTTTTCTCCTGAGAAAATCAAGGAGATTTTGGATAAAGCCTACTTGGATGGCTATGACCGTGGCATGAAAAGTGGTCACGAAGCCGGCATGAATATGGCGAATGAAAAATTGGCAGCTGAACAAGCCGATTTGAAAAATCTGATAAATGGATTTTCGAATACCGCCAAAGAAAAAAGTAAGGTCTTGTGTGAAGATGTATTAGCTTTATCTTTAGATATTGCTAAAGCAATGCTCAAAGAGCATCTCAAGATTAATCAAGAAGCCATCTTACCCATATTGCGACAAGCTACTAATAGCCTGATCGATAGCGAAGGGCCACTCCATCTCAAGTTAAACCCTGAAGATGTGCAGATTGTGCAGAAATATTTACAAGCTGAATTAAGTAATTGGCAGATAGAAGAAGATATTCGGATTGAACGTGGCGCTTGCATCATTGAAACATCAGGCAACACCGTAGATGCTACGCATGAGAATCGCTGGCGCTTAATTTGTGATGCCTTAGGCCAGAACCATGATTGGCTGGTGGAAAAATCATGAGCATCGCGAACCCCTTAGATTCAATCGGTAGTGATCATGCTCACCTGAATCTAGATGGGCTTCTCAGTAATTATTTACGTCATTGCTCTAGCGCAGTATCGACTGTCGATAATGTTGAAGTGGCTGGACGTGTCACGAAGGTGACTGGTTTAGTGATTGAAGCGGGCGGCATATTTTTACCGATTGGTAGTGTTTGTGTGATTCCAATGGGTGATGGGCAGCAGGTTGAAGCAGAAGTCGTTGGCTTTGATCATGGACGCTTGTTTTTGATGCCTCAAAGCAATATCGAAGGTATTGCTCCATCCGCTAAAGTGATCTTGAAGTCTATGCCAGTGCGTACTTCACAATTTCATAAGCCCTTTGATCTTAATGATGATTCTAATCAGAGTGAAACTCGTGTAACCCGATTGCCAGTGGGCAATCATCTCTTAGGTCGTGTACTTGATGCCGCAGGCGTGCCTTTAGATGGCTTAGGACCTCTGCAGGCGGATCATTTTGCTCCTTTGCAGTCAGAGCCGATTAATCCTTTAAAGCGTGCTCCGATTGACACAATTTTAGATGTTGGTGTGAAGGCAATTAATAGTCTGCTGACAGTAGGACGTGGTCAGCGGATGGGCCTATTTGCAGGCTCTGGCGTTGGTAAAAGTGTGCTGCTTGGCATGATGGCCCGCTATACCGATGCTGATGTCATCGTCGTCGGCTTGATTGGTGAGCGTGGCCGCGAAGTAAAAGAATTCATTGAACATATTTTGGGTGAGGTTGGTTTGGCGCGCTCTGTGGTGATTGCAGCACCTGCGGATGCTTCACCACTCATGCGTTTGCAAGGCGCTAATTATTCAGCCACGATTGCAGAACATTTCCGTAGTCAAGGTAAACATGTATTGCTGATCATGGATTCATTGACGCGCTTTGCTATGGCGCAACGTGAAATTGCTTTGGCTCTCGGTGAGCCGCCTGCAACTAAGGGTTATCCACCTTCAGTATTTGCAAAACTCCCTAAGTTGGTTGAGCGTGCTGGCAATAGTGATGTTGGTGGTGGTTCGATTACTGCTTTTTATACCGTATTGACAGAAGGTGATGACCAACAAGATCCGATTGCCGATTCAGCACGAGCAATATTAGATGGCCATATTGTCTTGGATAGAACTTTAGCCGAAGCAGGGCACTATCCAGCCATTGATATTGAGCAGTCGATTAGTCGCGTCATGCATAGTATTGTGGATACACAACATCAACAATCGGCTCGTAAGCTCAAACAGCTCAGCTCAAAATATAGTCGTAATCAAGATCTGATCAATGTGGGTGCTTATGTACCTGGAGCGGATGCCGTTTTGGATGAAGCGATTCAGAAACGCACGATGATTGAAAGTTTCTTGCAGCAAGATTTTGCGACACAGTGCAACACCCAGGATAGTATTGAGCAGCTTAATCAGATTATTACGCAGCAAGGCTAAGCATGGCGAATATTCTAAATGGCATGAATACCCTCTTAGAGCTTTCTAAGCGAAATCTCGATAAGGCAGCCGAAAGATTAGCCAAAGCGAATCGTGATGTCGCGCAGGCGCGTGAACAAGAAACTCGCTTGCAAACCTATCGCGATGAATATATTGCTCAGCGCAATGCTTTATCACTTGAAGGGGTTACGGCTACTGATCTGCAAAATTATATGCTCTTCTTGAAGAATTTAGATCAGGCCATCGTTAGTCAGGGCGGCGCTATTCATCAATACGAAGAAATTGTCAAACATCATTTAGCGTACTGGCAAAAATGTCAGGCTAAAAAAAGATCATACGAAGTCATCATTGAAAGAAATCAATTGCAAATGCAAAAGTTAGCGAATAGGCGCGAGCAGAAGCAAATGGATGAATTTAGCAGCAATCAACGCCGCTTTTTATCGGCCAATCACTCTGGTGCATAGAAAAGATCACCATGAATATTGACCTCAAAGCACAAACCCAATCCTTGCTCAACAATAGTGTTGGGCAGGAGGCTGGCGGATCGTCAAATACCAAAGCGGGTGCAGCGACTTTGCCCATCTTTAGTCAATTGCTTTCTTCTCAAGCCAAAGTATTTCAAGATCTGGATGCTAAAAACACGGTGAATACCGCGCAATTACTTTCACCTAATGTCGTGCAGGCTAGCAAATTACAAGCTAAAGACAATCCTCACCAGGAAGAGGTGAGGGCTGCTGTGAGTAGGCAAGCCGATGCCTTTATCAACATTGCTAAGGCAGGCGAGATCCATTCTGTGCAGACAAGCACAGCGCAAAATCCTCAGAGTACGCAGCCTCGTAATGAGTTCCCTTTTGCCAAGCTAGCTGAAATGCAAGCGCAAGCCAAAAATATGCGGGTGATTTCGAGAGAGCCGGGGCTGAATACTGATGCTGAGATTCTGCAAGCGCAGGCTAGACGCCAAGGTCCTGCCCAAGCGCTATCCAAAAATGCGACGTTTGAGATGCCAGAGAAAGATCAGTTGGTAGCCAAAAAGAGTACAAATCTAGAAACCGAGGCGATTACTGCCATGGGAATTTTGGCATCAGAAAATCAGGGGCAAGGCAGTCAAGCGGACACTGGTGGTGAATCAGAGTTTAGTAATGCACCTATTCAAGCCAATACGATGCATGGTCAAGTGCATGCCCAGTTTGGTTCTTTACAGTGGAGCGAGGAGATCTCACAGAGAATGATTTTGATGGTTGGTGCTAATATGCATTTAGCTGTTTTAAATCTCAATCCTGACAATCTTGGACTTCTAAAAATTGTGATTACCGTTAAAGATCATCAGGTGAATGCGACTTTTGTATCGAACAATGCCGATGTACGCCAAGCCTTGCAAGACGGCTTAGAGCATTTGCGTAGCTCGATGAGTCAAGCAGATCTCGTTTTGGAGCAGGCGGATGTCCGCTCTGGGCTTAGTTATGAAGAGAGTCAGGCGAGCGCTCTAGCTTCTCAGGCCGAGTCTGGTGCCAATTTTGACCTTTCATCAGAACATCAAAATGCTTTGAGCCAAGTGCTCAATGATCAAGCACCCAAGGGCAGCAAAGCTCAGGGCCAGCCAATGCAGTACGATGGCACTGTTAGCGTATTCGTCTAATTTTTATGGCTATTTATCAACTCATCTACGTCAGTTCTGCAACAGAGACTTTTACTCGAGAAAAGTTTCTGGATATGGCTTTTGTGATGAGTAGTGAAAATACCAAGGTGGGTATCACTGGTATGTTGGTATTTAAGGATGGTAATTTCATGGAAGTCCTCGAAGGTGAGGAGTTGGCTGTGAAAGGACTTTTTGGCAAAATTGAGCAAGATTCTCGTCACACCCTAGTAAGCGTGATCCAGGAGGGTGAAATTAGCACCCGTGAGTATCCTAGTTGGGCAATGACTTTTTATAACCCTCAGACTGAGGAATACGAGCATGTTGGCTCGCCGATTCAGTGGCAGGATAAGCTTTGAAACTGGTCCTGAATAGTCAAATCATCCGTCTAGAGCCTGCCCAAAATTCAGAATTGAGGGCAAAAACCCCCTTTATTCTCCGATTTGAATCCCGCCCATCCCTCTAAAATCAGATGATGACTAATTTAGGCAACCTACCTAGCTCTTTTGGTAATTCACTGAACTCCGGCTTTCTAGCTAAAGGGGTTTCTGCTGAATTTCATGGTGCACCCGCAAATAGCAAATCTTCTGTGGGCGAGCCTTCATCCAGTTTTATGGATGGATTAGGCAGCTTTTTAGGTAAAACACTGTCTGGTGGTTTAGCAGTTGCCTCCGTTGCCATGCCTGGCGCCTCTTTGGGTATTTCTAAATTGGGTGATGCAGCAGCCAGTACTTTGTTACATGGTTTACTGAGCTCGCAAACTTCGAGTGCTCCTAAAAATGAGATGTCTGCATTAGCTGGTATGGCTGCTTCTGCCGGTCAAATGATGCCGCGTCACCCTTATCAAGCTCAGCCTGCCGCCTTCCCAGGGGCTAGTTTCATTACTTCGGCCTAAGTTTTACTGAATATTCCCTTTTAAGGGAATTTAGCCCCGAGTAAACCTCTAAAGTAGTTTTCAAAATAGCCTCTAAACGCCTTTATAAGGGGTGTTTCTCCCTCTTTTCTAAGTATCTAGTGTCATCAATTCCATTGATAATGAGGAATAATTTTCACAATGGAGCGGTAAATGGCAGAGAACGAACAACCGGTTAAGCCCAAATCTAAAAAGATGTTATTCATCATCCTAGGTGTGGTGCTCGCATTGGCCATCGGTGGCGGGGCAGCTTACTATTTCTTGGTCATGAAAGCCGATTCTAAGTCGGCAGAATCCTCCAAGCCAAAGGTTCCAGAACTCCAGATTTTTGTACCTTTGGAAGTGTTCACAGTGAACTTGCGCCCTGAGAGTACAGAGCCGCAACAATACCTACAAACTACTTTGAACTTACAAGTGCCTTCTGAAGAGATGAGCGCCAGTTTGAAAGCGCGTATGCCAGAGTTGAGAAGTCGTATTTTGTTAATTCTCACCAATAAAAAAGCTTCAGAAATCACTTCAGTTGAAGGTAAGAATGCCTTGATGACTGACATTATTGAGCAACTCCAAAAACCATTTAGCGGCAGTGAGACAGAGCAAAAGATCACTGGCGTCTATTTCACTTCTTTCATTATTCAGTAAGTAAGAGCCCATCATGGCAGATGAGAATCTCACCGAAGGTGAACTTGACGAGCTGTTAAAAGACGTTGAGCTCACTGAAGAGCAAAAAAATGCTCAAATGCAGGAACAAAGCCTGCAGGGTGCACCAGCGAAGACTTTTAATTTAGGCACCCAAGAGCGCCTAGTTCGTGGCCATATGCCCACGATTGAAACGGTTCATGAACGTTTTATTCGTTTGCTGAGAATTACCGCCTCTAACTTATTTGGCACGCTCATAGAAGTAAAGACCTCAGCAACAACAACCTGTAAGTATGGTGAGCTTCTATCCAAACATAGTCAACCAAGCAATATTAATTTGATCAAACTCAAACCACTACGTGGTACTGGTTTGTTGATCATCGATCCCAATTTGGTGTTGTACACCGTTGACAATCTTTTTGGTGGCGGAGCCCGTTTCCCAGTGTCCATCGAGGGTCGCGAGTTCACGGCTACTGAGATGCGGATTGTGGGTACTTTATTAAAGACTTTCTTTGCTTCATATCAAGAAGCATGGGCCCCGGCCTACGAGATCGAATGTGATCACGTGAGCTCAGAAATGAATTTGTCATTTGTGAATATCGCTATGGCAAGTGAATTGATGTCAACCACCACATTTACACTGGTGATTGGTGAAGCCAGCTACGAGATTGACTTATGCATCCCTTATATGATGCTCGAGCCAATCATGGATATTCTGACATCCCAGACTCAGGGTATGGTTGCTGAGCATGATCATGTTTGGGAAGAGACCTTGCTTCAACAGGTAGAAGCAGTTGAAGTAGAGGTGGTTGCTAATTTAGGCAATAAAACCATGCTGATGGAAGAAATCATTGCCTTAAAGAGCGGCGACGTCATTCCCTTCCCTTATTCAGCAGAAATACCGGTAACGGTAGATAACGTGCCTGTCTTATCTTGCCGTTATGGCATTTATAACAATCAATACGCATTGCGAGTTGAAAAACTCTTGAAACCTGACGCATCTGAATATATTAAAGGAGCCAATGATGGCAAATGAAATTGAATCCGGCAATCAAACGGGTGCCGAAGTATTTAATGAGTTGGAAGGGGCCGACAAGTCCCTGCCACAAGAAAAGGATTTGGAATTCATTAAAGATATTCCGGTCCAATTCTCGGTAGAAATCGGCCGCACCAAAATTCCAATTAAGTCACTTTTGCAACTGACACAGGGCTCTATTGTTGAATTAGATGCTGCCTCTGGCGATTTGATGGATATCCTCGTCAATGGCACGATGATTGCTAAAGGTGAAGTGGTCGTAATTAATGAAAAGTTTGGTATTCGCCTGACTGAAATCATTACCCCAATCGAGCGTATTCGCAAGCTTAATAAATAAATCAATCAATCATCAAACCATACAAGCTCAATAAGCCAGAAAACAGCACGATGACCATCCTGAAAACACCAAACTGGGCAATACTCGCAAGCTTCTTCTTTGCTGAAGTAGCGCTAGCTCAGGTCACTCGTGTTCCAGAGTCTGACGGTGGACCATTTCGAGTGATTCTGGGTTTGTTATTGGTATTAGCCTTAATCGCTGGTTTAGCGTGGGCGATGAAAAAACTCAATCATGCCAAGATTGGCAATCAATCGGTTGCCAAAATTGTCGGTGGCGTGAGTGTCGGTCCGCGTGAGCGTGTGGTAGTCGTTGAAATTGGTGGCAATTGGGTGGTTGTTGGCGTGGCTTCAGGTCAGGTCAATAGCTTGGCCAACTTTAAGGTGGCAGATCTTGACTTTAGTGATGGCTACGATGAAGCGCCATTCTATGAAGATGAGACTGCACCATCTACTAAGCAGGGCGGTCGTGAGCAACGCCAATCCGAACCCCGTTTTCAATTCAGATCTGAATTTGATGAAGAGCAGTCAACTCCTTCATCTAAATACCAAGAAGAGCCGCGCAATATACAAAGCAGTTTTAAGCCTCAAACCAATTCTGCCAAGTTTCATAAAGAAAATGTGAAGCGTTTTTTACGTAAAGTCCTCAGAGTGGGTGATGGCAATGAATGATCTCAATGAAATGAAGCCCATCCATCTCAATGCCAAGACTATATTTTGGGCGCTGTACTTGGGCTTTGCCTTGGCTTGTATTTTCTACACGATTCCCAGTTATGCAGCCAATAATTCATCATTGAATGTTTTATCCAGCTCCGCTGGACCTGGTGGCAGTCAAAACTATAGCTTGAGTCTGCAGACTCTGATTCTGTTGACTTCATTATCCTTTTTGCCAACCGTCTTATTAATGATGACCAGCTTTACCCGCATCATTATTGTGCTTTCACTCTTGCGCCAGGCGATTGGTGCGCAAGCAACCCCACCAAACCAAATCTTATTAGGCTTAGCGCTATTCTTAACCTTCTTTGTGATGGGCCCGGTGTTTGATCGAGTCTATAACGAGGCGTATCAGCCGCTCAATGAAAACAAGATCACGATGCAGCAGGCTTTAGAAAAAGGTTCAGTCCCGATTAGAGAGTTCATGCTCAAACAAACCCGTGAAACCGATCTGGCTTTGTTCTTAAATATGTCTGGCAAGAAAGTTGCCTCACCTGAAGATATTCCGATGAGTGTTTTGGTGCCTAGCTTTATGACCAGTGAGTTAAAAACCGGCTTTCAGATTGGCTTTAGTATTTTTATTCCTTTTTTGTATCATTGATATGGTGGTCGCCAGTGTGCTGATGGCCATGGGCATGATGATGGTCTCGCCGGCGATTATTTCCTTGCCCTTTAAGCTGATGCTATTCGTATTGGTAGATGGCTGGCAGCTCTTATTGGGCTCCTTAGCAGCTAGCTTTGCATCCTAAGTGGTGGCAGCAAAAACTCAATAATCAAACAGATAAAAAATAGAAAAAATAAATAATAGGACCAGGACAAAAGTCATGACACCAGAATCAGTAATGAATATCGGACGCCTTGCAATGGAGACCACCTTGCTGGTCGGCGCACCTTTGCTCTTAGTTTCTCTGCTAGTCGGTTTGATTATTTCGGTATTTCAAGCAGCCACTCAAATTAACGAAGCGACTTTGTCTTTTATTCCAAAGCTGCTGGGTATCTTGCTGACACTCCTCATCGCAGGGCCTTGGATGATCTCAGTATTAGTGACCTATATGCGGGGTATGTTTAGTAATTTCTCGCTCTTGATGGGCTAACACCATTCATTCTTACCCATGCTGACGCTCAATAGCGAACTCATCCAAGCTTGGGTTGTCACGATCTTAATACCGCTCACGCGGATTCTAGGCTTTGTAGCCATCGCCCCGTTTTTTGGTAATCAAGCAGTCTCACCGCAAATTAAAGTGGCTATGGGTATTTTGCTCGCCATGGTGATTGCGCCTGCAGCACCAGCAATGCCAGACATTGACTTACTCTCCTTGAGTGGTGTTTTGATTGTTGCCGAGCAATTGATCATAGGCTTGGCAATCGGTTTTATGGCGCAGATTATCTTTAGTGCGATTGAGTTTGCCGGGCAGGTGAGTGGTATGACTATGGGCTTTGGTTTTGCAACCAACTACGATCCTCAATCAGGCGGCACAACCGTGGTGATTAGTCAGCTCATGGGTATCTTGGCACTCTTAGTCTTCCTAAGTATGAATGGCCACTTGATCATGATTTCTGCATTGCTGCAGAGCTTTTATGACTTCCCCGTCACAGCACAAGCCCATATGGTAGATGGCATGATGATTGCTCTGTGGGGCGCTAAGCTATTTAGCATCGCTTTGCAACTCTCATTACCCATTGTGGCGACTTTACTCATTACTAACCTAGCTTTAGGTATTTTGACAAGATCATCACCGCAGCTCAATATTTTTGGTATCGGCTTTCCACTAACCCTATTGGTTGGATTCTTAGTAATCATGCTGATGCTACCCACACTAGCTGCCCCTTATCAAATCGTGATCGAGCAGGGAATTGAGGCTAGTAAAAATATGCTGAAGTTGAGGTGATATTTGGATATGGAAAATTATCTAGCCTTATGCGGCATTGAACACTATCCCCCCCAATATATGGATCTTTAAACCGGCATATAGTAAGTCTTTAAGTTATTGATATTGCTTTATATTTACATCTAAATTACAATAACCATATGGACATTAAAGGCCGCATCTTGCAATCCCTTCGCCCGCGTCGAGATGGGCTTTTGTTGCGCTTAGACACTAAGTCTTTTGGCAGCCCTAGTCAAGTGTCTGATGCCCTGCGTTCTTTGGTTGATAGTGGCCTCATTGAAAAGCTAGATCGAGGTGTTTACGCTAAGCCTTCTAAGGTGTTGGAATTGGGTAAGGAAGCGTTGCTAGCAAGCGCTTCTTTGAGAGTAAAAAACTTGCGCGATCAATTCATACGCCTCAGTAAGCGAACTCGTTTGACGCCAACCGCTCGGTATGTCAAGAGTTTGGCAAAAAGTGAGGGCGTTAGATTTAATCCCATCTATGCAGATCGTTGGGCGAGTTCAGTTACTAAGTTAGCAGGCGATGAAGTAATGAGTGACGCAACCGATGATTTACTAGTCGCTCTTACACGCTCAGGAAAAATGACCCCCAAAGATATGGTGGCACTGGTAATCAAACACCATAAAGACCTCAAGCGTGTTTGATCCATTTGGAGATTATGCTTCACGTGGTTATCTGCGCAACACCGCTGGCGAAAAAGATATAGAAATCATTAAAATTGCGGAGCACGAACTATTTCGTGCTCAGTTACCAATTGCTTTGGATTTTTTAGCACAATGCAAAAGAATTGAGTACTCTGATTTTTTGGAGGTCCACCGTATTCTATTTTTAGGTCTTTATCCTTGGGCTGGTGAAGATCGAAATACGCTTTTGCCAGATAGGTCCATCAGCAAAGGTGGGGTGTACTTTTGCCACCCAAAAGATTGTCAGCGTGCGATTGAGGAGGGGCTTTCATCCGCTCAAGACAAACAACAAATGGCAGTAAGGCCAGGATTTATTATGGGCATGTTTGCATTTGGTCACCCATTTCTAGATGGCAATGGGCGTGCCATGCTCCTTGTTCATGCTGAGTTATGTTTTCGTGCGAATATGTCGATTGATTGGATTGCTACTGACAAGACTGCTTATCTAGAGGCATTAACTCGTGAAATTGAATATCCTCATGCTGGTGCTTTAGATCAATATCTGCGCCCATTCATTGGCGAGAAAATTCACCGAGATCAGTGGTTGGAATATATATCAATCTTGCCAGGCCTTGATGGGGTCAATGCAGGGGTAGATTCTTCAGCGCAATATGCGGATCCGCAAGTGGCTGAGACTTACCAAGCTTTCGAACGTCGGCGTGACTATAAGCTAGCAAGCTAGATAACCAGTCAGCTATTCAAAACAGCCTATGAATACAACCTTCCAACAAGCCTTCACCCTTCACCAGCAAAGCGAAGTAGAGCAAGCAAAATTACTTTACGAAGATATTCTTCAAAATGATCCCAATCATTTTGACGCTCTGCATAAGCTCGGAGTGGCAGTTACCGATGAAGATCCTTCAAGAGCAGTGCAGTGTACCTGGGCTACTTGTGCAAATTGACGCGCAATGAATGCCGCTATTTGAACTCTCCATGTTAGGCATTGATTTTTACCCAACCAAGAGCCTTGCCAGCATAAATAATATTCTATACAATACTATTAATAGTGTTATTAAGGAGGCTATAATGGGTACCGTCGTAGCAAATAATTTAAAAACTAAGGGCATTAAAGCCATTGAGGAAGCTTTACTGGATCAACTAGAAGCGCCTGTATCCGTGCGTGGACAGGTGAAGTATGTGGTGATGAGCCAGGAGCAATATCAATATTTACGTGAATGCGAACTGGAGGCTGCACTGGCTGAATCCAGGGCTGATTTGGCGGGTGGACGCTTTGTTAAAGAAACCGTGGCTCAGCATATTAAACGTCTTAAGCAAATCAACAAGTCAGCCTAATGAGTTGGCAGTTAATCTTTACTGAGCAATACAACCGGCGTGCTGCGAAGTTTCTAAAGCGTCATCCTGATGTGGAAACACAGTATGCCAAAGCATTAGAACTGTTAGAGCCCAATCCCCATCATCCTTCTCTGCGTCTTCATAGTTTGTCTGGAAGGCTTGATGGCTTACAAAGCATTTCGATCAATCTGAAATACCGAGTCACTATTGAAATGATTATTACTGAACATGAGATTG
>NZ_NGUP01000001.1 GCF_002206625.1 Polynucleobacter campilacus | reverse complement strand
TGTTTCGCATAGACCATAAATCGAGCTGAGTCTTGATTGCGTATGGATCAACATAGATACCATTTTTTCTCAATTCAAAATGGAGATGTGGACCGGTTGATCTTCCAGTTGATCCAACATAGCCAATCTCCAAGCCGCGGCGCACTTCATTGCCTACTGCAAGCTCAACGTTATAGTTGCTGAGGTGTGCATAGTAGGTGTGATAGTTGCCGGGGTGCTCCAAAATAATGAGATTACCAAAGGCGCCGCTATAGCCAAGATGAGCAACTTTGCCATTCGCTACGCTAAAGACAGGGGTGCCGGTTGGGGCAGCATAATCAATGCCCATATGGGTGCGATAGCGCTGCTTCGGTTGTTGGGCTTGGGCGGCAGGCGCATTAGCGCTAGGGCGCTTGCTAGAAGCACGAACGCTACCAACCCCGCGCGAAATACGACGATAGCTCAGTGGATTCGTCCAAAAAGAGCGCTCGAGAGATTCACCGCTGCCCGTAAAGAACCCCCCAGGAATATCGTTGCGATCTACCCAATAGGCGCTAGCAAATACCTCTTTATTCACTGGGTCAATGATTTCAGTAGCCCAGATTTGAGCCCACCTCTCGCGATCACCAAAGTCCACAATTAAACGAACAATGCTATTGGTATTTTCCAATGAGTTATTTTCCTCTGGATAGATTTGTTTAATCAGAGAATTTAATTCCCAAACTAACTCTACTGGCAATAGGTCGCCAACCTTGCGGGGGTCATATAAAACATCTCTTAATGGAATTCGTAGTTCAGTCAGATTCTTAGATTCATCTTTTAAATAGTCTTGTTGAATTAAGAATCCACCAAATGCGGACGGCGTAAATGTCCACACTTCTGTTTTGTTATCCTGAATCGGGCCATTCATAATGCTGAGAGAGTCGAAGCGATTACGACTACCAAACGCAGCTGCATAAGGAATGCAATCACCGCGCATCCGGCTAAAGAATGTTTTGGTTTGAGCTTTGAAAAAATCCGAGAGCTGACGATTATCAATGCCAACGCTAGCAGGCAAATTATCTTCATTGAAGTTGCGTCGTAGGCAGCCTTGAATAATGCGGTAGTCGAGATTGCTAGCGCTATCAATATCTACATCACTAGGGTCTTGGCGCTGAAAAAGAGCAGGATTGAGGCTATTACTTTTTGAAGTCCCTTTTGCCCCAGTGTCTTTAAAGCCAGCAGGTTTTGTGTTTTGCACAATCACTTTTTTTTGGCTTGGTTAGTTTGGGCGTTGGCTACAGATACAAAAGCAGGGAGCAATCCTAGAAAGGCATACCCAATCAAAAGAAGCGCTCTTTTTTGCAGGAGCGAGCAACAAGTTACTTTTTTGTTCACCACGTAATTATCTAATAATGTGAGCCTGCATGCGGATAATTATGTTGTAGTGCAGCAAATTAAAGGGAGCCTTGGTGTTTTCAGGGGGCGCATTTCTATCAAGCACTGAGGGTGTGATAGAAATGATCACTGCTTAAGCCTCAGTTCCAGCATTTAAACTATCGATACAATCATTTTTTGAAATAAGGAGTTTAGATGCCGATTATTGAATCTGTTCAGGTTGCCTCAGTAGCAGTGCCCTTGGATAAAGTCACTTCATTTTCCACTCGTACCGTTTCTGAGCGCCACTATTGCTTGGTTAAGGTTCGCGGCAAGGATGGCAATGAAGGTATTGGCTTTTGTTATGTTGGTAGTGCTGGCGGTGATATTGCCAAAATTGCTGTCGAACAGTTATTGGCTCCAAAGCTGATCGGACAGAACAGCCATCGCAGTGAAGGCTTATGGATCGAGATGTATAACGAATCCATTTTGCAGGGGCGTACTGGCGCAGTGATGCGGGGCATCTCTATTTTGGATACAGCACTCTGGGATCTGAACGCTCGTTCTGTTGGTTTACCTTTGCATCAGTATCTTGGCTCAGTGGTCGATGATCGAGTTCCCGCCTATGCAAGTGGCGGCTATTACCTCGAGGGTAAAACTCCAGCCAAGCTTGGTCAAGAAATGGAGTCTTACGTTAAGCAAGGATTTAAAGCCGTCAAGATGAAAGTGGGGCGTTTATCTCCAGCTCAAGAAGAGGCCCGAGTGAAAGCCGCTCGCAAAGCCATCGGCGATGATATTTTGCTGACTTTAGATGCTAATAATGCATGGAGTGATTTGCCCACTGCACTAGAGTATGTGCGACGTTTTGAAGCCTATAACCCCTATTGGATTGAAGAGCCATTTTCACCGGATGCGATTGATTTGCATGCTGCCCTTGCCAGTCTTACAAAGATCAATGTTGCCACCGGTGAAATGGAGGCTGGACGCTGGCGCTTTAGAGAGTTAATTGATTTAGGTGGCGCCAGGATTCTGCAATCAGATGCTGCTGTTTGTGGTGGTATTACAGAGTGGCGCAGAATTTCTGCGTATGCTGATTTAAAGGGCGTCACAGTTTGCCCCCATTGGATGCATGATTTGCATGCACCATTAGTTGCTGCCACACCCAATGCCCGATTTGTAGAGTTCTTCTTGGATGATCAGGTACTCAATTTCCGTAGGTTGATTAATAAGCAACTCACTTTTAAGAATGGTGACTTGATTCTTCATAAGACACCAGGGCTAGGATTTGAGTTTGATGAGGCTGCGGTTAAAAAATATGCTGGTAAAGCAGCGTGGACAAAGATTGTCTAAATCCTCAAAATATCAGCATTAAATCAATAAGGCCCGCATTTGCGGGCCTGATTATTGATGTCTGTGCTGCACGTTTCTGGCTAGGAAGCCTTACGACTTAATTTTAGATGGGTCATGGTTTGGGTAATGAGTACTAAAGCAAAACCAATAAAGCCAATCAGATCAGCTTCACTCGATGGATAAGCCAAAGCAACTCCAGAGACGACCATGATGATGCGTTCAAAGACTTTGGTTTTTTCAATAAACCAGCCTTGTAGACCACCCGCCAAGCAGATAATTCCAACTACTGCAGTAAAGGAGATCCAGGCAATCTGCATCCAATCTGCTTGTTCTAAGGCGCTACTAGAGCCCATCAGGAGCAAACTCACTCCAGACTTGTCTAGAACAAACATGAATGGCACTAGTATCGCCGGCGCTACATATTTCCAGGTTTGTAAAGTTGTCCTATAGGGGTTGCCCTTACAAATCGCTGCAGCTGCAAATGGAGAGAGTGCTGTTGGAGGGGAAACCTCGGAGAGAACGGCGTAGTAAAAGATAAACATATGTGCGGCAAAAGCAGGGACGCCTAAATTAATTAATGCCGGCGCCGCTATCACTGCACAAATAATGTATGACGCAGTGACTGGCACAGCGAGACCCACAATCCACACAATTAAGGCAGTGAAGATAGCGGTCAGTAGCAATGAGCCCCCCGCATATTGAATCACAATTGAGCTAAATTTGAGGCCAAGGCCAGTGAGGGTAACGGTACCCACAATTAAGCCAGCGCCTGCACAGGTTGCAGCAATGGCCAGTACCCCAGTAGATCCTGAAGCAAGTGCTTTGGTGAGATTAGAGTTGTAAAGCCCAGAAAGAATGGGCTCCTTACCTTTAAACCAGGCCCACGGAATAATGGCAGTATCTTGGCGCAACATGCTGGAGAAGGCTGATACCACTGTGGCCCAAAAGACTGACATCACCGGCGAAAAGCCAAACATCATGAACACCACAATAGAAATCAGCGAGAAAAAATGGAACCAGTATTTTTTCGTCAGTGACCAGGCGCTTTCTGCTGATTCAAAATGAATATTCTTCATCCCGTATTTACGAACATCAATCTCAACCATGACAAATAAGCCAAGGTAGAAAAGAATGGTTGGAATGGTTGCCATGAGCAACACATCTAAATAAGAAATCTTCAGAAAGTCTGCAATCAAAAACGCAGCTGCGCCTAAAACTGGTGGCGAGATAATGGCACCGAGACCTCCTGCTGCTAAGAGGCCGCCAGCAGCATTTTTTTCATAGCCAACTTTGTCTAACATTGGCGCTGCAACTGAGCCTACGGTAACTGTCGTTGCGACACCAGAGCCAGATGGGCCACCCATTAAGAATGAGGACAGCACAATAGTTCTGCCAACCCCTGAGGATTTGCCACCCATTGCAGCAAAGGAGAAGTCGATAAAGAACTTACCGGCACCAGTAAATTGCAAGAAGGCGCCAAAGATGGTGAACAGAATAATCAGGGTTGCAGAGACGTCCACTGCAGTGCCATAGATACCTTCGAGACTCATATACATATAACCCACCAGGCGATCGAGATCATAGCCTTTATGGGTCCACGGCGCAGGGAGGTAGTTGCCTAAGAAGGCGTAAAGCAAAAAGAGAACAGTAACCGTTACTAAGACCATGCCATTGGTTCGTCTAACACTCTCTAGGATGAGCAGAATGAGGCCAATACCAACCAGGACATCAGTAGAATTTGGCGCGGTGTTCCTATCCATAAAATCATCGCCGCCACTCAGAATGTAATAAGCAATCGCAACTGAGCCGATGGCAAANTAAAACACTACCCCAAAACTATTAACTTTAGTGTTTTAAAGCGAGCAGCAATAGGAAAGCTCAAAAAGACCAAAAACAAAACTAAGGCAACGTGAATTACACGCAATTGCTGTGTTGGAACAATCGAGTAGGCTGCATAAAGATGAAACAAAGACATGCCGACTGCTACTAAGGTAATGAACTTGGCCAGAAGGCCTTTGTAATCATTGGAGTCGCCTTCCTCTTGCTTAATGAAGGCATCTAATTTTTCTTGGGTTTCGTTGTCAATCACGTTTTGATTCATGGCCTAGCCTGTCTATATTTATATTTATGTGCCATCTTAAAGCAGAAGGGGTGAGATTAACTCACCCCGATGTAGCTTAATTAACTTTGATACCTTTTTCTTTAAAGTACTTCAGCGCACCTGGATGATAGGCAATCGGTGAGGCATTCGCTTTTTGGCTCTCTAGCTTGATATTTCTGTACTCAGCATGTGAGCGGACTAGTTCGAGCTGATTATCAAAAATGGCTTTGACAATTTTGTATGCCTCTGCATCAGACATAGAAGCATTTACAACCAATAAGTTTGCAACTGCTGCAACATTATTGTCTTTCTCCATACCGCTATAAGTTTGTTTAGTAATTAGGGATGGAAAGTAAAGGTTGCCATATTTCTTATTCATAGCAGGAACTTCAGCAGCAGTGTCTACCATCACAATTTTCATACCAGGGCTGTTTGCAAGATCAGTCACTGCTGCAGTTGGTAAACCACCTACCCAAAAGAAAGCATCAATCTTGCGATCTTTTACTGCGTTGACAGATTCTGCAACGCTCAAGCGCTCACGCTTAACGTCCTTGTCCTTATCTAGACCGGCAGCCTCAAGCAAGCGAAATGCCATGACTTCAGTCGCACTGCCTGGCGAGCCTGTACTTACGCGCTTACCTTTTAAATCTTTCATGGTCTTAATACCAGTCGATTCCACAGTAGCAACGTGCATCAGGTTTGGATACAGGATGAGTAAATTGCGCAAATCTATTGGCTTATCCTTAAATTTATCCTCACCATCTTTAGCATCTTTAGCAGCATCAGCCATTGAGAAGCCAACGTAAGGTTTGCCAGTGCCAATCAGTTTTAAGTTATCAACTGAACCACCTGTAACTTCAGCAGTCGCTGACATGCCTGGAACATGCTTGGATAGGACTGAGGCTAGGCCTCCACCCATTGGGTAATAAACGCCTCCAGTACCACCGGTTGCAATGGAAAGATTCTGTGCTTGTGCACTTGCCCACAAGAAGCTGAGAGAAAGCACCATGATTTTAAGTAGTTTCATTTTGTCTCCTAATAATGTTGAATTGAATTAAAGACCTGGCATACTGAAATTAATTGCTTTGAGCTCACTTAATAATTTAGCCTGTTGATCAGCGCTCAATTGCATGAGTGGTGGGCGTACTCGCAACCACTCAGGATCTTTACTAAAGTGTGCAACAGCAGTTTTCATGCCAGCAATCATTTGGTAATGGGCAAAAACAGCGCGTACTTTGTCTAAATCTGCTTGGCGTTCATCAGCATTAGATTCTCTCCAGTGCGCCGCTACATCAGCAATTGCTTTTGGATTGACGTTTGCGGTAGCAGAAATACAGCCAACGCCACCAGCACGTAAGGTGCGCATGAGAAATGTTTCACTGCCGGCGTAGACGCGAAAGCCGGAAGGGGCTAATAGCTTAATCACAGATTCGGTATATTCCCAATCACCAGAGCTGTCTTTCATGCCTACGACAGTTTTTGGGTACTCTTTAATTAAGCGCTCTAGCAATGAAAGGCTTAAATTGATTTTGGTGACAGGCGGTATGTTGTAAATATAAATTTGCAATGCGGAGTTGCCCATTCTTTGAATCACTTCAGAAAAGTAAGCAAACAGACCATCGTCCGTAATATCTTTGTAGTAGAACGGCGGCAACATCAACACACCCGCGCATTTATGACTTAAGGCATGAGCAGTCATCCGATAGGTGCTCTCAACAGAAGTTGAGCCAGTGCCCGGCATCATATGCTCAGGGTTTAAACCGCCCTCAATCAGTGCAGTGAGCGTATTCATCTTTTGTGTAGCAGACATCGAATTTGCTTCGGAGTTCGTGCCAAAGATCGCCTGACCAACGCCATTTGCTGATAGCCATTTGCATTGCTTGAGTAATTTTTGTGCGTCTGGTGTGCTATCTGCTTTAAATGGGGTTAATACAGGAGATAACACTGCAGGCAGTGTGGATGGAATTAAAGAAATGGTCATGCTGACTCCGTTTTAAATAGACACTTCTGATGGAAGTGGTTGTTTTGCAAAAAAAGCTTCTAAATTATCTACAGCTAAATTGGTCATTGCTATCCGTGTTTCTGTGGTGGCGCTACCGATATGCGGTGTGAGTAAAACATTATCAAGGCTTAAGAAGCCCTTATTGGGGTTGGGCTCATTCTCAAAAACATCCAGGGCAGCGCCAGCAATCTTTTTATGTTGCAGTGCATATAAAAGAGCCTCTTCATCTACTACACTGCCACGGGCTATGTTGATTAAAAAAGCAGTTGGACCCATTGCTTCTAGAACCTGAGCATTCACGATTTTGTATGTATCGGGGGTGGCTGGGCAGGCCAAGAAGAGGACATCACTGTTTTGGGCTAAATCTAGGATATTGGGATAGTAGGTGTAGGCTACCTGCTTGGGGCTGGGACCACTGTAGGCAATTTCAACCTTAAAAGGCTCTAGTCGTTTGGCTAAATCCTGGCCAATGCGACCCATACCCACAATGCCAACCTTCTTTCCAGCAAGAGTAGTCGCTAACTTAAATGGCGCTTTGGACCAGCCGCCGCTTTTGATAAAGGCCTCAGATTCAGGAATACGGCGAAGAAGTCCTAGCATCATTCCAATAGCCAGTTCGCAAACGGCATCATTAAGGACGCCTGGGGTGTTGCTGGCTTTGATACCGTGCTCTTTAAGGTATGTCAGAGGTAGGTTGTCGTAGCCAACCCCACAAGTGGCAACCATCCGAATGCTGGGGATTTGCTTAATTAAGGCCTCAGGTAGTTTGGTATTAGAACGCAGCAAGATAGCCTCAAACTGGCCGCCAGGCGGAGGAACTTGAAGATCTAGATGGAGGGTGGGGGTAAAGCGACGATCGATTTCTGCCTGCATTAATTCAGGGAAATGGCCGACCTGCAGCACCGAATTGACGGGAATCATGTCTCACTATGTTTTTTATTGAATAATGACCCCCATTGTATGTGGATTTTCAATGAAAAGTCTGCCCCTTCAGGAGAATATGTAATGTTGTTTACCCCAGCTGAAACCAAGGTAGTGATCGTCGGCGGCGGCACGATGGGTGCGGACGTAGCTGCAGTCTGTGCTCGAGGAGGTTGTGCTGTTCAAGTGGTGGAACCGACCACAGAGCGTCGTGCCCTATTGCCAGATTACTTTAGCAACACAATGACTGAGCTTGGCTATGAAAACCGCATTCACCTATTAAGTGTCGCAGGCTCTCTTGAGGAGGTTGATTGGTCTGATATTGATCTGGTCATTGAGTGTGTACCAGAGCGTCTAGACATCAAACAAGAACTATTTGCGAAGCTAGAAAAATATGCCAAGCCTGAAGCGGTATTGGCTAGCAACAGTACTAGCTTTCCCATTAGTGAAATTGCAGATGGTTTAAAAACTGCAGCACGAATGATTGGCTTACATTTTTTTATGCCAGCGCATCTAGTGCCCTGTGTAGAAGTAGTTTATGGAGCAAAGACTTCTCCATTGGTGGGTGAAAGTTTGACAAGGTTGATGACTGCCTGCGGCATGGTTCCAGTAGTCGTGAAAAAAGATTTACCAGGATTTTTAGCCAATCGTTTACAGCATGCTTTATCACGCGAAGCCTTTTCAATGGTGGACGAAGGCGTTTGTAGTCTTGAGGATATCGACAAGGCAGTTCGCTTTGGTTTTGGCTTTCGCTACATTGCAGCTGGACCTGCTATGCAGCGGGATCATGCAGGGCTTGAGATCCATGCTGCTGGGGGCACGAAGATTTACCCTACTTTGAACAACTCACCTAATATTGCTAAGTGCGTGAGTGAGCGCGTAGCTAGCGGAAAGTTTGGCATGAAGACTGGAGAAGGATTTTTTTCTTGGACTGCTGAAACGATTAAAGCCGAACGTGAGCGCTATCAAGAGGCTTTGCGTGCGGGATTAAAAATTATCCAAAAAGACTTGCCGCAGATCAAATAAATACCGTTGTTTTGCCTTATCCTTAAGACATGAAGAAAATCATTCGTGTCTGGGATTTGCCCATTCGTCTCTTTCACTGGCTATTAGTACTCTGCATTATCGGTAGCATCACCAGCGTCAATCTTGGCGGCAATGCAATGCAATGGCATGCTTACTTTGGTTACAGTGTGTTGACCTTATTGATCTTCCGAATCACTTGGGGCTTTATGGGCTCGACACATGCGCGTTTTAGTTCGTTCTTCCCGAATCTTGAGCAGACTCTCAATTACCTTCAAGGTAAAGCGCCGAACGTTTTAGGACATAACCCTCTAGGCGCACTATCTGTATTTGCATTGCTTTTGGTTCTGAGTGTGCAAGTCCTCACGGGCTTGTTTGTGGATGATGAGATTGCCTTTCAGGGACCTTTTGCGAAATATGTTTCTAACTCAACAGTGTCATTGCTTTCAAAAGTTCATTATTGGAATCACTGGCTGATTTACACCTTAATGACTATTCACATCGCTGCCATCATCTATTACAAAACATTCAAGGGTGAAGATCTGATTACACCAATGATCAGTGGCGATAAAGAAATCGACCCAAGCGAGGAAGCAAGTTACTTGCCTTCTGACTTGGGTCGTGCATCCAAGGATGGAGCCTTACAACGCGGTATGGCTCTAGTGCTCTTGAGTCTAGTTGCGGTAGTAGTAGGTTACTTGATTACTTCTTCCTAAAGTCATCATGGCAATTCTTGCAACTTGCTCCTGTAGCACCAAAGGCCTTCTTAATACTATCTAAGTCGCCTGATTGAGCAGCTTTATTCAGATCTACTGCAGCTAGTTGCATTCTCTCTGAAGCAGCTTTGAATTTAGCGCTATTTGACCAAATATCAGATTCTGCTTTTCCACCTTCAGTGCCAGGACCAAATGCTTGCCATGGCAAGGTAGACATCATTGCAACGATAGCGGCATTCTTCGCTACTTCATCTTTATTAAATGGCGCCTCACCTCTCACTACTGCGCCAATTTTTGAAAAGGAGTTACCCATCACTGTGAACGCACTCTGACGATACTTAATGGCATCTTCTGGTTTTTGGAATTGAGCAAAAGCAAAGCCTGCGCCAATGGTAAGGACTGTTGCAGTAGTTGCTAAAACAATCTTTTGTAATTTCATATCAAACCTCTAATAAATAGTTATGTAAGGGGTACTGAATCGCTGCTTACTGAGAATTAGCATACTCCACAATAAGGTCTTTTGTTTGACGGCCAAGCTAGAAGAGCATTTGCAGGAGGAGGGTGAGAGCGTAGATCACTGATTTGAAGAGGGCCATCAGCGGCTCCATCCAAAGACTACCGATGATGCCGGTAAAAACTAGGGCTAAGACAATAAAAAAGCCCCAAGGCTCCAGTTTTCCTAAAGCAATCGATTGGCGCGCTGGTAGCATGCTAGATAGAATGCGGCCACCATCTAGCGGGGGGAGTGGGAAGAGGTTAAAAACCAATAAGCCCAGATTCCATAGAATTCCAGCTTGCGCCATGGAGATTAAAAATTTTTCATCGATCCCAAAGCCCACCAAGACAATGAGTAATACTGCCCAGATGAGGGCCTGAATAAAGTTAGATCCTGGGCCAGCTAAAGCTACCCAAATGGAGTCGATTCTGGGGTTGCGCAAGCGTCCAAAATTCACCGGTACCGGTTTGGCATAACCCACTAAAAAAGGTGATCCAGTCAATATCAAAGCCAGTGGAATTAAGATGGTACCCACAGGATCGATATGTTTAGCGGGGTTTAAGCTAACCCTGCCCAGCATGTAGGCGGTGTTATCCCCAAACTTACGAGCAGCGTAGCCATGGGCTGCTTCATGGATCGTGATGGCAAAAATCAGAGGAATCGCATTAATAGCGATAGCTTGGATAGAATAGTCAGTAATCATGGCAATATGATATCTATAGGAGCTAAAAGTGACTGACGATAAGAAAACAGACCCAAAAAACCCAGCTAAGCCAGTAGTTGCCAAGCCCCCGGCTAGGCCACCAGCACCCAAAGGTCCATCTGGACCGGCTGGAAGGCCTCAGGCTGGCTTTGGCGGCGGAAAAGGCATGATGCGTAAGGCTGGCCGCGGGCGATAGTAGATAATTACTCCACTTATTAATGTATTTACAAGGGATTTACCGTGAACGAATGGCATAACGAATCTAAAGAAGAAATCAACAAAAAGATCATTACCTTGGTTGTCATGTTGGCTGCAGCTACCAGCTTGGCCATCTTGTTTGCCTTAGTTGCTGCTCATACTGGTTACGTATTCGGTTAACCAGTATTCATGACTAGCCATCGCCAACCTGCAGTATTTGCTGGCCATGGCAGCCCAATGTACGCTCTTGAGCCCAACCGTTTTACTGCGGCATGGGCAACTCTCGGTAAATCATTAAAACGTCCAGACGCTATTTTAGTGATCTCGGCTCATTGGGTAACTAGGGGTGTTTGGGTTACTGCAATGTCGAAGCCTAAAACCATTCATGACTTTGGTGGTTTTCCTCAAGAGCTCTTTGAAATTGAGTACCCAGCTCCCGGCAGTCCTGCTTTAGCAGATCGCGTGCAAGAGTTGCTCAATGTTCCCATCGTGATGGAAGAAAATGAGTGGGGCATTGATCATGGTGCCTGGTCAGTCCTCAAATATATGTATCCCAAAGCTGATGTGCCTGTTGTGCAGTTGAGTCTAGATGGCTCAAAGTCTGCCCGCCAGCATTACGAGTTAGCAAAACAATTGCGCCCTTTGCGTGATGAAAATATTCTGATTCTAGCCAGCGGCAATATAGTGCATAACTTACGGACTATCCATTGGCAAGAGGATGCGAAACCTTATGCTTGGGCAAGGGAATTTAATGATTTCTTTGTTTCGGAAATGGGCGCCAATCATCATGAGACTTTGATTGATTGGGAAAAATACGGTGAGGCTGCTCATATGTCCATCCCTACAGCAGAGCATTACTGGCCCGCTTTATATGCCTTGGCTTTGCAAGAAGAGGATGAGCATGCGAAAGTCTACATAGACGGCATTGAGATGAGCTCCATCAGTATGCTGGGTTTTTCAATTCAATAAATACGAACTATGTGGCCATCTATTTTTGCAATTTTCTTCGGTGCAGGCTTCGGAGCTTTACTCAGAGCAGGGTTTAATTTTCTAGCTGCAGGTACGGCATCGATGATCCCCCTGGGCACCTTGTTTGCCAATTTGGTTGGTGGTTATCTAGTTGGGATTGCCATAGCCTTTTTTGGCAATAATCCCAATCTCTCTCCTGAATGGAAGTTGTTTGTGATTACCGGTTTTCTGGGTGGTTTAACCACCTTCTCTAGTTTTTCTGCAGAAGTCGTTGCGCTGATGCAGCGCGGAGAGCCTACTTGGGCGCTAGGCACAGCTTTGCTTCACTTGATCGGATCGCTGGCTCTAACCTTTTTGGGTATTCTGACTTATCAAGCTTTAAAGTAAGCGCAATCCATTTACTCTGGCTTGATGTTGGCTGTTTTAACAACGGCACTCCACTTTGCAGATTCTGATTTAACTAGTGCAGCAAAATCTGCTGGACTACCACCACCAATTTCATTTCCTTGTGAGAGCATGAGCTCCCGCAATGCCGGATCTTTTAAAGCTTCATTCGCCGCAGCATTTAATTGATCGATGATTGCTTTAGGAGTTCCTTTGGGCGCGATCAGTCCCTGCCAATTTAATACCTCCACTTTTGGATAACCAATTTCAGAAAAACTGGGAATATTTGGAAGAAGGGGGGAGCGTTTTTTACTAGTAATTGCAATGGCTCGGATTTTGTCACCTTTGATGCTGGGCATGGCCGAGTACATTTGGTCAAACATCATAGTGACATTACCCGCCATCAGATCAGTTAAACCTGCAGAGCCACTCTTGTAAGGAACATGAATCATCTCAATGCCTGCATTTTGCTCAAAGAGCTCAGCAGAGAGATGATGGCTGCCACCAATTCCTCCAGATGAGAAAGTGAGAGCGCCCGGTTTTGCTTTAGCCGCCGCCACAATGTCTTGTACAGTTTTATAGGGCGAGCTTGGATTCACCACTAAAACTAATGGACCCTTTTCAATTAATACAATTGGAATGATGTCTGTTTCTGGGTCGTAACGTAAATTACCGAACAGCGTTTTGTTGACGGCCATTGGCGCAAAGTTGCCCATGCCAATGGTGTAGCCATCAGGTGCAGCCCGAGAGATAAACTCTGTGCCGATATTGCCTCCAGCACCAGGTTTGTTATCGACGATGATGGACTGCTTTAGGATCACACTCATCTTCTGGGCGATCTGGCGACTACGGGAGTCTGCGCCTCCACCTGCGCCATAGGGCACGATAAAGTTAATCGGTTTGTTGGGGTAGTTACTTTGTGCAAAAGAGGGAGAAGAGATGATCGCCCCAAGACTGAGTGCGCAAATCAAAAGTTGTTGAATAAATCGCATGCTGATCCCCAATCTACATTAAATAAATCCTAAGACGCCTAAGGCTCCACCAATTGCTATGAGATATAGCGGATGCCAACGCGTCAAGAGGGTGATAGTAATTGTACATATCGTCAAGATGTAGGCAGCCGTACTGTGATTGATTTGTAAGGCAATTTCAAATGCAGAAGAGAGGACTAGGCCAATCGCTAGGGCAGCGGCAGCATATTGAATCGTTTTTTTGCTTAAGGGATTTTCCATTCTCATGATGAAGCGTTCTAAGAAGAAAATCATGATCGATGATGGCCAGGCTATTGCCAAGGTAGCGAGTAGCGCTCCAAGAACCCCATAAACATGCCAGCCAATGAGGGTGACTGTCATGAAATTAGGCCCTGGTGCAGCCTGGGCTATTGCAAAGTAATCAGAAAATGTCTGGACATCAATCCAGTGCTCTTGATGAACGGCTAAATTAAATAAGACGGGTAGCAGTGCATTGACACCACCAAAGGCAACGAGCGAAAAGGCGGATAGTTTTAAGAAAAGGCTTAGCAAAATACTCATAGAGCCTGAGCCTTTTTTCTTGCCAAGAAGATTGCGACTGGGGCAACTAGCAGAACAACATAACCTAAACCAAGATGAAATACTGTGGCGGCAATCATGGTGAGGACTACAACTAGAAACATCGCTGGGTAGCGGAATTCATCACGCATCATCTTAAAGCCCGTTGACGCGATTAAGCCAACACCCACCGCTGAAATACCGCGAAGTAGTCCCTTAACTGACTCCAGGTAACTGTAGTGCTCATATAAAAACGCTAAGCACAATACAATCGCGATTGGTCCTAGTGATAAACCAAGGGTGGCAGCCAGTGCGCCTCTTGCACCACCAAACCGCGAGCCAATACAAACAGCGAGGTTCATGATGTTTGGGCCTGGAACAATTTGGCAGATTCCTAAAATGGCACTGAACTCTTCCGAAGTCAAAATTTTGTCACGCTCAACTAAGGTCCGCCTGGCCCAAGGTAGGACGCCTCCAAAACCAGACATTCCAATCTTGCTAAAGGTGATGAATAGTTGCTTGGGTGTGAGTGTTTTCAAAATGAGTGGGGCTTGCTAGAGCTTACTAAGCTTATTGTGGTTTGAATGGATGCGGTACTGGTTTGTTATCCAGCCAAGCTTCTAAAGTTTCTGTTATGCCTTTAGAGAAGACTTCAAAAATGGGCTCAGCAATAAAACCGAGATGTGGTGTGACTAAAAGATTGGGTGTATTACGGAGAACATCATTTTCAGGAAGTGGCTCAATATCAAACACGTCAACAGCAGCCTGCCCTGGCCTGCCTGCAACAAGCGCCTTTTGTAGATCATTCATATTGATCAAGGCAGAGCGTGAAGTATTTACCAAGATAGAGTCTGGACGCATTAAGGCTAATTGATCTGCACTAATCAGTCCTTTGGTACCAGGGCCCGCTACGAGGTGTAGGGTGACAATCTTAGAAGTTTTCAGTAACTCTTCCATGCTGACTGATTTGGCATTCTCGGCAGCAGCCCGCTCTGGAGTCATACGCGGACTCCAGGTCACCACTTCCATGCCAAATGCTGCGCCCACGCGAGCTACGCGACTGCCAATGGCACCAAGCCCCATGACGCCCAAGCGCTCTCCACAGAGCATGGGGAGTACGGAGAGTTGATCGCGCCAGCCCCCAGAAGCGATCAGCCTATGTTCTTCAATCAGACGCTTAGATGCTCCGAGAATTAAAGCCCAGGTGAGTTCTGCAGTAGTTTCTTTAGAGGGGCCGCCTGGAGAGTGTGCCATCGGGATATTGCGCGCTACTAGAGCAGAGGCTTCGAGTGTGCCATTGCGCTCACCAGTAAACATCAAAAACTTGAGCTTTGGTAAGCGTGCAATCATGGCCTCATTAAAAGGTGAGCGATCGCGCACGATGGCAATTACATCAGCATCTTTCACAGCTTCGTATAAAGCTTCGTCACGTAAGGGTTTGTGATGGAAAGTGAGATTGGAGCCTTGCTCTAACTTATCCCAGTTCGAAAACCGGCGCAAAGCTTGTTCGTAATCTCCGAGAATGACAATGTTTGGTAATGCAGCCATATCAAATACTTTCTAGTGAATTAGTCTGGTGTACAAAGACTCAGAATTTGCTTGAGATCAGATGCTTGCCCCAATTTCCAGAGCGCAGAAATCAGTTGGACAGTCTTTTCTTTGCCAATCACTGGTTCAGTAAGGTTTGTGAACTTCTGCTCTAAATGAGTATCGGTCATTGGATTCTCCACGGAGCCAATCGCGTTCTTCACAAAGATGTGAACTTCCTTGCCGTTCTTCAAAAAGGCTTTGACATCCACAGATGCCTCGCTGATCGATGTGTCTGTAGTTGCATTCACCTTGGCACGCAAGGCTACGACATCAGCCCGATTCACGATGTCATCTGCATATTCACCCTCGCCAGCTTGACCAAAGATCAAGCCAACAGCGCAACCGTGATA
Organism: Polynucleobacter campilacus; assembly: GCF_002206625.1. Taxonomy (GTDB): domain Bacteria; phylum Pseudomonadota; class Gammaproteobacteria; order Burkholderiales; family Burkholderiaceae; genus Polynucleobacter; species Polynucleobacter campilacus. The sequence goes on along the minus strand of NZ_NGUP01000001.1, from coordinate 579,656 downwards.
GACGCTGAACTTACCTTCCAGGCCATCCTTAGGTGTCTTCTTGCCAGTGAGCTCTAAGACGAGTGGATGGGCACGTAATTCAATACGCTCAATATCTTCTGCCTTCACACCTTGGGCGCGTAATTGCGCACAAGCATCAATTGCGGGATGAATCACAATTCCGCAAGCAAAAGGTTTGTAAGTATTTAATGAAATCTCAAAGGATTTACCTAATGCACGATCAATTTCTGACCAGTCACATTTGGTGGAAACAGTTTGCATATAGCCACGACCTGCTTCTAATGCTTTTGGGCTCGAGGTAAAGCCATGCTTGGCTAGGAGTGCTGAGAGTTGACCTGCACGTGCAGCGCCACCAGGATGAAAAGGCTTAGTCATGGTGCCAAATTGTTCGCGCATGCCAACCGGCTGTGAGGCTGCAATACCTAGAGCCATAGTAGTTTTCTGAAGATCAAGACCCATCAAGCGTGAACATGCGGCTGCAGAACCTAACATGCCAGTAGAGCCAGTGATATGCCAACCACGATGGTAATGATCTGGGTACATGGCATTACCAACGCGGCATGCAACATCAATGCCCAAGACCAGAGAGTCAATGATCTGACGACCGCTGACATTGGTGTGTTCGCCTAATGCCAAGATCGCTGAGGCTACTGGGCCTGCCGGATGAATCACAGTCTTGAGGTGTGTGTCATCAAAATCAAAGGTATGTGAGCTGATGCCGTTAATGAGGGCTGCGCCACCCATATCTACTTTGTCCTTACGTCCCAAGATGCTTGCTTGTGGAGCTGGCTGAAATTCTCGGATGGCCGCCAAGGAAGACTCTACGCTCTCATGGTTAGCAGCCCCAATCGCGCAGCCTAGCCAGTTTAAGAAGGTGCGATGCGCCTCGTGATCGACTTCTGGCGCCCATCCTTGACTTGGGTGTGAAGCAACAAACTCCGCCAAAATTTTTGTTACTGGTGGGGCATTTAGATCTGCTGCTGCAGCTATAGCGTGAGACATATGATTTCCTGTGAATATAAAGAATAGTTAGATTGATGAAGTGTCTTGAGTTAATCAATTTCAATATGGCGATCTTTGGCCACTTTGGCCCAGCGTGCGATATCGTCCCTGATGTAATTACTAAATTGAGGAGGAGTCATTGGCATCAATGTCATCGCCTCACTCGTCATTTTTTCGGAGAAGTCAGATAGTGCTAATACTTTATTGAGTTCCGTATTTAATTTAGCAACAATGGCTGGGGGCAAATTTGCAGGCCCTACTAAGCCATACCATTGTTGACCATCAAAACCGTCGTAGCCAAGTTCTTTGAATGTTGGAATGGTTGGCGCAGCAGAATTTCGTTTGGTCCCTGTAATAGCAAGCCCACGTACTCGATTAGAGTTGATGTAGGGTAAGCCAGCAAATAAGGTGGGAAGCATCACCTGAGTCTGACCTGCTAGTAAATCTGTATAAGCAGGGCCAACACCGCGATAAGGCACATGCACCATGAATATCCCAGCAGCTAATTTCAACTGCTCCATACCCAGATGAGTGAGAGTGCCAGGGCCTGCTGAGCCATAACTGAGTTTGGCAGGATTCTTTTTGGCGTAATCTACAAATTCCTTGAAGTTTTTAATTGGTAATTCGGGATTGATGATTAAAACATTTGGTGTAGCACCAATCATGCCAATCGGTGTGAAGTCTTTGATGGCATCGTAAGGGAGTTTACGTACTGCAGGATTGGTGCCATGGGTGCCTACATAGGCGATCATTAAGGTGTAACCATCAGCTGGAGCTTTAGCAGTTGCTTGAGATGCAATCGAGCCGCCTCCACCGCCCATATTTTCAACGACGACTGTTTGGCCTATGGAGCGCGAGAGTTTTTCTGCGACTGCTCTAGCAATGTTATCGAGACCTCCACCAGCAGCAACCGGAGCTATTAGCTTGATGGGTTTGAGTGGGTAGCTAGGAGCACTTTGGGCTTGGGCTCCCAAGCTAATACCGAGGATCGCAAGTGCGGCAATAAAGGATAAAAAAATCGGCATTGGCCGATTAATAGCGTTAGACATGTCTCTCAGGTCCGGATTATTGTTGTGTATGAATACAATCTTATATAGTAAGTTTACTATTGATGAGCAATCTATTTTGATTAAGGAAATACCATGATTTTGGAACATTGCGACATAGAAATTGACCCAGCCAAGCAGAAAGAGTTCGAAGAGGCTATTTTGCGGGGTGTGGATACCGTGATCTCAAAGGCAAAGGGCTTCAAGGGCTATAAGGTAAACCACAGCATAGAAACACCATCTCGCTATTTATTGCTCATTTATTGGGACACTCTCGAGAACCATACAGTTGATTTTCGGGGGTCTACCGCCTTTGCGGATTGGCGCGCTATTGTGGGCCCTTTCTTTGCAAAACCACCGTTTGTTGAACATATGACTTTGGTGGGTAAGTCAACTTAAATCATCTATCTCGCCTTGAGTTTTTTCCGAATGGATTGCTCAACTGGGATGGAATCTAGAGTGGGCTCAAGAGCTTCGCGCTCATCAAAGACAAAGCAAGTACCTTTGTAATGCGCGGAGCCTACTTCCTCAAAATATTTGAGAATGCCACCCTCGAGTTGGTAGCTATGCTGCATACCAATCTCACGCATATAGAGACCTGATTTTTCACAACGAATGCCGCCAGTGCAAAAGCTCACCAACGTTTTGTCTGCAAGCGCTTCTTTATGCGCAGTAATTGCTTTTGGAAATTGGGTGAACTTTTCGATATTGAAGTGCAGGGCATTTTCAAAAGTGCCGTAGTCAACTTCAAATGCATTGCGGGTATCTATCATGACTACAGGGCGGCCCAAGTCATCGGTACCGCGATCAAGCCACACTTGTAGTTTTTTAGGTTTAATAAAATTTGCGCGACCTTCTTCAGGGCGAATCGCAGGATGATTCATGCGAATAATTTCATTTTTGAGCTTGATCAACATCTTCTTAAACGGTTGATCTTCTGACCAGCTTTCTTTTGCCTCAAGAGGTGTAAAGCGCGGGTCTGACCGAAGCCAATCCAAAAAGCCACGTAGCTCCATCTCTTTACCGGCCAAAAATAGGTTGATACCTTCACCAGTGAGCAAAATGGTGCCTTTGAGCTCTCGGCTATTACACTCACTCAGCATTTTGGCGCGCAAATCTACTAGGCCATCTAGGCTAACAAATAAATAGGCGGCAATATTTAAAATCGACTTCATTTTTTCTCTCTTTGGACTACCCCATCATTATCGAGCAAATAGACCTTGGGGGTGGTAATCTTGAGGTCTTATCAAAAGGAGACAACCCATGCTTTATCTAGCCAAAATGGCCAAAAGCATCTTATTTCTAGCTCTATTTGCTTTGGGAGCTGCTAGTGCAGCAATTGCCCAAACTGCTGGGGTAGGGACTTGGCCTACCCAAAAGCCGATTCGTTTGATTGCGGTATTTCCACCTGGTGGATCAGTTGATCAAGTAGCTCGTGTTTTGGCTCCGGCTTTGCAATCAGAATTAAAGCAAAACGTCATTGTTGAAAATATTGGGGGCGCATCTGGTGTGATTGGTACTTCCGCAATGACCAGGGCCGATGCCGATGGATATACCTTTGCAGTAGTCTTTGATACCCATGGCGTGAATCCATCCCTAAAAGATAAGCTTCCCTATGACACGATTAAAGATATTGCACCTGTCATTCTGGTAGGTACCTCGCCGATGGTTTTGGTAGCCAGCAAGAATTCAGGCATTACCAGTTTCAAGCAACTTGCAGAAATGTCTAAGGCGGGCAAGCCATTTAGTTATGGCTCAATTGGTATTGGCAGCTTAGGCCACTTAGCAATGGCGCGCCTTGCTAAGCAGGCAGGATTTGATTGGAACCATATTCCATATCGTGGCGGTGGCCCCTTAATGCAAGACGCTCTTGGTGGGCAGGTACAGCTAGCGATTGGTTCAGAGTTTTTGGTCAAACCCCACATTGAGAGCGGTAGCTTAATTCCTTTAGTTATTACAACCACCAAAAGAGTCCCAGGTTTACCTAATGTACCAACCGTTGCTGAAAGCGGCTTTCCTGGATTTAGCGCTCCAGCTTGGTGGGCAGTCTTAGCTCCAGGTAAAACTCCACCAGCAATAGTGGAGGCCATGAATAAAGCCCTGAATAAGTCTTTGAAGACCCCAGCAGTTGCTGAGAAATTTAAATCTCAAGGAATTGAAATTATTGGTGGATCTTCAGAAACTGCCCGTGACTTCATCGGCAAGCAAATTGGTATTTGGGGTAAGTTTGTGATTGAGAACAATATTAAAGAAACCGGCCAATAGAAAGCACTTATGTCTGAACGTTTAATTCCTTATCAAGCAATGGATTTAGCAGAGCCAGCTGAGCTGGTTGCTGCTATTCGAAAAAGGCGTGGTGGCCAGTTTATTAACTTAGATCGCATGCTCTTGCATAGCGTACCAATCGCTGAAGGCTGGAATCATTTTATTGGTGAAATCCGCAATAACCTGTCTTTAGATCCTAAGTTACGTGAGTTAGCAATGTGTGGTGTAGCGGTGCTCAATGGTGCTGAGTACGAATTCTTTCATCATGCTCCTCCTTTTAAAAAAGCGGGCGGCACTGAGGAGCAAGTACAGGGACTGCGATTGATTGGTCAAGCTAGCTTCCCCAGAAATCTATTTACCCAAGTGGAGAACGATGCGGCTGATTTAACTTTTCAGATGACTCGCAATATTAAGGTGGATAGCCAGTTGATGAAGCGTTTGCAAAAAGAGCTCGGTAGCACCGATACCGTGGAATTAGTGACAGTGATTGCTGCATACAACATGGTGTCTCGCTTCTTGATCGCTTTAGATGTCAATCCAGAAGATCATCCTCCGGCCTAATGTAGTCAAACTGAAAAGATGATCCGCAATATCCAAACTGTCATTCCTGGTATTGCTACCTCTGATGGTGCTGGCGTCAAACTGCGTCGAAGCTTTGGCGGTCAGCAACGAGCGAGGCTAGATCCCTTTTTAATGTTGGATGAGTTCTCATCCAATGACCCTAATGACTATGTTGCTGGATTTCCAGCACATCCGCACCGGGGTTTTGAGACAGTGACCTATATGCTCGAAGGGCACATGTTGCATGAAGATCATTTGGGTAATAAAGGCCATCTAAAGACAGGTGGCGTACAGTGGATGACCGCTGGGCGCGGAATTATCCATTCAGAGATGCCGCAGCAAGTGAGCGGTGCTATGCGCGGCTTTCAGTTATGGATTAATTTACCTGCCGCAGAAAAGATGAAGCCTGCGGGATATCGAGATATTCAGGTGGAAGATATTCCGAGCGTAGCTCTTGCTAATGGAGGCTTAGTAAAAGTGATTGCTGGCTCTTATGAGCATGATGGTAATGAAGTTCAGGGGCCCATTCAGGGGGTGACTACAGCACCCTTATTTTTGGATGTGCATTTACCGCCTAATATGGAGTTTGAATATCCCATCCCTCAAGAGCTCAATGCATTTGTTTATGTCTATGGTGGCGATCTTGCCGTAGGGGCTCCCATGAAGCTAGCTCCAAAACAAGCCGCCATCGTTCTGGGCGCTGGAGACCGACTCATGGTGACATCAGACGGAGCAGGCGCTCAGTTCATCGTGCTGGCAGCTTTGCCTTTGCATGAACCCATCGTACAACATGGTCCTTTCGTGATGAATACTCAAGCTGAAATTGAGCAAGCCATTGACGATTATCAAAACAATCGTTTTGTCATCGTTTAGGTGATCACTTCAGCGATGATCCAGTGGAGCGAGGGTGAGCAAATTTGCTCCGCTAGGTGGCATTCAGAAAATGGGATTGCACCGCATAAAAAAATTCAGATTGCTGACGATACCTTAACAGCTGATATTGCATACCGCTTAGCTTGCGAAGGTACGGCAATGCTCTATAAAGGCGACTTTCAGAATGCGAGGCAGCTCTTACAGGCCTTGGTGAGGAGGATTGATAAACCGTCTAAGAAATCTACCAGAGCTGATAGGGTAGTAAAGGAAAAAACAAAAAGTCCTTTAGATATCTTTAATCTTCATCGCCTTGCCCAATCCCAAAGGGCGCGTATTTTGGGGATGGTGCTGATTCGAATCAACGCTGATCACAGTATTTCATTAAGGCGAGCGCCAGATGTTGCCAAAGCTTGTTTTGAGGCCTATGGAGAGCAAGCCGAGCCTTATGTCATCTCTCTCAGAGAGTTACTGGGGGTCATTAGCGCTCATGAGTGGCGCAAAAAAGGTGTGTCCGTTTTGGTAAGGGATGATGAAGAGATTCGGATTCATCCGCACTATGGTGTCTTCTCCCCAGTCCGAGGGGAGTATATTGAGCTTGTTCTTAAGGCACCACTACCTACTACCCTTCAGAAAAACTCCACCGCATTTGATATTGGCACAGGAACTGGTGTACTAGCAGTTGTATTGGCAATCAGGGGTATTGAAAAGATCACTGCAACCGATCAAGATGATCGTGCAATAGCATGCGCTAAGGAAAATATTAAACGCTTAGGTCTATCCTCGCAAATCGCAATTCTCAAGACAAATTTATTTCCAGCAGAAAAAGCAGCGCTGATTGTTTGTAATCCGCCGTGGTTGCCAGCAAGACCCAGCTCTTCACTTGAGCACGCTGTGTATGACCCTGAGAGTCAAATGTTAAGAGGCTTTCTAGGCAAATTAAAAGATCATTTATTACCTGGCGGTGAAGGCTGGCTCATTCTTTCTGATTTGGCCGAGCATCTAGGATTGCGATCTAGAGAAGAATTGCTGTCTTGGATTGAGGATGCTGGCTTGAAAGTGATCGCTCATTTAGATACCAAACCACAGCATCAAAAAGTGTTCGATAAAACGGATGCTCTATATACTGCAAGATCTAAAGAGGTCACATCACTTTGGCGTTTGGCTATAAAGTAGTACCACAGTAAATAGCCCTACAAGCCCGGTCCCTATTGGGCTTATGGTTGTTAATCCACTACATCATCCTTAAAATGTTTGAGAGCTAGAGTTCATTACTGCAAATCCTGTCAGCAAGTGAGCTTGATTACTACTCATTTATATTTTAAGGAAGTCATTTGCTCTGGAGTGCCTTGCCCAGAAATACATTGCTTATTTCAGGCGTATTGATCTCTCATTTATTAGTTTTACTAGCGCTTTTATCAGGGCCACCTGTAGGTGCCAATTCATCAGAACCAGGAGCTCTGATGGTAAATTTATTAGGTGAAAGGGCGCTCTTACCCTCGCGTAAAAAATCATCTAATACGCCTCTAGTGAATGCATCCTTAAATGCTAAAAGTTACAGTTCAATTTCTACTCATGAATCTAATTCGCCGGGTGGCGGAAAGAATCTTGGCCATTCGGTAAATGGTGCAGCTAGATTGCCTATGCATAGCCCTAAACCTCATTACCCTCTGGCAAGCAAGCAACTCAGGGAGCAGGGTTTAGTGATTGTGAGGTTGTGTGTGAATGAGCAGGGCATCGTGGATCAGGTTGGCCTTAGTCAGAGTTCAGGCTTTCAAGGTTTAGATCATTCAGCTCTGAAAGCCTTGGCATTGTGGAGATTTATGCCCCTCAAGCCCTCTGACGAGGTTTCCTCTCAGTGCTTTCAGACTCCCGTTCAATTTATCTTAGAGGGCTAGCCTTTGAGTGAGAAAAATAATTCAAATCAAGAGGTTGCTAAAGATCAATCCCTCTATCTTTTGCCTAAGACTGTTTCTAGCGAAGTTTTATTAGGGCGTATGAAGCAGATTTTTATCCTGCATGACGGGAATTCATATCAATTACGTATCACTAAATTAGGAAAACTTATTCTGACAAAGTAAGTCGTTAATCAGTTACTAGCCAGCAAGAGCATTTTCATATGCATATAGCCAGCGATTTTTTGTTTTTATCACTGGAGATAGTATATGAAGCATCAAGATGTTTTTCGCCCTCAAAATAAGCTGGCCTGGCTTTCATCGATTGCATTATTGTTTGGTAATTCTTTTTCGGTTTTAGTAAAGGCTCAAGATATTGAGTTACCCAGAATTGATATTGTTGGGCGAGAGGAGAGCGCCCTGAGCAAAATTCCAGGAACAGTTAATGTCATCAATCAAAAGAGGATGACAGAGATTCAGCCTCAGTCACTACAAGATGTATTAAAGACAATTCCTGGTGTGAATGTTCGTGGAGATGAAGGTGGTTTAGGATCCATTCCGAATATCGGAATTCGCGGATTAAATCCTGGCCGTAGCACAAAAGTGCTGCTGCTAGAAGACGGCGCTCCAATACAACCAAGCCTCTTTATTTCAAACGCCTCCTATTACAGTCCGCCGGTTGAGCGTATTGGCGGGATTGAGGTTTTAAAGGGCGCATCAGGTCTGAAATATGGGCCATCTAATATTGGCGGGGTAGTCAATTACCTCAGTAAAACACCATCCCAAGGATTTAAGTTAACCGGTAAGCTTGGTAATTATGGATATCGCTTGGCGGAGATTGAAGCAGGGGGAAGGTCATCGTCAAATGGCGCAATTGGGGGAATTAATCTCATTCAATCTGAGTCCAATGGTTATCAGAGTAATGGTTTCAAAATGTATGACATCTTGATGAAGGGAGGAATAGAGATTTCGCAGAATCAGTGGTTAAGTCTGAAATACACTCATTACGATAACAATATCAATACCTCCTATGTCGGTCTGCGTCCCAATCAATACATTAATCGCTCGAAAGAAAATACAGCACCTAATGACCGCTTCATTACCCAAAGAAATGCGGTAGACATTAATCATGCTATCGAAATTGATGCAGATACCAAAATCAATACTTTGATGTATTGGAGCAAGTTATCCCGCAATTATTGGCGACAAAGTATTGTTAATCGCACTCAAGATGCCACAGTCTTTAGGCCCTGTAACCAAGGCTCAGATTGTCTGATTGGTCGTAATCGTGAGTTTCAAATGCTGGGTCTTGATTCTCGGGTGGGTCATGCCTATAAGGCCTTGGGAATTTCCAATGAAGCAGAGTTTGGCATTCGTTTACATACTGAATCTCAAATTAATCAACTGGAGACCTCTAAAACCTTAGCCTATTCAGGGCGTATTTCTGCGCATGAAGATAATAAGGCTAACTCTGTGGCGGTATATGGGCAAAATCGTTTCTTGTTGAGCAAAGACTTTGCGCTCATTCCAGGGGTACGAGTTGAAAGCTACAACCAGAGCCGTTCAAATGTTCTTAGTGGCGCATCTGGGAGTGCCAAGAATGTAGAAACGATTCCGCAAATTGGCGCTACTTGGCAAGTAATGCCCCAAGCACAAATATATGGCAGCATTTACAAGGGTTTCGCACCAGCCCAACTATCAACCGCGATTGATGATAAAGGGGTTGATCAGCAGTTGGCGCCCGAACGCTCAACCAATATGGAATTGGGCTTGCGTGGAAGATCGGGCGCTTTCTCATATGATTCTGCAGTTTTTAGTATGAACTTCAGTAATCAAATTGTGAATCAGAGCTTGGCAGCAGGAATATCGAAGGCCAATGGAGGGAAAAGCTTGCATCAGGGTGCTGAGTTAGCTCTTGGATATATGCTTGGCCATGGTTGGGGTGTTAACGGCAATGCTACCTATATTCCGGTAGCAAAATTTGTCGGCACAAACTCCTTAGGGCGGGATGGAAACCGCATTCCCTACACACCTAAGCTGACTTCCAACCTAGGTGTTAGCTATGAAAAGAATAGTTTTAAAACTTTAGTGAGTCTGAATTATGTGTCTAATCAATATGCCGATTCAGCAAACACAGTTGTTGAAAATGCCATTGGAACTTTAGGTGAGATGCCTGCATTTGCAACGGTTAATTGGAGCGCTAACTACGCAATTAATAAAGATTGGAAAGTGTTTGGAGTAATCAATAATCTTTTTGATAAGAGATATATTGCTAGCCGAAATCCAGATGGAATCTTTGCAGGTGCACCGCTTAATTTTCAAGCTGGCATGAGTTATCAATTTCATTAATGCAAATGATTGAATTGCTTTTCTGATGGAAAAACGCCACCCTGGTGGGTGGCGTTAGACTGTTACATACTTCAAAATGGTGGAGTCGGCGGGAATCGAACCCGCGTCCGCAAATCCTCCACAACAAGTTCTACATACTTAGTCATATCATTTAATTTAATTAGTCAGGCACAGATTGACATGTTCCTGACTGACGATTCACTAAGTTTTCGTACTATCCCCCGTGACACGAAATAGTCTTATCTCTTGTAAATGACCCTGATGTAGCTTGCGCTACCTGACCCAAGAGAGAATCAGTTCAGGGGCAACCGCAATTAAGCGGCTAGTGCGTAACGTTCGTCGTTAGCAGTTATTACATTCCCATTGATTTACGAGATAACGGGTCCTCGGTATGCCCTTGATGCTTTGTAATCCACGTCGAAACCATGTCGACCCCGGAGTTCATGCATAGGAAGGTCTATTTTAAAGCCGCTAGCTTTAAATTGCCCAATATCTTTTGGAAGTGTTGTTATCCCCTATTTGGGAAGATGATTTGTAATAAATCGAGAGGTTTGTTAATGATGTAATCCGCACCCCAGGCCTCGGGAGGCTCTTTACAGCCACAGTAGCCATATGCGGCTGCAACTGTCAGCATACCTGCCGCTTTACCTGCAATCACATCTCGAATGTCATCACCTACATAAATTGATTTTGTAGGATCAACATTGGCAATTTTGGCTGCATGCAGAATGGGTGCTGGATGGGGCTTTGGATGTGGCGTTGTATCACCGCAAACAGTTGAGGCCGCTCTTTGGCGGAGACCCATAAGTTCGGTGAGTGGGTGAGTGAAACGCTCACTTTTATTAGTAACGATTCCCCAAGGAAGATTTGCTTTTTCTAATTGTTGCAGTAAGTGCTCGATACCCTCAAATAAAACACTGTGAACCAAGAGGGCATTTTCATAATTAATCATGAACTCATCGCGTAAAGAAATGTACTCAGCATGATCTGGTGCAATTCCGAATGCGCCCTCAAGAAGTCCGCGCGCACCAGCAGATGAGTATGGGCGCAGAAGTTCATACGGCTTTGGAGCAAGGTTGCGTTCTATTAGTAATTTATTCGTTGCAGCAACTAAATCTGGGGCTGTGTCTGCTAATGTGCCATCTAGATCAAAAAAGATTCCGTGATAAGGGCTTATTACAGGATTCACGCTATTCATTGTTTCTGAACGGCAATCATATAGTTCACATCCACATCATCATTGAGGCTATACACCTGAGTGAGCGGGTTGTAACTTAAGCCTTTGATGCCAATCATTTCTAAACCTGCGTTACGGGTAAAGCCAACGAGTTCTGAGGGCTTAATAAATTTAGCGTATTCATGAGTGCCCTTAGGGAGCAGTTTGAGAATGTACTCTGCACCAATAATGGCAAATAAGTAGGACTTGGGATTGCGATTTAGGGTGCTAAAAAAGAGGGTACCACCAGGTTTGCAGAGCTTAGCGCAGGCACGGACTACAGAAGAGGGATCGGGTACGTGCTCCAGCATTTCCATACAAGTCACCACATCGTATTGTTCTGGCTGTTCATCTGCTAGCGCTTCTGCTGAAATAGAGCGGTAAGTGAGGTTAGCACCCACTTCCAATGCATGGAGCTCAGCTACCTTAAGTGCTTTTTCAGAGAGATCGATACCAGTAGTGCCGGCACCTGATTGAGAAATTGATTCTGCGAGGATGCCACCACCACAACCAATATCCACTACTTTTTTGCCCTCGAAGTTAACGAAGGTTTTCATCCAATTTAAGCGTAGGGGATTAATGGCATGTAAAGGCTTGAATTCGCTGTTCGGGTCCCACCAACGATGGGCTAGGGCGCTAAATTTGGCGATTTCAGATTGGTCGACGTTCATGGGCAGAAGCTATTGGGTGAATTAATGGGTAAGTCTACGAATATAGCGGAAATAAAAAAGCCCGCAAGAAGCGGGCTTTTTTACAAGTAAGGTGAATTACTTAGCAGCTGCTGTACCAACAACTTCGATGTCAGTACGGCGGTTCTTAGCGCGGCCTTCAGCAGTTGCATTGCTTGCAACTGGATTGCTCTTGCCTTTTGATTCTGTGTAGATACGGCTACCGTCAACACCTTTGCTTGTCAGATAAGCTTTAACTGACTGAGCACGACGCTGACCGAGGGCCATGTTGTATGCATCTGTACCAACGCTGTCAGTATTACCAACAGCAATGATGACTTCTAACTTGATCTTGCTCAAATCACGAGCAATCTTGTCCAAAGTTGCCATTCCTTCTGGCTTCAATGAAGCTTTGTCAAAGTCATAAAGTGTGTCAGCTTGCAAAGTGATCTTGCTTTGGCTAACACCAGAAGCAGCAGCAGCAGCAGCAGGCTTAGCGGCAATTGCGCCATCACAACCTATAGCAGCTGTAGCAGGAGTCCAGCTGTTATCACGCCAGCACAATGTGCCGTCGCCGTTTTTCCAGGATGTACCGGTTGAGTTGACCCAGTTGTCAACGTTTTGAGCAGAAGCAGCTGTAGCAGCAACAGTAATTACGCCAGCAAGCATCAGTTTTAGGGTTTTGTTCATTTTTAGTCCTCAAATCTCTTTTAAATTAAAGTCAAACGTATATCGAATTCGCCCTACTTTGAATCAAAAAACCGCAAAGCGATACTTCTTAAATTCATACAAACTGACAGAATCTTATCATAGGGGCCACCTGCCATCAAAATGATATTATTTATAGATGGAACAAGCCGCTAAAGAAACACTACCAATATCCCTCGAAGACGAAATGCGACGGTCCTATTTGGACTACGCTATGAGCGTCATAGTCGGCAGAGCCCTGCCAGACGTGCGTGACGGTCTCAAACCGGTTCATCGCCGGGTCTTATTTGCGATGTATGAATTAAACAACGATTGGAACCGAGCTTACAAAAAATCTGCCCGTATAGTTGGCGATGTCATCGGTAAATACCACCCGCACGGTGATTCTGCGGTGTATGACACCATTGTGCGAATGGCCCAGGATTTCTCCCTGCGCTATATGCTGGTTGACGGGCAGGGCAACTTTGGCTCTGTAGACGGTGATAACGCTGCTGCAATGCGATATACCGAGATCCGGCTGCGCAAGATCGCCCATGAGCTTTTAGCTGATTTGGACAAGGAAACCGTCGATTTTGGGCCAAATTACGACGGTAGCGAGAAAGAACCCCTGATTCTGCCTGCCAAAGTGCCTAATTTGCTGATTAATGGCAGTTCTGGCATTGCCGTAGGTATGGCGACGAACATCCCCCCTCATAACCTCGATGAGGTCGTGACGGCCTGTTTACACGTCTTGCATAACCCAGAATGCACGATTGATGAGCTCATTGAGATTATTCCAGCCCCAGATTTCCCCACTGCCGGCATTATTTACGGTGTTCAAGGAGTTCGCGAGGGATATCGCACTGGTCGCGGCCGAGTGGTCATGCGCGCTAAGACTCACTTTGAGGATATCGATAAAGGTGCACGTCAAGCCATCATCGTTGATGAGTTGCCATATCAGGTCAATAAAAAGAACTTACTCGAGCGTATCGCTGAGTTGGTGAATGAGAAAAAGGTTGAAGGCATTTCTGATTTGCGTGATGAGTCAGATAAATCCGGTATGCGCGTTGTGATTGAACTCAAACGCGGTGAAGTGCCGGAAGTTGTTCTCAATAATTTGTATAAGAGTACACAGCTACAAGATAACTTCGGTATGAACATGGTTGCCTTAGTAGACAACCAGCCACGCTTACTCAACTTAAAGCAAATGCTGGAGTACTTCTTGCAGCATCGTCGTGAAGTGGTGACACGTCGCACCATTTTTGAATTGCGTAAAGCGCGCGAGCGTGGCCATGTCCTAGAAGGTTTAGCTGTTGCATTGGCAAACATTGACGAGTTCATTGCCATTATTAAAGCGGCTGCAAATCCAGTAATTGCGAAGCAGGAGTTAATGGGCAAAGCTTGGGATTCATCGATGGTGCGCGAGATGTTGGCGCGTGCTGAAACAGATACCCCGGGTGGCCGCAATGCTTATCGTCCTGAAGGCTTATTGCCTGAGTACGGCATGCAGACCACGGGCCTGTATCGCCTCTCTGATAGTCAAGCGCAAGAAATTTTGCAGATGCGCTTACAACGCCTGACTGGTCTTGAGCAAGACAAGATTGTTAATGAGTACAAAGAAGTTATGTCAGAGATCTCTGACTTGTTAGATTTATTAGCTAAGCCAGAGCGCGTTACTTCTGTGATTGAAAGCGAGCTGAAAGAAGTTCAAGCGGAGTTTGGTAAAGCAGGTGGTGATAGTGGTCGACGTTCATTTATTGAAATGAATGCTACCGAACTCTTTACGGAAGATTTGATCACTCCACAAGATATGGTGGTGACACTTTCACATACAGGTTATATGAAGAGTCAGCCACTGAGCGAGTACCGCGCACAAAAACGCGGTGGTCGCGGCAAGCAAGCTGCTGCCACTAAGGATGAGGATTGGATTGATACTCTATTCGTAGCCAATACGCATGACGCCATCCTTTGCTTCTCTGATCGTGGCCGTATGTATTGGTTGAAGGTATGGGAAGTACCGCAAGGTAGCCGTACTTCACGTGGTAAGCCAATTGTCAATATGTTCCCCTTGATTGAGGGTGAAAAGATTACCGTGATTCTTCCAATCAAGGGCTATCAGGATGATCAGTATGTCTTTATGGCAACTAGCTTAGGTACTGTGAAGAAAACCCGTTTATCTGATTTCTCCAATCCTCGTAAAGCCGGCATTATTGCTGTCGACTTGAATGAGGGTGACTTCTTAGTTGGCGCAGCAATTACTGATGGTCAACACGATGTGATGTTGTTCTCTGATGCAGGTAAAGCAGTGCGCTTTGATGAGAATGACGTTCGTCCAATGGGCCGTACCGCACGTGGTGTTCGTGGCATGAACTTAGGTGATGGTCATCAAGTGATTGCAATGCTCGTTGCTCCAGCAGAAGCTGAAGGTGTGCAAGCTGCAGTAGTGGATGCAAATGGCGTTGCAGTTCCGAGTAGCGTATTAACTGCTACAGAGAATGGTTATGGCAAGCGCACTCCAATTGCAGAGTACACGCGTCATGGTCGTGGCACTAAGGGCATGATTGCGATTCAGACAAGCGAGCGTAATGGCAAGGTTGTTGCCGCTGCATTGGTATCGCCAGAAGATCAAATCATGTTGATAACCACTGGCGGTGTTTTAGTGCGTACCCGCGTTTCTGAAATTCGTGAGATGGGCCGTGCAACTCAAGGCGTCACTTTGATCAACGTTGATGAAGGTACACGTCTTTCTGGTTTACAGCGCATTGCTGAAAGCGATTCGGATGACGAGGGTGATGAAGTAGAAGAGGGCGATGCATCTGCTGATCCAGCAACCGATTCCACCCCTGATGCGGCAGGTGACGCGTAAGGCGTCACCACTAAATTAGCTAACACGATGAGCTTTGACCGCCGCATCTTCAATTTCGCTGCGGGGCCGGCCACTTTGCCTGAAGAGGTGTTGAAGCAGGCTGCTGATGAAATGCTCAATTGGCGTGGACTTGGCACAAGCGTGATGGAGATTAGCCATCGCAGCAAAGAATTCATGGAGGTGTATGAAGAGGTGGTGCAGGATCTGCGCACCTTGATGAATATTCCAAGTAACTATGAAGTCTTGCTATTACAAGGTGGCGGCCTTGGACAAAATGCAGCTATCCCAATGAATCTCATGCCTTTAGCTAAGAATGGACCCAAGGCGGATTACATTGTTACTGGCATCTGGTCAGAAAAATCTTATAAAGAAGCGCAGAAGTATGGCACTGCAAACTTAGCTGCATCTTCTGCTGCAGAAAAGTTCAACACCATCCCCCCAAGAAATACTTGGAAGCTATCGAATGATGCTGCTTATGTTCTCTACTGTGCCAATGAGACGATTGGCGGTGTTGAGTTTCCGGATGTGCCAGATGTTGGCAATACTCCTTTAGTTGCCGATATTTCTAGTAATTTTCTTTCTAAAGAAATGGATGTCACGCAGTGTGGCGTTTGGTTCGGCGGTATACAGAAAAACATTGGCCCATCGGGTGTGACGATTGTGCTTGTCCGCAAAGACCTGATAGGTCACCACATGGGGATCACACCCTTAATTTGGGATTGGTCTGTTCAGGCCAGCACCCAATCGATGATCAATACGCCCCCCACCTTTTCAATTTATATGGCTGGCCTAGGATTTAAGTGGCTTCTTAAGCAGGGCGGTGTTAAGGTTATTGAAAAGCGTAACCAAGAAAAAGCGGGCTTGCTCTATCAGTTCTTGGATCAAAGTAGTTTGTATGAGAATCGGGTCGAAAAACAATACCGTTCTCGTATGAACGTCACTTTCTTTTTAAAGGACGAGTCTTTGAATGCACAGTTTTTGGCGCAATCCAATGCTGCAGGTTTAGTTGCTTTGCGTGGTCATAAAGCTGCGGGTGGTATGCGCGCAAGTATTTACAACGCAATGCCGATAGAGGGTGTCAAAGCTTTAATTGAATTTATGCGTGATTTTGAAAGGCGGGCTTAATGAGTACTGAAGAACAGCGCTTAGCTCCCCTGCGAGAAAAAATCGATGCATTAGATGCAGAGATTTTAGATTTACTGACGCAGCGTGCTAAAGCAGCGCAAGAAGTGGGACATGTAAAAGGTGGTTTCTCATCCCCAGTATTTCGTCCTGAGCGTGAGCGCCAGGTAGTTGCTCGTCTTCAAGAAATCAATGCTGGTCCTTTATTACCTGATGGTATTGCAGCCATTTGGCGCGAAGTCATGTCTGCCTGCAGAGCCTTAGAGGCTCGTCAAACAATTGCTTATCTCGGGCCAACAGGCACCTTCTCTGAACAAGCTGCTCAAACGTATTTTGGCCACTCGATTGCGGGATTGCCTTGTGCAAGTTTGGACGAAGTTTTCAAATCAGTAGAGAAGGGCGCCGCGCAATTTGGTGTGGTGCCGGTTGAGAACTCTAGTGAAGGCGCGATCTCACGTACTTTAGATTTGCTCTTAGATTCTTCAATGCGCATTAGCGGTGAAGTAGTGTTGCCGATTCATCATCACCTCTTAACTAAGAGTGGAAATCTTGACGGTGTCACAACAGTGTGCGCTCATGCACAAGCATTGGCACAGTGTCAGCAATGGTTAAGCCTGCATGCGCCAAACTTAAAACGCCAAGCAGTGAGTAGCAATGCTGAGGCTGCACGTTTGGCAGCTAATGATCCATCCTTAGCTGCAATCGCTGGTGATCCTGCGCAAGAGGCTTATGGTTTACAAGCTGTCGCTGCACAGATTCAGGATGATCCCCATAACCGTACTCGCTTTGTTGTAGTAGGCGCCTATGAATGTCAGCCAACCGGTAAAGATCAAACGTCTTTAGTCTTATCGATCGATAACCAGCCAGGCGCTGTGCATCGCTTACTGGCACCTTTAGCAAAGCATGGGGTGTCCATGAACCGTTTTGAGTCAAGACCTGCCCGCAAAGGCACCTGGGAATATCACTTCTATATTGATATTGCCGGTCATGCACAGGATGCCAAAGTCGTGAAGGCTTTAGAGGAATTAAAAGCAACTGCAGCGTTCTACAAGAACCTGGGTTCCTATCCTCACTCAGCCTGAGCTATAGAAAATAAATTTGTCGATACATTAGTAAATAAATCAGTAAGCCTAAGAATGACTTCTAAGATTGGTCTTAAACATATTCACGCTATAGCACCCTATGTTGGTGGTCGCCCCATCAGTGAAGTGGCGCGCGAGTACGGCTTAGATGAAAACAAGATTGTGAAACTGGCTTCCAATGAAAATCCCTTGGGAATGCCAAAGTCCGCCCAAGATGCCATGCTCAAAGCTGCTGGTGATCTAGGTCGTTATCCAGACTCCAATGGCTTTGAATTAAAGAAAGTATTGTCCGAGCGCTTAGGGGTGCCAAGCGATTGGATTACGCTAGGCAACGGCAGTAATGACATTCTTGAGTTAGCCGCACGCGCCGTTGCGCAAGCAGGTGATGAAGTGTTTTTTTCTAGACATGCATTTGCTGTGTACCCTCTGGCAACCCAAGCCTTAGGCGCCAAAGCAGTTGAAGTAGCTCCTACCAAGACTTATGGTCATGACCTGCCAGCAATTCTGGCTGCGATCAAAGCCGCTGGTGAAAAAGCGAAGCTAGTATTTGTCGCAAACCCCAATAATCCAACGGGCAGCTATCTCACTGCAAAAGCAATTGAAGATTTTCTGATAGCGTTGCCTACTCATGTAGTGGTGGTTTTAGATGAGGCGTATAACGAGTACCTGAATCCAGAGCAACGCTATGACGCGATTGCTTGGGTGAAACGTTTTCCCAATATGATTTTGTCCCGCAGTTTCTCAAAAGCATATGGCTTGGCTGGCTTACGGATTGGTTATGGTGTGGCACAACCTCATTTAACCGATTTACTAAATCGCATTCGTCAACCATTCAATGTGAATAGTCTGGCCCAAGCTGCAGCAATTGCAGCGTTCCAAGACACCGCATTTCTGAGAGAGGGTTTTGAGCTCAATCGCGCAGGTTACGCACAACTGACTAAAGCATTTGATCAATTAGGACTTCAGTATTTACCATCTGCCGGAAACTTTGTGTTGGTAAAGGTGGGCAATGATGATCAAGCAGGTGAACGTATTAATTTAGAACTGCTCAAACGCGGCATTATCGTTCGGCCTGTGGGTAACTATGGCCTGCCACAATGGTTGCGTATCTCGATTGGTTTACCTCAAGAGAATGCTGCTTTTATTGATGCACTTAAAGCTATCTTGGCCTAATAAAGATATTCATCTATGACCATGATTAACCCTGCTAGTAATTACGGCACCGTCACCATTGTTGGCGTTGGCTTAATTGGCGCATCTTTAGGTTTGGCTCTTAAAAAGGCCGGCGTGGTGACGAAAGTCTTAGGCGTTGGTCGTAGTAAAGCAAATTTAGATCAAGCACAAAAGATGGGTGCAATTGATGGTGTGGTCGATTTGGTAGAAGCTGCCAAGCAATCAGATGTGATTGTGTTGTGTATGCCAGTGGCGCAAATGCGCGCTGCTTTTGAAGCGCTTGAACCGCATCTTGAATCTAGAACCATGATTACTGATGCGGGCAGCACTAAAGGTGATGTGATTCTGGCCGCAAAAGAAGTATTGGGTAAGAAAGCATGTCAGTTTGTGCCGGCCCATCCAATTGCTGGTGGTGCGCAGCATGGCGCTAGTTCTGCTAAAGCAGATTTATTTCAAGGTAAACAAACGATTGTTTGCCCATTGCAAGAAAACTCCCCTGAAGATATCGCCTTGATGACGGGCTTCTGGGAGTCCGTTGGTTCGATAGTAAAAAAGATTGGTGTTGTGCAGCACGATGCGATTTATGCCGCAGTATCCCATCTGCCACATCTTCTTTCTTATGCATTGATGGCCAGTGTCGTGAACTCAGAAGATGCTGATCAAAAGTTGGATCATGTGGGCGCAGGGTTTAAGGATTTCACCCGTATTGCTGCTTCTAGCCCAGAAATGTGGCGTGATATTTGTATAGGTAACCGTGCTGCGATTCTGCAAGAGTTGGATCGATATTTATTGATCGTGAACCACATGCGTAAATTAGTTGCTGAGGGCGACGGTGAGGGTCTAGAAAAATTATTCAATAAAGCAAGTAAAGCTCGTCAAGATTTGGATGAGGCTTAATGGCTCATTCGCCTAGTATTCAGATTGGACCATTCAAGCGAGCTCAAGGCTCGACTATTTTGCCTGGTTCCAAAAGTATTTCGAATCGCGCTTTATTGCTGGCAGCGCTTTCCACAGGCACTACTACTTTAAAGAACTTGCTGGATGCTGATGACACCCAGGTGATGCGCAACGCACTTCGTCAGCTTGGCTTATCTGTTACTGACCAAGCCAACAATGTTTGCGTAGTTGAGGGTTGTGGTGGCCGCTTTCCGGTACGCAAAGCAGATTTGTTCATGGGTAATGCCGGCACAGCAATTCGTCCGCTGACCGCAGCACTTGCAATGCAAGGTGGTGACTATCGCTTATCTGGTGTTGCTCGCATGCATGAGAGACCGATTCGGGATTTGGTCAATGGTCTGCGACAAGTTGGTGCTAAGATTGAATACGAATTACAAGAAGGTTATCCCCCGATTCAGATTTCTGCTGCTGATATCAAAATCTTGGATGTGGTTAAAGTACGTGGCGATGTATCAAGTCAATTCTTGACGGCATTATTGATGGCATTACCACTTATTGCGGTAAAGCCGGTTCGTATTGAAGTCGTTGGTGAATTGATTTCTCGACCATATATTGATATCACTCTAAAGTTGATGGCACGCTTTGGTGTGAATGTTGCTTGTCCTGATGCACAGTCATTTGTGATTCCCGCTAAAACATCTGATGCTGTTTATAAGAGCCCTGGTCAGTTATCTGTTGAGGGCGATGCCTCGTCTGCTTCATACTTCTTGGCGCTAGGCGCTATCGGCGGCGGCCCTTTGCGAGTTCTTGGTGTTGGTAAAGACAGTATTCAGGGTGATGTCGCTTTTGCCGATGCACTTGCATTGATGGGTGCCAACATTAGCGCTGGTGAAGATTGGATTGAGATTACGGGCGTCAAAAACGCAAGCGGTAAACTTAATGGCATCACGATGGATTGCACCGAAATTCCAGATGCAGCAATGACTCTAGCTGTTGCTGCACTCTTCGCCGAAGGTCCTACGCGCTTAACCAATATTGCGAGTTGGCGCGTTAAAGAAACGGATCGTATTGCCGCCATGGCAGCAGAGCTTAGAAAAGTTGGCGCTACTGTACAAGAAGGTGCCGACTATATTGTGGTGAATGCCCCATCTCAAGGTGAGTGGAAGTCACCAGGTGAGGGCATTGATACTTATGATGACCATCGCATGGCAATGTGTTTCTCGCTCGCCGCTTTTGGTCCGAACGCTTTGAAAATTAACGATCCTAATTGCGTTGCTAAAACTTTCCCGACTTACTTTGCCGAGTTTGCAAAGGTAGCGAGTTGATCACATGATTTCTTACCCAGTCATTGCAATTGATGGACCCACTGCCTCTGGCAAGGGAACAGTTGCATCTTTGGTGGCAGAAAAGCTAGGCTTTCATTATTTGGATAGTGGGGCGCTCTATCGCTTAGTTGCCCTTGCTAGTGAAAAACGCGGAATTGACGCAAAAAATGGCCCAGAATTGGGTCTTTTAGTTCCTAAGTTATTGATTTCATTCAAAAATAGTCAAATTTCTCTGGATGGCGAGGATGTTACCGACGCTATTCGTACTGAAAACATTGGCCTGAGAGCCTCTACTGTGGCGGTTCATCCCGAGGTTCGATCCGCTTTAGTAGGCCTGCAACGTAGTTTTCGGCAGTTTCCGGGATTAGTGGCAGATGGCCGGGATATGGCTAGCGTGATATTCCCAGACGCGGTTTTGAAGGTTTTCTTGACGGCAACAGCGGCTGCCAGAGCAGAACGTCGCTATAAGCAATTGATAGCTAAGGGAATTTCTGCTAAACTTTCCGACTTACTGCAAGATTTGCAGGAGCGCGATGCCAGAGATAGTAGTCGAGGTACCGCACCCCTGTTAGTTGCAGATGGTGCAAAAGTGCTTGAAACATCAGATTTATCGATAGATCAGGCAGTTAAGACAGTTTTGGATTGGTATCAATCTGCGATTGTTTAGTTTGTCAGTTGTTTGGTAGTGAGCTGTAGAAGTAGTTTTGGCGTCTTAAGAAACTCTACAACGCGTTCATTAGCGTGTTTCTTTAAGGCTTTTTTAACCTAACCCGTCGGACCTTCTGACGGCACAAAGTGAATACACATGTCTGAATCATTTGCAGAATTATTTGAAGAATCATTAACCCGCTCGAATATGAAGACCGGCCAAGTTATTTCGGCTGAAGTTCTTCGCATCGACCATAACTTCGTCGTTGTTAACGCTGGCTTAAAGTCTGAAGCGTTTATTCCTGTTGAAGAATTCCATAACGACGCTGGCGAGATTGAAGTAGCTCCTGGCGATTTCGTTTCTGTTGCTATCGATGCCCTTGAAAACGGCTATGGCGACACCATCCTCTCCCGTGACAAAGCGAAGCGCTTGGCATCGTGGATGAATTTGGAAAAAGCACTCGAGCAAGCTGAGATCGTTACCGGTACTGTTACTGGCAAGGTTAAAGGAGGCTTGACTGTCATGGTGAACGGTATCCGCGCATTCTTGCCTGGATCACTTGTTGATACACGTCCAATCAAAGACACCAGCCCTTACGAAGGTAAGACGATGGAGTTTAAGGTTATCAAGCTTGACCGTAAGCGTAACAACGTCGTGTTATCACGTCGTGCAGTGGTTGAAGCTAGCCAAGGTAAAGAGCGCGCTGAGTTGATGTCTAACCTCAAAGAAGGTGCAGTAGTTACTGGCCTGGTTAAGAACATTACTGATTACGGCGCCTTCGTTGACCTCGGTGGTATCGATGGCCTCTTGCACATTACCGATTTGGCATGGCGTCGCGTGCGTCACCCAAGCGAGATGCTAACTGTTGGTCAAGAAGTAACCGCGAAGATTTTGAAGTTCGATCAAGAGAAGAACCGTGTTTCACTCGGTGTGAAACAGCTTGGTGATGATCCATGGGTTGGTATCGCTCGTCGTTACCCACCAAATACCCGTTTATTCGGCAAAGTTACCAATTTGACTGACTACGGCGCATTCGTAGAAATTGAATCTGGTATCGAAGGCTTGGTACACGTTTCTGAAATGGACTGGACTAACAAGAACGTTGCTCCAAGCAAAGCTACTGCATTAGGAACCGAAGTTGAAGTAATGGTTCTGGATATTGATGAAGACAAGCGTCGTATTAGCTTGGGCATCAAGCAGTGCAAAGCAAATCCATGGGAAGAGTTCTCACGTGCTCAGCAAAAAGGCGACAAACTGACTGGCGCAATCAAGTCGATTACTGACTTTGGTGTGTTCATTGGTTTGCCTGGCGGCATCGACGGCTTAGTTCATCTCTCTGATATCTCTTGGAATGAACCAGGCGAAGAAGCTGTGAAGAAATACAAAAAAGGTGATGAAGTTGAAGCCACGGTATTGGCAATTGATGTTGAGAAAGAGCGTATCTCTCTTGGTATCAAGCAATTGTCTGGTGACCCATTCAATAACTACACATCCGTAAGCGACAAGGGTAGCCTTGTTACTGGTACTGTGAAAGCGGTTGATGCTAAGGGTGCAACTATTCACTTGGCTGATGAAGTTGAAGCTTACTTACGTGCTTCTGAGATTTCAACCGATCGCGTTGAAGATGCACGCAATGTATTGAAAGAAGGCGATAGCGTTACTGCCATGATCATTAATATTGATCGTAAGTCACGTGTTATCAACCTTTCAATTAAGGCAAAAGACAGCTCTGATCAACAAGATGCAATGACCAAGCTCCAAGGTGATGCGCAGTCTGGCACAACCAATTTGGGCGCTTTGTTAAAAGCAAAAATGGACAATCAGGGTTAAAGCAATATTGCCGCTTTCCTCTGGGGGAGCGGCGATTTTTTTGATAGATCATGACATATCAAGAGCAACAAGCCATTACTCGCTCCGAACTCGTGGAGAGCCTCGCGGAACAATTTCCGCAGATTCTTCCTAGGGACGTGGAGCTTGCAGTAAAAACTTTGTTAGACACCATGACTCATGCTTTGGCTGAGGGTAAGCGTATTGAGTTGCGTGGCGTTGGCAGTTTTGTACTGCATCATCGTCCGGCACGTACCGGTCGTAATCCCAAGTCAGGTGATAAAGTCTTGATTCCAGAAAAAAAAGTTCCACATTTCAAGCCCGGTAAAGAGTTGCGTGAGCGAGTGGATTACAAGCCACTGAAACAGGCGGGCCCCAAAGAGGGTTCAGGTGCCTAACATTCAGGCTCATCCTCAGTGGTCCATCAGGACCATTTTTTTATTTAATTTCTGTACGCCATGATTCAGATAGCGACATCTTGGCTATTGCTTCTTCCGGTCATGTTTGGGATTGGCTGGCTAGCATCACGCTGGGACCTACGCCTTGAAAATCGCATGGATGAGCTTGAGCTCATACGTCAGCAGCGCTCCACCTTTAAAGGCTTAAGTCTTTTATTAAATGAGCAGCCTGATCAGGCAATTGAGACGCTCGTCAAAATTGCGCAATTAGATCCAGAGACGATTGAGTTACATTTTTCTTTAGGCAACTTATTTCGTCGTCGTGGTGAGACTGAGCGGGCTATTAAAGTTCATCAGCATCTCGCCAATCGCGATGACTTAAAGCCACGTGACCGTGATCATGCTGCCTATGAGTTAGGCCGTGACTTTCTGCGTGCCGGCCTATTGGACCGCGCCGAAGCCTCACTCAATCGTGTAGGTGAAGGTAAGTTTGCAGTGCCAGCAAAAGAGAGCTTGCTGGAGATGTATCAGGTTGAGCGAGATTGGCAAAAAGCTATCATCTCCGCGCATGAGCTCGCTACATTACAAGGTAAATCCCATCAAACTGAAATTGCCCAATTTCATTGTGAGTTAGCTCAAGAGGCTTTGCGTCGCAAAGATCTCCAGGAGGCTGAAGAGTCGATTCAACGGGCCTTAAGTGCTGTCCCAAATCATGCGCGTGCCGTGATTTTGCAGGGTGATTTTTTTATGGCGACAGGACGTCCAGCTCAAGCGATTGAGGCATGGAGCATTATTGCCAACTCGCACCCAGCTTATATGCATTTATTGGCTGATCGCTGGATGTTAGCGCATACCGAACTAGGCAAAACTGACGAGGGTCTAGATCGTTTGTGTGATCTATTGAAAACGCAAGCATCAGGCGAGTTGCTGGATATCACTCACAAGCATCTTATGACTATTCGGGGCCCTCAAGCAGCGAATGTAATGTTATCTGATGTTATCCAGCACTCCCCAAGCTTAAGTGCTCTGTCAAAGCTGGCTGAAACACGTTTAGCGATTGAG
Source organism: Polynucleobacter campilacus (assembly GCF_002206625.1). Taxonomy (GTDB): domain Bacteria; phylum Pseudomonadota; class Gammaproteobacteria; order Burkholderiales; family Burkholderiaceae; genus Polynucleobacter; species Polynucleobacter campilacus. Next base: position 554,696 of record NZ_NGUP01000001.1, on the reverse strand, counting down.
GCGAATGGCGCACATCCGGACAGGATGATTGAGCTACAGTCAATTTTAAATATTTTGCGTCAGCGTACTACCAGCTTGGCTAGATATACTTGTGGCAATTGTGGTTTTAGGGCGCGTCGATTCTATTGGCAGTGTCCTGGTTGTAATCATTGGGAGGCATACTCCCCAAGACGAGCCGAGGGCGTTGCGCCTAGCGGCCCTTCAATGTAAAGAAGAACGGAGATCAGTTGAAAGTCACCATCATCGGTAGCGGTTACGTAGGCTTGGTTACTGGCGCTTGCCTTGCTGAGCAAGGTAATAATATTTTTTGCCTGGACTTGGACCCCAAAAAAAATTGAGATTCTCAATTCTGGCGGCGTTCCGATTTATGAGCCGGGCTTAAAAGAGATGATTGAGCGCAATCGTGCAGCTGGAAGATTGCAGTTCTCTACTGATATTGCTGCATCAGTTGCTCATGGCGATATTCAATTTATTGCAGTAGGTACGCCTCCCGATGAAGATGGTTCTGCTGATCTGCAATATGTAGTTGCTGCAGCACGTAACATTGGCCGTTATGCAACTTCCCCTAAGGTAATTGTTGATAAATCTACTGTGCCAGTAGGTACTGCAGATAAAGTATCTGCTGCCATCAAAGAAGAATTAGAAAAAAGAGGCCAGCCAGCTGACTTATGTTCAGTAGTTTCTAACCCAGAGTTTTTAAAGGAAGGCGCAGCAGTAGAAGACTTTATGCGCCCGGACCGCATTGTGATTGGTACTGAAAATACTCCAGCAGGCCTTCGTGCTAAAGAGCAAATGCGTAAGCTCTATGCCCCATTTAACCGCCACCATGAACGTACCTATTACATGGATGTGAAGAGCGCAGAGTTAACTAAGTATGCTGCCAACGCCATGTTAGCTACCCGTATTTCTTTTATGAATGAGTTATCAAACTTGGCAGATTTAGTAGGTGCTGATATTGAATCGGTGCGACAAGGAATTGGTTCTGACTCACGCATTGGCTTTGGATTTTTATATTCAGGAACCGGTTACGGTGGTTCTTGTTTTCCAAAGGATGTCTCAGCCCTTTCTAAAACTGCTAGGGAGCATGGTAGAGATTTAAAGATTCTGGATGCTGTAGAGGCGGTAAACGAACTCCAGAAATATATCTTGGTTGAAAAGATCGAAAAACGCTTCGGTAATGATCTTAAAGGTATGAAGTTTGCGCTTTGGGGTCTGGCTTTTAAGCCCAACACCGATGATATGCGTGAGGCTCCAAGTCGCGTGATCATTCAAGAATTAGTAAAACGCGGTGCTTCGGTTGTTGCCCATGATCCAGTGGCGATGCCAGAAGCAAAACATTGTCTAGAGTCCGACTTCAAGGGTAATCCAGATGGCCTCAAGAGAGTCTCTATGGTCGACAGCCCAATGGCAGCCCTAGATGCTTGCGACGCGCTAGTCATTGTCACTGAGTGGAAAGCCTTCCACAGCCCAGACTTTGAACAGGTCATGCAAAAATTGACTCACCCCATCATTTTTGATGGCCGTAATCTCTATGAGCCAAGTGCCATGAAGGAATTAGGTATTGAGTACTATGGTATTGGACGACATAATTAAGTCATTGCAGAAATTATCCTATGGAAAAAGCCAACCAAGACCAATTTTCTAAAACCCGCCTACTAGTGGTTGGTGATGTCATGCTCGATCGCTACTGGTTTGGCGATACCAATCGGATTTCTCCTGAAGCGCCTGTGCCAGTAGTGCAGGTTGGTAAGATTGATGAGCGCTTGGGAGGCGCAGCCAACGTTGCTCGTAACGTAGCAGCACTGGGTGCTCAAACAACCATTCTGGGTATCGTTGGTAATGATGAGCCTGGCAAGCGTGTAGTGGAGTTACTCAAGTCAGGTGGCGTTGATAGCCAACTAGAAATTGATGCAAATGCACCAACGATTGTGAAGTTGCGGGTGATTGCTCGTCAGCAGCAGTTAATTCGTCTCGACTTTGAAGAGACCCCAAGTGAAAAAGCACTAGCCCATAAGTTAGAGCGTTTTGAAAAATTGGTAGGTAGTGCTGATGTTGTGATTTTGTCAGATTACGGCAAAGGCGCCTTAGGTCAGGTGACTCATATGATTGAGCAGGCCAGAGCGCAAAACAAGGTTATCTTGGTCGATCCTAAGGGCGAAGATTATGAAAAGTATCGCGGTGCTACTGTTTTAACGCCAAATCGAAGTGAATTGCGTCAGGTCGTTGGCAAGTGGACCAATGAAGAGGAGCTCACCAATAAAGCACAAGCCCTCAGAAAGTCATTAGATTTACAGGCGCTACTTCTCACCCGATCAGAAGAGGGTATGAGTTTGTATACCGAAGCGGGTGTCAGTCATGTCAAGGCGCAGGCACGTGAGGTGTTTGATGTTTCTGGCGCTGGCGATACTGTGATTGCAACTTTAGCGGTTGCCTTAGCTGCTAAGTGGCCCTTAGAAAAAGCGATGGCCTTGGCAAATCGTGCTGGCGGCATTGTGGTCGGCAAGCTTGGAACCGCAACTGTTACTTCAGAGGAACTACAGTGACTATTATCGTAACTGGCGCTGCTGGTTTTATCGGCGCAAATATTGTGCAAGCGCTCAATGCGCGCGGCGAGAAAAATATCATCGCTGTTGATGATCTTCGCCCTGCAGACAAATATCGCAATCTTGCTGATTTAGAGATTATTGACTATCTCGATAAAGATGAATTTCTAGAGGCCTTTAGAAGTGGTCGTTTTGGTAAGGTCAAAGCAGTCTTTCATGAGGGTGCGTGCTCTGACACGATGGAGACGGATGGTATTTTCATGATGGCGAATAACTATCGCTATACCATGGACTTGCTTGATATCTGCACAGCCCAAAAAGTGCAACTGCTCTACGCATCTTCTGCAGCCACTTACGGTGGCTCAGATACTTTCGTGGAGAGTCGTGAGCATGAGAAGCCACTCAATATTTATGGCTACTCTAAGTTCTTGTTTGATCAAGTCATGCGTAAGCGTTTTGCAGAAAAAGTAAATACTGCACAGGTAGTTGGTTTTCGCTACTTCAATGTGTATGGCCCACGTGAATCACATAAGGGTCGTATGGCATCGGTAGCCTTTCATCAATATCACCAATACAAGGCGAATGGCCATGTCAAACTGTTTGGTGAATATGGTGGTTATGGTCCTGGCGAGCAAAGCCGTGACTTTGTCTCAGTTGAAGATGTGGTGAAGGTAAATCTCTTCTTCTTAGATCATCCAGAAATCAGCGGCATCTTTAATTTAGGTAGCGGCAGGGCACAACCATTTAATGATGTTGCACATGCGGTAGCCAATGCCATGCGTAAACTAGATAAAGCCAAACCAGCGACTCTGCAAGAGTTGGTAAAAGAAAAAGCGATTGAATACATTCCATTTCCAGATGCACTCAGAGGTAAATATCAGTGCTTCACTCAAGCCGATCTCACGAAACTTCGCGCTGCCGGCTATACAGAACCCTTCCTTGATGTTGAACACGGTGTAGGTCGCTATATTGAGTGGCTAGAGGCGAACTCAGGATTCTTGGCTAATCCCCTTTAGGCTATAAAAGCATCGTTTATAGGTGCTAATTTGCAGGGGTAACTAGGCATCTCTACTAAGCGCCCGTTTACTAGTTTTGAGCTACCATATTGCTTATAAAAACTAGGGGATTTCTATGCGCAAGCTACTTACTGTTATCGCACTCATGCTATGCTGCAGCATGGCACTCTTTTCATCACAATCATTCGCAGCGCCGAGTAAGGATGATGCTGATGTAGAAAATATCAAAGCGCCACCGAGAGATGTAAAGGATATTTTGCAAATCCTCAGTCAAACTCGTCAGGATCAGGCTCTTATAGACAAAGCGAAAAAGACGCTTGCAAAATCTCCCCCATCAACAAGTGACACTAGTGCCCTTAATCACTACTACTATCAGCGCGCTGTTGCAGAAAATGCATTAGAAAACAGCAAAGAAGCTTTAGAAAATTTTAAAAAAGCTGCGATTGATTACCCTAGTTTTGACATAGCGATGCAACTAGATGAAAGAATGCAGTATGCCCAGCAAGAGCAAAAAAGAGGTAACTTAGTACTTGCCAAAAAGTTAGTAGAAGATACGAGGGCAATGATTCCCAATAATCTGGCTGGATGGAAGATAAGCTCTGGGCAAAAAATGGTCGCTATCTGTTTGCAAATGGGAGATTTTGATTGTGCAAATAAAGCACTTGCTACCCTTGAAGCAGATTACTCTAATCTCATTAGCGTAGCTAGGAATCCGAATTTTATTTATAGGACGAACTGGCAGTTGGGCTATGAGCGGGCTCGTGGCAGAGTTTTTATGTCGGAAGGAAAATTTGTTGAGGCTGAGAGGAGTTTTAGAACTGCTCTAGGTTTAAATAAAACAATTCTTGAGAATGTCAAAGATAGCAATAAGGACGCATTGGATAATGAGGTCAGGGTGCTGCAGGATGTTTCTAGCACGCCAAGATATGCCTATGGTCAAAGGGCTGCTTTATATAACCAGCTGGCGAATGCTTTTCTGGGTCAGCGACGCTTGATGGATGCTGAATATTGGGCAAGAGAGTCAGTTGTACTAGCAATTAATCGTGAGGGTGTCAATTCTTCAGCTACCTGTTTTGCACTATTAACACTATCAAAAATTATTAGTGAGCAAGGGCGTCAAGCTGAGGCGGTCATGTTATCTCAAGCAGCTCTCAAGGTAGCTATGCAATCAACGGATTATTCCGCGTCTCCTTTGATTGCTACATCAAGGAAAGTTTTGGCTACATCTCTAGCTGCGGACGGTAAGTACGCCCAAGCAGATAAAGTCTTTAGCGAGATGATTGAAGGTCTTAAGGCCGACCCTGAGATTGCTTCGCGTTATCAGGCTGGTGATTTAGATTGGGCCATTGCATTGATTAAAACAGGCAAGGCACCTCAGGCTGTGACAATGACTGCAGATATGTTATCTAAGGCCGACGCTCGAATGGAAAAGGGCTCTCCCCGATTGGCAACGATCAGAGCATTTAATGCCTCTGCACTTCAGGTGTCTGGGCAGGGATCTCAGGCACTAACAGAGTTTAAGCAATCCATTCCGATATTGATTGACCAAGCGCGCAATGATTCAGAAAATGGCTCTTCAACAATTCGTCAAACTCAGCGCATAACCTTTGTTTTGGAAGAGTATCTCGCTTCTCTTGCGCAACAAGCTAAAACAGATTCTTCTGGTGCGGCTGCTGCAGAAGCGTTTCAGATTGCTGACCTTGCCCGCGGCAGTGGGGTACAACGCGCTTTAACGTCAAGTGCAGCACGTGCCAATATTTCTGATCCTCAGCTTGCTGGACTAGCGCGTCGTGAGCAGGATTTACAGCAGCGTATCAATACCTTGACAGAGCTCTTAACTGGGTTGCTCTCAGCTCCACCGGCACAACAGCTGCCTGCTGCTCAAGCCAAAATCCGTACTGATATCACCGCCTTTAAATCACAACGTGATGACCTTAAAAAAGAGATTGAGAAAAAGTATCCTGATTATGCTGAGTTGGTTGAGCCTAAACCCGCTTCAGTAGAGCGTACTCAAAAAGCGCTTAAACCTGATGAAGTGTTGATCTCTTGGTATTTTGGCGATAACGTGGGTTATGTTTGGGCCATTACTAAAGATAAGCCTGCACAATTTGCACAGCTCTCCATTGGTCGGGCAAAAATGGCTAAAGATGTTGCGCAGTTACGCAAAGCGCTCGATCCTGGCGTAGCTACCATTGATGAGATACCAGCCTTTGATGTAGTGCTTGCCAATCAACTCTATCAACAAGTGCTCGCTCCCGTGCAAAGTGCGTTTGCTGGTAAAAAAGTGATGCTGACGGTGCCCCATGCTGAGTTGGGCCAATTACCCTTATCCCTGTTGGTGACCAAGCCAACAGCGCAGCCTGCCAAAGGTGGTGCAACCCCGTTTATTGGATACAAGACTGTTCCTTGGTTAACAAGAGATATTGCTGTTGCTCAAGTACCTTCAGTTACTGCCTTAACTGCACTGCGCTCCTTGCCAGCAGGCAACCCTAACCGTAAGAACTTTATTGGCTTTGGCGACCCTTACTTTAGTGCCCAGCAAGAGCAGCAAGCTGATAAACAGGTAAAGGCAACTCAGCTAGCAACCCGTGGAGTGCCCTTGAACTTACGCAGCGCCCCTAAAACTTCCGGCGTGAGCTCTGCTGAGTTGGCACTCTTGCCACGCCTACCAGATACCAGTCTTGAGTTAGAAGAGATTGGTAAAGCGATTGGAGCAGGTGATGGCGATATCTTCTTGCATAAACAAGCTTCCGTAAAGCAAGTGATGGCGACAGACTTATCTAATCGCAAGGTAGTAATGTTTGCTACCCATGGTTTAGTGCCAGGCGAACTCAATGGCTTAACGCAACCAGCGCTAGCGCTATCGTCTCCTGATGTCACGGGTGATAAAGATGATGGCCTTCTGACGATGGATAAGGTCCTCACTTTAAAGCTCGATGCTGACTGGGTCGTACTCTCTGCTTGTAATACAGCGGCAGGTGAGGGTGCTGGCTCTGAAGCAGTCTCAGGTCTTGGTAGAGCCTTCTTCTTTGCTGGTGCTAAAGCCCTCTTAGTCTCTAACTGGCCAGTAGACTCAGTGGCCTCAAGAACCTTGATGACTGATCTCTTTAAGAATCAGCAAAAGGCCCAAGGCACTAGCAAGGCTGAGCTCCTCAGACAAGCCATGCTTACCCAAATTGACCAAGGTGGCATGAAAGAAGGCGCGAATATGAAATACGCCTATGCCCACCCCTTGTTCTGGGCCCCCTTTGTAGTGGTGGGGGATTGATTTAAGATCTACTTGTTCAACATTTTTAATTATTTGAGGTTTTCTATGAAATTGAGTCATATATTGCTTGCCACATCACTGCTTGCCTCTTCCCAGTGGTCTGTTGCTGCTGCTTTGATTAGTGCAAAAGAAGCCGCTTTGCCACCGGCAGCTGGCGCTCTTGCAACCCGTGGTATTTCTCGTGGGCCAGGGATTAAGTTAGCCTCACCAGAAGCCGATACGCCGGTAGCTTCTCCATTTGATTTCAAGGTGAACTTTGAGCCACGCGGCGATGCCAAGATTGATCCAAGCTCTGTCAAAGTGGTTTATATGAAATCACCTTTTGTAGATTTAACCCCTCGTTTAAAGAGTGCTATCTCTGCCAATGGCATTGATTTTGCAAAGGCGGATGTTCCTCCAGGAACCCATACGATCCGTGTAACGGTGAAAGATTCTGAGGGTCGTGAAACGAACTCAGTATTGAATTTGGTAGTGAATAAATAATGAATTGTCCATATTGCCTATCTGATGTTTCAGAAGAGGCTCACGTCTGTAAGACTTGCAGTCGTGATCTTTATCTTTTTAAACCAATGATCGCCAAGATTGCTAGCCTAGAAGGCCAGTTGGCTGCAATCCCCAGTCAAGAAGTGAATGAGCTTAGGATTGCTGAGCTTGAGTACTTGTTGGAAGAACAAAATCAGAAACTCGCTAACAGGTCTTCATTCGCCTGGATAAAAGATATTGCTATTTATCTGATCGTGCCATTACTTTTGTTATTGCTAGCACATTGGTTAATAGCGATTGTTTATGACACCAAAATGATTTATTTGCGCATCATCTCTATGATTCTTCCATTGCCCTTTGCTTATTTCTTATTTAAGAGTCACGCGCACAAACTTTTTCCTTGGTTCATCGGCGTAGTCTTTCTTGCGATTGCTTCAGTGATTGGTATGAGCTGGATTACTAGCTTGGTAGACCGTTCACCAGTTTTTCCACAGAACCTATTTGAGTGGAAAGAGCTTTTAGAGTACTCCGCAAGCATCGCCTTCAGTTTCTTGACTGGAATGCTGCTTGGTAGAGTTGCCTTTGCAGCTGAGCAACGGCGCCGGCAAGCTGGAATCATGAGTGCGCTTAACAAGGCAGCGTCTAACCATGCAAAGAGCGCTAGCGCTTCTATTCAAGGAGTCTTTGGGCTGATGAAAACCGTAGAGGAGCATGGCGGAACAGTCGTTGCTCTGGGAACAACTGCGGCATCAATTTATACGGGCCTTAAGGGAATTGTTGGTAGCTAGAACTTTATTGGCACTGTATTTGTGCCAGGTTGCCTTTATGGCCCAAGGGCAAGTATTTGATGTTCCACATCAACAAGATGCCCCTACGCGTACCCTTTTTGTCGGAGTACAAAATCCCAAAGCCCTAGTTTTATTATTTCCTGGCGGCGGCGGCATGTTACGGCTCAAAGACGATGGCTCAATGCGCAATCAACATACTTTTGTTCGCTCACTTGCTCAATGGGACCAATATCAGATTGCCGCCGTACTAGTTGATACCCCATACGATCTGGGTGACCTAAGAAGGGGGGATCGCAGAAATGAAGACGATCATCTCAAGAGGGTGGGTGAAGTAGTTAGTTTTTACAAAAGTAAAACTGGCTTACCTATTTGGATTTTTGGCCATAGCATGGGCACATCTACTGCAACATATTTTGTAAACCAGTTAAATGAAGATTCAAAAAAACTGACCGGTATCATTATTGCTGGAACTGTAAGAACAGCGTTACTTGACGATAGAGTCAGATTGCCTGTTGCGGCTATTCATCACCAGCAAGACGAGTGCAAGGGAACCCCTCCTTCAGCCTCTCAGGACATTATTTCTGGAAGACCTAAAAACTATATTTCACGCTTTGAGGTAATTGAAGGCGGCATCAGCGAAGGTGATGTTTGTGTGTCCTTTGCCTATCACGGCTTTAATCAAACTGAGCCAGAATTTATAAAGCGTGCTGCGCAATTCATTTTGAATCAGAAATAGAGCGCCCTATCAGAGCTTGCTGATTAGTTTGTATCCCACGTAATTTCGTCAACAGTATCCACTTCCATTCGTTGTAAACGATCCACGCGCACTTTGTGTCCGTGGATTTTTTATTTAATACTGGAGAATGTATGAGTCGAAACTTAAATATTGGTGTTGTAACTGGTTTTGTAAGATCTGCTGCGCTTGCTGTAACACTGGCAGTTTCTGCACTTGGCGTTGCTATAGCATCCCCCATCAATGTCAATACCGCTACTCAATCTGAGTTAGAGAGTATTAAAGGGATTGGGCCTTCTAAGGCAAAAACCATTATTGCCGAGCGCTTGGATGGCGGTCATTTTCAAGATGCCAATGATTTACAGAAACGGGTCCGAGGCATTGGCATGAAATCCGTAGAAAAGATGGTAGATAACGGCCTCACCATTGAGGCACCCAGTTCCTTTCGGGAACCTAATGGCAGGACTAAAAAAGAGGGCGGCGCCTCTAGTAGACGCAATTCTCGTACTCAAACTGGTATTCGCCATCAGCCGGAGCGTTCGGGAGCAGGTCGCAGAAATTAAGCCCTTTCGCGTGTAGGTTTGCTTACGGCTAAAATGGCTTTATGAGTAAACCTTCTTACCTGACAATTTCACAAACCGTAGGCAACACACCTATAGTTCAATTGCAACGGATTCCGGGTCTCGAGAACTCGACCCGCAATAATGTGATTTTAGGTAAGCTAGAAGGCAATAATCCAGCCGGGTCGGTGAAAGACCGACCTGCGCTGTCGATGATCATGCGCGCACAAGAGCGCGGAGAAATTAAACCTGGCGATACCCTCATTGAAGCAACAAGTGGTAATACTGGCATTGCATTGGCTATGACGGCTGCTATGTTGGGCTACAAGATGGTATTGGTAATGCCAGAAAATCAAAGTATTGAGCGCCGCCAAAGTATGGCTGCCTATGGAGCTCAACTCATTTTGACTGCTGCTTCTGGTGGCATGGAGTTTGCACGGGACTATGCGCTCCAACTACAGCGAGAAGGTCGCGGTAGATTACTGGATCAGTTTGCAAATCCGGATAATCCACGAGCACATATTGAAACTACTGGGCCAGAGATTTGGCGAGATACCGATGGGCAAATTACCCACTTTATTTCAGCAATGGGCACTACCGGAACGATTACTGGTGTCTCAACCTATCTCAAGTCCATGAATTCGGAGATTCAGATTATTGGTGCGCAGCCTGAGCAGGGCTCACAAATTCCGGGAATCCGTAAATGGGCTCCAGAGTATTTGCCGAAGATTTATCAAGGCGATAAAGTCGATCGTATTGAATACATTACACAAGCAGATGCTGAGGAGATGGCGCGCCGCATGGCAGCAGAGGAAGGTATCTTCTGCGGCATATCTGCTGGCGGTGCCTTAGTTGTTGCCTTGCGTATTGCACGTCAGGTTGAAAATGCCACGATCGTCTTTATCGTTTGTGACCGCGGCGACCGCTATTTATCTACTGGGGTGTTTCCGGCCTAACTCACCAGCTTAATTCGTTTTAGACTTTTTCTTAGCGCTAGATTTCTTTTGCTTAGATTTTTCACTGGCACTCTTACTGCCCCCTGCTTTACCAGTATTTTCTACCGGCACTACGCTTTGATTCTTATATCCCAAAGCTTCTGCAAACTCGGCAACACTTTGTGCATAGAAGTAGCTTCGGTTGTATTGCACGATCGTCAAAAAGTTATTCAAGCCTACAAAGTATTGGACTTGGTCTGAGCCATCTTTATCTGGGTAGGGCAGATCCACAATAAATGCTTTGCTGCTGGACTCAACGCCACCACTTTGCAGGTCACCTTGTTGTTTGGTTAAGATCCCTTTTTCAATGAGCTCTTGAACAGTGTATTTTAGCTGCGGCTGTCCATCGGCCAATTCTTTAGCGGCTGTTATGCCATCAATTTGCACAGGAAATGAAATGGGCATGCCAGGCTGCCAGCCATGTTTTTTCATGAAGTTACCAACACTAGCTATGGCATCTTTTGGACTTTGCTTTAAATCGATTCTTCCATCGCCATCACCATCCATTGCAAAGCTGCGAATGCTACTAGGCATGAATTGCGGTAAACCAATTGCGCCTGCATAAGAGCTATTCTGGTTTAAGCAAGCATTAAAGCGAGGGCTATTGACACCTTGTATGCTGTTCTTGGCTGGCAACTTGCCGCCAGCTTCAGTCCAGCATAAGAGGATGAGTTCTTTGAGCTGATCTTTAAATAGTTGCTCACGGGCAAGTTTATTGGGCGTCTCGGGGTAGCTAAAGGCTAGGGTAGATAAGACATCTTTTACTCGGAAATTACCCGTCTGGCGTCCATAGATGGTCTCAATGCCAATAATGGCAACAATGATCTCAACGGGAACCCCAGAATCCTGCTCAACTTGGCTCAAAAAGGCTTGGTTTTCTTCCCAAAAGGCTTTTCCAGCCTTTAGTCGGATGGGTTCAATAAAACGCTTGCGGTAGGCAAGCCAATTTTTCTTGAAAGTGCCCGATGGGGGTAATACCAATTTGCGTATTGAAGGAATCGTTTTAGCATCTAAAAAGCCAGATTCTAGGCTTTGCAGGGGGATTTCTTGGGTTTGGGAAACTTGGCTGAGTAATTCATTGAGGTTTTGACTGACTCGCGCTTCTATAGCGATATCTTCAGCTTGGTTTACGATGGGTTGGTCTGGCTTTGTGGGTGGCGTTGGCGCGCTGGCGCAGGCAGCTAGAAGTAAGACTAGAACTAAGTAGGAGATGCGAAGATACATGCGCGATGGGACGGATTGTTGAGAAATAAACACGTTTGCCAAGATTATAAAAATAAGAGTTTTGCTATGAAGGATTTAGAGTAATGACAACAGGATACATAACTCATCCAGACTTTCTGAAACATGAGATGGGAAGTCATCATCCAGAGTGCCCTGAACGAATTCAGGCGATCAATGATCAATTGATCCGCAGTGGCGTAGATCGCTTCCTTCATCATTTAGACGCCCCCCTAGCAACTGAAGATCAATTGGAATTAGTGCACAGCCCTGACCACGTTGCATTTGTTAGAGACCGCGCTCCAGAGAGCGGTTACTTCATGCTAGATGGTGACACCATTATGAACCCTCATACCTATAGGGCATCATTGCGTGCAGCAGGCGCTGCAATAGCGGGTGTTGATGCGGTGATGAAGGGTGAGGTTGATAACGTATTTTGTGCTGTCAGGCCACCTGGCCATCATGCCGAGCCAACCCGTTCTATGGGTTTTTGTTTATTCGATAACGTTGCAGTTGCAGCCCGCTATGCTCAGGAAGCGTATGGCATTAAGCGTGTCGCTATTATTGATTTTGATGTACATCATGGCAATGGTACTGAGGCAGCATTCTTTAATGATCCCAGCGTGATGATGTGTAGCTTTTTCCAGCATCCTTTCTACCCATATAGTGGACTAGATGCCTCGGATAATATGGTCAATGTGCCTTTGCCTGCATCCACTCGAGGTGATGTGGTGCGCTCGATTGTGCAAGAGCGCTGGCTGCCAGCTTTACGTAACTTTGAGCCAGAGCTGATTATTATTTCTGCAGGATTTGATGCGCATCGTGAGGATGACTTAGGTCAAATGGGTTTGGTGGAGGATGATTATGTTTGGATCACTCAGCGCCTCAAGGAAATTGCGAAAGATTATGCACAAGGTCGCATAGTCAGCTGCTTAGAGGGGGGTTACAACCTCTCTGCTTTAGGGCGCAGTGTTGTAGCTCACGTCAAGGCCTTAGCAGATATTTAAGTCGCTCTAATTGAATAAAACCGTTATTGAAAGTACATGATGGCAAATATTTATGAACAAGGTTTGGATCGTAATTCAGCGAACTTTACCCCAATTACCCCACTGCTATTTTTAGAGCGTTCAGCAGCTATTTATCCTCATAAGACTGCCATTATTCATGGGGAGTTACGGCAAACTTGGCAGCAAACGGATGAGCGTTGCCGTCGTCTGGCCAGTGCTTTGCAAAAGCATGGTATTGGCTTGGGGGATACGGTTGCAGTGATGCTGCCGAATACACCTCCTATGGTGGAGGCCCACTTTGGTATTCCGATGGCGGGTGCTGTGCTGAATGCTTTGAATACTCGCTTGGATCCAGAATCAATTGCTTTCATGCTCAATCACGGCGAAGCCAAAGTCGTGATCGTTGATCCAGAATTTTCAGCGGTGATGAAAAAAGCACTGGAGATCGCGCAAAAAGAAAGTGGCCGAGATATTTTGGTCATCGATGTCGAAGAAAAAGAATTCGATGTAGCAGGTGAGAAATTAGGAAAACTCACTTACGAACAATTATTAGCGCAAGGGGACCCAAAGTTCGCTTGGCAAGTTCCTGCGGATGAGTGGCAAGCTATTTGCTTGAACTATACCTCGGGTACCACCGGTAATCCTAAAGGTGTTGTCTACCACCATCGTGGCGCAGCAATGAATGCAGTATCGAATATTTTGGACTGGGATATCAATCGGCATCCGGTGTATTTGTGGACCCTGCCAATGTTCCATTGCAATGGTTGGTGCTTTCCTTGGACTATTGCAGCGCGTGCGGGCGTTAATGTTTGCATGCGGCGTGTGGATGCGCCCCATATTTTTGCTGCGATTAAGGAGCATGGAGTCACCCATTACTGCGCTGCACCGATTGTTCATAACCTTTTGGTTAATGCTCCGGACGAGCTCAAGGTAGGCGTGCCTTCAGGTGTCAAGGGACTCATCGCCGGGGCTGCGCCGCCAGCTTCGATCATTGAAGGGATGGAAAAGCTGGGCTTTGATTTAACCCATGTATATGGTTTGACTGAGACTTATGGCCCGGCCGCAATTTGCGTGAGACAAGATGAGTGGGATGATTTGGATATCGGCGAGCGCGCTCGCTTGAATGCGCGACAAGGCATGCGCTATCACCTGCAACAAGCAATTGATGTGCTCAATCCAGAAACCATGCAGCCCGTCCCTGCTGATGGTGAAACGATGGGTGAAATTATGTTCAAAGGGAATATCACCATGAGGGGTTATCTGAAGAATCAGAAGGCCACTCAAGAAGCATTTGAGGGCGGCTGGTTTCATTCCGGTGACTTAGCAGTCATGAACCCAGATGGTTACGTCAAGATTAAAGACCGCAGCAAGGACATCATCATCTCTGGCGGGGAAAATATTTCTTCTATTGAGGTAGAAGATGTTCTATACCGCCATCCTGCAGTGATTGCTGCTGCAGTAGTTGCTAAACCTGATCCAAAATGGGGCGAGACCCCCTGTGCTTTCCTAGAAATTAAGTCTGGAGTTCAGGTAAGTCCAGCGGAGATCATTGCCCACTGTAAGCAACATTTAGCTGGATTTAAGGTGCCCAAGGCGATTGTATTTGGGGAGCTGCCTAAGACCTCAACCGGAAAAATCCAGAAATTTGAACTGCGGAAGCAAGCTGGCTCTGCCACCGCTATTGATGTTTAGTTCTTCGGGCTTGGGGCGGATAAAATAAGTAGTTATGCAGATATTTGCAAATTTTTATCAATATTGAGAATTCCAAATGAAGATCTTAGTGGCAATAAAACGAGTCGTTGATTACAACGTCAAAATTCGAGTGAAGTCTGACGGTTCTGGTGTAGATCTGGCCAACGTCAAAATGAGCATGAACCCCTTTGATGAAATTGCTGTTGAAGAGGCGGTACGTTTAAAAGAAGCAGGCATTGCAACTGAAGTTGTCGTGGTTAGTGCAGGTGTGACGCAGTGCCAGGAAACATTGCGAACTGCTTTGGCGATTGGCGCTGATCGCGCCATCTTAGTGGAGTCTGATGCTGACTTGCAGCCACTCGCAGTTGCTAAGATTCTGAAAGCGCTCTCTGAAAAAGAATCTGCTCAAATCATCATCCTTGGCAAGCAAGCGATTGATGATGACAGTAATCAAACAGGTCAAATGCTGGCCAGTCTATTGGATATCCCACAAGCAACTTTTGCATCCAAGGTGGTAGTAGCCGACGGTAAGGTAACTGTGACGCGCGAAGTCGATGGTGGTCTAGAAACTATTGCCTTGAGTTTGCCGGCAGTGATTACTACTGACTTGCGTTTGAATGAGCCACGTTATGTCACTCTGCCTAATATCATGAAGGCCAAGAAAAAGACCATTGATGTTGTAAAGCCTGAGGATTTGGGTGTGGATATTGTCCCGCGCCTTAAAACCCTGAAGGTTGAGGATCCACCTAAACGAAGTGCTGGTGTCATGGTAGCTGATGTAGCAGCCTTGGTAGAAAAACTCAAAAATGAAGCGAAGGTGATTTAAATGGCTACTCTAGTAATCGCTGAACACGATAATCAATCTTTAAAAGCAGCTACCTTAAATACTGTAGCAGCTGCATTGCAATGCTCTCCTGAAGTAGATGTATTGGTTGCAGGTAACCAGTCTGATGCGGTTGCACAGGCTGCTTCTCAAATAGTAGGCATCCGTAAAGTGATTCAGGTCGACGCTGCTAGTCTAGCTGATCAATTGGCTGAGCCTTTGGCTGCACAGATTCTGTCGATTGCAAATCACTACAGTCATATTTTGGCTCCTGCAACTGCTAACGGTAAGAATGTGTTGCCACGTGTCGCGGCTAAGCTAGATGTTGCCCAGCTATCTGATATCACCAAGGTTGTGAGTAGCGATACTTTTGAGCGCCCAATTTATGCGGGTAATGCGATTGCTACTGTACAAACTAGCGATCCAATTAAAGTCATCACAGTTCGCACTACCGGTTTTGATCCTGTGGCTGCTACTGGTGGCTCGGCAGCGATTGAAAAACAAGCTGCTATAGAAAGTAAATCCTCATCATCCTTTGTGGGCCGTCAGCTAACGAAGTCTGATCGTCCAGAGCTGACTGCTGCCAAGATCATTGTTTCTGGTGGTCGCGGTTTAGGTTCTGGTGATAAGTACCAGGAGCTCATCGCCCCATTAGCTGACAAGCTAGGCGCTGCTTTAGGCGCTTCGCGTGCTGCAGTGGATGCGGGTTATGTTCCTAATGATTATCAAGTTGGCCAAACCGGCAAGATTGTTGCTCCAGAGCTCTATATCGCGATTGGTATTTCTGGAGCTATTCAGCACTTAGCAGGCATGAAGGACTCCAAGGTGATTGTTGCGATCAACAAAGATCCAGAAGCTCCTATCTTTGGTGTTGCTGATTACGGTTTAGTTGCCGATCTCAATACGGCAGTGCCAGAATTAACTAAAGCACTGAGCTAAGTGTGATTGCATTATTTGATTTAATTCAATAGGAGCAGCAATGCCATACGTAGCCCCAGTAAAAGACATGTTGTTTGTCATGAATGAGTTAGCTGGGCTAGCCGATGTGGTTGCTTATCCCTCTTATGCACAAGCAGGGGTTGATGTCGATTTGGCTCCAGCAATTTTGGAAGAGTCTGCAAAGTTCACTCAAGACGTTATTGCACCCCTCAATTGGCCTGGTGATCAAAACCCAAGCTCCTGGAAAGATGGTGTAGTTACTACCACTCCTGGTTTTAAAGAAGCCTTTGAACAATTCGCTGCTGCTGGTTGGCAGGGCGTAGTGCATCCAGTTGAGTTTGGTGGCCAAGCCTTGCCAAAGTTAATTGCTGCTGCATGTTTTGAAATGGTTCACTCAGCCAGCTTGTCATTTGCTTTATGTCCCATGCTGACCGATGGTGCGATTGAGGCTTTATTAACGGCGGCTAGCCCAGAGATTCAAGCGCAATATGTCCCGAATATGATTTCGGGTGAGTGGACTGGCTCCATGTGCTTAACTGAGCCACAAGCAGGTTCTGATTTATCCATGGTCCGCTCTAAAGCGATACCTGAAGGTGATGGCACCTACAAAATATTTGGTACCAAGATCTATATCACCTATGGTGAGCACGATATGGCCAAGAATATTGTCCATTTGGTACTGGCAAGAACGCCAGATGCCCCAGAGGGAGTTAAAGGAATTTCATTATTTGTAGTTCCTAAGCTCTTAGTGAATACTGACGGCTCCTTAGGCGAGCGTAACGATGTTCACTGTGTATCGATTGAGCACAAATTAGGAATCAAGGCCAGCCCAACTGCAGTCCTGCAGTTTGGTGATCACGGTGGTGCAATCGGCTACCTGGTTGGCGAAGAAAATCGCGGCCTTGAATACATGTTCGTGATGATGAACGCTGCTCGCTTTGCGGTGGGTATGCAAGGCATTGCAGTAGCAGAGCGTGCTTACCAAAAGGCAGTGCAATACGCTAAAGATCGTGTGCAAAGTCGAGATTTAGATGGCTCTGCTGGGCCTGTGGCGATTATTCATCAACCAGATGTCAAGCGGATGCTCATGACCATGCGCGCCTATACTGAAGCTTCTCGCGCATTGGCTTATTACGCTGCTGCTGCTAATGACGCACAGCATGCAGCGCCTGATGAGGGGCAGCGTAAAGCCAGTCAAGCTGTTTATGAATTCTTGGTACCGATTGTGAAGGGCTTCTCTACGGAGATGTCAATCGAGGTCGCTAGCTTGGGTATTCAAGTGCATGGTGGCATGGGCTTTATCGAAGAGACAGGTGCAGCTCAGCACTATCGTGATGCTCGTATCTTGACCATCTATGAAGGTACTACAGCCATTCAAGCAAATGATTTGCTTGGGAGAAAAACGGTACGTGATGGTGGCGCCACTGCGAGAGTACTCTCACAAAAAATTGCACAAACAGAAAAAGAGTTACTAGCGAGTAGTTCAGCAGATGCTCAGGCAGTACTAAAGCAGTTGAAGATAGGGCGCGCCGCATTTGAAGATACTGTTGCTTATATTTTGGCAAATGCAAAGAGTGATACCAAGGCAGTGTATGCCGGTAGTTTTGCGTATTTGAGACTATCCGGTTTAGTGTTGGGTGCTTGGCAAATGGCTCGCAGCCTCTTAGCTGCCGAGCGTTTACGCGATAGCGATCCTGCTTTTTATCATGCCAAGATCACTACGGCACGTTTCTTTGCCGAGAATTTATTACCACAAGCTAGCGCTCTAGCAACTTCAATTATTGAAAGCGGTCACTCTACAAATGCTTTAGAGGTAGAGCAGTTCTGAAGTTATTGCGATAGCTTTTTGGCTTCGTGAAGTTGGGAGATGAAGAATTGCTCAAAAGAGATGGCCAAAAAAGTCATCATGACTGCAGCACCCAATACAAGCGAGAAGATTACCGTCAGAATGACTGGCCAGCCAGAGCGAGTTCGACGGTGCTCTTCGATGCCGGGATTAAATTGCGCATCCCATTTCTCATCAGGGCGAAGACCAAAGGCAATCGTTGTTAACCAGCTGGCTTCTATGGCAATAAATCCAAAGGTGATCAGCATCCATCCAGGTGCAGAATGAAAGTTGGCGTTTTTTAGGATGGTCCAGCCAGCAATGCCGCCAATCAGAGCAAATAATTGCGCCCAAGCCCAAAAAGATTTGATGCCTTGCAAGTAAAAGTAGTTGAGTCCACTGCCTGGGAAAAAAAATCCGAGAGCGCAAAAAAATCAGTTTGGAGTTTTTCATTAATCTTTTATCTTTTGAATGACTTACTTATTTGTTGTTATTGGGACGCTGAGTAAAGCTTAAGACTTCTCGATCGGCTCCAATCATCAGCAATTGATCGCCATTACGAACGATACTGCGATAGTCGTTGAGCTCATACAGAAAGTCATTTTCTAATTCATTACGTTGTGGCGTACAGGCCATTTTTGTGCTCACAATTTTAGTGATGGTAAAGCCACGAGCATCTTCTTCTAGCTGTGCGGTAAAGCGATTGCAGCCAGTTGAGCCGCTGATGCGCTGGCCATTGGTGTCAAAAATGATGTGAATGGGGTTACTGGCTTCACCTTGTGGAATTTGGCGGGTGCGCACCTCACCACCACTATTGGGGGCTAAATTCCAGCGAGTGAGCTCCCACTTGGTGTTCCGAAGCTCGCTGCTAGGAGGGCTCGTTTTGGCATTGCAGGGCGGAATGACATTGGCGCACCCAGTCAAAAGAACAATACCCAAAGATGAAAACACCACAATTAGGCTATTTGAGAAGCCTCTGAAGAGGCCCTTTCTTGAGGCTTGGGATGCGATTTTTGTGGGCATATTTATCTAAGTTATTGTTTTATATGTATTTTTAATTCTCTGGATGATTCTATTCTACTGGCTTAGACGCTGAAATAGGTGGAAGGAGTAGGGGTTTTCGTCTAGAATATGAGGTTTTCCGCTCTACCGTACGTTACTTAGGTGGGCCGGAGTCTCAGATTTTTTCATTTTAGATTTTTTAAGGAATAAGTATGGTCGTCATTCGACTGGCACGCGGCGGTTCTAAGAAGCGCCCTTTTTACAGCATCGTTGCTACTGATAAGCGCAACCGTCGTGACTCGAACTTTATCGAGCGCATTGGCTATTTCAATCCACAAGCAGTTGCAACTGAGCAAGCGATGCGTATTGCTCAGGATCGCTTGACTTACTGGACTGGTGTTGGCGCGCAAATCTCTCCAACCGTTGTTCGTCTGATCAAAAACAATCCTGCTGTTTAAGTCACTTTGCTAAAGACTTCATCTTTGCGGTGGAGTTTTTGGCGGCAGGATTTGAGTAGTTTTATTTTGGGAAAATAAGGTGTCTTTCAAATGAGTACACCTTCCTTAAATGATTTGATTGAGCTTGGTGCTGTTTCTGAGGCCCAAGGATTGCAGGGTCAAGTGAAGGTTAGACCTCACTCATCAGAGCCTGTAGCGCTTCTATCTTCTAAAGCTGTTTGGTTGTCTCTCATTCCGCGCAGGGATGCAGGGGTTTCTGCGTCTGTAGAGCAAGCCTCCCTCACGCAATACAAAGTTAAGAACGCTAAGATGCACAGCGGTAATGTCGTCATGGCACTAGAAGGTATCAGTGATCGCGATCAAGCGCTTGCATTAAAAGGCGCCAGAATATTAGTAGCACGCGATGCATTTCCAAAAGCAGATAGTGATTCTTATTATTGGGTTGACCTGATTGGTTGCAGTGCAGTCAATCTGCAAAACGAAGAGCTTGGTGAGGTCATTGATGTTACTGAGAACGGTGCTCATGGTGTGATCGCCATTGGCGATGCATCAAGTAAGACCATTAAACAATTAGTTCCATTTGTAAAAGAAGTAGTGCAAAACGTAGACTTAGATAATAAAAAAATTACTCTCGATTGGCAGAGTGATTGGTGATGAACGAATAAAAAATAAACCGACGAATATAGATATGCGCTTTGATGTTGTGACTTTATTTCCAGAAATGTTCTCTGCTCTGACGCAGTGGGGTGTAACTGGTCGCGCATGTCAGCAATCACTAGCCAGCGTTCATCTGTGGAATCCCAGAGACTTTTGTACTGATCCCCGTAAGACGGTAGATGATCGCGCCTATGGCGGCGGTCCAGGAATGGTCATGATGGCCAAGCCCCTAGAAGATACCGTCGCCAGTATTAAAACGGCCCATCAGGCCGCCAATATCAAAACAGGCCCAATTTGCTTATTGGCACCCCAAGGCGAGCGGTTTTCTCAGAAAATGGCAGCTGATATCCTGAATTTGGGTAATTTGAGCTTTATTTGTGGTCGGTATGAGGCAGTCGACCAACGTTTTATTGATCGAAACATCGACTTACAGCTCTCTATCGGCGATTTTGTGCTCTCTGGAGGTGAAATTCCTGCAATGGCAATGATGGATGCGGTAATTAGGCTCATTCCAGGCGCTCTTGGGGATGGCGAATCTGCCACCCAGGATAGCTTTATGAACGGTCTTTTGGACTATCCCCACTACACCAGACCCGAGGTTTATGAAAATTTATCGGTGCCAGACGTGCTTTTGGGCGGACATCACGCTAAAATAGCGGATTGGCGTCGGCAGAAGTCTTTAGAGCTGACGTTCAGGCTCCGGCCAGATTTAATTGAATCGGCCAGAGCCAATGGGTTGCTAACCCGAGAAGATGAACAATTTCTTCGCTCTCTATAAATTGAGTTGTGAATAAGCGGTTTGATTTTTGGTTTAGTGAAATTGTTTTAACTGCATCCTCTGTTAAGTCCGTTGATTTAAATCTCGGGATTAAAGGTTAACAAGATGTTTTAGGAATAAAAAAATGAATTTGATCGAAAAAATTGAGCAAGAAGAAATTGCTCGCTTAAGTGCTAATAAAGTATTACCAAGCTTTGCTCCTGGCGACACTGTGGTTGTTAGCGTAAACGTTGTTGAGGGTACACGTAAGCGTGCCCAGGCTTTTGAAGGCGTTGTGATTGCTAAGCGTAATCGCGGACTCAATTCCAGCTTTATCGTGCGTAAGATTTCTTCTGGTGAAGGCGTTGAGCGTACTTTCCAAACATACTCACCATTGATTGCTAGCGTTGAAGTGAAGCGTCGCGGTGATGTCCGTCGTGCAAAGTTGTACTACTTGCGTGATCGTTCTGGTAAGTCAGCACGTATTAAAGAAAAGCTTCAAGCTCGCACTAAGGCAGTAGCTGCTCCAGCTGCTGAATAATTGCTGCTTTGATGCAAATTAAAAAGGCGGCCTAGGTCGCCTTTTTTGTTGCCTTAGAATATGAATATGCCCAAGACCCCTCAGACTGAAGAAGATGCAATCAATGTGGCTGCGCCTCCCGGGTTTGATGCACAAGCCATTCCGATCTATGAGATTTGTGGGGATCAGATCAAGGTGCCCAAAGAGCGCCTCGAGCTAGCAAGCTTAAGATCCCGTTTTCAGGCGCCTCCTGATTGGCATCCAGAAATTACTGATGAAAACCGCCATGTGATCGCCTCAGACATTATTGCTAAGCGTCAGGCAGCGGGTAAGGTTACTAAGGCGGCAGTGTTGATACCGTTGGTATTAAAGGCAGAAGGCTTATCAGTACTCCTAACTCAACGAACCAATCACTTACGCGACCATGCCGGGCAAATTAGTTTTCCCGGGGGTCGCATGGATCCTGAAGATCAAAGTCCTAATGACACTGCGCTGCGGGAGAGTGAAGAAGAAATTGGTTTGGATCGCAAGCGTGTAGAGATTATTGGGCATTTGCCTCAATATCTCACTGTTTCTGGCTATAGCGTTACTCCGGTAGTGGGATTGGTACAGGCTCAGGCAGAATACGTCTTAGATGAATTTGAAGTGGCAGATATTTTTGAAGTGCCTTTAAGTTTTTTATTGGACCCAGCAAACCATCAGATTAGAGTGTGGCAAAGTGAGCGGGGTGGCCGTCGTTTTTATTCAATGCCTTATAAGAACCGCTTTATTTGGGGCGCTACTGCGGGAATGTTACGAAACCTATATCATTTATTAAAAGTATGACTTTCTTTTCCATTCTCTTCGCCCTCATTGCTGAGCAATATCGCCCAGTAACTGCTAGCCATTGGATTGTGCGGACTAGCACCCGTTGGTTGGATTGGGTCGCCGGAGAATTCGGCGGTAAGACTGAAGAAGGGGCAAGCCCAATTGGTGCTCGCATGGCCTGCTTGGTTGCATTTATTTTGCCAACCTTTTTAGTGTTCTTGGTTTACGTCATTTGTATGGTGACTTACCCAATCTTAGGTTTTGTATGGAATATTGCGATTGCCTATTTGTTTTTTGGCTTTCGTCAATTTAGCCATTCCTTCACTCTAGTGCATGAAGCGATTGAGGCCCATGATCTACCAGCAGCCCGCGCCGCACTTGGCCAATGGTATGGCCCAGATTTAGATACCGCTCATCTGACAGAAACTCAAGTGATCTCTTTGGCTCTTGAGCGCGCCATCATTGGCTCCCATCGTCACGTATTTGGTGTCTTGTTCTGGTTCATGATGCCAATGGGCCCTGCGGGAGTTGTGCTCTATCGTTTAGCCGATATGGCTGCGCAACGTTGGTCTATGCGGGGTGACTTTAATCTGAGTGAAGCAGCGCGCCATTTCTTTTACGTGCTCGATTGGATTCCATCTCGGATTACTGCAATGGGCTTTGCAATTGTTGGTAACTTTGAAGGCGCAGTTTATGCATGGCGCTACCTTACTCAAAAATGGGCCGACTCTTTATCAGCAGTAATTTTGGCTGCCGGTGGTGGTGCCCTAGGTGTGCGTTTAGGTGAGCCCTTGAGTGAGCCTGGTAGTGATGAAGCATTGCGGATGGCAGAGGCTGGTGAGCCGCTGATCTATGAAGTAGGTCTTGAGCCTACCGAGCGGACGATGCGCTCCGCAGTAGGCTTGGTATGGCGCCTAGTTATCGCTTGGATGGCTTTATTGCTAATGCTGACCATCGCTCTTTGGCTTGGCTAATCCCCTGAATTTGCGTATCTGCTGTTTTTGAATCAGAGTGCAGTTGCCTAAATAGCGCTAGTCTTTCTGGCGCTATTTCGTTTCTATTGACTGCATCTCTTACAGCGCAATCAGGCTCTGATTCATGTGCACAATTGTGAAAGCGACATTTACCCAGTAAATCTTTGAATTCTCTAAAGGCATGTTGCAATTCACTGACTGACATATGGGCCAAACCAAACTCCTGAAAACCTGGAGAATCAATGAGGGCGCCAAGCTTGCCAGAAGCATCTCTACCCCAAGCTTGTGGTAATTCAAAATAACGACAAGCGGTAGTGGTGTGCTTACCAGTATCTAAGCGCACTGAGTATTCTTGGGTGAGTGCAGCAGCATTGGGAACCCAGGCATTTAAGAGACTAGACTTACCCATACCTGACTGACCTACAAAGACAGAGACCTTGCCGCAGAGTGCCATCTGGAGAGCATTAATCGATTCAGAGTCAAACTTGGCGGATACCTCACTCACTGAGTAGCCCATGCGTGCATACGGTGCAATGATTTTGCGTGCGTGTTCTAAATTATCTTTGAGGTCACATTTATTTAAGAGAATATGTAAACCAATTTGGTTAGCTTCTGCAGCTACCACTGCTCTACCTAAAAGATCTGGTGAGAATGCCGGTTGCGTTGCTAGTACTACTAAAATTTGATCGACATTAGAGGCAATAATCTTGCTCTTAAATGCATCGGAGCGATACAAAATATTGTCACGTGGTTCAATCTGAATAATGCGCGCTTGATCTGCCGATGTCATTTCGAGCAGCATGCGATCACCCACTGCACCAACGTGCTGCTTAGCGGGCGTGCTTACCTGAATTAATGGCCCCTGAGGTGAATGATTTCCTTGTGCATCTGCTACCAAACGCTGCGCTAGATAGTGTCTCCCATAAGAGGCAGTCAGTAGCGCGTGAAATTGTTCCATCGATGATTCGTATTAGCTCAGACGCTGGAGATTGGCAATTCTCAGTGGTGCTGGTGGATGTGAGCTATAGAAGGCGGTGTAAATTGGATCTGGGGTGAGCGTTGAAGCATTGTCTTGGTAAAGCTTGACTAAAGCAGAGATCAAATCTTGAGCAGAAGATTTTTCAGCTGCAAAACCGTCAGCTTCATATTCATGTTTACGAGAAGCAAGGCTGCCCAGTGGTGTGAAGAAGAAGCTGAACACTGGAGATACCAGCATAAAGAGCGCCAGCGCTAGGCCGCCGTTATAACCATTGAGGTTGGGCATAACCCCCAGATCGGTGTAGAACCAGACCTTGGTGCTAATCCATCCTAGTAGAGCAAACATACCAAAGCTCAAAGCAAAAGAAACTAAGAGGCGCTTACGAATATGCTGACGTTTAAAGTGGCCCAACTCATGAGCAAGTACAGCCTCTACTTCACCAGGGTTGAGTTTTTCAATCAAAGTATCAAAGAAGACAATACGTTTTGCCTTGCCCATGCCAGCAAAGAATGCATTGCCATGAGCGCTACGCTTGCTGCCGTCCATTACAAACAAGCCTTGGCTAGCAAAATCACAGCGTTTCAGTAGTGCTTCAATTTGGGTTTTTAAGGGACCATCTTCTAAAGCTTGGAACTTATTAAAGAGCGGGGCAATAAATGTAGGGAAGATCCACTGCATTAATACACTAAATGCGGTCAATACCCCCCATGCCCAAAGCCACCAAAGATCGCCAGCTTGAGCCATGAGCGTGAGGATCACCCAAAGTAGTGGCACGCCGATTGCGCCACCTACCCCTATACCCTTCATCATGTCGCTAAAGAATAATTTCTTACCCATGCGATTAAAGCCGAAACGCTCCTCCAGATAAAACTGCTTGTACCAGGAGAAGGGTAGATCAATGATTCCGGAGATAAGCACAATCGAGACTAGTAGAGCAATTTGCTGGGCAATGCCTTCGCCTAGAAATTGTAGCAGGGCCATATTCAGAATTTGCAATCCACCCAATAAAGTGAAGGCAATTAAAATAATGGCGCTGACTCCATTTTCTAATATGCCAAGGCGTAGTTTGGCGATAGTGTAGTCAGCTGCTTTTTGATGTTCAGCCAAACTCACTTTTTCAGTAAATTCTGCGGGAACCTGATCGCGGTGCTGGGCGACATAGCGAATTTGGCGTTGGGATAACCAGTGGCGTAGGCCAAAACTGGCAATAAAGGCGATTAGAAAAACAATTGTGAATGTCATGAGATCATTATAGATATGAGTGAACAAACGAACACGGCCGAGAAAAAGGCACCCCCCGCCGATGAGCACCTGATTTGGGTGGATATGGAAATGTCGGGCCTTAATCCCGAAACTGAGCGGATTTTAGAAATCGCCATCATTGTTACTGATGCCCACCTGAATACCATTGCAACCGCCCCTGTCTGGGTCGTTCATCAAGAGGATGCCGTTTTAGATGCAATGGATGCTTGGAATAAAGGCACTCATGGGCGTTCGGGTCTGATCGATAAGGTCAAAGCATCCTCATTGGATGAGGCAACTGTTGAGGCCGAGTGCATTGCCTTTTTAAAGAAATACATCAAGGCCGGTATTGCTCCGATGTGTGGCAATACGATTGGCCAAGATCGTCGCTTTATGGCCAAGTACATGCCAAAGTTGGAAGCTTATTTTCATTATCGAAGTATTGATGTCTCGACTCTCAAGGAGTTGTGCAAGCGCTGGCATCCAGAGTTAGTGAAGGGCTTTACCAAAAACCAGGCACATACTGCATTGGCAGATATTGAAGAATCGATTGAAGAGCTCAAGTACTACCGCGATAAATTTATCATTCCACTACCGAAGTAAAGGGAAGTGAAAACTCAAAAAAGCATTTATTTCTTGAGTGCGCTCTTTGGCCTAAAGACTCTGATAACCTCTTCATGGGTCTCGATATAAGGCCCGCCGATTAAATCAATGCAGTAAGGAACTGCTGCAAAGATGCCGGGCACAATCGCTTTCCCATTCTCATCCTTAAGACCTTCTAGTGTTTCAGCAATCGCTTTGGGTTGACCGGGTAAATTGATGACGAGCGCAGCATGCCCCTCTATTTCTCTCAAAACAGCTACCTGCCTAGACAAAATCGCCGTCGGAACAAATTTCAGGCTGATTTGCCGCATTTGCTCGCCAAAGCCCGGCATTTCACAGGTTCCGGCTTCAAGGGTAGCTTCAGGGGTGACATCTCTACGAGATGGGCCTGTGCCTCCTGTGGTGAGTACCAGATCGCACCCCATATCGTCTACCAATTCAACAATGGTTTCTGTGATGATTTCAGATTCGTCTGCAATAAGACGCTCATGAAAGTCGCAGGGGTTGCTAATGGCTTTCATTAACCAAGACTGTAGGGCAGGGATGCCCTCATCTTGATATACCCCATTGCTGGCTCTATCGGAGATCGAAATCAGGCCGATTTTGACTTCATTTGGGGAGCTACGCTTTTGGTCTTCGGTATGCTTCATGTTTCTATTCTAGCTATTATTAGGGCATGTTTACATATACATCTAGTCAGTTTCAAGAAATCGTCGATTTCTTGCTCAAAGAAGCCAAAAGAAGGGGGGCTTCGGATGCGGTTGCCGAGGTCTCTGAGGGGCAAGGCCTCTCCGTAACGGTCCGTAAAGGCGAGGTCGAAACGATTGAGCAAAGCTTGGATAAGCAAGTCGGAGTCACGGTATTTTTAGGACATCACCGCGGTAATGCTAGTACGAGTGATTTTTCTAAAGCATCTTTGAAGGCAACAGTAGATGCTGCTTATCACATTGCTCAGCACACTGCTGAAGATACTTGTGCTGGACCAGCTGAACGTGAACTCTTAGAAAAAAATCCACGCGACCTAGATTTATTTCATCCCTGGAATATTGATGCCGCACATGCAGTAGAAATTGCCCGCATTGCAGAAGGCGCTGCATTTGCAATGAGTAAGCAAATTCAGAATAGCGATGGTGCCTCTGTATCTGCACACCATGCACATTTCATGATGGGCACAAGTCACGGATTTATGGGGGGCTACCCATTTTCTCGCCACTATATTTCTTGCGCACCCATTGCAAGTGAAGGTGGTAAACAGTCAAATATGCAACGTGATGACTGGTATTCCAGTTCGCGGATACCAGAAGAGTTAGCCGACCCTGCATTGATTGGTCAATATGCGGCGCAGCGCGCGCTATCCCGTTTGAAAGCACGATCACTGACGACGCGCCGTTGCCCTGTCATTTTTGAGGCACCATTAGCTGCAGGGCTCTTGGGCGGATTGGTACAGGCTGTGTCAGGTGGTGCGCTCTATCGACGCACGAGCTTTTTGTTAGACAGTTTAGGTAA
Organism: Polynucleobacter campilacus; assembly: GCF_002206625.1. Classification (GTDB taxonomy): domain Bacteria; phylum Pseudomonadota; class Gammaproteobacteria; order Burkholderiales; family Burkholderiaceae; genus Polynucleobacter; species Polynucleobacter campilacus. The sequence goes on along the minus strand of NZ_NGUP01000001.1, from coordinate 527,298 downwards.
ACAAGTACTTCCAAAACATATCAGCCTCTTTGAAAATCCGCATCTGAAGTCGATGACGGGTAGTGCACCATTCGATGACGAGGGTGTGAAGACATCTCCCCGCACCGTTGTGGATAAGGGGATCTTAGAAGGATATTTTTTATCCACATACTCAGCGCGTAAATTGGGAATGAAGACTACAGGCAATGCTGGCGGTGCACATCATTTAAAACTACAAAGCAAGAAAACTCCCAAAGGCGGATTACCTGCTTTATTAAAAGAAATGGGAACGGGCCTCTTGGTGACTGAATTAATGGGGCAGGGCGTGAACTATGTCACGGGTGACTATTCACGTGGTGCTTTTGGCTATTGGGTTCAGAATGGTGAAATCCAGTACCCAGTCGAAGAGGTAACGATCGCAGGTAATTTACGCGAGATGCTTTTAGATATTGCCATGATTGGGAGCGATACGTTGATCCGGGGAACTAAAGAAACTGGTTCAATTTTGATTGGCTCGATGACTGTTGGTGGTAAATAAATACTGAAGGGAGAAAGAAATGCAAAGACGTTCATTTTTAAAGAAAGCGACTATTGGTGCTGGAGTCGCCGCCATTGGCGCACCGGCTATTGCGCAAAGCTTGCCAACCCTCAATTGGCGTTTGGTATCTAGCTTTCCTAAATCCTTGGATACTTTGTATGGCGCACCTGAGATTTTTGCCAATTCATTACGCAAGGCTACCGACGGAAAATTTAATGTCAAAATATTTGCAGCTGGTGAAGTTGTTCCTGCATTACAAGTATTAGATGCAGTTCAGAATGGCACGGTTGAATGCGGTCATACGGCTAGCTATTACTACCTTGGTAAGAACAGCGCATTTATATTTGATACTGCGGCGCCGTTTGGTATGACTGCTCGCCAGCAATCAGCATGGATGCTACATGGCAATGGTATGAAGCTAATGCGTGAGCTCTATGCTAGTTATAACATTGTGAATTTCCTGGGTGGGCAAACAGGTACTCAGATGGGTGGTTGGTTTCGTAAAGAAATCAAATCTCCTGAAGATCTCAAAGGCTTAAAGTTCCGTATCGCTGGATTTGCAGGTCAGGTTCTCTCAAAGTTGGGAGTAGTTCCACAGCAATTACCTGCGGGCGAAATTTATTCAGCTCTTGAAAAAGGCACGATTGATGCCGCTGAATTTGTCGGCCCTTACGATGATGAAAAATTAGGCTTAGCAAAAGTTGCCAAGAACTATTACTACCCCGCGTTTTGGGAGGGTGCTGCAGGCTTATCTTTCTTGGTTAATAAAAAGCAGTGGGATTCTTTGCCGCCTGCATATCAAGCTGCTTGGGAGGCTGCCTGCTTTGAGACGCATGTGGACATGTGCGCTAAGTACGACGCTTTAAACCCACCAGCATTACAGCGCTTACTAGAGAGTGGTGCAGTCTTACGCAAGTTCAACACCTCGGTGATGGATGCCTGCTTTAAGGCCAGTCAAGAAACGTATGCAGAAGAGTCTGCCAAGAATCCTCAGTTCAAGAAGATTTTTGATGACTATCGTGTATTCAGAAACATGGAAGCGCAATGGTTCAATGTGGCAGAGCAAGCTTTTGCGCAATATAGCTTTAATAAAAAGCTTTAAGCGCTGATTACTTGTAAGCATAGGGCTCCTAGGAGCCCTTTTTCTTTACCTCATCCAATAGGTACTACACTGAGTAATGAATCTTTCTGTCATTTGGCAACGTATTAAGCATCACCCTTTGTCTAGGGTCGGTCCTGGCTTAGTCACTGGGGTTGCTGATGATGATCCCAGCGGAATTGTTACCTACTCTCAGGCAGGTGCACAATTTGGTCTAAACATGTTGTGGACAATGCCTTTGGCATACCCTTTAATGGCCAGCATTCAAGTCTTATGTGCTCGGATTGGGAGGGTTACAGGCCGAGGTCTTGCAGCCAATATGAAGGATGCTTTTTCTCCTCCCGTATTGTTTTTATTGGTGCTGATGCTCTTAATTGCTAATGTGCTCAATATCGCCGCTGATATTGCGGCAATGGGTGAAGTAGCGCAATTAGTCACTGGAGTTAACTGGCACATCATGACTGGCGTGTTTGTTTTCTTAACCCTACTTTTACAAATATTGATTCCCTATCGCCATTACGTTTTCTTTCTGAAATGGCTCTCTTTATCCTTGCTGGCTTATGGCGCAGTTTTATTTACAGTGCATATTCCTTGGAGCGAAGTCGTCTGGAGTACTTTCTTTCCCTCTTTTACTTGGAACACAGATTCAGCCGCAGTGATCGTAGGCATCTTTGGAACCACCATCAGCCCCTATTTATTCTTTTGGCAATCCTCTCAAGAAGTAGAGGATATGAACTTAAGGCATCAAAGTAATCTGCTCAATCAAAGTAGTGAGTCAGAGGCAAAAACAGAGTTACGCAGAATTCAGTGGGATACATGGAGCGGGATGCTCTATTCGAATGTCGCTGCTTACTGCATTATTTTGGCAACAGCGGTGACTTTGCATGCTACTGGAGTGCGCGATATTAATACAGCAGCAGAGGCAGCGTCGGCCCTTAGGCCATTAGCCGGTGAATTTGCATTTCTTTTATTTGCTTTGGGTATTTTGGGGGTGGGGTTGATGGGGGTGCCAGTTCTTGCTGCCTCAGCAGCCTATGCATTGTCAGAAGTCTTTGGTTGGCGCTCAAGTCTTGAGGATTCGGCATCTCAAGCTGGTAAGTTTTATTCGATTATTGCCTTGAGTGTGTTACTAGCCTTAGCCATTCAGTACTCACCCATTAGCCCAATGAAGGCCTTATTTTGGAGTGCTGTGATTAATGGCATTGTTGCTGTTCCATTGATGGTGGCGATCATGGTTTTGTCTTCTAAGAGCTCGGTGATGGGCTCGCATACCGCAAGTTGGACTATGAAAATGCTTGGCTGGGGTGCAACCGGTTTTATGGGTCTGGCAGCAATGTATTTATTTATTGCTTAGACAGCCAGCATCTCTTGTTAGTATTGCGTCATGCTAGATGCTCTGATGAACCCAGTTATTGAATCTTTTCACGCCCATTCGCTAGCGTTTTTCATCTGTGCGATTGCTAGTGTGGTTTTGGTGGGGATTTCAAAAAGTGGCTTTGGTGCCGGCTTAGGCGTACTATCGCTGCCACTTATGGCTAGTCAGGTAGGCTTGAATGAAGCTTTAGCGATATTGTTGCCACTATTGATTGCGATTGATTTGGTGGGGATACGGCGATTCTTGAAGAATGCCAATTGGCGAATTCTAAAACTCATTCTGCCAGCTGGATTCCTTGGTTTGCTCTTAGGTATGATTTTTTTTTACCATCATCACACCCAAAGCTTTAACGCTGTTTGTAGGTATCTTTATTATGCTGTTTTTAATTCAGATGCTGGTGACTTCTCATTTCGATTTGAGAGAGGCTAAGCCTTACCCTTGGTTGGGCCGTCTCATGGGACTGATGTCTGGATTCACTGGTTTCTTGGCCCACAATGGCGGTCCACCGATCACCATCTTTATGTTGAGAGAGAAGTTATTACCAATGGCGTACGCCTCTACCTTGGGAATATTCTTCACTTTTATTAATTTTGGCAAGCTGGGACCCTATGCCTATTTGGATTTACTCAATTTCAAAGAACTGGCTACCTCGATGATTCTTCTGCCTTGCGTACCGGTTGGCGTTTATCTCGGATTTTATCTAGCCGAAAAAATATCAACGAAATGGTATTACCGTATTGTCCAGTTTTTCCTGCTAGCAGCCAGTATTAAGTTGATCACCGATGGCCTGATATAAGTATTTATTGAGAGCTTAGAACCCGTTGCAAGAAGTGTGAGATATCAAGAAGCTCTTCACGGTTAACGGAGTGTTCCATTGGATACTCATTCCATTCTACTGAATACCCCATATTTTCAAGCAAAGCATGTGAGGCTTGCGCGCGGTCTAGCGCAACCACTGGATCATATTCTCCATGAGCCATGAAGATAGGCGTGTTTTGGTTTGCTAAGTGTTTTTCAATCGGCAAGCTTGCTGCTAGTGGTAAATATCCTGAGAGTGCAATGATGCCAGCAAGTTTATGTGGAAAGCGTAAGCCAGTTTGTAAGACCATAGCACAGCCTTGTGAGAAGCCAGCCAAAACAATATTGTCATAAGCAATGCCACGGTTTGCCTCACGCTCGATTAATTGAACAATAGATACAGCTGATTTTTGAATACCAGCAGCATCTTCTTGATCCATCAAGCTGCGCCCAATGATGTCATACCAAGCAGGCATGACATAACCACCATTTAAAGTGACTGGCATGCTTGGTGCACTCGGAAAGACAAAGCGAATACCACGGCAACCAGCAAGATTGAGCTCAGGAATGATGGGAACGAAATCATTGCCGTCAGCCCCAAGACCATGCAGCCAAATGACGGCAGCCGTTGGATTTGGGGTAGTTTCCAGTTCAATACAAGGTAGTAATTCCATGGGGGCTCCAGTTAGCATGGGAGTTTCTGATCATTCATTTTAATGGGGTTCCTCAAAACAGCCCTTGGGTAGTCAATTCGGGCTATTGAGGTGTAAGATGATTTCATCAGTTGTAAGCGCCCTGGAGGCTACAGATGAAATCCTTCTATATTGATTACAAGCCGACAAGGTCGATTCAATGAAACACTATCCGATTGCCCTTGAGTTAACGGTTTGGTTTGATCTTGGCTTAAATCAATATGAGGTCGTGATTGATAGCGGCTCTAAGATTTCCATTAAGAGAACAGACGATGTCTTACACAGCAGGGAGCTCACCGAGACTGAGGTGGCGATGCTGGTTAATGCAATTGAGGCAATTAAAGTGCCCATCACTGAGGATCTGCAATCCAAGTCTATTAACAAAGCTACCTCAAGCTATGAGCTGATTATTGAGTCAGCCCATTTCTCATTAGAATTTAATTGGGAAAATCTGGATGTAGAGGCCAGTAGTTCAAGCGTTTTTGAGTCTGTGGTTAAGCTTGCCAGCTTGATTCAGAGTTTAGATTTAGATCACTAACCCGTTTAGCTTTCTACAACTACAAATTCGCCGAGAGAGACTTTTTCCCTGAATTGAGAAAAAGAAAATCGTGCCTTGATCTTCTTCGTATTCATTAGCTCAATCTTTCCCTCAGGGGTGAGGTTGGCAAGATACTCCCCTTCCGGAAAGAGGGCTTCAGGAACGCTTGTCATCTCTTGAATTTGAGTATGGAGTACGAGGTTTTTGGTAATTTTGATACGCATGCCCCATATTAAGTTACAAAAATTAGTGGTAATTACGGTGCTGCACAATTTCGGCGATCAGATGCACCATTTCTGGGTTTTAATATCAATGCTAGAAGAGGTGATTAGAAGGGGTTAAGATTACATATTCCCTCGAAATTACGAGTCCAGCAATCCAATTGACAGTTGAGTACAAAGATATGAGTAATTTAGCTCTGCAGTTTGAAAAAGCCTACATTAATGGCCAATGGGTTGAGGCTGATAATCAGTCCACCATTTCTGTGAACAATCCCGCTACTGGTGCATTAATTGGTACGGTCCCCAATATGGGAGTAGCTGAAACCCGCAGAGCAATTGAAGCCGCGCAAAAGGCTTTACCTGCTTGGCGGGCTAAAACTGCGAAAGAGCGTGCCAAAATCTTGCGCAATTGGTTTGAGCTCATTATGAAGAACCAAGAGGCACTCGCTCAATTGATGACGGCCGAGCAAGGAAAGCCCTTGGCGGAGAGTAGGGGCGAGATTGCTTATGGTGCCTCTTTTATTGAATGGTTTGGTGAGGAAGCAAAGCGCTTGTACGGCGAAACGATTCCTGGCCATGCTGCTGATAAAAGATTGATTGTGATTAAGCAGGCGATTGGTGTTTGTGCTGCGATTACTCCTTGGAACTTTCCATCGGCGATGATTACTCGCAAAGCGGGGCCAGCTTTAGCAGCTGGCTGCACAATTGTTTTAAAGCCTGCAAGTCAGACGCCGTTTAGTGCCTTAGCGTTATGCCAGCTAGCAGAAGAGGCGGGTATTCCGCCGGGTGTCTTTTCTTGTGTAACAGGTTCCGCAACAGCCATTGGCGGTGAGCTTTCATCAAATCCCATTGTCAAAAAACTCAGCTTTACTGGCTCAACTGAAATCGGCAAGCTGTTATTAGCGCAATGCGCAACAACGGTGAAGAAGGTTTCTATGGAGTTGGGTGGTAATGCACCATTCATTGTCTTTGATGATGCTGATATTGACGCTGCTGTGAAAGGCGCAATTATTTCTAAATACAGAAATGCTGGTCAAACTTGTGTCTGTGCCAATCGCATCATGGTGCAAGACTCTATCTATGACGCATTTGTTGAAAAATTTACTAAAGCAGTGGGCGGTTTGAAGGTTGGCAGTGGTGCTGATGCTGACACTGTGATCGGCCCATTGATTGATGACAAAGCCCTTGCCAAGGTGGAAGAGCAGGTCAGTGACGCAGTGAAAAAAGGTGGCAAAGTACTCATTGGCGGCAAGCGCCATGCCTTAGGCGGTTCTTTCTATGAGCCTACGGTAGTTTCTGGTGCTACTAAAGATATGCTGGCTTTCAGAGAAGAAACCTTTGGTCCATTTGCGCCGATATTTAAGTTCTCCACTGAGGCTGAGGCAATTGTAATGGCTAACGACACTCCGTTCGGTTTAGCTTCTTATTTCTATAGTCAAAATATCGGTCGTATCTGGCGCGTAGCAGAAGCTCTGGAGTACGGCATGGTTGGTATTAATGAGGGCATTATTTCGAATGAGACTGCTCCTTTTGGAGGCGTGAAGGAAAGCGGTCTAGGTCGCGAAGGATCGCAGCACGGCATTGAAGATTATCTGGAGATGAAATACCTTTGCATGGGCGGCATTTAGGTAACGGAATAAAAAAACCAAATGAATAGAAGAGTTTAAAAATGCAGTCTTTAACTGTAGAAGAAGCAATCACCTCACGAAAGTCCGTGCGAGCATTTACCAAAGAGATGGTTCCAAAAGACACCATTGCAAAGCTCTTAAATATTGCCTCTAGGGCACCATCTGGCACGAATACCCAACCCTGGAAAGTCTACGTATTAGAGGGTAAAGTGCTTGAAGATCTTTGTACTAAAGTTTGCGACGCTTATGACAGCATTGCTGCTAATCCTGAATTAGCTAAAGAATATCAGGCTGGTTACACCTACTATCCCACCAAATGGTTTAGTCCATACATTGACCGACGTCGCGAAAATGGCTGGAGCTTGTATGGTCTTCTGGGTATCACCAAGGGTGATAAAGACAGAATGCATGTGCAGCATCGCAAGAACTTTCAGGCTTTTGGAGCGCCCGTATGCCTATTCTTTACCATTGATAAGGAATTGGGTAAAGGCTCTATGCTCGACTACGGCATGTTCTTACAAAACTTGATGGTGGCAGCAAGAGGTGAGGGCTTAGATACCTGTCCGCAGGCAGCCTGGAATGATTACTCCAAAATTATTCTGCCTATGATCGGAGCGCAAGATAATGAGATGTTGGTCTGTGGCATGGCGCTAGGCTATGTCGATAAGGCGGATATTGTGAACACCTTTCATACGCCTAGAGTCAGCTCAGAAGAATTTACTACTTGGCTTAGTTAAGACTCGCCCTTATCTCAGCAGAGCGATCCCAAAGATTGGGAACTTGCTGAGAAGAGTAGCCAGAAACAAATTTCTTTGGCTTGCCAGTAATGGGATCATAGGTATGCCGTTTGACTGCGCCAATATTGGCGCCATACACATGAATACTGATTGATGTTTTATCAGGGATAGCATTGCTCACCACATGAATATCACCGACAGCAGGGCCAACCACCTCAATATCGCCCTGGCGAAGAACTGTTTGGGGGCCATCCATCTCTAACTCGCCTGATGGCAGTCTCTTATAGTGCTGACCTTGTTCCATTCCTCTGAGCATGCCAATTAAGCCCCAGATGCAGTGATCATGGATTGGCGTTTTTTGACCGGGGCCCCATACAAAGCTCACTACTGAAAATCTACCCAAGGGATCTGCGTGAAGTAAAAACTGCTGATAAAACTCAGGGTGTGGAATAGTACAAAATTCTGGAAGCCATGAATCTGATTGAATCAGTGTTTTGAGTAATTCAGAGCCCTTGGTAATGAGTTCTTGCTCTACTGACTCATGAGAGACCAAGTTCGTCATTCCAATGACAAATTCACGCAGGGGTGCGATGCTATCTAGTTGATTATTCATATATTGAGCAGTCTGGAAGCATTGCCTCCAAGAATACCTATGCGATCAGCATTACTTAAGCCTTTGGTGGCCATAACACGCTCTACAGGAAATTCCTCCCAAGGTATGGGGTGATCTGTTCCTATAACAACTTGACTTGCGCCAACCTGTGAGACTAAATAAGCTAGCGCCTCTGGAGTGAAAACCAGTGAGTCAAAATATAGTTGCTTAAGGTATTCAGATGGCTTCTTCTGAAGAACTATCTTAGGGTCACAATTTTGTGGCGAGACAAAGCAGCTGTGATCCATACGAGGAGCATAAGATCCTAGAAAGCCTCCGCCATGAGCAGCCAATACTTTTAATCGGGGATATTTATCGAGTACACCCTCGTAAATAAGATGTTGTAGTGCGATGGTGGTATCAAGGGGGTTGCCAATGACGTTAGACATCCAACCATTGCCTTTAAAGCGCTGAGCAAGTTGCGGCGTACTTTGAGGGTGAATAAATAGGGGCACATTAAGCTCTTGAGCCTTTGCCAATATCGGATGAAATTTGGGGTCTGAGAAATCCTGTCCTAGAACGCTCCCACCGATGGCAGCGCCCCGCAGCCCCTGATTTTTTACCGCATATACTAATTGCTCAACAGCTAAATCTGGATGCTGCATTGTTAGCGAAGCAAAGGCGGCAAACTTATCCGGCCTCATTGCGCATAGCTCAGCCAAATGAAAATTGTTGAGACGACATATTTCAGCAGCGGTATCTTTATCTTGGCGATACCAGTACGGATTAATACTCAGCACTTGCATATCAATGCCCTGGGCTTCCATGGCCTTAATGCGCTCATTGATTTTGATGAAATGCTCCGGAACTCCCTTGGTTGGGGGAGGAACCGATTTAGCCTCATCTCCCATTAAATCAATAGCGTCTTGGAAAAGGCAGTGGGCATGTACATCAATTGTCTTAATGCGCTTCCCGTTAATAAATAACGGAGTGATTCTTTTTGGCATCCCATCTTTTAGGTCGGCCGAGTGGGCTAATCCACAACCGCAGAAAAATAATCCACCCAGCGCTTTGCCAGTTTCTTTTAAAAATGAGCGGCGATTATGCATAGATAGCTCTAGCCTTTATTTTGATTGTATGACATTCATGCCACTATTTTTGATGGGCCCTACTGCAATGGGCGAGCTTAAATATTCAATTAACTTTTTAGCCCCTTCTAAGTTCGATGCATTTGTAGTGATTGCGGCAGCAAAAGTTTGAATGAGTTGAAGGCTATCAGGTATTGGGCCCACATAATCAATACCCGCTACATTGATGAGTTCGCTGCTGGGTTGGAGGGCAATATTCGCTTCGCGATTAGCCAGCAATGTTGTAGCTTGTGCACCTCGCTCAGTTATTTGCACTGAAATTTGATCACTGATACCAAGCTTGGGAAAAATTTCTTTAGTTAAGTAAATGCCACTAGTACTGCCTGGAACAACTATTTTTTTTGCCTTGACAAGGGCATCCACAAAAGCTTTGGTAGACAAGATATCGGGTTTTGCATTTCCTGCTGGGACGGCTAAACCTATAGGGACCTGTGCTAAATCAACATCTGAATTTGGAAGAATTTTATTCATTGCAATGAGCTCAGTAAGTCCTTCACGTGAAAGAATTACTACGTCTGCTGTTGTACCAGTGAGTAGTTGGGCTTTGATGGTCTTAGGACCAGAGCCTTGAGATGCCCCAGATTTTGTAATCACCTTAATGCCAGTCGTCCTTTCAAAGGAAGGTAGCATTTGTGTGTAGGGCCCCTGAAAACCACCCGAGATCATGACTTCGAGTTGGGCTATTGCAGGAGTACTCAGCGTTAAAAAGAGCGCGTAGGCAAAAAGATATTTCAAGAGATGAACCAATTTATTTTGATTTCATAAATTTTTGAGCCCGCTTTCCGGTGTCAACTTCTGTAGTGTATACACTGCCTTCAGAATCAACTGCGATATTGTGAACCCAGTGAAAGTCTCCTGCATTTCTACCGCTTCTACCAAAAGATCCTACTTTTTGGCCGGTGTCACGTACTAGCACGGTGACCTCATTATTGGTGCCATCCGCAATCAAAATATACTTTTCACTTGCATCCGAAGGGATGAGATCCCAAACCGATCCCGAACCACGAGTTTCAGTTTCAAAAGCCATTTCACGTATAAATTTTCCATTTTTTTCAAACACTTGAATACGGTTATTTGCTCTATCGCAAACAAATAAGGTGTTGTCCTTCATGAGACGAACACAATGAACTGGATTAGCAAATTGCATTGACGTCGGATTAAAATTCGGCATCTTTTCATCGCTAGGAGCATTTCCGTATGCACCCCAATGACGTTTATAGACTCCGGTGTTGGAATCAAAAACAATGACACGTTTATTTAAGTAGCCATCGGCAATATAAACTTCGTTTGCAATAGGGTCGACATTCATGTGAGCAGGACGGCCAAGCTGAGTTGTATCGTTGCTACCAAGACTTGCGCCAGGAGAGCCAATTTGCAGAAGAAATTTTCCTTGTTTAGTAAATTTTAGAATCATATGGTCAGTTTGATCGTTCCCACCAACCCAAACATTACCGTTAGGGTCGATATAAATTCCATGTTCATTTTTAGGCCAGTTATAACCATTGCCAGCACCGCCCCATGCTTGTAATAAATTCCCGTTTTTATCAAACTCAAGAACAGGTGGAGCAGGGATGCAGCATTTTGATCTTTTGGGATTTAGCGTGGCACCTTTTTCATCGTCTGTAATAGTGAGTGGTCGATGAATGATCCAAATATGATCATTTTTATCGGTGGCTACTCCTGCCACTTGACCTAATATCCAATTATTGGGTAATGCTTTTGGCCAAGAAGCATCAACTTTATATTGTGGCGCCTTGGTGGTCGATTGGCTCTGTGAAAATGCGCTACAACTGAGCGTTAACAATACGATGAAAAATCCATGTTGAATTATTTTTATCACAATAAACTCCCTAGCGGCTTGCTGGTTTTGAAAGATAATTTAGCGACTGTGCTTCACTCTTTAATGGAGTGACCTTGTCTGGATCAAATTGGATCATGAGATAGTTAATGTGATCTGGAATTTCAGCAAACCAATTACTCGTTTCTATAGAGCTTACTCTTAAATATTTGCTCAGAAATAGAATTTTCGGGTTATCCCTTAGGATGGTTTACTGGGCAGCATATTCGATCTTTTCTTGGAATGACGAGCTAATGTCTGGCCTCAGAAGAATCGGGCGTTATCACTGTAAGATAGAGTCCGCTATCGTTTATTTTCTTTTGGTCAATCATGAATAAAACAATCTTAACTTGTGCAGTAACAGGTAATCTCACCAAACCTGAGATGACGCCTTATTTGCCAATTACACCTGCTCAAATTGCAGAATCCTGCTTAGGTGCGGCTGATGCCGGGGCCGCCGTAGTGCATATTCATGTGCGCGATCCTGATACGGGTAAGCCATCAATGGATATAGGTCATTACGCTGAGGTGATGCGTTTAATCAAGGCGAAAAACAAAGAGCTGATCATTAACTTAACTACCGGGCCTGGCGGTAGATATATTCCGAGTGAAGATGATCCTAAGGTATTTGCACCAGGGACTACTTTGTGCCATCCGCTGAAAAGGGTGGAGCACGTTGCCCAGTTAAAACCAGATATTTGCTCCTTAGATTTAAATACCATGAACTCAGGCGCCGATGTTGTGATGAATACGCCTTCTAACGTTCGTAAGATGGCTAAGGTGATTCGTGATTCAGGAGTCATGCCTGAATTAGAGATCTTTGATACTGGCGATCTTAATCTAGCAAAAGATCTATTGCAGGACGGTACGATTGATGGCCCAGGACTTTTCACTTTCGTGATGGGCGTGAAGTATGGCCTAAATACCGATCCAGCTACTTTGTTATATATGCGTGATCAACTACCTCAGGGCGCCAATTGGGCTGCCTTTGGTATTAGTCGGGCAGAGTATCCAATCGTTGCTCAAGCTTGGTTATATGGCGGCCATGTGCGCGTTGGCATGGAAGACAATATTTATCTCAGCAAAGGCGTACTTTGCAAAACCAATGCTGAGTTAGTCCTCAAAGCTAAAGCGCTCATCGAAAGCATGGGCGGCGAGTTAGCTTCTTCTAGTGAAGCACGTGCGATGCTGGGCTTAAGACCTGCGCAGTAAATGACTCTGTGATTTACTCGCGTGGGATCTTTGCCTGAACGGCAACGTCTTCCCATTTTTTCTTTTCAGCAGCCACAAATAGATCAGTGTTCGCGGGGGTATCACCAATTCCCCAGCCACCCAAATCTTTCCATTTGGCTTTGGTTTCAGGCGAATTTAAAACCTTTTTCAACGCAGCATAAATTTTATCTACTGCAGGCTGAGGCGTTTTAGCCGGAACGAATAATCCAAACCAAGCAATCACTTCAAAGTTTGGATAGCCTGCTTCTTGCATGGTGGGTACATCTGGTAAATCAGGGTTACGGGTTTTACTAGTGACTGCTAAGGCGCGTAGTTTGCCGCTGCGAATATGTTCTATAGAGCTCGGCAAATTATCAACCATCATCGTCACTTGCCCAGCTAGCAAGTCAATGAGAGCAGGGCCTGCACCTTTGTAAGGTACGTGGACAATATCAATACCAGACATATTTTTAAATAATTCACCTGACATGTGAATGGACTGTCCTCTGCCAGAAGATGCGAATGAATACTTACCTGGGTTTGCTTTAGCCAATGCTACGAAGTCAGCCACGGTCTTGACTGGTAGGGCAGAGTTCACCACCATGACATTAGGGGTTGCTAAAACAACGCTGATAGCCCTCATGTCTTCTGATTTGTACGGCAGGCTTTTATATAGAGCGTAGTTAATAGCATTTGTACCAATGTTGCCCATCGCCATGGTGTAGCCATCTGCTGGACTAGCGATTAATGCTTGCAGAGCAATAATTCCTGCTGCCCCCGCTTTATTTTCAACTAACACTGATTGCCCTAATTCTCTTCCGAGCTGATCTGCAAGTGCTCTAGATGCAATATCAGTCGTTCCTCCAGGAGCGGCGGTGACAATAATTTTGAGGGGCTTAGATGGAAAGACATCAGCCGCATGACTTAATGATGTCAAGGCAGTCAGGCTTAATAGGATGCCCGCAAATCTTTTGAAATGAGTTTGATAGTTCACTTTAGTCCCCTTAATAATTCACAGTAATTTATCAGACCATTATAGGGGTGGCAATATTGGCAACTATTCGGATACAGGGGAAATGAATTAGTACAAGCCCTAGGTTTTCAGGATAAATTGGCCTAAAACTCTTGATTGCGTGGGTTATGATTTCTGTATTAGTTGGGCAGGATTTTTATAAGGTACAGAAATGCAATTTGACTTCCACTCAACACAGTCCATCATCGTAGAACGGGGTGGGTCTGCTCATTTAGCCAAGCGGATTATTGAGCGTGGTGGTAAATCAGTACTCATTGTTACTGATCCTGGCGTCTTATCAGCGGGATTGTTAAATAAGGCGCTGCCTCAATTCAAAGAATTGGCACTTTCTCTAAAAGTATTTTCAGATGTTCAGGCTGATCCACCGGTTTCTGTGATTGATAGCGCTGTAAAGCTTGCTCAAGAATGTAAAGCAGATTTCATTGTTGGATTTGGCGGTGGCAGTTCAATGGATGTTGCTAAATTGGTGGCACTCTTGGTGCCAGGAAAAGAAAAGTTATCCGATGTATATGGCATCGGCATGGCTAAAGGTCCGCGACTACCTCTGATCTTAGTTCCTACCACTGCAGGAACGGGCTCTGAAGTCACCACTATCTCTATTGTCACAGTGAGCGAGAGTGAGAAAAAAGGCGTTGTCTCCCCTAAACTCATGCCTGATGTGGCACTGTTAGATGCTGAACTGACTTTAGGCTTACCCCCACACATCACAGCAGCAACTGGTATTGATGCCATGGTGCATGCCATTGAGGCATTTACAACAAAGCGTTTAAAAAATCTGGTTTCTGATTGTTTGGCCAAAGAAGCGCTTAGATTATTGGCTGGCAATCTTCATGCGGCAGTTAATGCGGGTGATGACATCGTCGTTCGTGAAAATATGCTCTTAGGTGCTTGTCTTGCGGGCATGGCATTTACGAATGCGCCAGTAGCTGGTGTGCATGCTTTGGCCTACCCCATTGGTGCCAGATTTCATGTGTCTCATGGCCTATCCAATGCTTTGATGTTAGGCCCTGTGATGCGCTTTAATATCGCGCAGGCGCATGTTATGTACGCTCAGCTTGGACAAATCATCAAGCCAGGCTTACAAGGATCCACCACAGAGCAAGCATCTCAACTAGCAGATTATTTAGGTGGGCTCGCCGGTAGTTTGGGGCTTCCCAAGCGATTATCAGAAGTGGGGATTACCTCGAATGATATTGACCAATTGGCAAGTGATGCCATGCTCCAGACTCGCTTGCTGCAAAATAGTCCCCGTGAGATCACCTTAACTGATGCTAATGCTCTTTACAGAGAGGCCTTATGAGTCATCAAAAATCCCCACCGCCAACTCGCGCAGATTTTGTAGCGTTTGAAGAAGTTCATTCGAGATGGAATGACAACGATGTGTATGGCCATATTAATAATGCGGTGTACTACTCATTCTTCGATACAGCAGTCAATCGTTATTTGATTGAGCATAATGTTTTAGATCTTCAAAATAGCAAAGAAATAGGCTTGGTTGTTGAAACCCAATGCCAATACTTTGCCCCAATTGTTTATCCTGATTTAATTCATGTGGGATTGAAAGTAACTCACTTAGGTAATAGCAGCGCTAGATATGAGGTTGCTATCTTTAAAAATCATGAGGATGTTGCTTGTGCAATAGGTTACTTTGTGCATGTGTATGTGGATCGCTTGAGCAACCAATCCACACCGATTCCGCAGAAGGTGCGTGAAGTATTGCAGGGGCTTTTAAAAGATAGCTGAGTTGTTCAGTTACTTCACTCAGTGACCTCAATAAATAAAAAAGACTGCCTAGGCAGTCTTTTTTATTTGGTACAACAAACAATGATTAAACGTTTGCTAAATGCGCTTCTAAAGTCTTGGTGAACTTATTAGCGTGGCTACGTTCAGCCTTTGCTAATGTTTCAAACCAATCAGCGATTTCGTCAAAGCCTTCATCGCGTGCTGTCTTAGCCATGCCTGGGTACATGTCTGTGTACTCATGAGTTTCGCCGGCGATAGCTGCTTGCAATGCTTCGGCAACTGTCTTAGCTGGCATACCAGTACCTGGCTCGCCTGCACCGCCTTCGATCAAATACTCCATGTGACCGTGAGCGTGGCCTGTTTCGCCTTCCGCTGTTGAACGAAATACTGCTGCTACATCGTTTGCACCAGCAATGTCAGCCTGGTTCGCGAAATAGAGATAGCGACGGTTTGCCTGTGATTCACCAGCAAATGCTTCTTTCAAAGACTGTTCTGTCTTTGTACCTTTTACGGTTTTAGCCATTTATGACTCCTAAGAATGGGTTGTTGAAATAGGGGTGAAAACATCACCACGGACTCATTATGGACAAAATTGCCGGCCTGAATAATCGTATTTTTGTATTGTCTTGATAGTTAAAAACAACTGATATAGATATTTCAATTAATAAAATAAAACACCTTAACTACATGAAACAGGCGCTTTTGGAGGGTATATACTCAAATGAAGCCTCCATTTGAGGTTTTCTTGGGGTTTAGACCGAATTAAACCCCAGATTTCCGTGTATTTAGTTATTTCCTATTGAAATTGTTAATTAATACAATTTTACTATCGAATCTTTGGGTCATACACTAGCGCCATTGAGTTGCATAGCCCATGCAAAAAAACATTAGAGAACGAATATGACAACACGTGAAGGCAGTCTAGAGGCTCCAACAAGACACCCCTTGGATTGGAAAAATCCCCAGTTTTATGACAAGGCCAATTTAGAGGCCGAAATGGAGCGGGTCTTTGACCTGTGCCATGGCTGTCGTCGTTGCGTGAGTCTTTGTGGATCATTTCCGACTCTTTTTGACTTAGTTGATGCTACTGAAGATCTGGAGATGGAGCAGGTTGATAAAGCTGACTATCAGAAGGTAGTCGATCAGTGCTACCTCTGCGATGTTTGCTATATGACGAAGTGCCCTTACGTACCACCACATCCTTGGAATATCGATTTCCCGCATTTGATGCTGCGTGCAAAGGCGGTTAATTTTAAAGATGACAAAGCAACATTCCGCGATAAGTTGCTTTCCTCTACAGACAAGCTTGGGCACTTCGCTGGAATTCCGATTGTTACGCAGGCAGTGAATGCAGTTAATAGCACTGGACTTGCGCGCTTGGTGATGGAAGGCGCTTTGGGAGTTGATAAGAATGCTTGGATTCCTGAATATGCTCCTAAGACTTTCCCGCAGTTGGCTAAGAAGTCAGACGCATGGCCTGTGGTTGATGGCACAAAGACGCCAGGCAAGGTAGCTATCTACGCCACTTGTTACATTAATTACAACGAGCCAGGAATTGGTCAAGATCTCATTAAGGTTCTGAATCACAATCAAATTCCATATGAATTGGTGGATAAGGAAGCATGTTGCGGCATGCCAAAGCTAGAGCTCGGCGACTTAGAGTCAGTGGCAGAGAATAAGGAAAAGAATATTCCTAAATTAGCTAAATTAGCGCGTGAGGGATATGCAATTGTGACGCCAATTCCTTCCTGTACCTTGATGTTCAAGCAAGAGCTACCACTGATGTTCCCTGAATGCGCTGATACACAATTAGTTAAAGATGCGATGTGGGATCCATTTGAATACTTTATGGCACGCAACTCTGATGGACTGCTTAAAAAAGATTTCAGTAAAGAGCTTGGTCACGTTAGCTATCACATGGCTTGTCACTCCCGTGTGCAAAACGTCGGACAGAAGACCGCTGAAACTCTAAAGCTCATTCCTGGTACGGAAGTTAATGTGGTCGAACGTTGTTCTGGCCACTCTGGTACTTGGGGTGTCAAAAAAGAATTTCATGAAACAGCGATGAAGATTGGTAAACCTGTTTTCAAAAGAATGGCTGAGGAAGAGCCCAATTACATTAGCTCGGATTGTCAGCTTGCCGGTCATCATATTGAGCAAGGCATGGAAGAGTTGGGATTGCCAAAATCAGAAATGGCGCATCCACTCACTTTGCTTGCTAAGGCATACGGTCTGTAAGTAACACTATCAATAAATAAAGGAATTATTAAAGTATGGCAACTATTACACGCGATAGCCTTCTGAGTCTTGAGGCTTATCACAAAGAGCGTCCTGCTTTTCGTGAGAAGGCAATTCAAGAGCGTCGTTTACGCACTGTCCACCTTGGTGATCATGTAACGATGATTTTTGAGAATGAATTTTTAATGCGTTATCAGATACAAGAAATGTTGCGCGTCGAAAAGACCTTTGAGGAAGAGGGCATTGAGGATGAGTTGAATGCTTATAACCCCTTAGTTCCAGGAGGCTCTGACTTCAAGGCAACGATGATGATTGAATATCCTAATGAAGCTGATCGTAAAGTCGCACTTGCCAAATTAGTAGGTATTGAGCATCAGATCTTTATTGAAGTAGAAGGTCAGCCGCGCGTCTATGCCATTGCCGATGAAGATTTAGAGCGTTCTACTGCTGAGAAAACATCAGCAGTGCACTTTATGCGTTTTGATCTGACTAGTAATATGAAGAGAGCTCTGAAAGCCGGCGCTCAATTAATGGTGGGTTGCGATCACAAGGGATACCCAATGCATGTTGAAACCTTGCCACTAGAAACCTTGGCATCTTTAGTTTCTGACTTAAGCTAGTACAGTCCGCTCTAAAGGTAGGTAACCCCCGGTAGAGCGGCTTCACGGATGACCTTGGCTAATTCCTCCATTGCAGCAGCACGGGGGAAGTTCTTGCGCCAGACAAGACAGATTCTTCTGGTTGGTATGGGGTCCTCAAAAGGGATATACCGAATAAGCTGATCTGCAGCTTCTGGATCTGCAACGGAAGTGCGAGGCATAACTGAAATACCAATGCCGCTCGCTACCATTTTCCGAATGGTTTCTAGGGAAGATCCCTCAAAGCTGCGTTGTTCGCCAAGAGTAGCGCCTGAGCCAAAGCGGTTTAATTCAGGACAAACTCCCAAGACATGATCTCGAAAGCAATTACCGGTTCCCAGCAATAAAGTATTTTGCTCCTTGAGCTCGCGGTGCGGTATCGAAGTGCGGAACTCCCAAGGATGGCCCTTAGGTACGGCAACCAAAAATGGTTCGTCATATAAATCAATTTGGTTTAAACCAGCGCTTGCAAAGGGCTCTGCTAGAACTAGGCAATCTAGTGCTCCTTGGCGCAGTATCTCTAGCAAACGAACCGTAAAGTTTTCCTCTAAAAATAAAGGTACATTGGGCAATCGCTTTCTTGCAATTCTCACCAAGCTTGGAAGTAAGTAGGGCGCAATGGTATAAATTGCGCCGAGTCGCAATGGACCAGATAGAGGGTCTTGTCCATGCATAGCCAGATGTTTTAAAGAATTTGCCTCTTCCAGCACTCGTTGAGCTTGATCAACAATGAGCGCGCCTAGGCTGGTCATCGAAACTTCAGTGTTGGTTCTCTCAAAAATTTGTGTATTGAGCTCTTCCTCTAGCTTTCTAACTGCCACCGATAGAGTTGGCTGAGAAACAAAGCAAGCATCTGCCGCTCTGCCAAAATGGCGTTCACGAGCAACTGCGACGATATAGCGTAATTCTGTCAGTGTCATATAGGGAATATTATGATGCTGTTAGGAATTCTCCGCAGAATTTACTTCAATTAAGTCTTGGTGCACTATCAGTCTTTGTGAGCACCTAAATCGAGGAAAATTCTCGCTTAGTTCCGTCTTGGCTAGTCATTTTATTTAGAAATCTCAGTATAGAGGAGGGTCGGTTGAGTAGATTAAAAAAATCGATACTTGTATTGAAATCGTCTAATGCTAGCTTTCAGTAATCAAACGATGACGCCAATTTTGTATACCTACCGGAGGTGCCCCTATGCCATGAGGGCTAGGATGGCGCTGCAATATGCAGGCATTCAGTTTGAGTATCGAGAGATTGAACTCCGAAATAAGCCGCAATCGATGTTAGATCTATCGCCCAAAGGCACTGTTCCTGTTTTATATGTGGATGGACTTGTTCTAGACCAAAGCTTAGATATTATGTGCTGGGCATTAAAGGTTTCCGATCCAGATGGTTGGAACATGCTTGATGAGAATATCGCCAAGACATGGATTGAGAAAAATGACGAAGTATTTAAGGGTTTATTAGACCAATACAAATATCCCAATCGATACCCCCAATTAAATCAAGTAGCAGTTCTAGCTGATGTAATGGAATTGATGTTGGAGCCCATGGAGCGCGCGCTAGGATCTAGCGAATATTTACTGGGCGGCAGAATGACTTGGGTTGATGTGGCTATTTTTCCATTTATTCGACAATTTTCCATGGTTGACCAGCAAAAGTTTGAGCTATTACCCATCCCGCATATTCAAAAATGGTTACGCCGACAGATTGAGTCCAAGCTATTTCTTTCGGTCATGGATAAACATCCCGCCTGGAGAGATTGATTCAGTGCTTCAGATTTTTCTATCTTTAGCCCACTAAATGCTTAGAATGTAAGTATCTTTTAAAAGGCAGATTTCTATGCACTCATTTTTTGAATCAAATTTGCACATAGCTCAGTATGTTCCTTTTGGTTTAATCATTGCGATTATTATTTTCACTGCCATTGGCTGGTCTGTTGGGCTCTATCGACTAAAAAAGTATGGCGAGAGTGGAGCTGTCATTAGAGACTCTTTAGCGGCGGCCATTTTTGGCCTCTCTGCTTTGGTTCTAGGTTTTACATTCTCTGGATCTGCATCGAGATATGTGGATCGTATGGATGCTATTCGAGTTCAAGCGCAAACACTTCAACAGGTTTATGGCTCGCTAAAGTATCTAAACAAAAATGATCAAGTAGTCGTTAAAAAATCTCTCGATGATTTGTTGGATGCACGACTCACGGCATATAAAAATCTCATAGCCATGTCTGATATAGATGCTGGGGGAGCAAAAATTATGGCAGCAACTAGAAAGATTCAGGAGGACGTCACACAGGCAACTTTGAATACATCCTCCGAAAATAAGGCCTTTGCAACGGGGTTACTTACGTCTCAAGTCAGCAATTTGGCTACGGCCTTTGCAGCTGGAGTCATCGATACAAAATCCCATCCTCCATCTCTCTTATTAAAGTTTTTGTTCGCCCTTCTCTGTATTGGCGCCTTTTTGATTGGCTACACGATGGTCTTAAAAAATGAGACTGACTGGTTATTAGCCTCTTTATATACGCTCCTTATTGGCATCTCGATTTATGTCATCCTCTCGCTAGAGCTTCCAAATCTCTTGATGCCTTATGAGGAGGTTAATAGAGATCTGTTGATGCTCAAGGATACAGTGAGATAGTCGATTAAGTATTAAATAGTAATATCACTTCTAACTTATAGTTAGTAAAACATTGATTAATGAGGAGGCAGTATGCTGCGTATCATGATGAAGTATGTGCTCTTGTGCTTATCTGGCTGTTTAATATTGAGTCCAAACGCCTATGCGCAGACATCGGCAAGCTATCCGAACAAGCAAGTTACTTTTGTTTTGACACAGGCTCCCGGAGGCGCTAACGATATTACGGGTAGGGCAATCGCACAAAAATTGACGGATATGTTGAAGGTGCCCTTCATTGTTGACAACCGCCCTGGTGCCGGCGGAAATATAGCAGCCCAATATGTAGCGAAGTCGCCTAAGGACGGCTATACATTGTTGCTTGCTTTGGGTAATACGATAGTAATCAATCCTTATTTATATAAAAATACAGGTTTTGATGCGCAAAAAGATTTCGAGCCAGTAGCGCCGATCGTAAGGGCTCCGTATGTACTCGTTACTAATCCTTCGTTCCCACCAAAAACAGTTAAAGAGTTGATTACTTATGCTCAGGCAAGGCCTGGTGAGTTGTTTTATGGGTCAGCTGGAAATGGCACGCCGAACCATCTATTGTTTGATTTGTTTAAGTACCTTACTAAAACAAATATTGTTCATGTTCCCTATAAAGGAGCAGCTGCCTCTGCAATGGATACAGTATCAGGTCAAGTTCCTATGAACTTTTCAAGTCTGCCTTTAGCTTTACCTCTTATAAAAGATGGAAGATTGCGTGCTCTTGGAATTACTTCAGTAACAAGATCTCCACTAGCCCCAGAAATTCCCCCTATTGCAGATACAGTGCCAGGCTTTAATCCTGATATGTGGGTTGGTATTTTGGCTCCTGCTGGAACGCCCAAAGATATTGTTGCCAAATTACATAGCGATATTCAGAAGGCGCTTAACAGCAAAGATTTTCGTGACAGCATGAGCGAAAAGGGTTTAGATATTGCGCCAACTGCATCGCCTGCAGACTTCACCAAAATGATTCAGGTTGAATCTGTGCGCTGGAAAAAAATCATCGCTGAATCTGGCGCTTCCATTGATGAATAATGTTTTATTGAATTAAAAATCCATTTATGAAAATTACACGTCTTGAAGTCTTCACTCTTAAAGCACCACAATCAGGTAGGCCACATTGGGTTAGCCACTTTATTGTTCCTACCGCTAATGAGATCCTAGTTCGCATTTATACCGATGAGGGTATTGACGGCTTCGGTCTAGCTACTAGCTATACGCCAATTGATTTTGCTGTTAAGGCATTTAAGTCTGGCATTGGTGATTTAATTATTGGTGAAGATCCTTTGGCCCCTGAACGTGTCTATAAGAAGTTATTTGCGCTTACTACTAGCAGACTAGCAAGTGAAAAAGGTTGGTCAAGAGAGGCAGTCATCAGAATATCCTCAGCAATTGATATTGCGCTTTGGGATATTGTTGGCAAGACTGCTGGTTTGCCTTTGTATAGAATTTTTGGCGGCTTTCGTAGTGAAGTACCTGCCTATGTCACCTGTGGATACTATCGCGATGGTAAGGACGATTCTGAACTGCGCGATGAGGTGCAGAAATTAGTAGACCAAGGACATACTGGCTTCAAGTCAAAGGTTGGTGGCTTACCGCTGGAAAGAGATATCGAGCGCATGGCCCTTATCAGAGAAGTCATTGGCGATAAAAGGGATCTCATGATTGATGTGAATCGTGCATGGGATTTAGAAACTGCTATCAAGGGCGCGCAATTATTGGAGCCTCTCAATCCAAGATGGCTTGAAGAGCCAGTGAGATGGGAAGATGATCGTAGAGCCTTGAAATTGCTCTCCAATAAAACTCGCATCCCACTATCTGGAGGCGAGAGTGAGCTGACCAGTTATGGTTGTCGTGCCATGATTGAAGAACAGGCAATTCAGATACTGCAATTTGATTGCACGATGTTTGGCGGCTTTACTGAAGGCCGAAAAATGGCGGGACTCTGTGAGCTTAACCATGTTCAAGTTGCGCCTCATCATGATTGCTTCATACATGCGCATATTGTGGCAGGCAGTCCTGCGGGCTGTATTGTGGAAGCATTTACTGACCCAGAGAGAGATCCCTTGCAGGCAGAGTTATTTGAAGATCCGCCGATTATTAAAAATGGCATGATGACATTAAAAGAGCAGCCTGGATTGGGCTTAACCCTATCTGAGGCGGCAATGAAAAAATTTAGTGAACGAATTATTTAATCTACAGATCCCATGAGTAATCAAATAGCGAATCAGCTTGCACCCAACAGGGTTTTAACAGCCGGCATTTATCTCGGTAATTTTTTATTAGTTACCGGAAAAGATAATCAAGGCAATCCAGATGGTGTCTCACCTGACTTGGCCAAGGCTATTGCAGCAGCGTTGAATGTGAAAGTTCAATTGCTGCCTTTTGATACTCAAGGTGAGTTGGTAGAGGCAGTAGCGAGCGGTATCTGCGGGATTGGATTGGTTGGATCTGACCCAGATCGCGCGCAAAAAATTACTTTTGCACCAGCCTATGTCGAAATTGAGGCTTCTTATTTAGTCCCACCAAATTCAACACTCAAAACGATTGAATCTGTTGATGCTCCCGGTATCCAGATTGCCTCATTTCAGAAGAGCGCCTATGATTTATGGCTAGCTCGTAATATTCAGCATGCCTCCTTGGTCCATGCTGATACCTTGGAAGCAAGTGTCGAGCTATTCTTTAGTAAAAATCTTCATGCGCTTGCAGGACTTAAGACGGGTTTAATAAAAGAGTCCAAAAGATTACCCGGATCTAAAGTCTTGGATGGGCAATTCATGGCTGTGCAGCAGGGAGTGGCAACAGCCAAGGAGAATATCCAAGCTATCGAATTTTTAACTCAATTTGTAAAAGAGGCAAAGCAATCCGGCCTCATTGCCTCTTTCATTCAAAAGCATCGGGTTGATGGTTTATCTGTAGCAGCTTAAGTCATCAATAAAAAAGTCCCTAGAAGTTAATCGGAGTCAACTCAGGGTGCTTACACTTCATCACTTGTGTGGATATGCTATTTTCGGGTTATCCCTGAGGGTCCTTTACAGGTTCGCATGTTAGATTGAGTTATCCCCCCTAGTGTTGAGAAGTGTGGTGAAGATTGCTTTTTTAATTGGGGATTTAATTGGTACTCAATAGGAGCTTGCAGTAATGAACTCATTCTTTTCATTCATGACGTCAGTCTTTTTAAAGAGCGCTATAGTTCTTATTGGGATTGCCAGTTTTGCTCATGCACAGTCTTATCCAAATAAACCGATTAAGTTAGTCATACCTTATGCAGTAGGCGGTGGTACAGATATCTCGACTAGGGTCATGAGTAAGCACCTTGATTCTCGCTTAAACCAGGCGATTATTATTGAGAACAAGGGTGGGGCAGGTAGCACGATTGGCACTGAAATAGTGGTTCGGTCTGAACCTGATGGCTATACGCTCTTGGCGAACACTGACACGATTGTTTTAGCGCCATTACTTTTTTCAAAGATTAATTTTGATATTCGCAAGGATTTGACCCCAATCTCTTTTTACGCAAGTGCACCAATTGTTTTAGTGGCAAATCCGAATTTTCCAGCAAAGGATGTGAAGGAACTCATTGCCTATGCAAAAAAGAATCCAGGTAAGGTTGCTTTAGCTACTTCTGGACCAGGCAGCCCTCATGACTTAGCGGCAATGTTATTTACTAACCGAACCAATATCGATGTCAATGAGATTCCTTATAAGGGTAACGGACCCGCTTTAACAGATACGATTGCTGGTCACGTCGATATTGGAATGTTCACTTTATCCCAAGTTCAGCCATATGCCCAAGCGGGCAAAGTGAAGATCTTGGCAGTAATCAGCCCTCAAAGATCAACATTAGCTCCGGACATTCCATCCCTTGCAGAAAGTGGAATATTAAACATGGAGGTGAGCTCGCGGTATCTCATCATGGTTCCAGCCAAAACTCCTAAAGCCGT
Source organism: Polynucleobacter campilacus (assembly GCF_002206625.1). Classification (GTDB taxonomy): domain Bacteria; phylum Pseudomonadota; class Gammaproteobacteria; order Burkholderiales; family Burkholderiaceae; genus Polynucleobacter; species Polynucleobacter campilacus. Next base: position 502,647 of record NZ_NGUP01000001.1, on the reverse strand, counting down.
TGTTAAGAGACTGGAGGGAGCTTTCTCCGAGCTCTTCAACGATAAGCAGTATCGAAGTGAAATGGAGGGCTTGGGATTTGAAGTTAGATTTAGCACTTCTGAAGATACCGTTGCTATCTTACAAAAAGAATATGACAAATTCGCACCGATTCTTAAAGCTGCTAACTTCAAACCACAATAAATTTATAAACTAAAAGAGAGATTTTTATGTCTAGATTAGATATCAAAGCGGATGCACGTAGAACATTTGAAATTTGTAAATCTGGAGGGATAGCCATTTTCCCGGTAGATGTTGGTTACACGATGATCAGCGGCTCAAGAGAAGGCCTAAAGAAAATATTTAATGCTAAGCAAAGGGGTGGACATAAACGCAATGCTTTGATTTGCGATATGGAAACCCAGCGAGAGCTTCAGGTGCTTGATAAGCGTGGCCAAGAAATGATTGAAGTGATTACGCAAGATTACAACTTGCCATTAGGTCCTATTGCCACTTATCGTACCGATCATCCATTAATGAAAAAAATTGATCCAAATGCCCTTGCTGCCAGTACTGCTGGTGGAACATTGGCTATGCTGGTAAATGCTGGACCATTTCATGCTGAAATTACTAAGTTGAGTCGCGAAGAGGTGCACCCCTTATTTGGATCATCTGCCAATTTAACTGGAACCGGAACAAAGTTTAGGGTCGAAGATATACAAGATGAATTAACTAGCATCGCAGATGTCATTATCGATTATGGCCTGCGTAAATATCATATGTATAGACGGTCTGCAACTTTGATTAACTTTGAAACTATGCAAGTTGTCCGTATGGGTGTTTGTTATGAGCAGATATCAGATATTCTAAGAAGACATTACAAAATTGAGCTGCCACCAGATCAATCAGTTGATCTAAACCCATCAGGCCATACTAACGAATTTGGCTTACCAATAGTAAATAACTAATGCTTCTCTTTTATTCTGAATAGAAAAATCATTAGAGGGATAAATGAAAAAATCCATTTTATTCTTTCTTGCTGTAATGGGGACTGCATCAGTCAGTATCGCTGCCCCTCAAGAGCCTATATTTTCGGTAGTAGAAAAAGAGCAAAAACCGTTTTTAAATACCTTAAAAGAATTGGTATCCCTTGAGTCTGGAAGTAGGGATCGCGAAGGGTTAGACAAGATATCGCAAGTAATTTTTAATCGCCTTAAGGCGCTTGGTGGGCAGGTTGAGTTTATCGAACCTGGTGCTAATATGTACCGAATGCACGATACGCCTGATAGGCCGGGCCGCATGGTGAAGGCTGAATTTAAGGGTTCAGGTACAAAGAAAATACTCTTAATTGCGCACATGGACACGGTATATCTCAAAGGTATGCTTGCCAAGCAACCGTTCAGGATTGATGGCGATCGTGCTTATGGCTTAGGTATTTCGGATGATAAGCAAGGAATTGCATTAATTCTGCACACCATGGATAGCTTGAAAAAGTTGAAATTTAAGGACTATGGAAAAATTACTGTGCTCATTAATGGTGATGAGGAGATTAGCTCCCCCGCAGCACGAGCGTATTTTTCAAAGCTAGGTGCAGAGCATGATGCCACCTTTTCATGTGAGGCATCTCAGGCAAAATCTGATCGTATTGCCCTCACTACAGCAGGAATTGCAGCTGTTAATTTAAATATTACTGGTAAGGCGTCTCATGCAGGTTCTGCGCCCGAACTGGGAAGAAACGCCCTAGAAGAGCTCTCGTTTCAGATTCAACAGATGCGTGATTTATCAGATCCTAAAGAGGGTATAAAAATGAATTGGACTCTAGCAACTGCTGGTACCAATCGTAATGTCATACCCTCTATTGCATTTGCTACCGCTGATGTTCGTGTGATGAAGAAAGATGATTTTGATGTGGTAGAGAAAAAGGTGCGGGAGCGAGTCAAAACGCAGCAAATACCTGATGCCAAAATTGATGTTGCTTTTGAGCGCCGTCGCCCACCCCTATTGACCAGCCCCCAGTCTTTACAAATGGCAGAATATGCCAAAAAAGTCTATTCGGAACTTGGCCGTGACTTAATTTTGGGGACAGTAGCTGCCGGTGGTGGAACGGATGCTGCCTTTGCTGCGCTGGATACTCAAAATCCAGTGATTGAGAGTATGGGGGTTCAAGGATTTGGCGCCCACTCTAATGACGATGAATACATTTTGGTGAGCTCTATTACCCCAAGAATGTATTTACTATCACGCCTCATCATCGATATTTCTAAAGGCAAAGTCGGGGATAGGAATTGATCCAGTTTTAGGGATTACAGTAGTTGCACTTTGATGGATCTGCCTTCGCTTGATTGGCAATCACTTCCTCTTTTTTGTAATTGCATTTAACGCATGACCAAATATTTGCTAGGGGTAAATTGCTTGGTGCATCACAAGAGGCGCATGGCAATCCCTTTTTCCTTTCTGTTACCCAAAAACAAGGCGCCTCACATTCTGGGCATAAAGAATTCATCTTTCTAGAGAGATCTTGCGTAGCCTTCAGAATATTAGCCATGCGGGTTGGGTTGGTGTGTGCTCTGAGGTCATTCTCTACAAAGACATTCCCCTTTTTTGAAAGCTTGGTTGCCCATTCAAATGCCTCTTTTAAGGATTCAAGATCTTTAATACCTTTGCGACATTCTGGATGATATTCATCGTCAGGGCGAATTACTAATTGATGCGTAGTGAATTGAGCTTCAGAAAGCAGTGCAGTCAATTCATCCCAGCTCGATACTAGCTGGCTGGCGCTTTGAGCTTGGCCACCAAAAAATCCAATAATCTCAAGATTTCGGATGTCATCTATCAAAAGCACTAACTCATAGTTCCAAGGAAACATACCTGTGTAAGGGTCGTTATCAAAAGCACCTTCGCTAGCAATGCCAAGCTTTAAACCCGAAAGCTCCATTCCAACCCTAGCTTTCTTTCTTGCGGCATCGAGTTGAGATCCATATCTTGGGATATCTCTAGTAAATGATCCTAGTTTGTCGGTGTCATAGTCTGATACATGAATGACTTCTAAGTCATTGGAGTCAAATAGTTGCGGGCAAATGATTGACTCTTTGCCATGTTGAGTCAATAAGCTTGCTTTGAGTCCAGAGTAAGGTTTTGAATGGGTTGACATCTTGCTTGACTATTCCCTTACATAAAATATTTAGCAATGATGGTATAGATAGGGATGCCTAAAATAATATTAAAGGGGAAGGTGATGCCTAATGACATCCCCATGTATAAGGCTGGATTCACTTCAGGCATGGCATGGCGCAATACTGCTGGCACAGCAATATAAGAAGCGCTGGAGGCGAGCACCATGAGTAAGATGGTATTTCCAAGAGGTAAACCAATGAGCTTACAAAGTAGTAAGGCTAATAGAGCATGAAACAAAGGGGAGCCAATTGCGTATAAAACGGTTATGGGCGGCTTACCCTTGAGTCCTCCAAAATTTCTGGCAGCCATCAGACCCATATCTAGCAAGAAAAAAGCCAACATGCCTTTAAAAAGATCAATCGAGAATGGAGCCATTAATTGTTGACCAGCATCGCCACTGACTAGGCCTACAAGCATTGAGCCTAGCAACAACAGTTGCGCTCCATCGGTAAAAGATTCGTGCAGTATTTTCGAGACGCTGGTAGCTTCTTGTTTGATTTTTAAATCTCTTGAGTGAGCGGCCCTGGCTTTATTGGCCAAAATAATCGCTAAGATAATGGCTGGTGATTCCATCAGTGCCATTGCAGCTGCCATATGACCACCATACTCAATCTTAAATTGATCTAAATACTGAGTAGCAGTAATAAAGGTAACAGCACTCACTGACCCATAGGTAGCTGCAATAGCGGCTGCGTCAAAAGTATTCAAGCTTCTTCTTAAGAGCCAGTATCCAAAGATCGGAATGATGATGGCTAAGAAAATTGCTAGACCAAGGGAGAATCCAATTTCACTGGTGAAACCAGATTTGTGGAGAGCAAAACCACCCTTTAATCCCAATGCCATCAATAAATACAATGATAAAAATCTGGAGATTTGAGAGGGAATTTCTAAATTCGATTTAACGGCCCCTGCAAATGCACCGAATAAAAAAAATAAAATTGCAGGGTCTAAGAAATTAGTCATTGATACATTCTATGTGTAATCAGCTTTTGATTATTATCCGCATTCTTAATGGGTCTATAAAAAACTACTGCTTAATAATTGCCTGAACTAGTGGGTTCTGAATTTTCTTCTCAGATCGGGTGGCATAAAAGTATTCATAGATATCATCACAGTCACCGAGCAATTCCATCCCATAGGTTTCTTTGAGATCTTTCTCTATCAGCTTCCCAGCAGGAAAGACCCCTAGGCCGCTAGCTGCAAAGGTTTTGAGGAGTGCGCTATCCTCAAATTCTCCAACAATATTGGGTGTGATGCCATGCTTGCTAAACCATTGGTCTATTAAAAGGCGAACGGTAGAGTGAGGTGTTGGTATCAGAATGGGCAGTTCATTTAAGCAATGAGGAAAATCTTTTTTAGCTTTTTTCACAAATTGCTTTGGGCTATACCAAGCCATTGATGTTCTAGTGAGCTCTTCACTGTAAACGTTGAGATTCTTATTATTAGGGGCGGGGCGGTCTGCCAAGACAATATCCAAACGATGCAGCGCCAAATCTGCCAACAAGTCTTCAAACTTTCCTTCATGAGCAATGAGTTGTGCGTCCTTGTGTTTGAGGATAGGCTCTAACAACTGCCTTGTCACGAGCTTGGGCAAGCCGTCCGATACACCAACAATAATTTTTGTTTTTGGGGATTTAGCTGCATCTCTGACTGCTTCAGGTAGCTTCTCGCCAATAGAAAAAATTTGATCCGCAATTTCAAGAGCTGCAAAGCCAGACTCTGTCAGGGCAATGCCTCGTCCAGCAGGTTTAAAAAGTAGGTATCCAAGGGATTTTTCTAGCTCATGAACTTGAGCGCTAATGGTTTGGATGGCCATATCCAGGCGCTCTGCGGCCTTGGACATACTGCCTTCTTTGGCGACTACCCAAAAGTAATAGAGGTGGCGATAGTTATAGGAATTGCTCATTGTCAGTTTTTTCCGAAATTATTATCAATATATCTCTGCTTTTAACTAAGTGCAAATGCTCCTAAATTAACCCCATCAAGAGCCATGGCATTCATGGACTCCGTAAACGCATAAAGGTTATTAAATTGGAACTGTTTAGCCCTGAGTTTTTTTCAGCCCTGTTGGCCATTATCGTCATTGACCTCGTTTTGGCTAGCGATAACGCCATCGTCATTGCTATGGCTGCCAGAAATTTACCTCCGCATTTGCAAAAGAAGGCAATTATTTGGGGTGCGGTAGGCGCAATTGCCGTCAGAAGTGCGATGACGCTTGCGGTTGTCTACCTATTACAGATTCCAGGCTTGATGCTAGTTGGTGGCCTGTTATTGGTGTGGATTGCTTACAAGTTATTAAATCCCGGTAAAGATGGTGATGAAGAACATGATCATGCATCAACCAGTTTTTGGGGTGCAATGAAGACGATCGTGATTGCAGATGCTGTCATGGGCCTAGACAACGTCTTGGCTGTAGCAGGCGCTTCTCATGGTAGCTACCTCTTGGTCGTACTGGGCCTGTTAATTAGTATTCCGATTGTGATCTGGGGTTCAACCCAAATTCTCAAGTTAGTAGAGCGTTATCCCTCAGTGATTTACCTAGGCGCTGGCGTATTAGCTTGGACGGCAGCAAAGATGATGCTTGCGGAGCCAATGGTAAAAGAATGGCAAATCTTTCAATATCCAGCTTTTGAATATGTCATTCAGGCTCTAGTAATACTCGGTGTTTTGTGTGGTGGATTTATTAGAAGTAGGTTGGCACTCGAAGAAGTGATTGCGCCAGCTTCAGTTGTTCCAGCTGCATTCGAAATACTACCTCAACAGAAGCCTCATACTCAAGGAGATAAAGTGATGAATAAAGTCCTCATTCCAGTAGATGATTCAAGCAACGCTCTTTTAGCTGTAGTCCATGCAGTTTTAACGTATGGAAAATCTGATAACACTCAGTTTCATATTTGTAACGTACAGCCTAGAATTTATCGTCATATAGGAAAGTTTTTTAGTAAAGCTGATATAAAAGAATGGCAGGCGGAGCGTGCAAAAAATGTAGCAAAGTCGGCTATTGAATTTCTAGAAAAGTCAGGCGCGAGCTTTTCATTTACTCATGTCAGCGGTGATAAAGGCGAAGCCTTGCGCGATGAGGCGATGCGCCTAGGGTGTAATCGTATCGTCATAGGATCAGCCAAGAAAAATACATTGAGTAGATTGTTTGAGAACTCGACTACCGCGAAGTTATTAGAGATCAGCGATATTCCTGTTGAAGTAGTCACTGGTAAGTCATTGCCGACCTTAGAGCGTTGGGGCATTCCGGCATTAGGAGCTGGTGCAGCAACTGCTCTGATGGCTGTTGTGATCGATTAATTTTACCTCCCGCTGTTCTCTCTTTTGCCCTCTTCGGCGGGCATTTTTTTTATCTAGACATTCAGATGAAAGCAGAATATATATCATCGTGAAAATTTAAAATAGAGATGTATCGGAAGCGTAATAAATCATCCAGCAGCCCTCTAACTTCGAGATGGCAACCTAGGTATATAGGCTTATAACGAGCATATCGATCTCCTAAACCCTTAAGTACTCATCTTAGGCTCAGAAGCAAGGCAACCTTTCATCGCCTTAGACTCAATCCCTTTGAGCCACTCAGGCTTAGCCTTAGGATTCATCACTAACTCATTCACTTGCTTGCTGCTTGTGTTTTTAGAAATATATTCTGCCAAGCAACTACAGTAGGGCTTAAAGTCTTCTTCAGTAAAAGATTTCTTTTTAATATCTTTATGCTCTGCTAGTTGTTCTTGAACGCAGCTCTTTTGAAAATCACTAGAAATCGCTTGCGCTTGAGCGTATCCAGATATTGCTATAACAAAACTGATTATTAGAAACTTTGTCTTTAGCATTTTGCTTTCCTTGTTTATCCGTAAACCCTTCGGTAAGAGTGGGCTGCAACCCCATCTTTCAGTGCATCTCTAATTGGGATTGCAATTAAATCGATACTCTTATTGACCAAGATCTTTTCAAGTGTAGATGGATTTGGCTTTTTTAGTTTGGTATGAGCCCAACTGGGAAGGTTGATAAAGCCAGCTTTGCTGATGAGTTTGACAAAGGGCCTAGACTGCAAATTACTCGGAAAGTCATCTAGCAGTTGAATGATGCTTTGGGCACGTTCTCCATAGTGAAGCTCTGGAAGATAAGCTTCAATTGCTTCTTGCGTTCCTTTGAGAGTATCTGGCAGATCTTGAGCGCCCAGCATTTCTCCCAAAACCTTCATTTCTTTAAAGTATTGGTCCTGTTCCTGCCAAGTCAGCTTTGGGTATCGATAGTTTTGGTAGGCCTCTAGAAAGCTAAGTGTTTCAGTCAGATGAACCCAAGCTAGTAGATGGGGGTCAGTTGCAATATACGGTTTTCCAAACTCATCAATACCATGGATATGTTGATGAATTCTATTCACCTTGTGAATAATCTCATGAGCCATTTCATGAGATCCATACGTTGTTGCAGCAATAAAGTAGGCCGTTCTCCCTAATCTGCCCTTGAGATCTTTTCTGAAGCTCGAATGATCCCAAACTCCAGCCAATGCTTGGGGGTGGAGGGCCTGAAGGACTAAGGAGCTAATGCCCCCAATCATCATGGAGATAAAGTCAGCATGGACTCTCCAGGCCATAGACTCTGGACCAAAGAGGCCCCGATCTCCCTTGGGGGTTAGAAATGCTACTGGAGGCCCACTACTGCCGCCTACCATTTCCCGAATAGAGTTACGAATGAGTTCATCTAGCATGCGGATATTGAATCATGATTTATATAAATCTGCTTGTGAAGAGGAGTTGTCATTGATTAAGGCAGATTTATCTTCTATTGCTGCTATACACATAATAAAAATCGCAGGCTATACTAAATCGATCATGAAAAAAGTTCAAAGTGTCGCCATTATTGGCGCTGGTATAGCGGGAATATCCTGTGCCAAGGCGCTCAAGGCTTCCGGCAAGCTTGTTACATTATTCGATAAAAGTACTGGGCCTGGGGGTAGAACGAGTCATCGGCTTTTTGAGCATTGGGGCGCCGATCATGGAGCGCAGTACTTTACAGCCAAGGGAGATCTTTTTAAGAAAGAGGTCAATACCTGGATTAAGGCAGGCGTGATAGAGCCCTGGCTTGGAAAAATTGTTTCGATCAACAAAAAGCAGACTACTGAGGTTGATAATTTAGCTCAACGCTATGTTGGTGTACCCACAATGAATTCATTGGCCAAATACTTAGCCAGTGATATTCCAGTAATGCTTTCTCACACCATTTCTAAAATTGCTAAGACTGAAGAGGGTTGGATACTATTCTCAAAAGAAAAAGGCCAGCACCCCAAATCTTTTGATTTAATCGTCATTGCAATACCGCCCAAGCAGGCAGAGTCTTTATTGGGCGGCCAGTTTAAAGGCTTGTCTGAAATTTGCGCTAATGCACGCATGTTGCCTTGCTGGACTTTAATTTCCTTTTTTGTATAAGCCAATCTCCCTACCTTTTGACGGCGCATTTATTGCTGATAGTCCTTTTAGCTGGATTGCTAGAGATAACTCAAAACCAGGTAGATCAGATTCAGAATCATGGATTGCACAGGCTAATCATGAGTGGTCTAAAGAGCGGGTTGAGATGACCAATTATCAAGTGGAGTCTGAATTGGTTCCTGAGTTTGAAAAAATATCAGGCCAGTCCTGCAAGTTGTATCAGAGTCATTTATGGCGCTACGCAAAAGTAGAAAATCCCCAGGATCAATATTTTTATTTAGACGCCAATCGAAATATTGCCCTTTGTGGAGATTGGTTTATTGAGTCGACGATAGAGGGGGCGTGGACAAGCGGTTACAAGCTTGGTAACGCAATATCAGAAATGATTTCTCCGCCTTAATGAATTTCAGTGATTAAAGACTTGCGCAGTATTCAATAATATCGAGAGCTTGATTCAGTCTAGCTCTTTGGGTCCCAAAGTTCAGCCTGACAAATTTCTCGCGATTAAATTGGCTGCCAGGAGAGGTAGCTAGGCCATTATCTAAGAATAGCTGGTAAGGATTTTGGTGATTTAGATTGGTGCAATCAATCCAAGCGAGATAGCTGCCTTCCATCTTATCTATCGATAATCCTTTGATGCCGTTTATTTTCTCGTGAATCAAATCTCGATTGCTTCTCAAGTATTCGATCAGCTCTAGTCGCCAAGGCTCTCCTTCTTTGATTGCTGCCATTGTTACGGTATAGGCTAGTAGGGATGGCGGGGCAATAGTTTGGTGAAGACCAACCTGGATTGCTTTGCGTAGAGTAGGATTTTCAGCCACCGCCCAAGCAAGACCAATTCCAGGGAAGTTAAACGTTTTATTCAAAGACATCAAGGTAATTGTCTTCTCAGAAATTTCTTTACTGATGCTGGCCAAGGGAATGTGTTTTTTATCTTCCTCTAGGACAAGGCCTGCATGAATCTCATCAGAACAAATCCACAAATGATTCTGAATACAAAAATTGCCAAACTCTTTTAATTCTTCTCTAGTAAAAACAGTAGAACCTGGATTTTGCGGATTACAGAATAAGGCTAGCTTTGTCTTGGCTTTCACTAGATCTTGCAATTGATTGTTTGGCAAAACCCAGCGCTCCTTTTTTAATTCAAGCGGCATTTCCTGAAATAGCCTGTTGGCACTTGAGCAAGCAAGGCGCAGGTGATGGTAGACCGGATTGGGAATAAGAACACTTTCATCACTACTAGTAAGTTGCTGGACCGTTGTATAGAGTCCAGAGACAACGCTGGGTAGAATCACAATCCAATCTGGATCTACTTCCCACTGGTATTGCTCTTTTAGATAGTCCGCAATCATCGCGTTCATTTGATGAGGGCTGTGCGTATAGCCAAAAATTCCTTGCTGAACTCTGTTGCTTAGGGCTTTGATCACACAAGGCGGAGATTGAAAATCCATATCGGCAACCCATAAGGGTAGTACCTGTTGGCTATTAAAGCTATCCCAGCGAATAGAGTCTGTCTCTAGTCGATTGGTGGGGGTATCGAAATCAAATGCCATCTTTAGCAAGCCTTAAACCTGTCATTTGCCAGCGTGTATTTGTTTGAAAAAAATTACGATAAGTACTTCTGGAATGCCCATCAGGGGTATATGCAGAACTCCCTCTGAGAACCATCTGATTAATCATAAACTTACCGTTGTATTCACCTGCGATACCACTCCATGGTTGATAGCCTGGATAGGGGCTATAGTTACTACTAGTCCACTGCCAGGCTTTACCAAAGAGATCTGAAGATTGTGAATTTACTTTTGCAAAAGCCTCCCATTCAAACTCAGTTGGTAAACGTGCTCCAGCAAACCCAGGAAGATGTTGACTAGCCCAGCGCGCAAAGGCATCGGCTTCAAAATAGCTAATATTTAATACAGGTGCATTGAGATCGAGGGGTGAGTTGCCCTGTAGAGAAAAGCGGTAAAACTGATTTTGGGCATCCCGACGCCAATAGAGTGGAGCAGAGATATTTTCTGCCTGCAGCCATGCCCAACCAGCATCAAGCCACCATTGGAAATTTTGATAGCCACCATCTTCAAGAAATTGCAGCCATTCTGAATTACTAACGAGTCGATTTGCTATCGAATGAGGCTGATTAAAGGCAGAATGTTTGGGCCCTTCGTTGTCAAAATGAAATCCATTGCCTTCATGACCAGTTTCCACTAAACCACTAACACCTTGAATCCATTGAAATGGCTTCGCATCTGGCGATATCTGTTTGCTTTGAGAAGAGTAGGTCGGCAAAAGTGAGTTATTAGAGAAAAGATGATGAATATCCGTTAATAGCAACTCTTGATGTTGCTGCTCATGATTTATACCAAGCTGTATTAACCATAGTAGTTCATCAGAAGCTTTTTCCTTGATGAGTTGGTTGACCCTAGCTTCGATATTGGTCCGCCATTCAAGTACCTCTGTAAGGGAAGGCCGCGTTAACAGACCTCTTTTGCTGCGCGGATGTTTATCCCCAATGCCGTTGTAATAGCTATTAAATAAAACGGCAAACTCGGGATTCCAGTAGGCAAAATTTTCTTCAAAAGGCTTGAGAACCATGACTTCATAAAACCATGTGACATGAGCCAGATGCCATTTAGCAGGGCTAGCATCTTCCATAGACTGTGCCTGACAGTCCTCTGGACTCAGGTTAGAAATGAGATTTGTCGAGTACTTTCTGGAAAGATGAAATTGCTTCGCTATTTCATCTGCGAAAAGTGATGGATATGAAGTTTTATCGAGCATAGATTACTGCGAAATAGTTTTTGGGATCCGTCCAGATTTGGGTCTTTTCAAAACCGGCATTTTTCAATAACTGCTTGATCGATTCAATCGTGTACTTGTGAGAATTCTCAGTATGAATCAGATCACCCCTTTTGAATACCCTAGAGTTAGCTGGCCATGAAACAGTCAAGTCTTCTAGGGCCTGTAAGTACAACTCAACCATATTTTCTGCATGATTAATTTTGACAATGTGACGAAATTGCTCAACCCTAAAATTAGAGCCTAAATGCGAGTTAATTGATCTCAAGATATTGAGATTAAACGCAGCTGTAACTTTTAAAGGATCGTCGTATGCCGCCATCAGAACAGAGTCTTCTTTCATCAGATCTACTCCAATGAGTAAGCCACCATCTTTGGCCTGACTCTTCACTTGACTTAGGAGTTTTATTGCCTCGTTGTTAGAGAAATTCCCAATACTGGAGCCAGGATAGAAAAAGGTTCGTTTGGCAGTATTGATAGAGCTAGGAATAATGATTTCCTTGGAAAAATCCATGCCAATACCTTGTATATCAATATGTGGATACTTTCCTTGAAGCTTAGTGACTGCATCTTGTAGATATTCGGCTGAAAAATCAATTGCAAGATAGCTTGAGGGTTTGAGGGTGCCGAAAAATGACTCTGCTTTCTGGCAATTACCAGCGCCTAGATCAATCAGAGTTCCGCCTATACCTACTGCCGCCGTAATTTGATCGCGATATTGGGTAAAGATATTTTTTTCAGTAGTGCTTGGGTAGTACTCGGGCAGTAAGGTAATCGCCGTAAAGAGATGTGATCCTAAGGGATCATATAAAAACTTGGGTGAAATCCAGGCAGACTGAGCTAATAAGCCTATTTCAATCTCGTGAGCTAAGTCATTTTGGACTGTAGATTGATCGTCCGAACCGATAGGTATTTTCATGACTTTTTTATGGCAATTTATTCTTTAGGATAGTCATTCTTTATACAACATAAAGGTGAGATTTGCTTTATGCTGAATGCTTACAGGGAGATGAGATGAAAGCTATTTGGAATAACGAAGTTTTGGCTAATTCAAGCGATACTGTTGTGGTAGAAGGTAATCATTACTTTCCACCTTCAAGCCTGAATACGCAGTTTTTTAAAAAGTCGGAAAAGAATACAGTTTGCTCTTGGAAAGGCACTGCTAGTTATTACGACATAGAGGTTAACGGCCAATCGAATAAAGATGCAGCTTGGTACTATCCTGAGCCTAAATCTGCTGCAAATAATATTGCTGGATTTATTGCTTTTTGGAAGGGCGTACAAGTCACTGACTAATCAGTAATTGCCTAGCAAAGAGCATCACTTTGGTATTTCATTTCAAAGCTGAATGGCACGAAAAGTTAAATTGATGCGTGGTGCAATAGATAGCTTTGTTTTTAATAAGCTATGTTGCCAAAATTCTTGGGTTGGAGCGTGCATTGCTAACGCGCTACCGCTGACTAGAAAAAGTGAAACGCGAGTGCGGTCGCGCTTGTGCCGGAAGGCAAATTTTCGCGTTGCTCCAAAGCTAATCGAAACAATCGGGGCTTCTTGATTGAGCTCAATTTCATCATCACTATGCCATCCCATGCCCTCATTGCCATTGTGATAAAGATTGAGTAAGCAAGAGTTGAATTTCCATTGAACCAATTCTTCTGCTTTGCTTTTAATATCCAAAAGCTCTGGAGTCCATGCTTGGGGTTCTTTTTTTATCCCCGAGTAGGTATATGAGCAGCCGCTATCTCCAATCCAAGCTACTTTTCTTTGTGTCACCACCTTTTTCCCGAACATCCATAGTTGATCGGGCTGCCAATCTAAAGAGCTTAATAGTGATTGATAGAGAAGATCGCTCGTGACGTCGTCAAAAATACCTTGGAAGTAGTGGGCAACACCATCCTTAGGTAGTAAATTGATCTTGGGGTCGGTCTGGATTTGCTTAAAAAGTTCGGTTTGCATGAGGAAAGTTGAAGCTCAAGTCTCGGCACCTAACTTCAGATACTTTTTATCATTACTGAGTTAGGCCACTTCAACATGGCATTAATGCATGTTGAGGCTTCTTAAATCGTCATCCTCAATAATTTCAGTGATGAGATCTAGTCTAATACGAGGATTGGTTTGTGCAAGTAGATGATTTTTTTGTGCGAGAGAGATGGGCAATAGCTCGGCAAGGCGGTTTGAGACCCAGCCACAATCATCAATCTTAAAAGGCCTCTTAAATGGCGCAGCACCTAATAGATCTTCGCCCTGAATCACTGAAATAATTTCATCTAGTAGCTTGACTACCCCTTGATGTTCTTTAGTGATGGGTATTAGCGGATCTTTTTCAAGCAGCTCGATTTCGCCAATCCATAGACCATTAGACTCTTGGACACTACTTAGTAGCTTGAAGCGCAGAGTTCCAAATGATTTGGTCATATACATTGCGGGCTGAACTGGGTCAAAGTCTTCAATGAGCGCGAGAGTCCCAATATTTGAAAAGTTTGGAGCCAAATCTTCGTTGTTATCGTTTATATTTTTCATAATGCTGATAACGCCAAATTCAGTCTTCTCGCGCAAGCATCGCTTGATCATATCGAGGTAGCGTGCTTCAAAAATCTTGAGAGCGATGACGCCGTCAGGGAACAGTACCGTTCCCAGGGGAAATAAAGGGATTTTTCGACGATTAGCGTTTAATTCATTCATAAGATCAATGTAATGGATTTACATGCTTTTTGCTCAGCACCAAGCAAGTGCTTAAACCCCCTTCTATTTTTGACTCTGCTCTGCAATAAGCCCCATTTACCTATATATTGATGGTACAAAACTTGGAGAAAAAAAATGGTACAAAAACTACGAATTAAGCTCGCTCGTTGGATTTTGGGTAAGCACTGCCCTTGCTACCAAATGGGTTACCACAACATGGTCGATTTTCAACAAAGAAGTGCTGATCAGTTGGCTAAATCTCAAGAGCGCAAAAGTACGCATTAATTTCTAGCTTGGTGGTCAAAGTATTAAGAATGAGGCAGGTAGGCGCTATTGAAAGCTTCAACCATTAGCTAAATAGGGTTAAATGGTGTGCTGCAGCAAAAAGTAAAAATCGGTTTCATACTGGTCTCAATCCTACTTTTATGCCAAATACACTATGGAATTAGAAATTACTAAAGCAGTCAAAGCGGCCCTCAACACGCTTGTGGACATAGCCACACACTCTATGAACGGGCGCTTAGTACCCGTGCCAGAAATCGCTCAAAGGCAACATTTATCAATTAGCCGCATCGAGCTATTACTAAAGCCCTTAAGAGAGTCTGGACTGGTCATTGGCATCAAGGGGCGAACTGGAGGCTACCAACTCACTAAAGATCCTCGCATCATCACGATTAAAGATATCGTTTTGGCGATGAACAGAATTAAAAAGAGAAAGGTAGAGGTTTCTGATATTGCCAAGGAGCTTTATCAGTCACTAGAAACTTACATGATGGGTTGCGTCTCTCATGTGACCTCAGCCTCTGGAATTAAAGACTACATCCCAAGATTCAGTGAAGTGCAAATAGCGCCGGAGCGAAAATCAAACGTCCTAGTAGAGTCTCCGCAAAATGAAAAACAAGAAAAAAGACAAAAAGGGGAGATTCAAAACATCGTTCAAGCATCATTTAAAAAGCCTAGGGAAATACCACGTGGACCTAACTCTGTTTTTAATTTCGCTGATTACCTTAACAAAAATTCAACTGCCCACTAAATTTTTTAAAGCCCTCTAACGTGGTCAGCAAGCAAGCTACTTACCCAGATCTAGCTTTTGTAGATATTGAAACTACGGGATCACATTTTGAGCGAGACCGAATCACAGAAATCGGCATTAAAACGCTTGCTAGTGGTGAGGTCAGTATCTGGGAAAAATTAATTAATCCCCAGACCTATATTCCGCAGAACATTCAAAGACTGACTGGGATATCCCCAGAAATGGTGTCAGGTCAGCCTAGCTTTGAGGACCTTGCTAAAGAGGTAAAAGAGCAGCTTGAGGGAAAAATTTTCATAGCCCACAATGCCCGTTTTGATTATGGCTTCATCAAAGCATCTTTCAAAAGGGTGGGGATTGATTTCAGACCCAAAGTCTTATGTACGGTTAAGCTTTCAAGACTGCTATTTCCCAATCAAACGCGTCATAACTTAGACACCATCATTCAGGCCCATGATTTAGTAGTGAGCGCTAGACACAGAGCGCTTGGTGATGCAGATTTACTTTTCCAGTTCTGGCAAGTATGTGAAAAGGCAGTTGGTAAGGAGCGATTGCTCGAAGCCATGAATCAGCTAATAGGCAATGCAAGCCTACCGCCTAATATTGATCAACATGTAATTGATTCGATTCCTGATGCTCCAGGCTGCTATATCTTTTATGGTGAAAATAAGGCGCCTTTATACATTGGTAAAAGCATTTCCTTGCGTAGCAGGGTGATGGGGCACTTTCAGGGTTCATTAACGCAGCGCAAAGAAATGAAGTTATCTTTGCAGGTGAGAGATATTGACTGGATAGAAACTAGTGGTGAATTAGGCGCTTTAATTTTAGAGTCTCAACTGATCAAAGAGCGCATGCCTAGTATGAACATCAAACTGCGGCGCTCTAAAGATCTCTGTGCTTGGAGTCTAGAAATCGATGCTACTGGCGTATTAAAGCCAGCTCTTGTTAATCAAAAGGATTTACCTCCAGGCCTTCAAGATAATCTGTATGGATTGTTTTATGGCAAACGAGAGGCTCACTCTTATCTAAAGGCGGTAGCTAAGAAGCACCGGCTATGTGAGCTATTGCTAGGATTGGAAAAGGGTATTGAAGGTAAATCCTGTTTTGGATACCAAGTCAAGCAATGCGGTGGAGCTTGTATTGGAGAGATGACTACTGAAATGCACAATCTTCATCTAAAGACTGCGATGAGTTTTTATAAGGTAACAGTTTGGCCTTATGAAGGGCCAATAGCCATTAATGATGGTGGAGAAATGATCGTCCTAGATAAGTGGTGTTATCTAGGAACTGCTATCAATGAGGAGGAGTTGTCTGAGTTAAAAAGCGCTGGCAACGTTGAGTTTGATCTTGATATATATAAGATTGTGAAAAAAGCTCTAGCAGGGGCCTACAAAGGGGAGGTGATAGATATTTCAGTCCAGAATTCATGATGCTCGCCTATTGATCTGATGCTAACGGAGACAACTTAGACTTTAAAATAAAAGCGCCCCGCAGAGCGAGGCGTAGTAATGCTGGTGGGTCGGGCGAGATTCGAACTCGCGACCAACGGATTAAAAGTCCGCTGCTCTACCGACTGAGCTACCGACCCGGTAAAACGGAAATTATAGCAAGAAGTTTGTAGTTTCCCCTTGGTCTGGGGAGTCTGCCCCTAAGCCCTTGTACTTACGAGTAGCTTATGAGTTGACCCGTCTGGCTACTGGTGGGTTTTTGGAAAAATACTCCTTAATTCCTCTCAAAATAGCCTCTGCAATCCGATCTTGATAGCCTTCATCATTCAATCTGGCCTCTTCTTGAGGATTGCTGATAAAAGCAGTTTCCACCAGGATAGAAGGGATGTCTGGAGCCTTTAAAACAGCAAAGCTGGCTTGCTCTACCTTTGGCTTATGCAGAGGTGCAAAACCTCCAATTTGCTTCAGAATGGATTGACCTACCTGCATAGAGTCTTTAATTTGGGCAGTTGTCGACATATCCAGAAGTAAGTTCGCTACTTGACGATCTTGGGTCTTGATATTGATGCCACCAATGAGATCGGAAGCATTTTCTTTATTGGCCATCCAACGTGCCATAGAGCTACTGGCACCCATTTGAGAGAGTGCAAATACAGATGCACCTTTAGCTCGGGGTTCAATAAAAGCATCTGCATGAATCGATACAAATAGATCTGCTTCAACTCTTCTGGCTTTTTGTACCCTCACATGCAGAGGCACAAAGTAATCACCATCTCTAGTCAGGTAAGAGCGCATATAGGCTTCACTCTCAATTTTGTCTTTGAGTCGCTTGGCTATCGAGAGCACGACATTTTTTTCTCGGGATCCTGCGGTACCAATGGCGCCTGGATCTTCACCGCCATGGCCAGGATCAATCGCAATCGTAATTAATCGTTTGTATTTAGGAGGTGCTGATACATCCTTTGTTTCTGGGATGGCTTGGGCTACCGGGGCTGCCGGTACTTTAACAGCCTCTTTATCTTTCTTGGTTGCAAACTGCGCAATCAGATCAATCTCTTCATTGGCTTTTTCAAGAGCACTCTCTTTTTTGGCACTACTTTTCACGAGGGCCATGAGTGGATCTAATGGTGTTGTTGGGTAAAGATCAAACACCATGCGGTAGTTGTATTCACCAACGGGATCGAGCGTGAAGAGTTGTGGCTTGATGGGTTCTTTTAAGTCAAATACCAAACGCACAATGCCTGGCTGAAATTGCCCCACCCGAATTTGCGATACATAGGGGTCGTTTGGTTTGACCTTAGCAACAATATCTTTTAGCGTCGGATTGAGTTCTAAACCTTGTACATCAACTACCAAGCGATCTGGATTAGTCAGGATCTGCTGCGTAATCGGTAGTGGCGTATCAGACTCTAGGGTAATGCGGGTGTAATCCTCTGAGGGCCAAATACGCACGCCCAATATCTTGGCACCCCAGGCAATATCTACTTCAGCAAGGAGTAAGGCAAAACTCAAAAACTTAGCTGAAGTCTTGAGGTGCTGTCTTCTAGAGAAATTCACTTTTTTACTACTCATGACTTTATTTGTGTTGCTTGCGCTTTTTGAGTCTGCTCAACAACTTTTTTGCCTTGCTCAGAAAAAGCATTAAGCTCAATGGCACGTTCATTGTCATCTGTGCCAGCTGTCAGAGTAATCTGAATATCAAATGTAGGAAGGGTGCCTTCAGCCTTTTCTGGCCACTCAATTAAACAAAATCCCGGCACATCAAAGTATTCTCCAAATCCTGCTTCTTGCCATTCCAAGGAATCACGCATTCTGTAAAGATCAAAGTGGTGGGCAGTGAATGCTTGTTGATTGCTTTGCAGTTCGTAGGGCTCACACAAGGTATAAGTAGGGCTCTTTACTTTTCCTTCGTAGCCCAAGCCCTGAATCAAATGTCTGGCAAAGGTCGTTTTGCCTGCGCCTAGGTCGCCCTCTAAAGAGATATTGAGGTGGGATTTCGGAGAATGCTTCATATTCTCCTGAATAGAGGCGGCAAGACGCTGGGCTAGGGATGCAGTTTCTGCTTCCTGCCTACAATATTGCTTGAGCGATGCTTTGGGAGATGTCTGAGGCGTCTGATTTGCGGTCATTGTCCTAGTTTATTCAATTATTGCGCTACATTCTGTATTGCCTATGTCTTTATCTACAAACCCCTCCACACTAGATCAGCCAAAACTGCGAGCTTGGCTGGGGGAGCAGGCTGAGAGCTTTGGTTTTGATGACTTACGGATTACCGATACCCATTTAGGTATTGCCAGTGAGCGCCTCCAAGAATGGCTAGCAGAAGGGCGTCATGGCCATATGGAATATATGCAGCGCCATGCAGACTTACGCTCTGATCCTCAGCTATTAGTTCCAGGCACAGTCAGAGTAATTTGCGTGTCGATGAACTACCTTCCGCCTGAAAGTGACTTTGATGCTGAGTGGCAGAGACTGGAAGATCCTTCGCAAGCGGTGGTCTCGATGTATGCCCGCGGGCGCGACTATCACAAAGTGCTCCGCAATCGTTTGCAAGATTTTGCTAAAGCTATTGAAGAAAAGATTGGCGCCTTTGGCTATCGAGTGTTTACAGACTCAGCACCCTTAATGGAAGTAGAGCTTGCTCGTAAAGCAGGTTTAGGTTGGCGTGGTAAACATACACTCCTACTCAATCGAGAATCTGGTTCTACTTTTTTCTTGGGTGAGATCTTAGTAGATGTTCCGCTACCGCTTGATGAAGAGCAGGATGAGCATTGTGGTACTTGCCAATCCTGTATTGATATCTGCCCCACTAAGGCCATTACTGCCCCTTATCAATTAGATGCGCGTCGTTGCATTTCTTATCTCACTATTGAAAATCCTGAGGCCATACCAGTAGAGTTCAGAATCGCGATGGGTAATCGTATTTACGGCTGTGATGATTGCCAACTGATTTGCCCATGGAATAAATTTGCTAAGCGTTCACAGCTCCCAGACTTTGCACAACGCCATGGCTTAGGACAAGCTAGTCTTCTGCATCTTTGGTCTTGGACCGAGGCCGAGTTTGAGCAGCGCCATGAAGGGAGTGCAATACGTCGTATTGGTTATAGTCGCTGGCGCCGTAATCTGGCGGTGGCGATGGGTAATGCGCTGGCTAGTCCCAAAGTTACTGCTACTGATAAAGATTTAATTCAGAAGGCCTTGAGCGAAAGTTTGTCTTCTGCTGATGCTTTAGTTGCCGAGCATATTGAGTGGGCCCTAAAGGCTTACAATTGACACATGTCATCATCCGAGCAACCCTATATTGATCCTAGCGAAATCGCGCTAGAGGGTTCGGCTGCCGAGCGTTTCAAAAGTCCAAAAGATGCATTCTGGTCGGGCCTTCGGGATGGAGCTGGTGCACCAGCCATGGTGCTCTTTGCAGGCATGGTTGGTTTCGGAGCCATGGGTAAGACCAATGGCTTTGACGTTTGGTTTACTACCTTTACTTCCTTTTTCATGTTCGCCCTACCAGGGCAGGTGGTCTTACTGGAGATGGCGATTACCGGTTCATCAGCTGTTGCTATTGCTTTAGCGGTGACACTAACCTCGACCCGTTTTATTACGATGACCGTGACACTCTTTCCACAGTTTCATCAAAAAGATCGTAATCGTAGTTTGTATGCTTCAGTCCATTTATTAGCAATGACTGCATGGGCAATCTCGATGAAGGAGTTTCATGCGATTGAGACTAAGCACCGATTAGCTTACTTTGTCGGTCTGGGCTTACTCTGTTGGTTCATTTCCATTCCAGGAACAATCTTGGGTTTCTACTTGGCAGGTATGGTGCCTCCAGCCGTCACCTTGGGTCTTATTTTTATTAATCCACTATTTTTCTTATTGACCTTTACCGAAGTAAAACCTTGGATTAACCGCATCGCACTGATGTTGGGTTGCATCTTTGGCCCGATTTTCTTCATCGTTGATCGCGATACTAGTTTGCTCACATCAGGTCTTGTGGCTGGAACACTGGCTTACTTTATTGATCGTCAGTTCTTGCGTAAAAAAGCTGGAGTGATTGGATGATGAACACTATGGCTAATGCGCTCTCCGGCTGGGGTTTGTGGTTCGCCCTTGCGGGTGCTTGCCTAGGTACTTACTTCTGCCGCGCGATTGGGGTATTTCTCTCTAATAGCATTAATCAAGAGAGCGAAATCTTCCGTTGGATAGCTGCAGTTACGTACGCAATGGTTGCTGCCTTAACAGTGCGTCTGATTGTCATGCCCTTAGGCTTAATGGCAACAGTACCTTTGTGGATACGCATTCTGATTTGCGCCCTAGCGATTGGCGTCATGATTTCAAAACCTACTAAGCGATTGGTTGCAGGCTTACTGACTGGAATCTTACTTATGGTGGGTTACGGCGTTATACGTTAATACGCTAAAAATCTTTTAACTGTCTTTAAAGATGCGCCGCCAGAATTCTGGCGATATGTACCGCTTCTCTTTGAGTGCCATCGGCAATTTGATGACGGCAGCTAGTACCATCAGCCACTACCCAACTATCAGGTGATTTCCGAATACTAGGTAAGAGAGTAAGTTCAGCCATTTGCTTAGATACTTCAATATGCTCAGCCTCGTAACCAAAACTGCCGGCCATACCGCAGCAAGATGATTCAATCAATTTAGGCTCTGCTTTAGGAATCAGTTTGAGTAATTCCATAGCAGGAGTTACTGCTGCAAAAGCTTTCTGATGACAGTGACCATGAAAGAGCACTGGTTTGCTGGCTTCTTTGAGATTGAGTTTAAGCGTTCCTGCTTTTACTTCACTAGCTAAAAACTCCTCTAAGAGTTGGGCTTGCTTAGAAACGCTGATGGCTTTTTCACCAAAGCCCATCACCAAAGCTTCATCCTTAAGGGTAAAGAGGCATGAAGGCTCTAAACCAATAATCGGAATGTTCTTATCTGCATAAGGTGCAAGATGATCAACGAGTTCACCAAGCGTTTCTTTAGCTTTATCTACCATGCCAGAGGCAAGGTAAGTTCTGCCACAGCAAAATTCTTTGGAGCACGTATTGCCCGTTGCCTTGGCTTTGCTGCTGCTCTTATTCGGAATGTGTACGCGATAGCCGGCAGCTTTGAGAACTTTTAGTGCAGCAATCAAATTCTCATCTTCAAAATAGGCATTAAAAGTATCGGCGAGCAACACTACGCCTTTGCCATTAGCACTTTGTGCCAATTGTTCTGGTGTGAACTGATAGCTTGGTGCTACTTGCTGGTTCCAGAAGGTCTCGCTCTTCCAGATCGGCAAGCTTCTCTGTGCAGAGATGCCCATGATCCATTCTTGTAGTTTTGCTAGTGGCGCAATGTGATTACGCAGGTTCAGTAGTGCTGGCAGGAGTGGAATATTACTAATGGTGGCTGCATATTTAGGTAGAAAAGCTACTGCCAAATCTCGCAAGGAATGTCCAACCCGTTTCTTGTAGGCTGATAAGAACTCAATCTTCATCTTGGCCATATCGACACCAGTAGGACACTCGCGACGGCAAGCCTTGCAGCTGACGCAAAGATCCATCACTTCCTTAATCGCATCGCTAGCTAGTGGTGAGGTTTCTGTTGATGTACCGCTCTTAACATCTATTTGATTCGATAGTGCCAAGCGTAAGGTATTAGCCCTACCTCTGGTGAGATGTTTCTCATCCCGAGTCACACGGTAGCTTGGGCACATTACTTCAGCATCAAACTTGCGGCAATGACCATTGTTATTACACATCTCCACCGCTTTAGCCAAGCCCATTGCTGGATCGCCACCAGTGCCTGGCGCAGTCGTTTGCTCTGTAACAGGATTGTTCTGGACATTCCAAGCGGACCAATCTAGTGCGGGTTGCAATGGAATGACTTTATAGCTGGGCGGCAATCTAAAGTTACTGACATCATCCATCTTCGGCGGATTGACAATCTTGCCAGGATTAAATAATCCCTTAGGATCAAATGCGTACTTGATTTCAGAGAGGGCTTCGGTAATCTTGGGGCCAAATTGCCAAGAGATCCACTCACCACGACATAAGCCATCGCCATGCTCACCGCTATAAGCACCTTTGTACTTACGTACCAGCTCTGATGCTTCTTCTGCGACGGCACGCATCTTCTGTGCACCGTCTCTGCGCATATCCAAAATAGGGCGCACATGCAAAGTTCCTACAGAGGCGTGGGCATACCAAGTGCCTCTTGATCCATGCTTAGAGAACACTTCAGTTAATGCTTGGGTGTAATCAGCCAAGCTTTCTAGTGGTACGGCGCAATCTTCAATAAAGCTTACTGGCTTACCATCACCTTTAAGACTCATCATGATGTTCAAACCTGCTTTGCGCACTTCCCAGAGATTCTTTTGCAAAGCGGCGTCAGGCATTGGTACTACTGAGCCTGGTAAACCTAAATCACTCATCAGTTCTTGTAAGGCTTTGAGTTTATCTAGTAGTGGGGCATGGGCCTCACCGGAGAACTCCACTAACAGAATAGCTTCTGGTGTTTGTGCGGCGTGATCGATCAGTGCAGTCTCAATCGTTTTCTGAAAGCTCGGATTGCTGCGGGCCAAATCAATCATCGTGCGATCCACTAGCTCCACAGCAGTAGGACCCAGTTTGACAATATGCTGAGCGCTATCCATTGCTTTGTAGAAACTCGCAAAGTTCACAATGCCCAGCACCTTATGCTGTGGCAGTGGAGCTAACTTGAGTTTGAGGGATTTGAAATAGGCTAGCGTACCTTCGCTACCCACTAATAGATGTGACAGATTGACGCTACCATCTTGGGTGTACGGTAATTCGCTTTGGGGATGGAAGATATCGAGGTTGTAACCCGCAACGCGTCTTAGAACTTTCGGAAAGCGTGCTTCAATCTCAGGCTGCAGCGTATTAGCCAAGCCTTTTACAAAGTTACCCAGCTCTTTAGCGACCCCGGAGCTATTTGCATAGTTAGCAAATTCAGCAACTCTGCCATCTGCTAGCCAAGCATTAATGCCTAGAACGTTATGCACCATATTGCCGTAAGCAATGGAGCGGCTACCGCAAGAGTTATTGCCTGCCATACCGCCAATGGTTGCTTGCCCACCAGTAGAAACGTCTACTGGGTACCAAAGACCGTGTTGCTTGAGTGAGCCATTGAGGTGATCGAGCACCATACCTGGCTCAACTTCGACATAGCCTTTGTCTAGATTGAGATCAAGAACGTTTCTGAAGTATTTGCTGTTATCAATAACTAATGCTGCGCCAGTGGTTTGACCGCACTGACTGGTGCCACCACCACGGGGGAGCACAGGCACACCCATTTCAGATGCAATCTGAATGCTACTTGCAATATCTTGGGAAGTCTTCGGTACAAAGACAGCCACTGGCATGGCTTGATAGATAGAAGCATCGGTAGCATAACGACCACGACTCGCGCTATCAGTCATCACCTCCCCAGATGTCTCCTGACGCAAACGTTTAGCAAGTTGCGCTTGATCTACCATCAGCTCTTTGAGATCGAGGGGTTTATTCATTTCACTGCCTCTGCTGCAGTTGTGGCTTCGGTTTCAGCCTTGAGTAACTGCACTACAACATCACGTTTGTTTTGGACGTGCTGAATCATAATTTTGCGCATACGGGCACTGTCTCTGGCCTTTAGGGCATCGAGCATCTCTTGATGTTCTTCTACAGCCTTTTCCCATTTGACGCCATCTTGATTGGATCTAAAGCGCAGGGCTTCAATACGGGCATTCACTTGAGAGAAGAGCTGAGCTAGTACTGGATTATTGGCCGCTTGATTAATTAGATGATGAATGCGCAGATTGAGTTTGTAATAAGTCGATAGATCACGGCGAGCATACGAAGCCATCATTTCGTATTGGAGGGCTTCTAATTCAGAGAGGGCGGTATCACTAATATTGTTTGCAGCTAGCTCTCCAGAAAAACCTTCTAGGTCTGCAATCACATTAAAGGTGTTGATCACATCCTCAAGGCTAAGTTGCACGGCAATCGCGCCACGGTTAGCAATCAGCTCAACTAAACCATCTGCAGCTAAGCGACGAATCGCTTCCCGGATTGGAGTGCGAGAAACATTTAAGCTCTCAGCCAATTCGCGTTCATTAAGTTTGCTGCCAGGAACAATCTTGCCTTCCACCAAAAGAAGTCTGAGCTTTTGGAAGATAGCCTCATGCAAGTTCTGAGAATTCGGTTGTTCTATTACCGTCATGGCATCCGTTTCCTAGACTCTAAATTTGTATACAAAAATATCAATAAGCTATCATAAAGCATAAATATGGGCTTTAAACCCTAAATAATGGCTTTATTTTAAGGTTTTCTGGAAATAATTTGTATACAAAATAGAAAATTGGCAAAAATTGTCTTACACTAGCGAGATTATTCAACCCAAACTCAGCGAGACAAAACATGCTCAAACTCGATAACCACGCATCCGGACGCCATTTCTTACATATTCCTGGCCCAAGTCCAGTTCCTCCACGCGTGTTGCGTGCGATTAGCTACCAAACGATTGATCATCGCGGTCCTGAGTTTGGCGTATTTGGTTTGAAGGTTCTAGATGGCATTAAAAAGATCTTTAAGACCGAGCAGCCCGTCATCATTTATTCCGCTTCCGGCACAGGTTCTTGGGAAGGTGCTTTAGTCAATATACTTAATCCTGGCGACAAGGTACTTTTTTATGAGACTGGTCAATTTGCAAACTTGTGGCGTGCACTTGGTA
Source organism: Polynucleobacter campilacus (assembly GCF_002206625.1). Taxonomy (GTDB): domain Bacteria; phylum Pseudomonadota; class Gammaproteobacteria; order Burkholderiales; family Burkholderiaceae; genus Polynucleobacter; species Polynucleobacter campilacus. Next base: position 477,397 of record NZ_NGUP01000001.1, on the reverse strand, counting down.
AACGTCTTGGTCTTGATGTTGAAGTGGTCGGTAAATCTGGACAAGATTCTTGGCGCTGGGGTGTTGATGCTTCTGTCATTGAAGAGCGTTTACGCAAAGACACTGGGCATGAGATCAAAGCAGTGTGCGTAGTGCATAACGAAACTTCTACTGGCGTTACTTCAAACATTGCTGCAGTTCGTAAAGCAATTGATTCTTTAAAGCACCCAGCCTTATTGCTGGTAGATAGCGTATCTGGTATAGGTTCCGCAGACTATGAGCACGACAAATGGGGCGCTGACGTCACCATCTCTGGTTCACAAAAAGGCTTGATGTTGCCTCCAGGCATTGGCTTTAATGCTTTGTCACCAAGAGCAATCGAAGTAAGCAAAGCAAACAAAATGCATAAAGCCTATTGGGCCTGGGATGAAATTCTTGAATCCAATAAAAATGGTTACTGGCCTACAACACCAAGCACTAATCTGATGTATGGATTACATGAAGCCATGGACATGATGTTGGCTGAAGGTCTGGATACCATTTTTGCTCGCCACCAACGTTTAGCTGCAGCTTGTCGTGAAGCAGTGAAGGCTTGGGGATTGGAGATTCAGTGTCAGGACATCGATTCTTATTCACCAGTACTCACCTGTATTGCAACACCTGAGGGCATGGATGCCGATGTCCTGCGTAAGCATGCTTTAGAGAAATTTAATCTCTCCTTGGGCACTGGCCTTGGCAAGATCAAAGGTAAGGCATTCCGTATTGGACATTTGGGTGACTGCAATGAGCTCAACCTCATGGCGGCCTTAAGTGGCGTAGAAATGAGTTTGGGCTCTATGGGCTTCAAACCCAAGGCAAGTGGGGTAGTTGCTGCGCAAGAATTCCTAAAATAATCCGTTTTTAGCATTGAGAGCGGGGTGGAGCCAGATCCTCAGGGTCAATCGGGCTGCACCCCTTATAATTCAAGTACTTATATAGAAGCGCACAGATTAGATGCGCCATTTTCGAGACAGAAAGATTAAACATGTTAGCGACTAAACCTTATTTAACTCAGGCTGATGTTCAAAAGATTTTGAATGCAGCAGATCAACATGCTGCTAAAAATAATTTGGCAGTGACAATTGCCGTGTGTGATGACGGTGGCCATATGTTGGGCTTAATTCGTCGCGACGGATGCGCTCCTTTATCTTCTTACATTGCTCAAGAGAAAGCACGCACTGCTGCCATGGGCAAACGTGAGACACGTGTTTACGAAGAAATTATTAATAACGGACGTCATGCTTTCTTATCCGCCCCGCACGTATCGGGTATGTTGGAGGGTGGCGTCAATATCGAGGTAAACGGGTTTACCATCGGCGCAGTCGGCGTTTCCGGCGTTAAATCAGCGGAGGATGCTGAGACCGCTAAGGCCGGCATTGCCGCCATTCTGTAAGTTACCTTGATAAATACTGATACTGAAATAACTTCTATTACAGGGGCTGACGATACAGTCGCCCCTAGTACCACTAGTACCCCTAGCGTTACTGACACCGCCCCTTCGGCAACAATTACTTTTGCTGATTTTGGTTTAGATCCAAAGATTCAAAAGGCGGTACTCGAGCAGGGCTACACCATTCCTACACCGATTCAAGCGCAATCGATCCCACACGTTTTAGCGGGTAGAGACTTGATGGGTGCAGCGCAAACCGGAACTGGTAAGACAGCCGCTTTTGTATTGCCAATCATCCAACAGATTTTGCGTCACGCAAGTAATAGCGCTTCACCAGCACGCCATCCGATTCGTGCTTTAGTGCTGACTCCAACTAGAGAGTTGGCAGTGCAAGTGGCTGAGAATGCCGCAAGCTACTCCAAACATACCGATTTGCGCGCTGCTGTGGTCTATGGCGGTGTGGATATGAAAGAGCAAGTTGGGATTTTGCGTAACGGCGTTGAAATCTTGATTGCCACACCAGGTCGCTTACTTGATCACATTGGTTCAAAAGTAGCAAACTTATCCCAAGTAGAAATTCTCGTGCTCGATGAAGCTGACCGCATGCTCGATATGGGTTTCTTACCCGATCTGCAGCGCATTATTAATTTGATTCCTGCGCAAAGACAAACCCTACTGTTCTCAGCAACTTTTTCACCAGAAATTAAAAAACTGGCACAGAGTTATTTGCGTACTCCGGTAACGGTAGAGGTAGCACGCCAGAATGCTGCTGCAGATACCGTCAAGCAGGTAGTGCACATGGTGGCCTCGGCTGATAAGCAGAGCGCCATTGTGAGGGTATTGGAAGAGCGCACACGTAAGGGTCTATCACGTCAATGCATCATCTTTACGAATAGTCGTTTGGGTTGCGCCAGATTGTCTCGTGCGCTGGAGCGTGATGGCATTAAAGCGGGCGCGATTCATGGTGACAAGAGTCAGGGCGAACGTACTCTTACATTAGATGCATTTAAATCTGGCGCCATCGAAGCACTGGTTGCAACTGATGTTGCTGCCCGTGGTTTAGATATTCCAGATATGCCTTGTGTGATTAACCATGAATTGCCATATAACGCAGAAGACTTTATTCATCGTATTGGCCGCACTGGTCGTGCCGGTAGCACAGGCGATGCAATTGCACTGGTAGATGCTAGCGAAAAGCGATTGCTTGATGACATCGAAAAATTGATGAAGCGTAAGCTTGATATCAAACCTTTGCCAGAAGGCACCTCTTCACAAGGTAGGACCCCTTCAAGTAGCCATTCATCTACAAGATCTTCACCTAGCAGTGCACCAGCAAAAATGTCTGACCCATTTTTCTACAAGCCTTATGAACCCAGTGCTGCACCTCAGACTACAGAGGGTGCAAAGCCTGAAGAAAAGAAAGTAGGCATTACGCCTGCCAAGCCAACTGTTGGCGCTTTATTGGGCGGCTTTAAAAAGAAGTAGTTCAGCGCCAAGCATGGGTGGCTGCTAAAAGCCACTCTGCAATGGTGATGCTCTCACCATCAGGCAAATTTCTCAATCCCAAATGATGTGCTGCTTTGCGTAATTCTGCAAGAGCGCTTTTGGCATCTTCGGTATTAATCTGGGTTGCCAAGGTTTGCTTGCTCAATTTCTCCCCATGCTCATCAAGCACCAAAGGTAGGTGAAGGTATTGGGGGGTTTCATATCCCAATATCTTTTGCAGATGAATTTGTCGGGCGGTATTGCTTAGTAAATCTTCGCCACGCACAATATGAGTGATGCCTTGTTGCGTATCATCGACTACCACTGCCAGTTGATAAGTAAATAATCCATCGCTTCTGCGCAGAACAAAATCACCCACTTCTGTATTGAGGTCTTGGCTTTGATGACCCAGCGCTACATCCTCAAACTCAATATGACATTTCTCGGGCAGGGCAAGTCGCCAGGCGACTTTGCTTGTCTTTAATAGTTCTGGTGAATTGGTTTGTAACTGATCTGGCCTGCATGTTCCTGGGTAAACCATTTCCTGATGACGGGGGGTTTCAATTCCCAAGTTAGCCAGAGTACTGGCAATGGTTTGCCTCGAGCAGGTGCAGGGAAAGAGTAATTTGAGCTCATTTAATCGCTCTAAGGCCTCCTGGTAGAGTCCTTGGCGCTCAGACTGGTAGGTGAGCTCTTCATCCCAAGCAAGGCCGCAGGCACGAAGTTGCGCTTGGATCTGTTGGTCTGCCCCAGGAATGCACCTGGGGGTATCTAAATCCTCGATTCTGAGCAGCCATTGACCCCCATTTTTACGGGCATCTAACCAGCTTCCCAGGGCGGCAAGCAAGGATCCAGCATGGAGTGGGCCAGTGGGAGAGGGGGCAAATCGCCCGCGGTAGCCGTCGGCTGGGGATGAGAGGTTTTTCAATGTAGACACAGCTAAAATCATCTCATGGCTTCACCCCGTTTTGTACATCTTCGCCTTCATTCCGAGTTTTCGATTACGGATGGAGTCGTTCGTATTGACGATGCAGTAGCCGCCGCTGTCAAAGATGAAATGGGTGCCTTAGCCCTGACTGATCTCAGTAATCTATTTGGATTAGTGCGTTTTTATACGGCAGCCCGTGCGGCTGGCATTAAACCGATTACGGGTGCCGATGTTTGGGTGAGCAATCCCCAAGATCCAGATCAGCCATATCGTTTATTACTCTTAGTGCAAAACCATTCTGGCTATCTCAATCTTTGTGAGTTACTCAGTAGAGCTTCTTTAGAGAACCAATCGCGTGGTCGCGCTGAAGTGAACTCCGCTTGGTTTAGTGAGCCCGCTGCAAAAGCTCAAGATAAGAAAGCTAAAAGAACCCTGACTTATGGATTGATTGCGCTCTCAGGAGCGCGCCAAGGTGAGGTTGGTACTGCTTTATTAGCGGGTCAAGAAGATCAAGCCAAAATTGCTGCAAAACGCTATGAAAAATTGTTCCCCAAGTCTTTTTATATTGAGGTTCAACGGGGTGGCCATCAGCAAGACGAGACGCAGCTCCAGCTAGCCTGCCATCTTGCTAGTGAGCTGAAGTTACCGGTAGTGGCAACCCACCCTGTGCAGTTCATGAAAAAGAGCGATTTCACGGCCCATGAGGCAAGGGTCTGTATTTCTGAAGGTGAGTTGTTAGGTAATCCACGACGCTCGAAAAAATTTAATGATGAGCAATACTTCTTAACGCAAGCAGAAATGGAACAGCGTTTTGCAGATTTGCCTGTTGCAATAGCAAACTCCGTGGAAATTGCCAAGCGCTGTAACTTATCACTTGTGCTGGGTCAGCCACGCTTGCCAGATTTCCCGACACCTCCCGGCATTACGCTAGATGAATATTTACTTGCCCAATCTGAAGTTGGGCTTGAGCGTCATATGGAGCGTAATTTCCCGGATGCAGAAGAGCGCGCTAAGGAAATGCCACGCTATCGCGAGCGTTTAGTGTTTGAGGTGAAGACGATTTCTCAAATGGGATTTCCGGGCTACTTCCTCATCGTGGCGGATTTCATTAACTGGGCAAAAAATAATGGCGTGCCGGTAGGCCCTGGCCGTGGATCAGGCGCTGGCTCTTTAGTGGCTTACTCCCTGGGTATTACCGACCTTGACCCACTTCGCTATAACTTGCTCTTTGAGCGTTTCTTAAATCCAGAGCGAGTTTCGATGCCCGACTTTGATATCGATTTTTGCCAACACGGTCGTGACCGCGTGATTCAGTACGTTAAAGATAAATACGGTAAAGATGCAGTTAGTCAGATTGCTACCTTTGGCACGATGGCAGCGCGAGCAGCGATTCGGGATGTAGGGCGCGTACTAGAGCAGGGCTATAACTTCGTAGATGGTATTGCCAAACTCGTTCCCAATAAGCCAGGTCAATATATGACTATTGAAATGGCCAAGAAAGAAGAGAAGCAATTAGCCGAGCGTGAGAAAAATGAAGATGAAGTGCGGCAGTTACTTTCTCTTGCACAGCAATTAGAGGGCATGACTCGCAACGTCGGTATGCATGCTGGGGGTGTATTGATCGCTCCCGGACGTCTGACTGATTTCTGTCCGCTCTACACGCAAGAGAGCAAGGATCAAGATAGCACCTCGGTGATCAGTCAGTTTGATAAAGATGACGTTGAAGCCATTGGCTTGGTGAAGTTTGACTTCTTAGGCTTGACCACGCTGACCATCTTAGCTGCCGCAGAGCGCTGGATTAAAGCACTTCATGCTGATCGCAAGGGTTGGAGTATTAGCGATATGTTGCTTGATGATGAAAAAGCCTTTGATGTGCTCAAGAAAGCCAATACCGTTGCCGTGTTCCAGTTAGAGAGCCGTGGCATGCAAGGCATGCTACGTGAAGCCAAGCCTGACCGCTTTGAGGACATTATTGCCTTGGTAGCTTTATACCGACCAGGCCCAATGGACCTGATTCCAGACTTTATTAAGCGTAAGCATGGTCGTCAAAAAGTAGAGTATCCAGATCCGCGTATTGAATCAGTGCTGCGTGAGACCTACGGCATCATGGTCTATCAAGAGCAGGTGATGCAGATGGCGCAGATGATTGGCGGCTACTCATTAGGTGGTGCTGATATGTTGCGCCGTGCGATGGGCAAGAAAAAGCCAGAAGAGATGGCGCAGCACCGCAAGATTTTCAGTGATGGCGCAAAAGCAGGCGGCATTAGTGAAGGTAAGGCAAATGAGATCTATGACTTGATGGAGCGTTTTGCGGGCTATGGATTTAATAAATCCCATGCTGCTGCTTATGCACTCTTAGCTTATCAAACTGCTTGGCTCAAGGCCTACTACCCAGCTGAATTCATGGCGGCTAACTTATCGCTCGCGATGGATGACACCGATAAGGTGAAGATTCTGTATGACGATTGTTTAGCTAATCAGATTCGTGTGTTCTCTCCTGATATCAATACGGGTGTCTATGAGTTCACGCCCTTGCGTGCACCTGATGCAGCAATGGATTCACCGGTTAGCCACATTCGCTACGGTTTAGGCGCTGTCAGAGGTACAGGTGAGGCAGCGATTGAAGCAATTGTTAAGGCGCGTGAGACTGGCGGGCCGTTTAAAGACTTATTTGATTTCTGCGCCCGAGTAGATCGCAGACAAGTGAATCGCCGCGCTATTGAAGCGCTCATGCGCGCCGGTGCATTTGATAGCCTCTATCGTGATTTAGTTCCTGCGGGCGGTAATCTCTATGACATTCGCTCTACCTTATTAGCTTCACTAGCAAGAGCCATTGAAGCTGCAGAACAAGCAGAAGCCTCGATTCATCAGGTGAGTTTGTTTGAAGCTGCTGGAGAAGAAGATCGCCATCTTCCAGAACTAGTTCGTGAGCCGGTCTGGTCTGAGAAAAAACGCCTGCAAGAAGAAAAGACTGCTTTAGGGCTTTGTTTAACAGGGCATATGTTTGATGCCTATCGTGATGAAACTGCACACTTCATTCGTCAACCTTTAGCCAAGGTAGCTGAAGGTAAAGATCAATTGATTGCCGGCATTATTACTTCAGCTCGGATGCTCACAGGTCAACGCGGCCGCATGATGATTGCCACGATTGATGATGGTAGCGCCGCTATTGAGGTGACCCTTTATAGCGAAGTGTATGAACCGAATCGTTCCTGGCTCAAAGAAGATGAGATGTTAGTTGCTAAGGTCAACGTCACACCAGATAAATTCTCGGGTGGCATGCGAGTAGTTTCAGAAGCAGTGATGGATATTACTGGCGCGCGTATGCGTTTTGCTCGCAATGTACACGTCTGCATTGATTCTGCAATTGATCTCAAGATGCTACGTAGTCAAATCGGACCTTATTTGATGACCAATCGTGTCAGGGATCCCAAGTTGAGTCCTGCTCGACCAGTAATGCCCGGCGCTAATGATGGCGTCAAGGGTTTAATGCTAACCGCTGCTGTGACTACGAGTGGCGGGGCTTGCTTAATGCAATTCCCAGAAGAGTTACGCATTTATCCTGATGATGCTTGTCTGCATAGTCTCAATCAATTGCTAGCCTCAAAACAAAAAGACCCAGTTCAGGTTCAGTACCACTAAGTACTTTTGATCGCTTGCTCAATCGCTGTGATAACTTGAGCAGGTTCTAATAAATCTAAGCACTCACTATTGCTATCAGCATGATCAAGGCAGCCTGCTTTGCGGCAGGGCACACATTCGCCAGGACCTTGCAAGATAGTGACATTACCAACAGTTTGTGAGCGAGCTCGAAGTTGATAAGGTTGTTCACCAATAAAACCATTGGGCCATGGGCCAAAGTTTGTTGGGGGGGTTGCCCCAAATAAGGTGATCGTCGGAGTGTTACAAGCCGCGCCCAAATGGGTAATGGAGGTATCAACACCAATATAAAGCGCAGCACTTCGTAAGAGCGTGCCCGCTTGTGGAATAGAGAGTTTGCCTGCAGTGTTAATGACTTTGCTAGCAGTCGAATCACCCAAAAGAGAGATGATGTCGTGATTGAGTTGCACATCTTGCTTCGCAGGTGAGGCGCTCAATACCACCTGAAACCCTCTACTAACAATCCAAGTAATCAGGTGCTGCCAGTGCGCTAGAGGCCAGCGCTTATATGCGGTAAGTGGTCCTGGGTGAATCACGACATAGGGTTGGGTGAGCGCATTTGTAATCACAGGTGTCAGTGGTTCACCAACGGGTGGTGTTACAGAATTCGGTTTATTAAACAGATCTGCTGGGTTTCTGAAGAAGACTTCGAGCAAGCGCAGTTTCTCTGTAATGACATGTTGATTAAAGTAATCTACATCCACCGTATGCATGCAGATGAATTTCTTCCAAGCGTTTTGCTTTTCACTTTTACTTCTCTTGGATTTATCCTCTACCTCTTTGCCTTGGGGGTGGCCACCTAGGACTCCAACCCTTCTAAAAGCAGCAACTAAGCCATAAATATAGGCCCGATCGCTAGGTTGAGTAACGATGGCTAAGTCATAGCGCTGAAATAATGTGTTGAACAGTGATAGGTATTCGCCGAAGCCGGGGCGATCAGAGGTCTCAATGATCTTCGCGATATCAGGGTTGCCGTACAGCATATCGAGCTTGCCGCGATAGCCTAGAAAATGAAACTGCGCATCTGGCCATAATTCTCTAGCCTTGGTAATAAGGGGGGTAGTCACCAGCACATCGCCAATTTGTCGCGTAGCGATGAATAATACTTTTTTAGGCTGCAGATTCGAGAAGCTACTCATTTGCTTACATAGCCTTCGCTAGAATTTTTTCTCGAACACGCCGGGCATTCTCAGCGGCATTACTTTGATCATGGATTTTATGAAAGAGGTGTAAAACTTCAGTAGCCCATGATCCTGATTTACGAATGATCTGGTGCCGTTGTAAGCGAAATACAAAATCGGCATCCTCATGACCCCAGCCAGTCATGGTTTCATCAAAACCATTGATAGCCTCAGCATCTGCTTTCCAGCAAGCCATATTGCAACCCTTAATACGACGCCAGACAAACTTTTTATAGTCCCGCCAAGGGCCATTGCTAAACTTCATCTTGAGAGGCCAATATTTATTAATGCCACCACTAAATCTTTCACCCAAAAGACTGGTGCTAAAGCGCTTAAAGTCCCAATGAGACCAGGTCAGCAGCACTTGAGTGAGTTTTTCGTTTAGGAGTACGCGGCTGCCGGTAACTAAGTATCCTTTTTGGGCTAATTGTCGATGACGTGCAACAAAATCGGGTTGCACAATGCAGTCCCCATCTAGAAATACTAAATAGTCTCCATGTGCAGCAGCGATTGCTTGATTGAGAATGATAGTTTTCCGAAAGCCTAGGTCCTCTTGCCATAAATGGTTAATAGCAATGGATGAAGAGGCTTTGAACTGTTCAATCACTTGCTTGGTGGAATCAGTAGAGCCATCATCGGCAATGATGATTTCAAAATGACGATCAGTTTGTGTCGCAAGAGACTCTAAGCAAAGTTTGAGAGCTTGTGGCCAGTTGTAGGTGGCCAACAAAATCGAAATCATTTTCTAGAATCCTGATTGAGATGCCACAACTTGATATAGCGATAGTAAGTGCCTTGGCCATTGGAAATTGCCAAAGCAAATCCTTGAGCACCATCTAAGAAGCCTGCACGAATAATATAAGTGCGAAAGAATGCCCAGAAGCCATGAAGTACTGCTTTGAGAGGACTGCTCGTTTTACCTTTAGCAAAGGCCTGCTCTGCAGAGGCGGTGGAGTAGCGATCGATCTTTTGTAAGACCTGTGAATAGTTCATGAAGCTGAAGTGCAGTATCGGATTTTCTAGTTTGGCTACTTGACCATTCGGAATTAAGCGTTCATGAACCAAGTCATCTGAGAAGCGGGCAGTGCCGTGCTTAAAAAGACGGTCAACATAGTCCGGACTCCAGCCAGAATGACGAATAAAGCGTCCGCAATACCAAGATAGTCTTGGGATAGCAAAGCAGTCCACCTGGGCACTATGGTGGATAGCTATCTGAATTTCAGCTCTGAGGGCTGGGGTTAGCCTTTCATCTGCATCTAGAGAGAGCACCCAATCCCCAGTTGCCAGATCCAAGGCGCGATTCTTTTGGGGGCCAAAACCGGGCCAATCGGGTGGGCTGGCAGTCACCGCCCCATAGTTTTGCGCTATTTCTAGGGTGCAGTCTGAGCTGGCCGTATCTACCACAACGATCTGCTGGGCAATGCCATCTAGGGAGGCTAGACAATCGTCCAAATTGGCCTCTTCATTGCGGGTGATGAGTATGACTGATAAGGTGGGCATAATTCATTATATGAATGCTCAAGACCGAATTGCCCTAAATCGCTTAATTACCTATCTTAAGCCCCATATTGGCTTGATTATTGGGTCTTTGGTGGCCATGGCCTTTGTCGCCGCCTCAGAGACTTCAATTCCTGCCTTGATGAAGCCTTTGCTTGATCGCGGCTTTACAGGTCAACTGAATAATCAGCTTTGGCAGGTACCTGTTTTCTTGGTTGGCTTAGCGATGGTTCGTAGCTTAGCTCAATTTTTATCCAACTATTTGTTGTCGCGTGTGATTAATTCGGTTCTTCTAAAGTTACGCGAGCAAATGTTTCAAACTCTGCTGCACGCTAAAACAATCTTTTTCCAACAAAATTCAGCATCTCATGTGATCAATGCGGTTGTATTTGAAGTCAATAATGTTCTTTCCATTATGGGTGGGATGTTAATTAGTTTAGTGCGTGATTCCCTGACGGTGATTGGTCTGATGGGCTACTTAATTTATCTAAACTGGAAACTGACTTTAATTGTCCTAATTATTTTTCCAATCATTGCTTACATCATGAGTAAGATTAACCGCCGCCTACGATCTCTCAATCGTGAGCAGCAAACTCTGACGAGTGATCTTGCATATATCGTTGAAGAGGCTGCTGCTGGTTATCGGATTATTAAAGTGCATGGTGCTGAGCAATATGAGATGAATCGCTTTCTCGAAAAAGCTGAGCGCCTTCGCCAATTTGCATTGAAGTCGGCTGTAGCAGGTGGCTTGAACCAGCCAATAACACAGCTCATTGCCTCGATGGCCTTGTCAGTAGTGCTAGTAGTCGCCTTACTGCAGTCTGCTACAGAAGGTACGACAGTTGGCGGCTTTGCCGCCTTCATCACGGCAATGTTATTGGTGATTTCTCCATTAAAGCACCTAGCCGATATCAATCAACCCTTGCAACGAGGCCTTACAGCAGCCGAGATGATTTTTGGGCTCATGGATCAACCTTTGGAAGAGGCTGAGGAACGCAGGCTCAATATGAAGTCCTTGGACAAAGCCAAAGGTAGCATTCGCTTTGAGGATGTTGGTTTCTCGTATGAACAAGAGGTGGGCCGACAAGATGCCTTACGCGGAATTAATCTTTCTATTGCGCCTGGTGAGGTAGTCGCTTTTGTTGGGCCATCTGGCGGCGGAAAATCTACGCTAGTTAATTTGCTGCCCCGTTTCTTCAAACCAACAAGCGGGCATATTTTCTTGGATGATATTCGCTTAGAAGATATCGTATTGGCTGACATCAGAAAGCAAATTGCCTTTGTGAGCCAAGATGTCATCTTATTTAACGATACGATTGCTGCAAACGTAGCCTATGGTGCTAGCGGTCAAGAAGGGATAGATCGGGGAAGAGTAATCGAGGCTTTAGAGGCCGCCAATCTAGGCGCTCTCATTAAAGAGCTTCCAGAAGGTATTGATTCAATGGTTGGTGATAACGGCAATCGCCTATCTGGGGGTCAGCGTCAGCGTCTGGCAATCGCTCGGGCAATCTATAAGGATGCCCCTATCTTAATTTTGGACGAAGCTACTTCTGCTTTAGATTCCGAGTCGGAGCGACAAGTGCAAGATGCCCTAGACCGCCTGATGGCTGGTAGAACAACTTTAGTCATTGCCCATCGCTTATCGACGATTGAGCATGCCGACCGCATTGTGGTTCTAGAGCATGGCCAAATTGTTGAGAATGGCTCACACGAAGACTTGATCAAAAAAGATGGCCTGTATGCCAACCTTCACCGCATTCAGTTTTCAAACGCTTAAATAAATCAACTCAGAACAATATCGTATTGTTCTTGGCGAAAGCTGCCTTCAGCTTGAAGGGTGATCGGCTTAGCAATAAAGTCACCCAGTTGAGCCAGGAATTGATTTTCTTCTTCTAGAAATAAGTCAATGACATCAGGGGCTGCAACGATTCTAAATTCGCGTGGATTGAACTGGCGATGCTCCCGCACAATCTCGCGCAAGATTTCATAGCAAATGGTTTGAGCGGTTTTTACTTCACCCTTGCCCATGCAGGTAGCGCATGGCTCGCAGGTGATGTGAGCTAAGGACTCACGAGTTCGTTTGCGCGTCATCTCTACTAAGCCTAGTGCAGAAAATTCACTCACTGATGTGCGGGCATGATCGCGCTCAAGATTGCGCTTGAGTTCATAGAGAACAGATTCTTGATGATCTTTGCTGAGCATATCAATAAAGTCAATAATGATGATGCCACCGAGGTTGCGTAATCGTAATTGCCGCGCAATGGCTTGAGCTGCTTCTAAATTGGTTTTAAAGACAGTGTCATCTAGATTGCGGGCACCGACATAACTGCCCGTGTTCACGTCAATTGTTGTCATGGACTCTGTCTGGTCAATCATGAGGTAGCCCCCAGACTTTAGATCTACTCTACGACCCAAAGCTTTATTAATTTCGGCATCGACATCAAATAAGTCGAAGAGGGCGCGCTCACCACGATGGAGCGTTAGCTTGCCTAATAGATTGGGCATATACAGATTCGAAAATACTTTGAGCTTTTCAAAGTTCTCAGCAGAGTCCACCCGAATCTGGGCAGTCTCTTCACCGGCGATATCTCGCAAAACCCGTTCAGCTAGGCTGAGATCCTGATATAGCAGGCTTGGTGCTGCTTGATGTTTTTTTGCCTCCTGAATATTTTCCCAGGTAGTGCGTAGGTAATGCATGTCATGTAAAAGCTCGGTATCGGAAGCCTCTTGAGCGCTAGTGCGTACAATGATGCCGCCTTTTTCATCGGCAGCCATCAGGCCAGCTAGCCTGACTTTAATTGCTTCACGCTCTTCTGCTTGATCAATGCGTTGAGATACACCGATATATTTTTCTGTAGCAGGATCGCTGCCTGCTGGAGGCAGATATACCAAGTTGCGACCAGCAATACTCAGTTGCGCTGTCAAACGAGCACCCTTAGTCCCAAGAGGATCTTTTAGTACTTGCACCAAGATCGTTTGACCTTCGAACAATAGCTTTTCAATTTGGGCTTGCGGATTATTTTGGACAATGTCAGCTACGTGCATAAAAGCCGTGCGCTCAAGACCAATTTCAATAAAAGCAGATTGCATACCAGGCAGTACGCGAACGACTTTAGCAAGATAGATATTGCCAACAATACCGCGTTGACGTGTGCGTTCAATTTGCAGTTCTTGAACAGCACCTTGCTGAATCAAGGCCACCCGCGTTTCTTGCGGGGTGATATTGATGAGGATTTCTTCGTTCATAGGCATGTCACCTGAGCGCGCTCTAGAAGTTGTGCAGTTTCAAAAATGGGTAATCCCATGATACCGCTATAACTCCCCTCAATCGAAGGGATGAAAGCACCCCCAAGCCCTTGAATACCGTAGGCACCCGCTTTTCCGAAAGGCTCGCCGCTGGCAATATAAGCAGCTATCTGCTCTGGCGATAGCTTGGCAAAATGAACCTTTGATACCTGCACCAAGCAAAGCGGTTTCTGACTTGGGTCAATAGTCAGGGCAATAGCGGTCAGAACTTCGTGAGTTTTGCCGCTGAGCATATTTAAGATGCGGGCAGCGTCAGTTTCATCCGTAGGCTTTCCTAAAATCTCACCTTCACTATTACCGGGCATACTCACAGTGGTATCAGCGCATAAGATCGGCGCCCACGTAAGACCACTTTTTTGCCAGCGTGCCAAGGCAGCAGTGCTTTTCGCTAAGGTAACGCGCTCAACATAGGCGCGAGCTTTTTCATGAAGAAGGGGGGTTTCAATGCTTTCACTATCTTCACCGGGGCTGGGTGCTAACATCTCATAGCGGATGCCCATTTGTTTTAATAACTCTTGGCGTCGTGGACTTTGTGAGGCGAGATAGATGAAAGAGTACATAGGATTACTCACGATGGTAGGGGTGACCCTGCAAGATAGTCCAAGCGCGATACAGTTGTTCAACGAGTAATACTCTAGCCATGGCGTGTGGTAGGGTTAAGCTAGAGAGTCGCCACATTGCTTGCGCATTGGATTTCAGTCTAGGGTCTAGGCCATCAGCACCACCAATTAAAAAGGTGATATCAAAGCCCTCTTGGCGCCATGAGGCCAGTTGAGTTGCTAGATTTTGTGTTGTCTGATCTTTGCCGCGTTCATCTAAGGCAATCACTCTTGAGCCTTTTGGAATGGCAGCAGCAATCTTGATCGCTTCTTTGGCGGGTGTTAGATCAGGTTTGATTTCTTTAATTTCAATACTGCAGTCCGCTGGCATGCGTTTGACATAGTCTTGGGTTGCTGTAGCAACCCAATCGGGCATTTTATGACCAACTGAAACGATGGTTAAGCGCATGAGTAAGACGAATAATCAGGCAAAGAATGGGGCAGGGAAAAAAGCGAGACGAACTTATTCTTCATCGTCTTCTAAATCACTGGCTTTTACAAGCCCCTTACTACCAGCCAATTTAACGCGTACAGGTTTTGCACCCCACATGCCTTCTAGTTGGTAGTAAGAACGCAGCATCGGTTGCAGGATATGAACAACGATATCGCCGCAATCTACCAATACCCATTCACCAGTTTCTAGCCCTTCGATGGAGATCACTTCACCACCTTTAGCATTGACATCTTCTTTAACAGACATTGCAAGTGATCGTGTTTGACGATTACTTGAACCAGTGGCAATGATCACGCGATCAAATAGCTCACTGAGTTTAGTGGTGTCGTATACGCGTATATCTTGCGCTTTAACATCTTCTAGGGCATCAATAATGACGCGTTGTAATTTACGTAAGTCCATGGTTTCTCAATGATATTTTTTAGTATTTAGGGTGATCTTAGCTTGATTACTGATACAAGCCCAGCTTTGTAATGATTTCTAAGGTATGAGTGGGGATTTGCTCTGAAGCAATCTGGTCGTGAGCAGGTGTTTTGAGGCGATTGCGCAGATCAGTAGAGGAGAGATCGACTGACAAGCTTTCATCTACATAGATGAGGCCAGATGGCTCATTGATCAGCGCTGCTGGATCAAATACTTGGCGTACTTTCAATATTTCCTTGATTTCAGGGCTCATCTCAGTATCTAGATCGCAGTGCGGCCGACTCGCAACTGCAAAGTTCATGTATTTAAATAAATCACGCCAAGAATTCCAGCTTGGAAGATGAATTAGGGAGTCTGCACCTGTTAGCCAAGTTAGACTGGCCTTAGGGCCAAAGCGCTCTCTGAGGGACTTGGCAGTATCAATGCTATAGCTTGGACCTGCTCGTTCAATTTCAATTCGATCAACTCCAATTTGGGTTGGAATTTTTAGATACAAGAACGCTCTAGCTAAATCTATACCTGCCCCTTCCGTCAACTGAAAACGAATTTCTGCAGGAGTGATATCGGCACCTTTTTGCCAAGGCTCACCGCTAGGTATGAGAAGTAATTGATCTAATTGCAATATCTTTGCAAAATGACTTGCTAGCTTTAAGTGGCCAATATGCGGCGGATCAAAAGTTCCACCCAGAATGCCAATTTTCTGAATGCTGCTCAAGCTAACCAATCGCGTGGTTTGAGGTAATAGTCATAGAGCTTAGCCTCGGGCGTGCCTGGCTTAGGCTGCCAGTTGTACCACCACTGCACCACTGGGGGCATCGACATGAGGATTGATTCTGTTCTTCCGCCAGAGTGCAGTCCAAAGATAGTGCCCCGGTCAAAGATCAGGTTGTATTCCACGTAACGACCACGACGATATTCTTGAAAAGATTTTTCTTCCGGTGTGAAAGGGTCTTGATAGCGGCGTTTTAAGATCGGCAGATAGGCATTGATAAAAGCATCACCCACTGCACGGGTCATTGCAAAACTCTGCTCAAAGCCTAGCTCATTAAAGTCATCAAAGAATACTCCGCCAATACCACGGGGCTCATCACGATGTTTTAAATAAAAATATTCGTCACACCATTTTTTAAAGCGAGGGTAGAGCTCCTCACCGAATGGGTCTAGAGCATCTTTAGCGGTTTGATGAAAGTGTTTACAGTCTTCGTCGACACCGTAATAAGGAGTGAGATCAAAGCCCCCACCAAACCACCAAACTGGCTCTTTATCTGCAGCTTGCGCAATGAAGCAGCGAACATTCATATGAGTAGTAGGAGCCTTGGGGTTATTTGGATGAAATACCAATGACATGCCTAATGCTTCAAAGCTGCGGCCGGCCATTTCAGGGCGATGATGGGAAGCGGAAGGCGGCATTTGATCGCCACGGACATGCGAGAAACCCACGCCACCTTTTTCTAAGATGTTGCCGCCATCTAAAGTGCAAGTGCGACCATAGCCCTTGAGTTTGCTGTCTTCAGGTTTATGCCACTCATCAGCAACAAAGGCTTTACCATCAAGAGCACTAACTGCACTCGTAATACGATCTTGCAAGCCTAAGAAATAATCTCTTAGTGCTGTTATGTCAATTTGGGTGTGTTGTGTTGTCAAGTGAGTCTACCTATTTACTTGATTGCGCGATAACCAATATCTTTACGATATTGCATGCCATCAAACTGAATCTGATCAATGACATCATAGGCTTTTTGTTGCGCACCACGAACAGTATCCGCAAGGCCTACTACGCACAATACCCTACCACCCGATGTGAGTATCTTGCCATCTTCCAATTTAGTACCTGCATGGAAAGTAATCTGATCTTCAGTATCAGTCGGAATGCCGCTAATGACATCGCCATTGCGTGGGGTATCTGGATAGTTATGAGCTGCTAGCACCACCCCTAAGGCCGTCCGACGATCCCACTCTAGATCTACCTCATTGAGCTTGCCATCAACAGCATGATCTAAGGCATTTACTAGATCACTGCGCAGGCGAGCCATGATCGGCTGTGTTTCTGGGTCGCCCATGCGGCAATTGAACTCTAAGGTTTTGATCTTGCCATTTGGTGCAATCATTAAGCCAGCATACAAGAAACCCGTATAGGGAATGCCATCTGCTTCCATACCTTTGACTGTTGGCATGATGACTTCACGCAAAGCACGTGCATGGATTTCTGGTGTAACAACGGGAGCGGGGGAGTAAGCACCCATCCCGCCAGTATTAGGTCCCTGGTCAGCATCAAGCAAGCGTTTGTGATCTTGGCTAGTTGCTAGTGCGAGAACATTCTTGCCATCAACGAGCACAATAAAACTGGCTTCTTCACCAGTCAGGAATTCTTCAATCACAACACGTGCACCCGCATTACCTAATTTGTTATCAGCTAGCATCATATCTACTGCTCCATGTGCTTCCTCTAAGTTCATGGCAACAACAACACCTTTACCAGCGGCAAGCCCATCAGCCTTAATCACAATCGGTGCACCTTTGGCATCAATATAGGCATGTGCCTCAAGGGCACTACTAAATGTTCGGTAATCAGCCGTCGGAATACCATGACGCTTCATAAACGCTTTAGAAAAATCCTTAGAGGACTCTAGTTGCGCTGCTAATTGCGTTGGACCAAAAATACGTAAACCGTTACTGCGAAAGACATCCACAATACCGGCGGCTAAGGGCGCTTCTGGTCCAACTACAGTGAGATGAATCTTCTCACGCTTGGCAAAGTCTGCCAGTTCTTGTAAGCCTGTAATTGGTAAGTTCTCAATACCAGCACCAGTTTGTTTGGCGGTAGCAGTGCCGCCATTACCCGGCGCTACATAGACGGTTTGTACTTGAGGTGATTGGGCAAGCTTCCACGCTAGAGCATGTTCGCGTCCACCAGATCCAATGAGAAGAATTTTCATAGTGAGTAAAAGTTCTATTTAAAGAGCGGCGTTTGTAAATACTTCTTGAACATCATCCAGATTTTCAAGAGCGTCTAATAGTTTTTGCATACTTTCTGCTTGATCACCTTCGAGAGTAATCTCGGTTTCGGGACGCATTGCTACAGTAGCTAATTCAGGCTTGAGACCCGCTTTACTCATAGCGTCTTGTACTTTTGAGAAATCAGGAACTGGTGAGAGCACTTCAAGTGAGCCGTCTTCATGCGTAATCACATCTTCTGCGCCAGCATCTAAAGCGACTTCCATCAAATGGTCTTCACTAGTGCCTGGTGCAAATAACATTTGGCCGCAATGTTTGAAGAGAAACGCAACCGATCCTTCAGCGCCCATATTGCCACCATTTTTATTGAAAGCATGGCGAACTTCAGCAACAGTGCGAGTGCGATTATCGGTTAAGCAATCGACAATGATGGCAGCACCATTCATTCCATAGCCTTCATAACGAATCTCTTCGTAGTTCACACCTTCCAGTGAGCCGGTACCACGGGCAATAGCTCTTTGCACATTATCGTTGGGCATATTGGAGTCTTTGGCTTTATCAATCGCTAAGCGCAAGCGAGGATTAGTGGCAACATCGCCACCACCTAATTTGGCAGCAACAGTAATTTCTTTAATGAGTTTTGTCCAAATCTTGCCGCGCTTTTCGTCTTGACGACCTTTGCGGTGCTGAATATTGGCCCATTTCGAGTGGCCGGCCATACGGGTAATTCCTTTTAATAATTTGGCTAGAGGACCTCATTTTAAAGGGTTCTAGACCAAAGATAGAGGATTGGGAGCCGTTTTTTGTTACACTCTCATGTCTTAGCAGTAATAAAGCATCCTAGTTAGCAGAATTTCCACTGCAAACACCTGCCTCGGTGATGGAATTGGTAGACGTGCCGGACTCAAAATCCGGTGCCGCAAGGCGTGGCGGTTCGAGTCCGCCCCGAGGCACCACTCAAATGACGATTTTGTCTTTGAGTTCCACTAAATTCTAAATCTCATACGAATCAGATTCGTTATTCATTGCTTGCTCAACGATTTTCTTGGTTAATGTCGGCGAGAAGAGCTCAATAAAGGTGTAAACAAAAGACCTTAAATAAGCACCTTGTTTGACGCCAAGATGGGTAACATTATTGCCAAACAAATGACTTGCTGAAATTACCTTGAGGTTGCGATCCCGATCAGGGTCATAGGCATGACCTGCAACAATCCCAATACCCATGCCAGTTTCTACATAAGTTTTAATCACGTCGGCATCGATCGCTTCCAAAATAATATCTGGCGTGATATTTCTTTGGGCAAAAGCGGCATCAATTTTGCTGCGGCCTGCAAAGGCTTTGTCATATGTAATGATCGGATACTTTGCAATTTCTTCTAATGTCACCGTGGCTTGATTTAGAAGTGGGTGACTTAATGGCACCATCACCACGTGTTGCCATTGATACCCAGGTAGAGCAAGGACTCCAGGTGTATTGGCGATCCCTTCAGTGGCAATCGCGATATCAGCCCGATCATGAGTGAGGAGTTCAGCAATTTGCCCAGGATTACCTTGCGCAATACTGACGCGTACCTTTGGGAAGCGTTTTGTAAACTCCATGAGAACTTTAGGTAGTGCATAGCGAGCTTGAGTATGCGTTGTCGCAATGACTAAGCTGCCTTGATCTTGACTTGCAAAATCTTTACCAACACGTTTCAAGGTTTCGACTTCATCTAAGATCCGCTCGATAGAGGTCAAGATTCGTTTACCTGGCTCGGTGAGAGAGCGAATGCGTTTGCCGTGACGGCGAAAGATCTCTACTCCCAACTCATCTTCGAGTTCAATAATCGCCTTGGATACGCCTGGCTGAGAAGTGAAGAGGGCCTTGGCAGCCGTTGTCAGATTAAAGTTTTGTCGAACCGCTTCGCGCACAAAGCGAAATTGATGGAGATTCATATAAATTCCTAGCTATATATCAACAAAGATATAGGAATCAAATTCTAAATGAATTTTGGGTATTAAGCTTTAGATACCCAGCGTAATGCCGTTAGAGCCAAGAGGAAGTAAAGCAGGGGTGGCGTGAGAGCCGTCATGAGAGCGGGCCAAGATCCTAATAAGCCGACATTGGAAAATAAGGAGTTAAAGAGCTGAAAACTCATGCCCAGCATGATGCCGCCAAAAACTTTAATGCCTACACTACCAGCGCGCACTTTTAAATAAGCAAAAGGTAATGCTAAAGCGAGCATCACAAAAATAGTAAAGGGGTAAATCACTTTTTTCCAGAACGCAATGGTATGGCGCTGGGCATCTTGTTTGTTATCACGAAGATGCGAGATAAAGCGACCTAAACTCAAGATGGACATCTTTTCTGGATTAATCAGCAGTACGCTCAAAATTTTGGGCGTCACTTCAGACTCCAGCATTACCATGGGGTGTCTGAATGTCTGTGCAGAAAAAACAGCATTCAATGGATCGGATTGCTTAGTTTCTTTGAAGCGAGTTTCTACAACATCATTGAGTACCCAAATACCAGTTTCGTCAAATTGACCTGAGATAGCGCTTCTAATAGATAGAAGGTGATAGGTATCATCAAACTCATACATTCGAATATTGCTGATGACATTATCTTTATCAACCTTGCCGACGTTGACATAGCGCACGCCGGGCCTCACTGGACCGCTGCCATCTTCATCACGCAGTCGATCTTTTACCCAAACACCAGTTCTAAATTGTGATGAGTAACTAGAACCCAAGGCCTTCATGCGAATTTGCTCTGATTTAGCCTCGGTATAGGGGCCGACCCATTCACTCGTAATGAGTGTGAGGGCCACGAGTGGCAGCGAGATTTTGGTGAGAGTGATCAGACCACGCTTTACATCCAGACCGGCGATACGCAGGATCGTAAATTCGGATTGGCTGGCGAGCATAGCAAAGACATAAATACTGCCAATCAGCCCGGCAATTGGAATGATTTCTGAGACTCGACTAGGCGCTTTTAGGAGAACATGCAGTAGTGCAAGAGATAGTGTGTAGCCACCCTGGACTGATCCAAGCTCGCTCAATATATCGAAAAATAAGAACAGAGCTACAAGGGCAAACAAAATAAAACCAAACGCTACATAAATTTGCTTGGCTAGATACCGCTCATAGATAAAGGGAAAGAGCAGTTTCATTTACTTGAAAATACACTAGGTAATTGGCGGCGCCACCATTTCAATGATGGATTGATGCGATTTCGAATCAAGGCAAAAGCGATTAAAAAAGCCAAAACATGGATAGGCCAAATGCCAACAAATACACTGATCTTCCCTTGAGATACAAAGTTCTGCGTCAAGTTGAGTAGATTGCTATAGATTAAATAAATTAAGACTGCATACAGCATGGCAGTGTAATTACCAAGGCGTGGGTTGACGTAGGCTAGCGGGATTGCAATTAGTACCAATCCAAGGGCCATGAGTGGGAGGCCAATGCGCCAGAGCAGTTCCGCTCTACTAGGATTAATAAATGCTGGGTTTGGCTCATTCATTAATTCATGAATAGTTTTTTCTCTATCACGCGGGGCCGGAGCTAGAGTCTCCTTACTGCGAATTTTCGTGCTGTACTCTTCAAACTCTAAAATCCTAAAGTCAGGCTGCGTTGGTTCGCCTTCATAGCGCCGCCCTTTTTTGAGCACGATCGACTTTTCCCCGCCTTCGGAGTTTTGGATGTAGCCGGTTGAGGAGACGGCAACACTGAGCTTGCCATTCTTGGAATCGGCAACAAATATATTTTTTACTTCGCCCTTATCGATATCTAGTTCTTCGATAAAGAACACGCGCTCTGCTTTAGCAGATTCTTTGAATTGTCCAGCACTCACCATGGAAACGTCATCACGCTGCTGGAAGCGCTGACTGATGAGCGTGGATTCACGATTTGCCCAAGGCCATATAAAAAGAGCTAAGAGGGCGATGATAATAATGAGTGGGGTTGCAAATTGCAGAACGGGGCGAATTAAATTGGTAATACTTAAGCCGCTTGCAAACCACACGATCATTTCTGAGTCTTTGTACCAGCGAACTAGGACGATGAGAGTGGCTACAAATAGGGAGACAGTGAGTAAGACCGCTAGGTAGCCAAGAGTAGCTAGCGCAATTAAAACTACGGCATCCTCTGGGTTGACTGCGCCATTAGCGGCGAAACCTAAAATTCGAATGACCAAGGTGGTAACCATGATGGTCACCAAGACCAAAAAAACCCCACCAGTCGTATAGCTGAGTTCGCGGCGGAGGGCTTGGTGAAAAATCATGCGAAGCGGTTTATTTGGATTCTGGGGTTATTAGTGGGGTTTAAGGGCTTATATTGGTGCAGATAAAAGAAGTTCACCTCATGTCGGAGGATAATGGATAAAAGACCTGTTTTAGTATTTCCTACACACTTGATTTGACTTAAACACATCGTAATAGATTATGACAATCCAATTTAGTAGCAAGATTTTCCCCCAGGCCGACCTCCAAAGTCCAAAAGCCTTAAATTCCAGCCTTAAAAGCCTTCTGGCTCAAAGCTCTGACTGTTTAGTTTTGGGCTACTCCAAGGCTGACTTTGATCATTTTGGCGGTGCAAAAGGGGCCAAGAGTAAGGCGGGATTTTTGGCTGAGCTTGACCAACTGCTGGGCGGTTCATTGAGCCACGCCAATGTACTCGGTGATCTTGAAGATAAGCAATCAGCTGTCTGTATTCTGCGTGCTGAAAAATCTTGGGCTACAAACGGGGTGAAGGTAAAGCGTGTGTTATTGCTAGGTTTGGGTGATTTACATATCGCGAGCGAGCGTAGTTTGACCAGCTTTTCTAAAGTAGTACGCGCAGGATTGAAAGCATTAAGCGGCGGTTCAATTGAAAATGCGCTGTGGTTTGTACCAAGCTTTGCACAAAAAGTAGAGTTAATTGCTGAAGAAGTGCGATTAACAATCCAGTATGCAGGCGACCAAGCTTATCGTTTCGGTGTGCGTCAACCTGCCATGAAATTTAAAGCAAAAGATAAAGCAGATACTTTTAAGCATTTAGTGTTTGCTGGTAATAATCATTGCGCAAAAGAGCTTAAGCTTGCGGTAGAGCAAGGCCTTGCGATGGTTGAGGGAATGCATTTGGCAAAAGATTTAGGCAATCTTCCTCCCAATATCTGTACTCCAAGCTACTTAGCTAAGACTGCTCAAGGCCTTAGCAAGAAGGTTGGCTTAAAAGTTGAAGTGCTTGGCCGCAAACAAATAGAAGCCTTGGGTATGGGTTCATTCTTATCCGTTGCACAAGGTTCTGAAACGCCACCCCAATTTATTGTCATGCGTCATCAAGGTGGCAAAACGGGTGATGCGCCGATTGTTTTAGTTGGTAAAGGTATTACGTTTGATACGGGTGGCATTTCATTAAAGCCTGGTGAAGCCATGGATGAGATGAAATACGATATGTGTGGCGCTGCTTCGGTAATAGGTACTTTGTATGCGGCTGGTTTGATGAAGCTCAATCAGAATGTGATTGGCGTAATCCCCACCTGTGAAAATATGCCATCAGGCCAAGCAACTCGCCCAGGCGATATTGTCAAAAGCATGTCTGGTCAAACCATTGAGATTCTGAACACTGATGCTGAAGGCCGCTTAATTCTGTGTGATGCACTCACTTATGTAGAGCGCTTCAAGCCTAAAGCAGTCATTGATATTGCAACCTTAACGGGGGCATGTGTCATTGCCTTGGGTCATGTGCATAGTGGATTATTTTCAGATGATGATGCTTTAGTCAATGCTTTGACTAAAGCAGGCAAGACCTCTTTAGATACTGTATGGCGTATGCCTTTAGATACTGCCTATCATGAGCAGCTCAAATCTAACTTCGCTGATGTTGCCAATATTGGAGGTCGCCCGGCTGGTAGCGTTACTGCAGCTTGCTTCTTGTCGCGCTTTACTGAGAAGTACAAGTGGGCCCATTTAGATATTGCCGGCACCGCCTGGAAGAGTGGCGCTGCAAAGGGTTCTACCGGTCGTCCAGTGCCCTTATTGGTGAACTTTTTGCTTGAGCAAAAGTAAGTCTATCCTGCTCAATGGCTCGCATCGACTTTCATAGCAATGTTGCTGATAAGCTGGAATACGCTTGTCGTCTCACGCGCAAAATTTGGAGCGCTACACCTGAAGGTCAGCCAGTGCGTAATGTTGTGATGGTTGGCGAAATGGCTGATTTAAAAAAGCTAGATGAATTACTTTGGACTTTTAGTGGTACTGATTTTTTGCCCCATTGTTTTATTGATGATGAGGCTGCTACTGAAACCCCCATTGTTTTAACCGATGACTTTGCCTCTCCCGCATTATCCAACCTACCGCATGCTGATGTCATGATTCATCTGGGGATGCGAATGCCACAAGACGTGGCTGCCTTAGCTGCACGGTTTCCTCGAATTGTTGAAGTCGTTACAGTCAATGAGGCGGAGCGCTTAGCTGGGCGCGAGCGTTATAAAGCTTACCGAGATCTTGGCCATGAGTTGCACAACTTTGACCAGTCTAAGAGTTAAGGCTCTATGTTGATTCATCCCCAGTTTGATCCAGCTGCGATTCGCATTGGATCCTTTGCAATTCATTGGTACGGATTAATGTATCTCATGGCCTTCGCACAATTTTTATTGTTAGGTCGTCTACGGATTCAAGCTGCGCGCTATCAAGCCTTGGGCTGGACTTATAAAGATCTCGAAGATTTATTGTTTGCAGGCGTCTTGGGAGTTGTTCTTGGTGGCCGCTTGGGCTATACCTTGTTTTATATGCCCGGCTATTACCTGACTCATCCTTTAGATATTTTGAAGGTTTGGGAGGGTGGCATGTCTTTTCATGGTGGTCTTTTGGGTGTACTGCTCGCTTTGTATTGGTTTGCAAAAAAACGCAACACGACTTTCTTTGTGGTGAGTGACTTAGTGGCGCCATTGGTCCCCTTTGGTTTGGCGTTTGGACGTCTAGGTAATTTCATTAATGGGGAGCTCTGGGGTAGGCCTAGCGATCTTCCTTGGGCCATGGTGTTTCCGATGGTTGATAGTATCCCGCGCCATCCATCTCAAATCTATCAGCTACTGGGCGAGGGTATCTTGCTTGGAGTGGTGTTATGGATCTATTCCAGCAAACAACATCGAGTCGGTCAGGTTTCGGGACTTTTCTTATTGGGTTACGGTATCTGCCGATTCTTAGCTGAATATGCGCGTGAACCAGATGCATTTTTGGGTCTCTTAGGTTTAGGCTTATCGATGGGGCAGTGGTTATGTGTACCAATGATCCTGTTCGGCATTTTTCTCATGACTTCGTTTAAATCAAAGTCCAAGGTATAAAAATGCATATCAGGGCTGAAGCCCTGATATTGCATCGCAAAAATACCTAAACACCTATATTTTCTAGATACAATCAGTAACTTAATGGATTTCAGGGTTTTTGCAGGAATACATTGATTTATCGTTTTTTATTAGCCGTATTTCTGAAAAGACTCGCATGCTTGAAAAGTTAGCAAAAGCCCGTTATTTTTCGCGCGTTACTGGTGCGGTGACCCGCCTGATTTCAGAGCGTGGCGAGTCCAATGCTGTCAGCATGGCTGACGATGTGATTAATAACTATTACAAGCTTACTAAAGATCAGCATGCAAAGTTCTTTACTTTCCTATTCCAGAAACTCAATCCGGATCCTGTAGCGGTGATGTCTGCTGCACAAAATTTTTCTGCTGAAGGTAATGCCCGTAACTACATTAAATTACAACGAGTTGTTGAGCCCCCCAGACAAGAGTTATTCCGCCGTTTAAATCGCGCCACCAATGGAACTGCTGCATTAGTAGGAATGCGCCGCGATCTTTTGCTGGTGCTAGATAAACAACCAGAGTTAACTGCAGTGGATTTTGATTTGCGTCATCTTTTATCTTCTTGGTTCAATCCTGGATTCTTGAAGATGCATCGCGTCGACTGGAAATCGCCAGCCGAGATTTTAGAAAAGCTCATTCAGCACGAAGCAGTGCACGCGATTGACGGTTGGGATGATTTACGCCGTCGTCTACAGCCTGACCGCAGATGTTTTGCGTTCTTTCATCCTCAGTTGCCTAATGAGCCGCTGATCTTCGTTGAGGTTGCCCTCCTATCAGAAATCCCCGCAGTGATTACGCCGCTAGTAGATAAGAAGGCTGAGACAGTCCATCAAACGTCCAATTACAAAGTGGCAGCCTTTTATTCGATTAGCAACTGTGAGCCTGGCCTGCGCGGTGTTTCTATGGGCAACTTCCTCATCAAGCGTGTTGCCGAGCAATTGCATGAAGAATTTCCGAGCCTCAAAACTTTTGTCACCTTATCGCCCATTCCTGGATTTATTGATTGGGTGGCTAGCGGTGCTGATATTGGTGGTGATAATTTCAGCGTACAACTCAAGCCTGCAATCAGATCAGCACGCGAGCAATCGCTAGAGACTCTAGGTTTGGCAAAACGTTCTTGGACTGAGCGTTTAAGTGCTGGCTGGCATCCTGATGATGCAAGCGAAAAAGAAAAATCTGCATTACTGTGTCTCGCAAGTATTTATTTGGGACTCGGCTCAGCCGGACGCAACGGCAATCCTGTGGCTAAGTTCCACCTAGGGAACGGAGCAAAGCTCCATCAAATCAATTGGGCGGCCGATCTTTCACGGAAGGGCCTACGTGAATCAGGGGCATTAATGGTGAATTATTTATATGATCTTTCTTCTGTTGAGGAAAATCATGAACGTTTTACCCACGGAGAGATTGATTATTCAAGGGCAGTAGGCCGTTTAATGGTGCCCTGATTAGGAATGCAGGAGGAGACGTCCTAAGGCAGAATTCATAGAGTATTCGCCTAAGGTTCATATGGAGTAAGCTTGGCGGCATTAGGTATTAATGCCAAAAGTGTTATTGAAGTTCGAATATTGAATCTATAGCTAATCAAAATAGTCAGTAAAGGAGACAAAAAATGTTAAAGCAATTGAGATTTACGAGCCTTATCAAGCAGGCCTTATTTTTAGTTTGTGCTGCACCTTTGGTGGTGATGGCACAAGAGTGGCCGAATAAGCCAGTTACTTTTGTTGTGCCTTTCCCAGCGGGCGGCGGGACAGATGCGTTTGCTAGGCCTTTGGCAGCTCAGCTCACCGAGCAACTGGGCAAACAGTTCATCATTGACAATCGTGGTGGAGCAGGGGGAACTGTTGGAGCATCCGTAGCTGCAAAAGCAGCTCCTGACGGCTATACCTGGTTGATCGGTGCCACTCATCACACTATCGCTCCATCCATGTATAAAAATTTGGATTACAACATTGAGAAGAGTTTTATACCGGTTGCAATGATTGCAAACGTGCCGCAAGTTTTGGTGGTCAATCCACAAAAAGTAAGCGCCCGTAATACCAAGGAATTCGTTGAGTTGATGAAAAAGAACCCTGGCAAATATAACTATGCCAGCGCTGGTAGCGGAACTGTTCACCACTTGGCTGGTGAGTTGTTCAAGATTCAAACAGGCACATTCATTACCCATATTCCATACCGCGGTGCTGGTCCAGCGATGACTGACCTACTGGCCGGACAAGTCGATCTCGAGTTTGATGGTTTGGCTACTTCTGCTCCGCAAATTAATGCAGGTAAGCTGGTAGCAATCGCCTTAGCATCGAATAAGCGTTCACCTGCCGTACCTAATGTTCCCACATTCCAAGAGGCAGGCTTGCCTGACTACCAGGTGTCCACTTGGTATTCCATATTTGCCCCAGCTGGTACTCCAAAGCCGATCGTAGATAAGATGATTGCTGAGGTGCAAAAAGCCCTAAATACTTCTAATCTCAAAGCTATTTGGGAAAAGAATGGTTCCGATACTCCGACTCTGACTGGAGAGGCTTTTGGAAGGCAAGTACAAGCTGATGTAGCGCGTTGGTCTGTTGTCGTTAAGAAATCCGGCGCTACATTAGATTAATTTTTCATGATTTTTAAGAGATTGGATTTGAGGGGTTCATGAATTTATATTCGCTATTGGAAAAAGGATTTCCAAAAGACAAGAAAGCATGTGCATTAGAAACGCATGATGGGCTTTACTACTCCTGGGCTGATCTTGAGGGTGCCACTGCTAAGTTGGCGAATTTACTCAAGAGTCTTAAGCTTCCTGCTGGTTCAAGGGTTGCTGTCCAGGTTGAGAAATCCCCTGAGGCTCTTTTTCTGTATCTTGCTACGATTCGTGCGGGTTATGTGTATTTACCCCTCAATACAGCTTATCAGTCTACTGAAATCCAATATTTTCTGGAGAATGCGCAGCCTGCTGTAGTAGTTTGCAGCAGCAAGAATTTCTCCTGGGTATCCAAGGTAGCCGCTAAGGCAGGTACTAAGCATGTCTTAACTCTCGATGAAAATCGAACTGGTACATTGCTAGAGTGCGCAGGTAGCTTAAGTGATCAATTTAAAACTGTGCCAGCTAAAGACGATGACCTTGCAGCTATTCTGTATACCTCAGGCACCACTGGCCGAAGCAAGGGTGCAATGCTCACCCATAAAAACCTAGGAAGTAATGCTCAGGTCTTGCAAAAATTCTGGGGCTGGCAAAAAGGCGATGTGCTGTTGCATGCTTTGCCTATCTTCCACGTACATGGATTATTTGTAGCTGCCCATGGTGCGTTGATTAACGGCAGCAAGATGATTTGGTTGCCGCGCTTAGATACGGCGCAATTGATTCATCACATGCCAAAATCCACAGTGATGATGGGCGTACCGACTTTCTATGTACGCTTGCTAGCTGACAAAGGCTTTAATCAGAAAGTAGCACGTAATATGCGCTTGTTTGTTTCTGGATCAGCCCCCTTATTGACAGAAACATTCAATACTTTCAAGCAAGTGATTGGGCAGCCGATTCTAGAGCGCTATGGCATGAGTGAGACAGTGATGTTGGTCTCTAATCCATACAAAGGTGCACGCGTGGGTGGCTCAGTAGGATTGCCATTACCAGGTGTCGAAGTCCGTGTGGTGAATGAAAATAATAAATCTTGTGGCGTTGATGAGATTGGCAGCATTCAAGTAAAAGGCCCAAATGTATTCCCGGGCTACTGGCGTATGCCTGAAAAAACTGCTGAAGAATTTACTCAAGACGGTTGGTTTAAGACCGGTGACGTTGGGCGTTGGGGCGGTGATGCCAACGGTGGCAAAGCTCCAAAAGACTACTTATGTATCGTTGGCCGCAGCAAAGACCTCATTATTTCTGGTGGTTACAACGTCTATCCAAAAGAGATCGAAGGTTTCATTGATGATATGGATGGAGTGGATGAGAGTGCAGTAATTGGGATTCCACATCCAGACTTTGGTGAGGCTGTGATGGCTGTTGTAGTTCCAAAAGCTGGTGCCAAGTTAAATGCCCAAGCCATGATTGCTACTTTAAAAACGCAGATTGCGAACTTTAAGATTCCAAAGCGTTTAGAGATTGTTGCTGACTTACCTCGTAATGCGATGGGTAAAGTACAAAAGAATATCTTGCGTCAGCAATATACGAGCTAGTTAAAAGCCAAATGCCTTGCGGCTTTCATTAAACATGAAGGCAGCAAGGAAAAATAACATCACACCAAAAATGCGCTTGAGTTGAGCAATATTCAGCTTGCGAGCCATCTTGGCACCCAGCGGAGCAGTGAAGATACTCACTGCAACAATACAAGCAACTGCTGGAACATAAACAAAACCTAAAGATCCGGATGGCAGGTTGGGGTGATTCCAGCTGCCATACATATAACCAATCGTTGCCGCGGCCGCAATCGGAAATCCTAGGCCAGATGAGCTAGCCATTGCTACATGTGGCTTTACATTGCACCAGAGCATGAAGGGTACAGTGATAAATGCACCGCCAGCGCCAACAAGACTCGAGAGGGCGCCAGCAAAAGCACCAAAGCCAAAGAGTCCAAGAGAGGCTGGTAATTCTCTACCAGCTTGAGGTTTCTTATTGAGCAACATCTGAATCGAAGTGTAAACAAGAAAGATCGCAAAAAAGAGTGAAAGCCATGAAGTATTGAGGGCCTCGAAAATTTCACTGCCACCAATAAGACTTCCAGCAACTAATCCGGGGCTAAATGCGGCAACCAACTTCCAATCAATAGAGCCATGTTTATGGTGCGCCCAAATCGCTGATGTAGTGGTAAACAGAATCGTAGCCATACTGGTAGCGATAGCCATATGAACAATGACCCCTTGGCTAAATTCCAGATGGTTGAAAACCAAAATCATGAAGGGTACCAAAATCATGCCGCCACCAATACCTAAAAGTCCAGCCAGAAATCCGGAGATGCTCCCGCACAACATGAGCATCAAGATATCGCTTAGTAACATGAATTCCCCGCCTTGGCCGCTAGGCCGTCATCCTGAACCCTAAGGTTCAAGGTGGAACGGCTACTCTGCTTCGGGTGCATTAAGAAGTTCAGGGAGTCACCAAGTCTGAGTTGGCACTGTGAACTTGCAAGACGCTCACGCCCACAAGGTAAAGATCGTTCCGGATGCTTGCGCATCGGTTCAAGGAACTATTGGCCTTGGCGAACCAGGCAGGGAAAGGGTTTGCATCAAAGCATCTACTTGATCTTCAAGATTGTGGATCTCTGCTTGAAGTTTTGCGATCTCATCTGAACTCACGTTAGAAGAGGAGCTTTGTTGCGATTGTTTTTGTAGCTTAATTAGATCACCAGCAATTTTGAGTGCAGCCATCATGCTGGCGCGTTCAATACTGCGATTACCACCGCCAATAGCAAGCTGAATTTGCTCATCAACCAATACACAAGCCTCACGCAGCAAAGGCTCGTGTTCTGCGCTTGTGGCAAGAGTAATCTTTTGCCCAGCTAGGGTTACTTCAATGCGTTGTTGGCTCACTATCATCCTCTGTGTTGGTAGGTGGAATAGCTTCGCCAAGTAAGTTCAATTGGCGTCCATCACTTTGTTCTGGTAAGCGACTCAAAATATGTTGAATACGCTTTTGCGCCCCCTCAATTTTTCCCTCAAGTTGAATCCGGTTCTGCGATAGGTTTATAACGGCATCAGAAACTAAGACAATCTTTTCAGAAAGGCGTTGAATGGATGCACGTAGGCCATCCAGATCTACATCGCCAGAGGAAAGAGGGTTGTACTCATTCATACTGGCATTGTAGTCTGAAATTAGGACTTATTTCATAGCGTAGCGCAAGCCTAGGAATGCGTTAGAGCCAGGGGTGTTGTAGCCATAACTCAGTTGGTAATCTTTATTAAAAACGTTATTCCATCGGACAAACAGGCTGAGATCTTTCTCTAAGTCGTAGTTGGCATATAGGTTATAGATGGTATAGCCTCCCATCCCGGTAGCCTCGCCAAGGTAGTCATTGCGCCTGCCAGAAAATGTTGCACCAACCCCAGCTGTCACTTTGGTATAGACATACTCTGCAGCTATATTTCCGTATTGCTTTGCTTGTTTGATTAGGGTTGTATCCGTGCCCTGATTGACAGGATTTTGTTGGGTAAATGAGCCCTTTAGATTGAGGCTCGCTAGGTGACTCATTCCACTTAGTGTGAGTCCAGTGATATTGGCGCTCGCAACGTTCGATGCACATCCTGTGTATGGATTTGTTCCTACTGGACAGTTGACTTTACTCACTTGAATGAGGTTTGAAATAGAGTTACTAAAAACTACGACGTGACCTTCAAGCGTAGGTTTTTCAAAATGTAATCCAGCCTCTATATTTTTACTTTTCTCTGCCTGCACTGCAGGGTTTCCATAGCCTGGGTAGTAAAGATCGTTGAAAGTAGGAGCCCTAAAGCCAGTTCCATAGTTGATATTAGCGCGCCATTCTTTTGTAAAGAAATAACCATATGCAGCAGAGCCTGTCGTATGCGGGCCATATCCAGTAATGCTGTCATTGCGAATAGAGAAGTTTGCAATATTCGATTCGCGCTTGAGTTGATAGGCTAAAGCCCCAGAATTTGTATTGCGAGACTGATTAAAACCAAGAAGTGGGAAGGGAAAGTCGAGTGAGTTGTAGTTAAGCTGATTACTCGAAACAGTTTGAGTTCTTCTCTCGGCCAGTACTTGCACAAGATCTTTTCCTAGGCTTATATCATTTTGCCAAGTGTAAATATTTTGCCTTTGATTAAGTGTGCTGTCATATGCAGAATAATCGCCTGAGGTTGGTGAGTGTGTTAGTGCATTGCTAGTTTGCGCAGAAGCCTGAAGTAGGCTTTTCCATGCATCATTTATTTGATTCTTAGAGTAGAGGCTATAGGTGCCAAGCTGAGAAATTTGGTTTTGAATTTGTTGCAAGCCATCTTGACCATTCAGTGCAGGCAGCTGATTATTTAATTTGCTCTGTAAAAACTGAAGGCCAAATTCTTGCCCCTTTTGCCATTCTTGAGAAATCCTGCCTGTTACGCTATCTTGCACATATCCTGTTCTATTGCCTGGTGTAATACCATCCTTATTATTTGACGCAATGGTATTAAATCCCATGGAGAGAGTTTGGGATGCCGCTAGTGAGTAGCTTATTGTTTGGTCGCCAGTCGTAGAGCCAAAAATGCTGGCCTCGCTTATTGAGGTTCCGTAGGTGCCATACCCAATCGAGGCATTGACTTTGGGCGGTCCCTCCCCACGTTTTGTAAAAATCTGAATTACGCCGCCAATGGCATCCGCTCCATAGAGACTACTTTGTGGCCCAAAAATAATTTCAATGTGATCAATGACATTTAGAGGTATCACTGACCAGTTAGCACCCCCGCTAAATGAATCATCTATTCGTACGCCATCAATTAATACAAGCGTCTGATTATTAGTTGTGCCCCTTAGGAAAACACTGGAATTCGATCCTCCGCCACCATAGCTAGAGATCGTCACGCCTTTTTGTTTTTGCAGTAACTCGACTAGGGTTGTTTGGCCTGACTGTGCTATTTCCTCTGAGCCGATGTAAACATTATCGGCTAATACATCACTTGCTTTAGTTGGTGTCCTAGTTGCTGTAACAATAATCGGGTCCATGGGATTTGGCGCGGATGCAACCGAAACACTGGAATCATTTTGTGCATGCGTTACGCTGCTGAGAATTATTAAACCGCCGCATAGTAGGGTGCTAAGTTTGCTGCTCAACTGCTGTTTCATGAAATGCTTTCTGTTGTCGAATACCTAGCTCACTTCCCCGTAAGCTGGGTCGAACAGAACTTCACGTGCAGGAGTTCGGGCGTCAATTGGGCGCAAGATCGCAGGACCAGGCACTGTCATCGGCGCGCGAAGGTCCCCGTCCGCAAAATTCCACCTGTCTTGGCCGGTATCCGGGCTAGTAAATCTCAGAATCTGGCCTTCCCATGCGATTGACGCGCACAGTGGCTTTGTCAGATTCCTCACACCCTTTTGATAAAAGGCGCATTTACTTACCGTTGCGGGGGCAGCACACGTTTAGTGTTTCCCGTTTAACTTTATTGCACTGCAATAAAGCACCACGACAGATTCATTCTAGCTTAATCACCCAGTGGGTTAGGGTTTTTATCTATTTTTTCGGGTAATAAAGACTACAATTGTCATTCTTGGAGTATCGATTTATGACAGTATTAGATAAGCACCCCGAAAAAAACCTGATTCGCCTTCAGCTGAGCCAAAACTCAGTCTTAAAAAGCTTGGGGCAGGACGTAATGGCTGATTTAGAGAGCCATTTAGAGATCTCAGATCTTAGAAAATCAGAAATTGTGCTGCATCAAGGTGATCATCAAATGGAACAATACTTTGTTTTAGATGGAATCTTAAAGCGCATTGTGTCTAGTGCTGACGCTAAAGAAATGATTCTGCGTTTTGCGATTGAAAAAGATATTGAGACTAGCTATGCTGCTTGGCGCCTTAAGACTGCTGCCCCCTATAGCATCGCCGCTGTCACCAAAGCCCGTGTAGCCCGGATGCCCCTTAAAAAATGGGCCGAATTCTTAGATCAACATCAGTCCCTCAAAGAAAGCTTTGAGTTTGAAGTAATGCGACTCATGAGCGAGATCATGGCTCATTCCATTACTTTGCATATGCTCGATGCCCCGGGCCGGGTAGAGCGTTTCCTGCGTAAATATGAAGACCTATTTGAGCTACTTCCCAAAAAGGAGCTAGCCTCTTACCTCAACCTCTCTCCAGAGACCTTAAGCCGTCTTAAAACAAAGCATAAAGAGCTTTTTATTTAGGTTTTAGGGGTTTGCGCCCCATTGGGACGCTTCAATTAGGGGGAAATTGACCGAAGTCAATGATGAACCCCCACCCCGAGCCTAATATTCATCTCTGCCAAGCGGGGACTAATACCCGCAGTGCAATTAATAACTTTATTGGAGAAGCTAGCGAAAGCTAAATTGCATAGCCCCATCACTCAGTGGTGACCTGCAATTGATATCAAAATTCTATGACAACAGATAATCAAAACACACAATTAACCGATGGCTTTCATCTCGTCATTGATGCTTTAAAAGCAAATGACCTCAACACCATTTTCGGTCTAGTTGGTATTCCAATTACTGACTTATGTCGTTTAGCGCAGGCAGAAGGTATGCGTTTTATTGGCTTCCGTCATGAGCAACATGCTGGTAACGCTGCTGCGATTGCTGGTTATATGACACAACAACCTGGTATTTGTATGACCGTTTCTGCTCCAGGTTTCTTGAACGGCTTAACAGCATTAGCAAATGCAACTGTGAACTGTTTCCCAATGATTTTGATTTCTGGCTCAAGTGAGCGTGAGATTGTTGACTTGCAGCAGGGTGACTACGAAGAGATGGACCAGCTCAATGCAGCTAAGCCATATTGCAAAGCGGCATATCGTATTAATCATATTGAAGATATCGGTATTGGTTTTGCCCGCGCGATTCGTGCAGCAGTTTCTGGTCGCCCAGGCGGAGTGTATTTAGACTTACCAGCACAGCTACTTGCTCAAACCATGCCTGCTGATGAAGCTAAGAAAACGATTTTTAAAGTCATCGACCCTGTACCACGCCAAATTCCAGCGGCTGATGCAGTAGCACGTGCATTAGATGTACTCAAGGGCGCTAAACGCCCATTGATTCTCTTGGGCAAAGGCGCTGCTTATGCGCAAGCCGATAAAGAGATCCGTGACTTGATCGAGAAGTCTGGTATTCCTTACTTACCAATGTCAATGGCAAAAGGTTTGTTGCCTGATAACCACCCACAATCTGCTTCTGCAGCCCGCTCATTTGTATTGGCTGAGGCTGATGCAGTGATGTTGGTTGGCGCGCGCTTGAACTGGTTGCTGGCTCACGGTAAGGGTAAGACTTGGGGCAAGGATCCTAAGAAATTTATTCAGATCGACATTCAGGCAAACGAAGTTGATAGCAACGTACAAATCGCCGCACCATTGATTGGTGACATTGGCTCATGCGTTGGCGAGCTCTTAAAAGGTATTGCCTCTGTTCCTAAGCCAAGCGCTGAATGGATTGCTGCAATCACTGAGAAGAAAAATAAGAACACTGCCAAGATGGCTGAGACATTGGCAAAAGAAGCAAACCCAATGAACTTCCATGGCGCACTACGTGTGATTCGTGATGTGATTAAAAAGAACCCAGATGTCAATTTGGTGAACGAAGGTGCAAACACCTTGGATTACTGCCGTGCGATTGTGGATATGTATAAGCCGCGTAAGCGTTTTGACTCTGGTACTTGGGGCATCATGGGTATCGGTATGGGCTATGCGATTGGCGCTACCGTCACTAGCGGCTTACCAACAGTGGCAGTAGAGGGCGATAGCGCCTTTGGTTTTAGCGGCATGGAGCTCGAAACGGTTTGCCGTTACAACTTGCCAATCACGACAGTCGTTTTTAACAACAATGGCGTTTACCGTGGTACTGACGTAAACCCAACTGGCGGCGCTGATGTTGCCCCGACCGTTTTCGTTAAGGATGCGCGTTACGACAAAATGATTGAGGCGTTCGGTGGTGTTGGTTACTACGTAACTACTCCAGCAGAATTAGAAGCAGCATTAATAGAAGCGATTGCTGCCGGTAAACCAGCCCTCATCAATGCTGTTATTGATGAAACCGCAGGTACTGAGAGTGGCCGTTTAACAAACTTAAATCCATCGACTGCGGCTGGAAAGAAATAAGCAGGGATGAGAAGTTAAGAGTAAAAGTTAATTTTTTAGACTGAATTTAGTAGTAAACAAGAAACACTTAAGGAGAAACAAACATGACTAAACCATTAGACGGTATTCGCATTATTGACTTCACCCACGTACAGGCAGGTCCTGCATGTACTCAGTTGTTGGGCTTTTATGGCGCTGACGTGATTAAGGTTGAGCGTCCAGGTTCAGGCGACGTTACTCGTAGTCAATTACGTGATATCCCAGGCGCAGATGCTTTGTACTTCACTATGCTCAACGGTAATAAGCGTTCTTTGACTTTGGATACTAAAACTCCAGAAGGCAAAGAAGTGCTTGAGAAGATGATCAAAGTTTCTGATGTGATGGTTGAAAACTTCGGACCAGGCGCATTAGATCGCATGGGTTTCTCTTGGAAGCGTATTCAAGAACTCAATCCAAAAATGATCTTGGCATCAGTAAAGGGCTTTAGCGATGGCCATTCATATGAAGACTTAAAAGTGTATGAGAACGTTGCTCAGTGTGCTGGCGGTGCAGCTTCTACCACTGGTTTCTGGGATGGTCCTCCAACAGTTTCTGCAGCAGCTTTGGGCGACTCTAATACTGGTATGCATTTGGCAATCGGTATTTTGACTGCTTTGATGCAGCGTCAAAAAACTGGCAAAGGTCAAAAAGTTTCTTGCTCAATGCAAGATGCAGTATTGAACTTATGCCGTGTGAAGTTACGCGACCAACAACGCTTGGACAAGATTGGTTACTTGGAAGAGTATCCACAGTATCCACATGGCACATTCACTGACGTAGTACCACGCGGTGGTAATGCTGGTGGTGGCGGTCAGCCAGGTTGGGTGTTGAAGTGCAAGGGCTGGGAAACTGATCCTAATGCTTATATCTATTTCACTATTCAAGGTCACGCTTGGGAGCCAATTACTAAGGCTTTGGGCAAACCAGAGTGGGCAACTGATCCAGCTTATATGACTGCTGAAGCTCGTCAAGACAAGATCTTTGACATCTTCGCAACCATTGAAGAGTGGCTCAAAGACAAGACTAAGTACGAAGCTGTGGATATTCTGCGCAAGTTCGATATTCCATGTGCTCCAGTTCTCTCTATGAAAGAATTGGCTGCTTCACCTGACCTGCGTAAGAGCGGTTCAATCGTTGAAGTGGATCACAAAGTACGCGGCAAGTATTTAACTATCGGTAGCCCAATCAAGTTCTCTGATTTGGAAATCGAAGTGAAGCCATCTCCAGTATTGGGTGAGCATACTGATGAAGTATTGGCTGACCTTGGCTACAACGCTGATGACATTGCTAAGTTGCATACAGCTAAAGCAGTTTAAGAACAATCATTAATCAGTAGCATCTTGAAGGCGCTCCTTGTGAGCGCCTTTTTTTATTTAGGTTGATTCTATGAATACCGGTATTGATTTAAGCCAATTAGTAGAGTGCATCGGGGATGCAATTATTGTTGTTGATGCTCATGAAAAAATTGTGATGTGGAATCCCGCTGCTACTCGCATCTTTGGTTACTCGGAAGAAGAAGCATTAGGTAGCACCATGGACTTAATTGTTCCAGAGCGTCAACGTCATCGACATAACGAGGGCTGTCGCAGGTCAATGGAAACGGGGATTACTCGTTACGGCGCATCATTACTCAAGGTACCCGCTCTGCATAAGAGTGGCAACATGCTTTCCATCGCGTTTACAGTGGGTATGCTGTTTGATGAGCATCACAAGGTCAATGGGATTGTTGCGGTAATTCGGGATGAGACCGATCGCTATACCCAGGAGAAGGCTCTTAAACAGCGCATCGCTGTTCTTGAAAATTCTGGCTCTTAGCCTCCTATACCTCTTAGGAAGCGTCAATTTAGCTTGAGTAGGGGGTCTTGCCCAAAAATTGGGCATGCACTATTGACCCTTATTCCCCACTGGTAAAATTATCCCAATTCAGAAATTTCATTCTTTATTGGGACTCAAACCATGGCAAAAGCACTAGAAGGGGTAAAAATCCTCGACTTTACGCACGTTCAATCTGGACCAACCTGCACACAGTTGCTTGCCTGGTTTGGTGCAGACGTCATCAAGGTAGAAAAATCTGGGGAAGGGGATGCAACTCGCGGTCAGCTGCGCGACATTCCGGATGCAGATAGCTTGTATTTCACTATGTTGAATCACAACAAGCGTTCTATTACTGTCAATACTAAGACTCAAAAGGGCAAAGAGATCCTCGAGCGCCTCATTAAAGAATGTGATGTTTTAGTAGAAAACTTTGCACCGGGCGCGCTCGATCGTATGGGGTTTACTTGGGAGCGTATTCAAGAACTGAATCCGATGATGATCATGGCCTCTGTCAAAGGTTTTGGTCCTGGCCCTTATGAAGATTGCAAAGTGTATGAGAACGTCGCGCAATGCGCCGGTGGCTCTGCATCCACCACTGGTTTTGATGATGGCCCCCCCATGGTGACTGGTGCGCAAATTGGTGATAGTGGAACTGGCTTACATTTAGCTTTAGGTATCGTTACTGCGCTTTATCAGCGCACCCACTCTGGCCGTGGCCAAAAGGTCCTGGCAGCCATGCAAGATGCAGTATTGAATTTGTGCCGTGTGAAGTTGCGGGACCAACAGCGCTTAGAGCGCAATGGCATCATGCAAGAGTACCCCCAGTTTCCGAACGG
This sequence comes from Polynucleobacter campilacus, assembly GCF_002206625.1. Classification (GTDB taxonomy): domain Bacteria; phylum Pseudomonadota; class Gammaproteobacteria; order Burkholderiales; family Burkholderiaceae; genus Polynucleobacter; species Polynucleobacter campilacus. Next base: position 438,782 of record NZ_NGUP01000001.1, on the reverse strand, counting down.
TGAGTTTGGCGAAGCTGTACCTCGCGCCGGCAATGCTTCTGGTGGTGGGCAGCCGGGCTGGATTGTGAAATGCAAAGGCTGGGAAACTGATCCAAATGCATACATCTATGTCGTAGTGCAAGCGCCAGTATGGGAAGCAATTTGCAAAGTCATCGGTCATGAGGATTGGATTACGGATGTCAGATTTGCTTCCCCAATGGCGCGCTTGCCCCATTTGATGGAGATCTTTGGTGAGATCGAAAAATGGACGATGACCAAGAGTAAGTTCGAAGTCATGGATATTCTCAATAAGTACGATGTTCCATGTGGCCCAATTCTGTCGATGAAAGAAATTGCCGAAGAGCCCGCACTCCGTGCTACAGGTACAGTAGTTGAGGTAGATCACCCCATTCGCGGCAAGTACCTTACTGTAGGCAATCCAATCAAGATGTCTGATAGCCCAACTGATGTAACGCGTTCACCATTACTTGGTGAGCATACCGATGAGATTCTTCATGAATTGGGTTATTCGACCGATGAATTAATTTCTCTTCGTCACGATAAGGTGATCTAAGATGCGGATTGCGCTGATTGGTAGTGCTGATTTTGGTAAGGCTGCCTTAGAGGCTTTTTTAGATCGTGGTGATGAAGTCGTTGCCGTTTTCTGTCCACCTGATAATCCCAAATCGACTAAACCTGAGGTTCTGAAAGAAGCGGCGCTGGTAAGAGGCCTTAGCGCTTTGCAATTCTCTTCCCTCAAAGGACCTGAGGCTGCTCAGGCCATGATTGATAGTAATGCAGATATCTGTGTGATGGCCTATGTGCTTCAGTTTGTTCCTCAAGAGCTCTGCAAGATTCCTAAGCACGGCACCATTCAATACCATCCCTCTTTGCTGCCAAAATATCGCGGTCCCAGTGCAATTAACTGGGCGATTGCATTAGGAGAAGAAAAAACGGGTCTAACGATCTTCCGTCCATCCGATGGTTTGGATGAAGGCGAAGTGATTTTGCAAAAAGAAGTCGCCATTGGACCAAATGACACCTTGGGCAAGGTCTACTTTGATCATCTTTTCCCAATCGGAGTCAAAGCGCTATTAGAGGCTGCTGATCTGGTAGTCGCAGGTAAACATCAAGAACTCGTTCAAGATGAATCCAAGGCTAACTATGAGGGTTGGTTTGGTGTTGATGCTGCGCAGATTCATTGGGCGACACATATCAGTCAAATCTACAACCTGATTCGTGCGTGCAACCCAGCTCCTGGAGCATGGACGAAATTTGGTGAGCAAAAGGTTCAGATCTACGATTGCCACAAACATGTGACTGCAACCTTTGGTGCAGTTAAAGGCAAGCCAGGTGAAATCACACAAATCACTTTAGATTCATTCTTTATTGCCTGCCATGGCGGACAGATTGAAGTCCTCAAGGCTAAGGGTGCTTCAGGGAAGGTGAGTGGTGCCGATTTGGCTAAAGAGTTGAACTTAGAGGTGGGTAAGTTTTTTACCCTTTAAGCATTACTAAGGATTAAATCTCTAGGTTATCTATCAAGCGTGTTTTGCCAATCTTGGCCGCTGTGAGAATCACGAGCGGCTCGCCTGCATGCAGACCTTCATTGGAGGTTGGAGCCAAATCACTTTGCTTACGAATAGCGATGTAATCAGGATTCCAGCCGCGTCTGGCAAGTGTTGCCACTGCCTTTTTTTCAATTTCTGAGAGTGACGCTACATTTCGATCTTTTAATTGTAGAACTTGTTCGCGTACATCTTTGAGCGCTTTTTGTAGTTCGGGCGCTTCTGCACGCTCGTCGGCTGAGAGGAAGCTATTGCGCGATGAGAGAGCGAGGCCATCATCAGCGCGAATAGTTTCACCAGGAACGATATCGACTGGTAATGCAAACTGTTTAGCCATTTGACGAATAATCATCAACTGTTGGTAATCTTTTTTTCCAAATACGGCGACCTTAGGCTGTACGCAAGAAAAAAGTTTTAATACAACCGTACAAACGCCTTTAAAGAATCCCGGGCGAAATTCACCTTCAAGGATGTCGCCGAGTTGTTGTGGTGGATCTACGCGATATTCTTGTGGTTGTGGGTAAAGATCACGCTCAGTCGGTGCAAACAGAATGTAGACACCTTCTTTTTCTAGCTTCTCAATATCCGCTTGCATAGTGCGAGGATAGCTATCAAAGTCTTCATTAGGACCAAACTGCAGGCGATTTACAAAGATGCTAGCAACTACTGGGTCGCCATGTTGCCTTGCCAGGCGCATGAGTGACAAATGACCTTCATGTAGGTTACCCATGGTCGGTACAAATGAGGCACGGTTCTGGCCGCGTAAGTGATCACGCAACTCCTGAATATCACTAATGATTTTCATGCAACGGGCGTATAGGCTAGGCGTACGTAAATCGGAGCATAGGGCTCGGCCTGTGTGATCTCTATCAAAGCCTCGCGTGAGAGCTCAAGCATGGCAATGAAATTCACAATCACTACTGCAATACCTTCGCCAGATTTAATTGCATCTTCAAATAGCTCGCCAAACTCAATAAAACGCGTGCTTTGTAGGCGACGTAAAATCCGTGTCATGAAGTCACGGACAGATAATTGTTCGCGAGTAATGGTGTGGTGCTGATTGAGTTTGGCACGATGTAAGACATCACGCCACGCCATTTGCAGGTCATCTAAATTGACTTCGGGCCAAGCGATGGCAACAGTAGTGTCTACAAAGCCGTGCGCTATCTGGAAGTCACGTCCTTGCTGAGGAATTTGGTCAAGCTCTTGAGCGGCCAGCTTCATGCGCTCATATTCCAAGAGGCGACGAACCAATTCTGCGCGTGGATCATCTACCTCTTCTTCGCTATCTGCCTTCTTCATTGGCAATAGCATGCGCGATTTAATTTCGATCAACATCGCTGCCATCAATAAATATTCGGCAGCAAGCTCAAGATTAGTATGACGAATTTGATCGATATAGCTCAGATATTGCTGAGTAACCTGCGCCATTGGAATATCTAGTACATTGAAATTCTGCTTACGAATGAGATAAAGCAAAAGATCTAGCGGACCTTCAAATGCTTCTAGAAAAATTTCCAGCGCATCTGGTGGGATATAGAGATCAGTAGGGAGCTTAAAGAGTGGCTCACCATACAGTTTGGCGAATGCTTCCGACATCCCGTCAGTGACTGATGGGGTGCTATCTAGTAAATCAGAGATTGGCTGAGTGCTTGGCTCAGTCATTCGAGTAAACGTAAGCGCGTTGTTTTAACTTGGCCGCTTTTGCGCGGCGCTGATCTTCAACGGTAAGGGGTTCTTTGTCCCACAACAGCGCGCGACCAGCTTGTTGGTCTGCCTCGAGATTGGGCTTCTCAGATTTGAGCTCATTTAAGAACTGGGTAAATTCAGACTGATATCTTGCCATGGTATTTCCTAAAATACTCAATAAATTCAATAACTTATAGAGATTAATGCCAAAAGTCATCTATGGACTACGACCACCATTATAGGTGCTTTTTAGGGCTATTTTTACAAGTTTGCTGCTAGCAAAGCCTCAATTTGAGGAGCCTCCACCCGGGTCATCAGATGCTGATAGGCCTTGATCGGATTCTTGCTAGAAAGCGGGGTATTGATATCACTCCAAGATTGCGGAGGGAGGGAGAGAAACGTTTCTACGCCTATAGCAACTTGTGGAATAACCGGCTTGAGATAAAGACTGAGCATGCGGAAAGCTTCCAAGGTAACGCTACAAATTTGCTGCAAGTCTGCCTCTCGAGCCAGATCTTTGGCAATTTCCCAAGGCTTGTTCTCATCTACGAAAGCATTGACCTTGTCAGCAAGATCCATGATAGTACGTAAGGCTTTTGCATATTCGCGTGCTTCGTATAACGCTGCAATTTTTTCACTTGAGGCGGCAATTTCTTTGAGCAGGGGATTGTTCATAGCTTCATCAGACACCACGCCACCAAAACGCTTGACTAAGAATCCTGCGCTGCGACTCGCAATATTGATGTACTTACCCAATAAATCACTATTCACGCGCGCTACAAAGTCTTGTAGATTTAAATCTAAATCTTCCATGCTGTCATTGAGCTTCGTAGCAAAGTAATAGCGGAACCATTCCGGATTAAAGCCGCACTCAATGACGCTGTTGGCAGAAATTAAGGTGCCGCGTGACTTACTCATCTTCTCGCCATCAACGGTTAAGAAACCATGAGCAAATACATTGGTTGGTGTGCGATAGCCTGCGAACTGCAACGTAGCTGGCCAAAAGAGGGTATGGAAATACAAAATATCTTTACCAATGAAATGATATTGCTCAGTGGTTGTATCTGGTTTGACCCACTCATCAAAGTTCAGACCTTTGGCCTGACAGTAATTGAGAAAGCTAGCGTAGTAGCCAATAGGGGCATCAAGCCAGACGTAGAAGTATTTGCCCGGGGCATCAGGAATCTCAAAGCCGAAATAAGGAGCATCACGGGAGATATCCCAGTCACCCAGCTTGCTTTCGCCTGGCTGGCCAACCCACTCCTTCATCTTGTTGCGGGCCTCAGGTTGAAGAGGTGTCTTTACTTGAGTCCAGTCGCGTAAAAATGCTTCGCAACGTGGGTCAGATAACTTAAAGAAGTAATGATCAGAAATCTTCTTGATTGGTGTTGCACCGCTGACTACTGAGAAAGGATTTTTCAGATCAGTAGGTGAATAGGTGGCACCACATTTTTCACAGTTATCACCATATTGATCTTTGGCAGCGCACTTTGGGCACTCGCCTTTGATGAAACGATCGGGCAAGAACATTTCTTTGACCGGGTCATAAGCTTGTTCAATCGCACGCTTTTCAATCAGGCCAGCATCACGTAATTTCAGATAGATGCTTTGCGAGAGCTTTTCATTCTCTGGGCTATCTGTGGTGTAGTAGTTATCAAATGAAATGAGGAAGTTATCAAAGTCGCGCTTATGCTCTTTCCAAACATTGGCGATTAACTCCTTTGGAGTGATCCCTTCTTTTTCTGCGCGCAGCATGATGGGGGTGCCATGGGTATCATCAGCGCCAACATAATGCACTTCATGGCCACGCATCCGTTGAAAGCGCACCCAAATATCAGTTTGCACATATTCAACCAAATGGCCAATATGGATCTGACCATTGGCATACGGCAAGGCGGAGGTAACAAGAAGACGACGCTGGGAGCTGCTCATGTAATGCGGACTTAAATAAGAAGGTTAAATTAGGGGTAATGCTCAATTATGCCGAGCTTGTGCAGTGATTTTAGTCTGCGGTTAAAGTTAACACCGCGAAGTTCCCGTAAATCTCGCTAAACTCCAATTTCTACTCGATTCAGAAAGCGTTTCATGGCCGTTCAGCCCAATATTCAGATGTCTAGCGCCTCCGTGCCTTTGGTCCACGAGGTCGAGGTCTTAGATGAGGCGGGCAGGAAAAAGCTCACCCACATCCCTGGGGAGCGCTCATTAACGATTTATCTGGATAAGCGTGAGGTCGTCACTTTGATGACCCTAGGCAGCGCTCCCGAAGCCTTGGTTCTGGGCTATTTACGCAATCAGCGTTTGGTGGAGTCTCCGAACGATATCGAGAGCATCCAGGTTGACTGGGAGACGGATTCTGCTGCTGTTAAGACTCGCCGCAGTTCGGTTGATATTGATGCGCTAACTAGCAAGCGGGTAGTCACTACGGGTTGTGGTCAAGGCACGATGTTTGGTGGCCTCATGGAAGAGATGTCGGAAATTCGGCTACCAGATGGACCCCAATTATCCCAAGAGGCAATCGTCGCCTTAATTGATGCCATTCGCGTTCATGACTCGATCTATAAGAGGTCTGGCTCAGTTCACGCCTGTGCTGTATTTGAGAGGGCAGGTGAGGATGGGGTGCAGCTTCTTCACTTTATTGAAGATGTGGGACGCCATAATGCAGTCGACTCGATTTCTGGTCTGATGTGGCTGGCCAATAAACCCGGCAAAGATTTAATCTTCTTCACTACTGGGCGGCTCACCTCTGAGATGGTGATTAAAGGAGCCCAGATGGGCGTGCCTTTCCTACTAACCCGCTCGGGGGTCACTCTCATGGGTCTAGAACTGGCTCGTAAAACCAACCTCACCATCCTGTCTCGTTGTTCTGGTAAACATTTTGAGATCTATAACGCCCCTGAGCGAGTGATTTTTACCAAAAATAGCTAATTTTTAGTGCTCAGCACCCGATAAATGATCGGGAAGGGCTGCGAAGGTTTTACAATTCGCCCATGACTATTAAATCTGACCACTGGATCCGTCGCATGGGCGAGCAAGGCATGATTAGCCCGTTCGAGCCAGGACAAGTTCGCCAAGACGCTGCTGGAAACAAAATCGTGAGTTATGGCACATCAAGCTATGGCTACGATATTCGTTGCGCAGATGAGTTCAAGATCTTTACGAACATCAATAGCACTATTGTTGACCCCAAGAATTTCGATGATCAATCTTTCGTAGATTTTAAGGGTGATGTTTGTATCATTCCACCGAATTCATTTGCTTTAGCAAGAACCGTTGAATATTTTAAGATTCCACGCAGCGTATTAACTGTTTGCGTTGGCAAAAGCACCTATGCTCGTTGCGGCATTATTGTGAATGTCACTCCATTCGAGCCCGAATGGGAAGGCTATGTCACTCTAGAGTTTTCTAACACTACACCATTGCCTGCCAAAATTTACGCAGGTGAGGGATGCGCACAAGTTCTCTTTTTTGAGAGTGATGAGATTTGCGGCACATCTTATAAAGATCGTGGTGGCAAGTATCAAGGTCAGCGGGGCGTGACCCTGCCCAAGACTTAATTTCCTTTATTACAATCCTAGTTCGCGAACCTAAAGGGTAGCCATGAAATTTCGTTTCCCAATCATCATCATTGATGAGGACTTTCGCTCCGAAAATATTTCGGGTTCAGGTATTCGCGATCTCGCTGAAGCTATTGAGCAGGAGGGCATGGAGGTCATTGGCTTAACTAGTTATGGCGACCTCACCTCTTTTGCACAACAAGCCTCCCGTGCATCTAGCTTTATCGTTTCGATTGATGATGAAGAGTTTGACTCGGATTCTGAAGATCATGATCTTCCTGCCCTAAATAACCTGCGCGCCTTCATTACAGAAGTGCGTAAGCGCAATGAAGATATTCCAATCTTCTTGTACGGCGAAACTCGTACTTCACGTCATATGCCTAATGACATCTTGCGTGAATTGCATGGCTTCATTCATATGAATGAAGACACCCCAGAGTTTGTAGCACGTCATATTATTCGTGAAGCAAAGGTCTATCTTGATTCATTAGCGCCACCATTCTTCCGGGCGCTAACCAATTACGCTTCTGAAGGTTCGTATTCTTGGCATTGCCCAGGGCATTCAGGCGGCGTTGCTTTCTTGAAGAGTCCAGTGGGCCGTATGTTTCATCAATTCTTTGGTGAGAACATGCTGCGTGCCGACGTTTGTAATGCTGTAGAAGAGTTGGGCCAACTACTAGACCATACTGGCCCGGTGCTTCAGAGCGAGCGTAATGCTGCGCGCATCTTTAATGCGGACCATTTGTTCTTCGTCACCAATGGCACCTCTACATCCAATAAAATTGTTTGGCATTCTACCGTTGCTCCTGGCGATGTAGTGTTAGTCGATCGCAATTGCCATAAATCGGTGATTCACTCGATTACTATGATGGGCGCGATTCCGATTTTCTTGATGCCAACCCGTAATCACCTCGGCATTATTGGACCGATTCCTAAAGAAGAATTTGAGTGGGCCAACATCAAGAAGAAAATTGATGCCAATCCATTCATTAAGAATAAAAACGTGGTGCCACGCGTCATGACACTGACTCAAAGTACTTACGATGGCATCATTTATAACGTTGAAATGATCAAAGAGATGCTTGATGGCAAGGTTGACTCTTTACATTTTGACGAAGCTTGGTTGCCCCATGCCGCTTTCCATCCTTTCTATAAAGATATGCATGCGATTGGTTCTGATCGCAAGCGCACCAAGAAGAGTTTGATGTTTGCAACCCAATCTACTCATAAGCTCTTGGCTGGTTTGTCGCAAGCTTCGCAAGTACTGGTTCAGGATGCGCAAGAGACCAAGCTTGATCGAGACTGCTTCAATGAGGCTTATCTGATGCATACCTCTACGAGCCCGCAGTACGCCATTATTGCCTCTTGCGACGTTTCTGCTGCCATGATGGAGTCACCCGGCGGTACTACTCTGGTAGAGGAGTCGATTGCTGAAGCAATGGACTTCCGTCGCGCTATGCGCGAGGTGGATGATAAGTTTGGCGCCGATTGGTGGTTTAAGGTCTGGGGACCAGATCACTTAGCAGAAGAAGGTATTGGCGAGCGCTCTGATTGGGTGTTGGCACCTAATGCAGGCTGGCATGACTTTGGTAAATTGGCTAAAGACTTTAATATGCTGGACCCAATCAAGGCAACAGTAGTTACTCCTGGATTAGATATCGAGGGTAACTTTGGTTCCATGGGCATCCCAGCAAGTATTGTCACGAAGTATCTTGCAGAACATGGGGTGATCGTTGAGAAGTGTGGCCTGTATTCCTTCTTCATTATGTTTACCATCGGCATTACTAAGGGTCGTTGGAACACACTAGTGACAGAGCTGCAACAGTTTAAGGATCACTTTGATAAGAACGCTCCTTTATGGAAGGTGCTGCCTGAGTTTGTTGCCAAGCACCCACGTTATGAGCGTGTTGGCCTAAAAGATATTTGTCAGCAGATTCATGAGTTCTACAAGGGCCGTAATGTGGCCCGCATGACTACAGAGATGTATACCTCTGATATGGTTCCAGCCATGATGCCTTCGGAAGCTTGGGCCAAGATGGCGCATAAAGAAGTCGATCGTGTCCCACTCGATCAGTTAGAGGGGCGCGTAACAGCCATGTTGGTAACGCCATACCCACCAGGTATTCCACTCTTGATTCCAGGTGAGCGCTTTAACAAACGCATTGTGGATTATCTGTACTTCGCAAGAGACTTTAATGAAAAGTTCCCTGGCTTTGAGACTGATATTCATGGTCTAGTGAAGGCTGACCTAGATGGTCGTAGTCAATACTATGTTGATTGCGTAAGGCAAGAGCGTGATATCACGCTTTAAGTCTCCCCGTTGTTTGATTAAATACCCTGAAAATTTCAGGGTATTTTTTACTTGCTGATCTAAGTATGCTTCTGTATCTTTCTTAATTTTTTTTACGCGAGAGATTTCAATGGTTAGGAAAAATAGATCAGAAGCTTTATCGAGTACTGGCTTAACATCGAATAATGTGTATAGCGGTATGAAAGAAACGATATACCTATTGAAATCGCCGGCTAATGCACTACATCTCAAAATTTCTATTGCCCAATATCGAAATTGCAAGCAGAGGAAGCGTTTATAAGATTGGCAGCTATTTAACCGGCTTATCCAATTGAAACGTTACCGGGGCATCTTCATCCACCTTATTTGCAGATTCTTCCGGCTTTGATTCTTCGCCGTCGGTGAAGTTGTAATCCTGACTCTGCACTACAGCAGCAGGCTTATCTAGCAATGTTGTCACAAGCGCAGGGAAGGCGATGACCACAGCCACCATAATCAGTTGCAATCCCACCCAAGGGAGCGCCCCCCAGTAAATGTCGCTACTCTTGACCTCTTTTGGCGCAACTCCTCGTAGGTAGAAAAGGGCAAATCCAAATGGGGGATGCATGAACGAGGTTTGCATATTGACGCATAGCATCACCCCAAACCAGACAAGTGCAGCGCTTGCGGCAGCCTGTGGATTACCGTTCATAGAGTCAAGCAGTACCGGAGAGAGTAGTTTGACTGCTACTGGTGCGAGCATCGGCACGATGATGAAAGCAATCTCAAAAAAGTCTAAAAAGAATGCCAAGAAAAATACTAAGAGATTGACGGCAATCAGAAAGCCAATCCAGCCACCAGGCATTCCTGAGAACAGATTCTCAACCCACAAGCCGCCATCAACTCCTTGGAATACGACTGAGAAGCAGGTTGAGCCGATGAGAATAAAGACCACCATGGCAGTAATGCGCATCGTGTTTTGATAGGCCTCCTGAATTAAGCCTTTGAGATTGGGAATATTCGCTCTGCGTAGCCATGCTAATAGCAATGCGCCCATCGCCCCCATAGCACCAGATTCAGTCGGGGTGGCAATACCGGTCATGATCGTACCCAATACTAAAAAAATGAGTACCGCAGACGGAATAATTCCTAAGAGACATTTTTTCCAGAGCGCCCAGCCCTTGAGGGTGAGATCACTTACTGGCATCGCTGGCAAATAGGCTGGACGTATACGGGAGAGAAAGAAGGTATAGAGCGCAAAAAGTACAATTTGCAGCAATGAAGGTCCCCAAGCACCAAGATACATACTGCCGACATCGGCGCTACCACTTTGAGTCTTGAGTTGATCCGCTAAAACAATCAGAACCAACGATGGCGGCACTAATTGAGTAATGGTTCCAGAGGCAGCCAGAACGCCTGTAGCGTAACGCATGTTGTAGCCATAGCGTATCATCACTGGCAAAGAGATCATCGCCATAGCAATCACTTGGGCGGCTACAGTGCCGGTAATCGCACCGAGAATAAATCCCACAATGATGACTGAGTAACCTAGGCCACCACGCACTCCTCCAAAGAGTTGACCCATGGAGTCCAGCATTTCTTCAGCAAGACCGCAGCGCTCAAGAATGGCACCCATAAAAGTAAAGAACGGAATCGCCAGAAGCAGGTCATTCGCGAGCACGCTACCAAAGATGCGCTGTGGAATGGCTTGCAAAAATGACATACCAAAGAAGCCTTCGCTGATGGCAATGCCAGAAAAGAATAGGGCAGCAGCCATGAGAGAGAATGCGACTGGGAAGCCGATCAACATAAAGACAATCAGGCCGCCAAACATAAACGGTGGCATCCACTCTAATGGGATCATTGCATTGGCTTTTCGTAATGAAGATCTTCGGTAGGTAAGCTGGTTGTACCTTTGAGCGCGCTAATGCGTTTGATGATTTCTGATACGCCTTGCAAGCTGAGCATAAAGAAACCAAACGGCACAACAAACTTAATAGGGTAACGAGCAAGACCACCCGAATTCATCGAATGTTCCATCACTAACCAGGACGGATAAAAGAGGGTAGTCCATGAGAGCCATGCAAATAAAATGCATGCCGGCATCAAGAAAAATAGAAAGCCAAATAAATCTACCCAAATACGCCCACGATCAGGAAGCTGGGAATAAATTAAATCTACGCGGACATGCTCATTGCGTTTGAGAGTGTAGGCCGCGCCCAACATGACTGCAGCACTAAATAAATACCATTGCAGCTCTAAAGGCCAGTTATTACTAATGTCTAAGCCATAGCGCAGTAAGGCATTGACTGCCGATACTATGCAGGACAGCAAAATCATAATGCTGGCAGCTTTGCCAAGCAGTTGGTTTATACGATCAATTCCTGCGGAAAGTTTGGACCAAAACCCCATGCGATCTAGAGATCTGCACGACCCCGTTTGATGGCAGCGAGTACTTGGGAGGGCGCTGTACCTCCAGCATGTTGGCGTGATTGCACCGAGCCATCGACTGTTAGCAAGGCGAAGACATCATCACCAATCAGTTCAGGACGATTATCAAGACCGCAAGCAAAACGCAATTCTGAGAGACTTAAGTCAGTCAGCATGCAGTTTCTACCGACGCAGGCTTTAACGGCGTGAGCAACAGCTTCATGAGCATCACGAAATGCCAAGCCCTTTTTAACTAAGTAGTCAGCTAAGTCAGTGGCCGTAGAAAAACCTTCTTGAGCTGCTGCTTTCATCACATTCGCCTTGACTTCAATGTGAGGAATCATGTCAGCAAAGATGCGCAGGGTATCTTGCACAGTATCGACTGCATCAAACAACGGTTCTTTATCTTCTTGGTTATCCTTGTTATAGGCAAGAGGCTGACTCTTCATGAGTGTTAGCAAGGAGATAAGATCACCATAGACGCGACCTGTTTTGCCCCTCGCCAATTCAGGAACATCAGGATTTTTCTTTTGCGGCATGATGGAGCTACCAGTGCAGAAGCGATCTGGCAGATCGATAAATCCAAAGCGTGGACTAAGCCACAGCACAAGCTCTTCTGAGAGGCGAGAAACGTGCATCATCAAGATCGATGCAAATGCACAGAACTCAATCGCAAAGTCACGATCTGATACGGCATCTAAGGAGTTATTACAAATACCATCAAAGCCAAGAGCCTTAGCAACCTGTTCGCGATCAATCGGGTAGGTAGTACCTGCCAAAGCCGCGGCACCTAAGGGCAGACGATTAAAGCGCGCACGCAAATCAGTCAAGCGACTTGCATCGCGACTAAACATTTCAAAATAAGCCATCAAGTGATGACCAAAGGTAATGGGTTGTGCAACCTGCAGATGAGTATGACCAGGCATGATCGTGCCAGCATGTTTTTCTGCTAAATCCAATAGTGCGCTGCGCAGAACTTGAAGAGTAATGGCAATCTCATCAACACTGCCCCGCAACCACAGACGTAAATCAGTAGCCACTTGGTCATTTCTAGAGCGACCAGTGTGCAGACGTTTTCCTGCATCACCTACTAGCGCAGTGAGGCGTGCTTCAATATTGAGGTGGACATCTTCTAGCGCCAATTGCCATGCAAATTGGCCAGATTCAATCTCATTCTTAATCTGAGCCATGCCCTTCTCGATATCCGCTAAATCCTGGGCGCTGATGATCTTTTGGGCAGCTAACATCTGGGCATGGGCCAGGGAGCCGGCAATATCGACCATTGCAAAGCGTTGATCAAAGCCAATTGAGGCGGTATAACGCTGAACGAGCTCGTCTACCGGCTCATTAAAACGGGCCGACCAAGCTTGGGCTTTGTTGTCTAAGGAATTTTTGGGTGAGCTCATAAACACAGTATATTGTTGTACGTCTTTTATTATTTTAAATGCTATGTCCCAGACCACAAATTCTCCCTCTTTGGCAGCTCCTAAGCGCCTAGTTATCGCCTCCCGTGAAAGTCGCTTAGCCATGTGGCAGGCAGAACATGTCCGGGATTGCCTCAAAAAGCTCTATCCAGACTGCGATGTCCAGATTTTGGGCATGACTACCCGAGGGGACCAGATTTTGGATAAAGCCCTCTCTAAAGTGGGCGGTAAAGGCCTTTTTGTCAAAGAACTCGAAACAGCTCTGGAGGATGGGCGCGCTGATTTGGCAGTTCACTCCCTCAAGGATGTTCCGATGGTGATGCCAGAGGGATTTGATCTTTCTTGCGTGATGGCTAGAGAAGATGCACGGGATGCATTCGTTTCAAATGACTATGCCAGTCTTGAAGACTTACCCAAGGGAGCAATCGTAGGAACTTCAAGCTTGCGCCGTGAGTCAGTATTGCGAGCAAAACTTCCGCATCTAGAGATTCATCCTCTGCGTGGTAATTTGGATACCCGCATGGGTAAGTTAGATCGTGGCGAGTATCAAGCCATCATTTTGGCAGCTGCAGGATTAAAGCGTTTGGGTTTGGAAAGTCGGATTCGCGCTTATCTTCCCTATGATCCATACACGCCAGCTGCTGGTCAAGGCGCTCTAGGTATTGAGACTTTAAGCAAGCATCCCAACATCAAACAATGGCTTGCCCCTCTAAATGATTTGCCCACTCTGTTTTCTGTTTCTGCGGAGCGGATGGTGTCTCGTCAGCTCGGTGGTTCCTGCGAAGTACCCTTAGCAGCTCATGCAGTATGGGACCAAAGCCAGATGCAAATTCGTTCTTTTGTGGCAAGCGTGGATGGCAAAGCGATTTGTATAGCCAATGGCAATGCACAAGTTCGGTCGATTGAGGATGCTGAGGCTCTGGGGCTTGTAGTTGCAAAAGATTTGTTAGCACAGGGCGCAGCAGATTTAATTCCGAAAATTGCTAAATAGTCATCATCGTAGCGATGAGTACTAAAACCATTGTTGTTACTAGACCTAGCGGCCAAGCTCGTCAGCTCATCGAGGTACTGACGAAAAGCATTGAGCGCAGTGGGGTTGCCAAGCGTAGTCTCCCAGAAATAGCCTCACTTCCTTTGCTGACAATCGTTCCCAAAGCGGATCATTCACTAGCAGATCATATTGCTACTAGTCTAAAAGATGCAGATCTAGCTATCTTTGTTAGTCCTAATGCAATTGAATGCGTTATGCGTTTACTAGAGCGTGATTGGCAAAAATTTTCAAAGAAGATTATTCCGATTGGCGTGATGGGTGGAAGCAGTAAGTTAGCGTTACTGAACCATGGCGTTGGTCAAGAAAAAAATCCCACTCCGGTGTTGATTCCAAAGAACAATGAGCAATGGGATTCAGAAGGGCTATGGCAAGAGCTGCAAAGCCTTGGCTGGGACTTTAAAAACAAAAAGATTGTTATTTTCAAAGGTGAGGGAGGTCGTGAATGGCTAGCTGATACCCTTATGAATACAGGGGCGACAGTAGAAGCGATCTCTGTATACACGCGCGTACCCTTAGATCTTGCCAATCCTGCTTGGCATGTGATTCGTGAGATGGATTTCTCAAAATCGCTTTGGTTGTTGACATCTTCTGAAGCAGTACGTTATTTGGGCCAAGTAGTGAAGGATCAATTTCCACAGGGGTTGCAAGCTGCTAGCGCCTTATGCCCACACCAGAATATTGCTGATACAGCTAAGGCTATTGGATTTGGTGAGGTCTTTACTACCGAGTCCGGCGATGAAGCGCTCATTAAAGCCAGCCTGGCTTGGCTCATGATTTAAGTTTTTGAGAGTTCTAGTAAAGCGGGTAAGAAAATTTCATTAACCAATATTGGGCGACCCTTTAGCTGATAGAGGGTACGTCGAGCCCACAAGGGCGAATTTAATCCACTGTAATTCTTGGAACATCGTTTCCATAAGGCGCTACTTTTATCTAGGCGCGCAATATCTCGTGGTGGTTTTGCTTTGACATATCTTCGTGTTTTTGCAAACAACACGGCGCCCAAAGGCTTGGTACCAAGGCGTAGGACGCTATGGTTGCTACCACTAGAGCTTAGGGTCGGAATCACGCTGTGTGCCATCACAACGGGAATATTATTGGCACACAAAAGTACTTCACGTACCCTACAGCGTCTAATCTTCAAATGGAAATAGCGACTTTCATCGCTATTGAGGGATTGAGGGCAATCGCGCAAAACCCGTACTTCTAGTTTTTGACCAATCGCGTTCTCAATTTTTTGGGTAAGTGACCCAGTATCACTAAGCCAAGGCTGCCACTTTCGTGGCGCCCGATGAAATTCACCGGAACCGGCTCGATTCCATGAAGAACGGAGACGATTACGGTGAGCCATTTTTAGCTACCGCTAAAGTTCCGACGTTGACCGCCAGACTTCGGTTTAGCAAAACGTGGACCTGCTGGACGTGAATCCCCTGAACGCGTAGGACGTGAATCAGCAGAGCGTGCAGGACGTGAATCGGCTGAGCGTGCAGGACGTGAATCAGCAGAACCAGTCGAGCGCGCTTCAAAATGGTTACCCGAACGATTGCCACCGCCAGAGCCGCCACCACCGAAACGAGATTCAGAGCGTGCGCCCGAACCATAACGACCACCGCCACCACCAGAACGATTGCCACCGCCGCCACCAGAGCGACCACCACCAGAACGGTTGCCACCACCGCCACCACCAAAGCTAGGCTTTGCTTGTGGCTCAAGGCCTGCAATCACTGACGCTACGATATCTTGCTGTGTAAAGCGCTCGATGTTGCGGATCTTGGCGCGATCACGATGTTCAACCAAAGTGATAGCTACACCATTACGACCAGCGCGACCAGTACGACCGATACGGTGCGTGTAGTCCTCAGGTTTCATTGGCAAGCCAAAGTTAATCACGTGACTAATACGGGGCACATCAATACCGCGCGCCGCCACATCAGTCGCTACCAAAATCTTGGTGTGACCTTTACGTAAGGACTCTAGGCGACGCATGCGCACAGCTTGAGGCATTGCACCATGGAGTGCAGTAGCTTCGTAGCCGTTAGCACGCAATGTGTCAGCGATCTTTTCGCTTTCTACCTGAGTGCTAGCAAAAACAACTGCCTGATCCAAAGTGGCATCAGCCAAAATATGCTCAAGCAATTTGTGCTTGTGTGACATGCTGTCAGCCCAATGTAATTTCTGTTCGATGTTGGCGTGTTTTTCACCTGCATGAGCAAGTTCAATGCGCTTAGCATCGGTAGTCAAGGCATTGGCTAAAGACATAATCTTTGGCGCAAAGGTCGCTGAGAACATTAAAGTTTGGTTGCGGCCTGCACAACGCTTGTCAATTGCCTCGAGGTCATCAGCAAATCCCATGTCAAGCATGCGATCGGCCTCATCAATCACGAGTTGCTTTACATCATCTAAGCGAATTGCTTTGCTATCACACAAGTCAAGTAAACGACCTGGGGTTGCAACAACTAAGAGTGCGCCTTTGAGGGCCTGAATTTGTTTGCCATAAGGCATACCGCCCATGATGGTTGCAATGCGGATACCTTTCATGCCACGCACTAGGTTCACTGCATCAGCTGTAACCTGTTGAGCTAATTCACGGGTAGGGCAGAGCACTAACACTTTAGGTTGCGCGCGACCTGGCACAGGTGAATTGTTCGGATTGGCTTCGATGAGTTGATGAATCAAAGGTAATAAAAAAGCTGCGGTTTTGCCGCTACCAGTTTGGCTGCTGACCAATAAGTCACCACCAGCTAAAGCTGCGGGAATAACCTGAGCCTGAACAGCGGTCGCTTGGGTAAAACCCAATTCAGCAACGTTTTTAAGAAGTGGGGCCGCTAGGGCGAAAGACTGGAATTCAGATCCAGTCGACTTTGAGCCTTTCGACTCGTGTTGAGTTTCTTTAGAAAAAGTCATGCTATTACACATCCCTTTCAAGGGATGTCTCCGTATGTTGCATCCATGGTTTTATGGGATGCGATGGTCAAAGGCATCGACCATCAGACAGGCGGCAGCGCGTTTTATGAACTTCTGTGTTTATGACTTCTAAACGGGACGCTGAAATATAGCTGGGGGGCGATGAATCAAATTGCTTCAAAAGCCTCTTATTATGACAGTTTGGGGGGGTGATTACAAGGGTTTTCCCGAATTAATTATGATGCAGAGATGGAATTTTTCTCATTAGACCTGTTCAAGCCCTCAAATGCTGAAATTATTGATTTCACAAGCTATCTGCTGGGCACGCTCTTCATCATCTTATTGCCAGGGCCTAATTCTCTTTATGTCTTAACAACTACAACGCAAAGGGGTTGGAGGTTGGGTGTCTGGAGTGCGCTAGGAATCTTTATTGGCGATTTAGTGTTGATGATTGCCGTTGCATTGGGCGCCGCCACATTGCTTATGTCTTCACCAGTAATTTTTAACATTGTCCGAACTTTGGGCGCTGCTTACTTAGCGTGGATGGGAGTTGGCTTGCTGCGGAGTGGTCATCAGCGCTGGATATCAAAGGGGCATTCAGAAGCTTATGAAGTCCAAGCCCGCCTCATGCGATTACATCCCTTGCTTGCAGCCCTCGCTCTATCCCTAACAAACCCTAAGGCAATCTTTTTCTTTATCGCCTTCTTTGCTCAGTTTATTCGTTCTGATTCTGAAAATCCTACATATACCTTTTTATATCTGGCTACTGTTTTGCAGTTGATGAGCATGAGCTATTTAGCAGCCTTAATTTGCGTAGGCCAACTTTTCTCAAAGTTTTTTGAGACTCATCCGCGTTGGGCTGCTAGCCTATGGATGCTAGCAGGGCTCTTATTTGTCGGGTTTGCTCTACGCTTATTAATTGCCTGATTACTTCAGCCGCTTTAATAGGCGCTCTGTTTTCTTACTGTAGGGTGGGTGAGCGGGCTTAGTACCCTTCAAAAGATTGCTACCCAGTAAGCCACGCACTTGCAGGATTGGCTTGTGGTGACTAAAGGTATCAAAGCCTGCCTTCCCGTGATAAGCGCCCATGCCACTAGCACCAATTCCACCGAAGGGTAGGGATTCGACTGCTGCATGTAATAAGGTGTCATTAATAGTGACGCCACCAGAGCGAGTCTCCTCTAAAACACGTCGCATATTCTTTTTGTCTTTACCAAACCAGTAGAGTGCTAATGGATTAATTCTGTTATTGATATAAGCAATGGCTGTGGCGGTATCTGCAATAGTCACTATTGGAAGAATGGGCCCAAAGATTTCTTCATGTAGAACACGCGCCTGAGGCGATACATCAACTAGAGCAACAGGCTCAAACCTTCTTGCCCCAGCAGAGGGATTATTGAGCAAGGGAATTGCTTTTGCCCCACGATCTACGGCATCGCTTACCAAGTGTTGCCAGTATTGCAGCTGCGCATCATCAATCGGGCCGGTCAGCTCTTCAGGATTACTAAATTGGGATTGAGCTGCAGCTTGAAGTTCTTGAATAAAAGCATCTTGTCTGCCCCGTTCAACCAGAACGTAATCTGGAGCAATGCAGGTTTGACCGCTATTCAGTAATTTGCCATAAATAATGGCGCTAGCAGCTTCTTGGAGTTTGGCCGTTGAATCAATGATGGCTGGTGTCTTGCCTCCAAGCTCTAGTGTCACAGGCGTTAGATTTTCGGCAGCAGCACGCATTACTTTTTTGCCGGTAGCTTCTGATCCAGTAAAGAGAAGGTGGTTGAATGGTAAAGCGGCAAACTGTTCTGCTACATCGATGCCGCCAGTAGTTACACAAAATTCGCTAGGGTGGAAATACTCTTGAATCAAGCCTGCTAAGAACCCAGACGTACGAGAGCAGCGATCAGAAGGTTTTAGCCAAACGCGATTCCCAGCAGCAAGCGCTGCAATTGCAGGGACAAGTGCTAATTGGATTGGGTAATTCCAAGCACTTATAATGCCAACAACGCCAATCGATTGACTTTCGGTCCACGCTTCTGAAGAGCCCATAAATGACGGTGTTTCCATCCGCACAGGTCGCATCCACTCTTTAAGATGTTTGCGCGCGTACTTGGCTGCTTGATACACCATCTGAAATTCTGCAAGGCGAGTTTCAATCGGATGGCGTACTCCAAAATCTGCTTCTAATACTTTGCAGATTTTTTCTTCATTCGCCGCAATCATCTTTTCGATTCGATTAATGCGCTCTAATCTGACTTCAAGAGTGGGGTTGGATTCGGCAGCATAGGCTGCTTTGATTTCATCAAGTTGGATGGTGAAGCGATTCATAGTGTTTAATAGTTGGCAAATATTGGAATAAGGCATTAGGATAAAGCCATGAACCAAATTCTTGAGAAAAATCAATTCCCACTAGAGCAAGCCACCTTAGGCGGCGGATGTTTTTGGTGTCTTGAGGCTGTGTATCAGCAAATTACTGGGGTTAAATCAGTCGTTTCTGGATATGCTGGGGGCCCAAGACCCAATCCTACTTATGAAGCAGTTTGTACTGGGGTTACCGGTCATGCTGAAATTGTAGACATCCTGTTTGATCCACAAGTGATTTCGTTTAGGGATCTATTGGAAATTTTCTTTGTGATTCATGATCCTACTACATTGAACTACCAAGGCAATGATCACGGCACACAATATCGATCAGTCATTTTTACCCATAGCGATGAGCAGAATCAAATGGCTCATGAAGTTGTTAAAGAACTTGAAGAGTCGAGAATTTACTCTAGCTCGATAGTGACGCAAATTGATGTGGCTCCAACCATTTTCCCTGCTGAAGACTATCACCAGAATTATTTTGTGCAGCATCCTAATCAAGGCTATTGCAGGGCAGTAGTTGCACCTAAGTTAGCAAAGTTCAGGGCGAAATTTAAATCGCTGATAGCGCCGCAATACTCTTAAGGCGCTAGGCGGTTCACCTGCCAAGTAGAGCCATCTAATTTGTAATGAATGCGGTCATGCAATCTGGAAGGACGGCCTTGCCAGAATTCCATTTCAGTAGGACGTAGACGGTAACCACCCCAATACTCAGGTCGAGGTGGCGTATCTCCGAATTCTGCTTTGAATTGCTTCTCCGCCTCTTCTAAAAATTCACGGTTTGGAATAACTGAGCTTTGTGGAGAAGCCCAAGCGCCGATTCGTGATGCTGAGGGGCGAGAGTGAAAGTATTCATCACTTTCAACGGCGCTAACACGCTCTACTACTCCCTGAATGCGAATCTGGCGCTCCAGCTCGTGCCAATGAAACAGTAAGGCCGCTTGAGGGCGAACTGCCAAATCTTTCCCTTTTTGGCTTTCGTAGTTCGTGAAAAAGCTAAAGCCATTTTCGTCAGCGCCTTTTAGTAAGACAATACGAGCTGAAGGATTTCCAGCTTTATCAGCAGTAGCTAAAGTCATGGAATTGGGTTCGGGACACTCGGCTCTTACGGCCTGATCAAACCAGAGCTTAAAAAGAGGCAAAGGATTGCCTGGGACATCGGTTTCAGAAAGCTGACCGAAGGTATAGTTTTTGCGAAGTTTAGCAATGGAGTCCATTTATTCAGTATAAAGAGAAGCTATGGCAGAAGACAAGGTAGCAGAAAGCATGGAAGATCGTCGTTTTGGCGGGGTCGCTAGACTCTATGGGCCAGAGCTGCGGGAGCGCTTTCGCAATGCCACGGTAGTGGTTGCTGGTTTGGGTGGAGTCGGCTCTTGGGCTGCGGAGGCCTTGGCTCGAACTGGCATTGGGCATCTCGTCTTAGTTGACTTTGATCACATTGCAGAGAGTAATACCAATCGCCAACTCCATGCTTTAGAGGGGCAGTACGGTAAAGCCAAAGTAGAGGCGATGACACAACGTATTTTGCAGATTAATCCCGAGATCAAATTAACACCTTGCGATGAATTTCTGACGCCAGAAAATTTAGATGTACTCATACCAAAAGACGCATTGATATTAGATGCTACAGATTCAGTACAAACCAAAATTGCTTTATCAGCATGGGCAACTAAAAATGATCGTGCACTTGTGATGTGTGGTGCGGCCGGCGGTAAGTCTGATCCAACTTCTGTGCGCTGTGATGATCTCTCTCGTACCGAGCAAGATGCATTACTAGCAAAGGTGCGCCAGGGGCTTAGACAGGATCATGGCTTCTCTAGAAATCTGAAGAAAAAAATTGGCATTCGTGCCGTTTACTCTCATGAGCCACGTGCTGGCGCAGCGAGCGGTGGCCTTGCTTGTACTGGTTATGGCTCTACTGTGATGGTAACGGCCGCTTGTGGTCTTGCAGCCGCTGCTGAGATTCTTAATCAGATTGCAGCACAAGACTAACTTTTGCTTAATTGGCAATAAACCCTTAAGGGGATTCCCTGTAAGAAATTTCTGATTCTTTTGCAGTCAGGAATATTTTAGAGATCGCAATAACCTTGATTTAAAAGACATTTCCTTTTGATGCGATCTACTTTTTATATCTTTAATCACTTTAGGTATTTTTATCCCCTAGCACATCCGCCAAGCACTCCCTAGACTTTGCCTCGTTGGTAAATCGGCCAACGGCAAACCGAAAGGAGGTCTCTTTTGCAGACTGAACAAACTGGCTTAAAACGCCATCTCAAAGTAAGGCACATTCGCTTGATGGCTCTGGGCTCAACGATTGGCGTTGGACTATTTCTGGGGTCGGCAACTGCGATCAAGATTGCCGGGCCATCCATTCTCTTGGCTTATCTCTTAGCTGGAATTGTTGCTTTCATCGTGCTGCGCACTCTGGGTGAAATGGCAGTTCATGAACCTGTAGCGGGCTCCTTTGCAGCTTATGCCAATAATTATGTGAGTCCATTAGCAGGTTATATGGTCGGTTGGGGTTACTGGACTTATTGGGTTGTGGTGGGTATTGCCGAAGTGACTGCTGTTGGCATTTACATGGGAATTTGGTTCCCAGAAATACCTCAGTGGATATGGGCATTATCTTCTGTAGTGATGATGGGCTTAATCAATCTCATTGCAGTCAAAGTCTTTGGTGAGTTTGAATTTTGGTTTGCCCTGATTAAAGTAGTGGCGATTATTGCCATGATTGCACTTGGCGGATCCGTAATTTTATTTGGATTTACCAATGATTGGCAACCTATTGGCTTAAGTAATCTGTGGCAGCATGGCGGCTTCTTTCCGAATGGCATTACCGGCATGTTGCTCTCACTACAGATGGTCTTATTTGCTTATGTTGGCATTGAGATGATTGGTTTGTCTGCAGGTGAAGCTGAGAACCCAAAGAAAACAATCCCAATGGCGATTGATTCATTGGCATGGCGTATTTTGATTTTCTATATGGGCGCAATCTTAGTCATTCTGGCAATCTTCCCTTGGAATGAAGTAGGTCAACAGGGCAGTCCATTCGTAGTCATGTTTGAACGGATTGGCTTGCGTGAAGCGGCTGGATTGATTAACTTCGTTGTAATTACTGCAGCGCTTTCATCATGCAATGCCGGTATCTTTAGTGGTGGTCGTCTCTTGTATTCACTATCAAGTAACGGCTATGCACCGGCGCCATTTGCAAAGCTATCGAAGTATGGAGTTCCTCATTACGCAGTAATGGCTACCGTTGCAGTGTCAATGACAGGGGTTGTCTTGAACTATTTCGTTCCAGATAAGGCTTTTCAATATGTGATGGCTGCGGTTACCTTTATTGGCCTAATGGTTTGGATTGCGATTTTGTTTACGCAACTCAAATTCCGCCGCTCGCTAAGCAAAGTCCAAGTGGCCGAGCTTGCCTATCGCACTCCTTGGTATCCGTATTCCTCGTGGTTTGCTCTAGCCTTTATTTTCTTGGTCATTGTGCTGATGGGCTTTCATGAGGATGCACGGATTGCCTTGATATTAGGTCCATGTTTATTAACAGTGTATCTAGTGATGTTTTATATCGTTGGCTTACACCATAAGACAAAAAATAATTGTGAATTTAAATAATAGGAGATGACAATGATTATTGGCGTACCTCAAGAAATTAAAAATAATGAGTTCCGCGTGGGGCTCACCCCAGGAAATGTTAGTGGGCTTTGCAAGCAAGGCCATACAGTTCTGATTCAGCGCGGGGCAGGAGAGCAAATCGGCCTGACAGATGAGTCTTATCGAATTGCTGGCGCCTCCTTAATTGATAGTGCTGCAGAGATTTTTCATAAGGCGCAGATGATTGTGAAAGTGAAAGAGCCTCAAGCACAAGAATGCGCTATGTTGCGTGAAGATCAGATTCTGTTTACCTATCTACATTTAGCCCCCGATCCAAAACAGACCAAAGCGTTAATGCATTCTGGTGCTGCTTGTATTGCCTATGAAACGGTGACAGCCATGAATGGAGCACTCCCATTACTTGCGCCTATGAGTGAAGTGGCAGGTCGGATGTCGATTCAAGCGGCTGCATCTCATTTAGAAAAGACGCATGGTGGTTTAGGTGTGCTAATGGCAGGGGTTCCCGGTGTGGCTCCCGCCAAGATCGTCATTCTGGGGTGCGGGGTAGTGGGCCGTAATGCCTTGCAGATGGCAGTAGGTCTTGGTGCAGAAGTGTGCATCTTTGATCGTGATATTGATCGCTTGCGTCAGATTGATATGTTGTATGGCAATCGAGTGCGCACTTTTTATTCTGACAATTTATTAATCGAGCAAGAGGTGTGTGAAGCAGATGTTGTGATTGGCGCAGTTCTATTGCCTGGTGGTGCTGCGCCAAAGTTGGTCACGTATGAGATGGTGAAGGGGATGAAGGCAGGTTCGGTAGTGGTTGATGTGGCAATTGATCAAGGCGGCTGCTTTGAAACTTCTAGGCCTACAACGCATGCTGACCCCACTTTTTTGGTAGATGGTGTATTGCATTATTGTGTTGCCAATATGCCAGGTGCTGTTGCTAGAACATCCACATTTGCCTTAACCAATGCTACTTACCCTTTTGTGGAGGCTTTGGCTAATCAAGGCGTTATGAAAGCCTTATCAATTGATCATCACCTGCGCAATGGTCTGAGTGTGTATAAAGGAGTTTTAACCTCTATACCTGTAGCTCAAGCTCAGGGCCTAGACTTTTCTTTGGCACAGGAGCTCTTGGTCGCATAAGCTGGTTTTAGATGGGTTTGTAGTTTTTACGTCGTGTGGACACATTGGGGATTTAAACTATCCCCAATGTATTTCTCCTCGCTGTGCTTACTGGAACGACTAAATTCATGGACTTTTCTGCTTTAGCTCTCTCTACCGGAGTTGTTGCCTTGGCAGAGATGGGGGATAAAACACAGCTTCTCTCATTGATGTTGGCTGCACGCTACCCCAAGCAAGCCTTGGCTATTATTGCGGGCATTTTTATCGCCACCATTGCTAATCATGCATGCGCTGCCTTGTTAGGTCATTGGCTCACCACTTTGGTTTCCCCGGATGTGATGCGCTGGATTTTAGGATTGAGCTTTTTAGGAATTGGTTTATGGCTTTTGGTTCCAGATCACATTGATGATGCTGCAAGATCAAAGGTTGCTGATCGTGCATGGCAAGTATTTTTGCTGACGGTGGGACTATTCTTCTTGGCAGAGATGGGCGATAAGACTCAAATTGCGACGATTGCCTTGGGTGCCCGATATGAGGATGTCTTCTCTGTAACCATTGGCACTACATTGGGGATGATGCTGGCTAATGCCCCAGCAGTCTGGGTTGGTCAAAAATTTACCAAGCGTATGCCAATCAAGTGGGTACATGCGGTTGCTGCTGTTACCTTTATTGCGATTGGCATCGCTACGCTGATTTGGGGTTAGAGGATTATTCAGGGGGCTTGGCCACTCTAGTCAGGGCTTAAAATAAAACTATGAAAACTGATCTGCCACAGAGCTTTCGTCGGCTCGAATACCGCCCTCCTGTTTACACCTTTGATCAAGTGGAGCTTGATATCGCTTTGGATCCTGCGCGCACGATCATTAAAAGTCGGATTGAGGTATTACCGGGCAAGAGCTTTGAGGCTGGAGCACCATTGGTTTTGGTGGGTCACGAGTTGGAGTTTGTAAGTTTGCGTATTAACGGCGAGGCGCATCGTCACTTTGAACTCACCCCTGATTTTCTGACAATCCATTCTTTACCAAAAGAGGGCAAAGAGAAGTTCATCGTTGAAATCATTTGTGTTTGCGTGCCAGAGAAAAATACCTCTCTCATGGGGCTGTACGTTTCCAATGGGAACTTCTTTACTCAATGTGAGTCTGAGGGCTTTAGAAAGATTACCTATTTCCTAGATCGCCCTGATGTCATGGCACGCTATCGCGTGACCTTGCGGGCGCGTGAAGCTGAGTACCCAGTTCTTTTATCTAATGGCAACTTATTAAAAACTGAAAAATTACCGAACGGCTGGCATAGTGCCATCTGGGAGGATCCCTTTCCAAAGCCATCCTATTTATTTACCTTGGTGGCCGGTAAGTTGGAATGCATAGAAGAGACTATCACTACAAGTAGCGGCGCCAAGAAGCTATTGCAGATCTGGGTGGAGCCTCATGATCTTCAGAAGACCCGCCATGCCATGGATTCCTTAATTGCCTCGATTCATTGGGATGAAAAACGTTTCGGTCTGGAGCTCGATTTAGAGCGCTTCATGATCGTGGCGGTTGGTGATTTTAATATGGGCGCCATGGAGAACAAGGGTTTAAATATCTTCAATACTAAATTCGTCTTGGCCCAGCCAGAAACTGCAACGGATGCTGACTTCGCTAATATTGAGAGCGTTGTAGCTCATGAGTACTTTCATAACTGGACTGGTAATCGAGTCACTTGCCAAGACTGGTTTCAACTTTCTCTGAAAGAAGGCTTAACAGTCTTTAGAGACCAAGAGTTTTCTGCCGATCAAATGGGTAGCGAATCCGGTAGGGCAGTGAAGCGCATTGAAGATGTCCGTTTACTTCGTCAACTACAGTTCCCTGAGGATGCGGGTCCCATGGCTCACCCGATTCGTCCTGATGAATACCAAGAGATCAGCAACTTTTATACCGTAACCGTCTATGAAAAAGGCTCTGAGGTGGTGCGGATGTATCAAACCCTGCTGGGTATAGAGGGTTTTCGCAAGGGAATGGATTTGTACTTCAAGCGTCACGATGGTCAAGCCGTCACCTGTGATGATTTCTTGATGGCGATGGCTGATGCCAATGGCAAAGATCTTACCCAGTTCAGAAATTGGTACAGCCAGGCAGGGACACCGCGGGTTAAGCTAGAGGAGCATTACGATGCGACAAAAAAACAATATCAGATCACATTGACTCAAAGCTGCGCGCCAAGTCCAGGCCAGCCGGATAAGAAGCTCTTTCACATCCCATTGAAGATGCGTTTGATTACCAATAGCGATGATCAAGTAGAGCAATTGTTGGAATTAACTCAAGCAAGTCAAACCTGGACTTTTGACAATATTGATGAGCGCCCAGTACTGTCAATTAACCGGAATTTCTCGGCCCCGATTCATTTAGACTTCGAGCAAAGTGAGGCAGATCTCCTCACCCTGTTCTCAAGTGATGACGATCCCTTTAATCGCTGGGAGGCTGGCCAGAAGTTAGCTATGCAAATGATTTTGAATCATCGCTTACCTGATAAGCAATTAATTGATGCCTATCGCAATCTATTAATGGACCCTAAACTCGATCCAGCCTTTAAAGATTTGGCCTTAACGCTGCCCGCCGAGTCTTATCTGTATGAGCAGTGCACGAGCGTAGATCCACAGAAAATTTTTACCGCACGCCGAGCATTTCGCAGGGAAATTGCTAAACAGCTACAGTTAGAGTGGGCCGCGCTCTATCAGCAGATGCAAACGCCTGGACCGTTTAAGTCAGATGCGGTAGATGCAGGCAAGCGGGCTTTAAAAAACCTGGCTCTGAGTATGTTGCTTGAAGCCAATACTGCTGTTTGGGCGCCGATGGCAGTTAATCAATATCGTATTGCCGATAATATGACTGATCGCTATGCTGCTTTAGCTGGATTAGTAATTCATGGGGCTAGGGAGGCAACTGATTGTTTGAGTGATTTTTATGAACGCTTTACAAATGATGCGCTAGTGATTGATAAATGGTTTGGCTTGCAATCGAGCCGTCCACCGGTTGATGGCCTTGAGCCAACTCTGGGCAATGTCAAGAAATTACGTGAGCATCCGGCATTCAAAATGAATAATCCCAACAGAGTGCGAAGCGTGATTCATACTTTCTGCTCGAATAATCCGGCGAGTTTTCATCAGACAGATGGCAGTGGCTATGAATTTTGGGCAGATAGCGTTCTGGCTTTGGATCCCATCAACCCCCAAGTTGCAGCGCGTTTAGCCAGGGCTCTAGATCGTTGGCGCCTCTTTGCGGCACCCTATCAAGATCGGATGAAATCAGCCTTGGAGCGCGTAGCAGCCTACCAAACCCTCTCTCCAGATACTCGTGAAGTAATCAGCAAGGCATTGAGTAGCTAGTGCTCAAGAATGCCTGTTTTAGCGCGGTATATTCTCCATTTTTGGCGATTTTCCGCCAAGGGCCACAAGATTTTTCCCTGCATTGAGCCTAATAAAGGCGGAAACAAGTTCATGGATCAGATCTGCGGGAGCAGTCTTTGGATTTACGTATTCCATAGCGCTATGTATCAATTTTTCATCAATATCGAGCTTCATTTGTAAGGGCCACCTAATTGTTAAGAGTGAAATTTACTACCAAATAGCAATAAATTATGACCGTTTTCAATAACAAGGCAAAATAGACCTTAATCTTAATAGCACTTTGGAGAAATACTTTTGTCCTCAGGTATCAATACTAATTTCAAGCAGTATCTTGTTAGCGCCAAACCAAAGGGTGCTGCAATACCTACTGGCCTGCAAGATTTATTGCTCGCAGTAGTCAATACTTGCTCTACCCTTAGTCATGAAGTAGCGCAGGGCGCCTTGATTGGTTTGTTGGGTTCTGCTGGTAGCGGCAATGTGCAAGGTGAAGTGCAACAAAAGCTTGACATCATCGCAAATGATCAACTGATGGATGGTGTTAAGGGATGTCACTCCCTTGCAGGCCTTGCTTCAGAAGAAATGGAATTGCCTGTAGCAGTGCAGGGTACTGGCGACTACCTTCTCTTGTTTGATCCACTTGATGGCTCATCCAATATCGATGTGAATGTATCCATCGGCACTATTTTTTCTATATTGAAAAAGCAAGATCCTAGCGCACCACTACAAACTTCTGATTTTTTACTATCAGGTCGTCACCAAGCGGCTGCTGGTTATGTCGTCTATGGCCCTCAAACTACGATGGCCCTGACTTTGGGTGATGGCGTAGTCATGTTCACTTTAAACAAAGATACTGGCGAGTTCTTATTAATCAAAGATGCGGTGACCATCGCACCTTCTACCAAAGAGTTTGCGATCAATATGTCCAATATGCGTCATTGGGCTGATCCTGTGCGTCGTTATATTGAAGAGTGCTTGGCTGGCACTACTGGAACACGTGATAAAGACTTTAATATGCGCTGGATTGCATCGATGGTAGCTGACGTGCATAGGGTCTTATCTCGCGGTGGCGTATTTATGTACCCGTGGGATAAGCGTGATCCAAAGAAAGCAGGCAAATTACGCTTGATGTATGAAGCAAATCCGATGAGCTTTTTGGTAGAGCAGGCTGGTGGTGCATCGATTAATGGCACTCAGACCATTATGGATCTCCAGCCAACAGACTTGCATGAGCGCGTCTCAGTGATGCTGGGGTCTAAAGAAGAGATTGACCGCTTAAAGCAATACCACTCATAAGCTAAAACCCAAGTTTGGTCTTAGGGTTTTACTTTTTCTTTGAGGTAGGCGAGCGACTCTTCGACTTGGTCAATTAGTATGAGGCAGATATCTCCAGGCGAGACATCGTTAAGGGCGGTATCAATCGCCTTGAACTCCCCATGAATTTCTTTCACTTGCTTTGCCTTGGTTGCGCCTACAAGCCCTTCTTGTAAGAGCTTTAGTACCTCACCATCTTCACGACCACGTTGACAGGCATCTTGATACAAGATGACATTATCAAACGAGTTTCCAAGAATGCGAGTGAGATCACGAATATCCTCATCGCGCCGATCCCCGGCCCCGCTAATGACAACATGACTCTTGATTGGCTTCATGGCCTGAATGGCACTTGCTAGCGCACGCATGGCATCTGGATTGTGGCCATAGTCTGCAATGACAGTCGCACCCTGATGTTGGAACTGATTAAAGCGACCTGGTACAGAGTTGGCATCACTCTCAAAGCTATGCAAGCCACGTGCAATTTTTTCAGCGTCTAATCCGAGTGCCCAGGCTGCACCAACTGCAGCCATCGTATTTTCTACTTGGAAGCCCAGTACCCCATTTTTAGTCAGCGGAATTTCACTCACAGGGAAGCGGTACATGACGCGCGAACCTTTTGAGGCAACAATGTATGTGCCATCGAAATAGATTACTTTCTTATTCTTTGCACGATGTGCAGCAATAACGGGATGATGTTGGTTCTGAGCAAAGAAAATCACCCGACCCGCACACTTATCCCCCATCTTCACTACCATTGGGTCAGCAGCGTTTAAGACAGCAGCGCCAGTTGACTCTACGTTTTGCACAACGACACGTTTTAAGATGGCTAAATCCTCAACGCTTGTAATGTAATTTAGTCCAAGGTGATCACCTTCACCAATATTCGTCACTACAGCTACTTCACAGCGATCGAAACCAAGACCTTCACGTAACATGCCGCCGCGTGCAGTTTCTAAAACGGCAGCATCGACATCGGGATGCATCAATACATTGCGCGCGCTCTTCGGCCCACTGCAATCACCAGAGTCAATCAAGCGATGATTAACATAAACGCCATCAGTCGTCGTCATGCCAACGCGAAGTCCATTTTCATCTAGTAGATGGGCTATCAAACGGACAGTGGTTGTTTTGCCATTAGTACCTGTGACTGCAACTACTGGAATGCGACCATCTTCGCCAGCAGGGAATAAGGTATTGAGAATATCTTCACCAACGGGGCGGCTCTTGCCATAAGACGGTTTGAGGTGCATGCGCAAACCAGGAGCAGCATTCACTTCCACAATACCGCCGCCTTGCTGTTCCAAGGGTTTATAGATAGCTTCACATAAGATATCTACACCAGCAATATCAAGACCAAGCATCTGTGCAGCAGCAACTGCACTGGCAGCGACATCGGGATGGACATCATCAGTAACATCAGTGGCAGTTCCACCAGTACTTAAGTTTGCGTTATTGCGAAGCAGTACACGTTCACCCGTTTTAGGCGTGTACTGTGGGGTAAGCCCATTGCTGGCTAAGTGGGCAAGGGCAATGTCATCAAACCGTATTTTAGTAAGCGCTGTGGCATGTCCATCGCCGCGCAAAGGATTTTTGTTTTCTATTTCAACCAGTTCGGTGATGGTGTGCGTGCCATCACCAACTACTTGGGCGGGTTCCCGACGTGCAGCAGCAGAGAGGCGATTGCCAACTACTAGTAAGCGATAGTCAGCACCTGGAAGGTAGCGCTCAACAATGGTTTCTCTACCAAAGCCTTGAGTCACCAGGAAACCAGCGCGGATATCTGCTTCAGTTTGTATATTGGCGACAACACCTTTGCCTTGATTACCGTCTTTGGGCTTGAGAACAATCGGACCGCCAATTTTTTGTGCGGCACGCCAAGCGTCAACAGCAGTAGTGACCACTTCACCCACGGGTACTGACACTCCAGCAGCTGCAAGTAAGTTCTTGGTTAATTCTTTATCTTGGGCAATCGCTTCGGCAATTGCACTCGTATCGCTGGTTTCGGCTGCTTGAATACGTTTTTGTTTGCTACCCCAGCCAAACTGCACCATACTGCCTTCGGTCATACGACGGTAAGGAATATTGCGCTGAACGGCGGCATCAACAATAGAGCCAGTGCTAGGACCAAGACGTACATCCTCGTATAAGGCCTCTAACTCTGAAAGAGCGGCGGTGAGATCAAAGGGTGCATCGTTTAAGGTAGCTTGAATGAGGGCAAAGGCAAAGTCAAAGGCCATACGACCAACAACTTCTTCGATGTACTCCACAACGACTTGGTAGACCCCAGCATCGATCGTTTGAACAGTGCGGCTAAAGGTGACGGGACAGCCCGCTTGCGCTTGTAAACCTAAAGCGGCATGTTCCAAAGCATGTGCTAAAGAAAGTATTTCATTTTGACCGCCTCGGCGCATACCACCTAATTGTGGGAAGCGTTCGCGAATCTTGGTTTCAAACTGGGGTATCGAGTCAATAGAGCGTTCAGATTCTTCGCAAGAAACAATCGCCTCCAAAGAGGTATGGCGGCTCCATAAATTGGGGCCGCGCAACATGCGAATGCGAGTGATTTCCACTTAAGCCCCTGTTGCAGTGGTAAGGTCTGGCACAAATGTTTCTGCACCAGCTTCAATCACATTAAACGGAATATCTAAAGCCCAAGCTGCAGCAATCGCTGCGCCGAGGTTCATTCCCTTCCACGGAGCAGTCGAGTCTGATTCTGAGTGACTTGGCACTGGAATGGACTTCTGATCCAGCTTGCCAGACTTGAGCGTGATTTGTTGTTTGCCAACGAGCACTGCACGGCCACCATTTTGTAGATGAGTTTTAACAACTTCAGAAGTAGGATCTTGACTGAAGAAAATAACTTGACCATCACAGAGTTCTGCCATCTGAACACACATAGGATCATCTGCATTGAGAACCGCAACGCCGCTCGGGAGCACAACATCAATTTGAGTGCGCACAATACTAAAGACTTGTTCTTCATCGTAGATTGCATATTCAGGAAAATTTGCCTTAGGGTCTACATTCAGAACTACGCCAACTTGGCAACGATCGTAAGCTAAACCTTCAATCAGCATCGAGAGGTGATTATTTTCAATCACGACTGCTTCTACCGCGCGGTTTAACAAAGTGCGACGTGCATTTTCCCAATTCGATGTATTGGTATTTGGAATTGCACGATTACCAAAATACAAACCTTTGCTACAGGAAAGACCAACATAGGCATTGGTAAGACGCAAGAAGTGAGCAATCATTTCTGCAACAGGGGTTTTGCCATGTTCACCACAAATGCCTACAACCGGAATACGGAAATCCGTCTCTGGAGGGAATAGGTGATTAGCAATTTCTTTACCTACGGGTTGTGGTTTGCCGCTCGCTGGCTTCAAATGCATTAATAAACCAGGGCCGGCATTTACTTCCACAATGGCGGCATTTTGTTCTGCCATGGGGCGACTGATATCTTGCGCAACTAGATCAACACCAGCAATTTCAAGCCCAACCACGCGCGCAGCCAAGGCTACTTGGTGCGCAACGTCTGGATGAACTAAATCAGTTACATCAAAAGCAACGTTGCCATTGCTCTGGATAAGCACTTTGTGATCAATCGTAGGAATGCTATCGCCTTTAAGTTGTTGGCGTGCGAGCTCAAGCTCTACTGCTGAATCAATACGCACTGGATTCAGCGGGCACTCTTCTGCAGTACCACGACGGGGATCAGAATTAATCTGAATCTGAATGAGTTCGTGAACAGTGTGTTTGCCATCGCCAGTAACCCAAACAGTTTCACCTTTCGCTGCAGCAACAACTTTATTGCCCACTACCAGTAAGCGATGTTCGTCACCAACAATATGGCGCTCAACAAGAACTTCGCTACCTTCATCTATAGCTACTGCATAAGCAGATTCAACTTCTTGTTGGGTATACAGATTAATAAATACGCCTCGACCGTGATTACCATCAATTGGCTTGACCACTACAGGTAAGCCAATATCTTGCGCAGCCTCCCAAGCATCATCCGGGCTAGTCACGGTTCTGCCCTCAGGCGTAGGAACACCTGCGCTGCGCAGCAAGCTCTTCGTTAAATCTTTATCTCTAGAAATGGTTTCAGCAATCGCACTGGTTTGATCAGTCTCTGCAGTCCAGATGCGGCGTTGTTTAGCCCCATAACCCAATTGGACTAGGTTACCTTCGGATAAGCGGATTGAAGGAATGCCACGCTCTTCAGCAGCATTCACAATACATGCTGTGCTTGGCCCAAGCAAAAGATCATCACCCAGATCACGTAGCTCTTCAATAATCGTTTGAACTTGTGCAACACAGTCTTTGTTATCTTGCGCTAAGGCTAGGAACAGATCACGTGCGCACTTAAGTGCGGTCAGAGTCACCTCTTGATTGATGGCGCTCACCATCACTTTGTAAACCCCTCGGCGATCCCCATCACGTGCCTTGCCAAAGCCACCTGGAATGCCAGCAAGGTTTTGCAGCTCGAGAGTGAGATGCTCCATGATGTGAGCAGGCCATGTACCTTCTTTAACCCGCATCAGAAAGCCGCCAGTTTCCCCAATGCTGCAACGATGCTCCACAAGACTGGGTAAGGCCTCAACCAAACGGTCATAAAAGCCCGGGATCAAATTAGAGGGGTAGTCCTCTAGATCGCCAATATCAACCCAAACCTCAATGACGGGATGATAAGTCCACATATTGGGGCCACGGAGATGCTTAACACTCAGGATCTCGATGGATTTATCTAGTAATTGGGGCATTTTTAGGGTGTTGCGAGTGCTTAAGCCAGTTTTAGGCTAAGACGCGTTAGACAGTCTCTCTATTTCTAGTTTTTATTTAAAACTCACAAAATTCGCAAAAATGCATAAAAAGCGCTACTTTCACAATTCAACGCTTTTAGGGCTCCAAAGTTGACAACGGCGATAAATCTAAAAAATCTAGCTCCACTATACTTTTAGTGTCAATGAAGCCAGAAATTCTACCTTTTGCACCAAGCTTGCCAAGCCATTGGCAGCTGGTTTTGCAAGGCGAAAAATCCCCAGTCCGCAGTCTTGATGCCTTGCTGGCGTGGGTTGAGTTAGATTTAGATGCAGATCTGCGCTTTGAAAAAAGCCTGCTTTTGCTAAGTGAACAGGGCCTTTTTTGGACTGATGGCAAGCAATTTGAGTCTTGGTCACTAGAGCGGGGCCAGCATTTGGCTCATGGAGACCATGCGGGAGTCGGTCATCTCAGGCTGGAAACTGCTGATAGCTTGCTCCGAGCTTGGTATTTCACTCTTGCAGTCAATCCACAGATTCTGCGTCTGCAGTCGAGTTTTAAGAAACTCACTAGAGGTGAAGAGCAAAGCAAGGGGGAGGCAAGCGAGTACGACAAACAAGTTTGCCCAGTTTGCTTAAGTCCAAAATCCAGCAATTCAGATTCATGTCCTACCTGTGATCCAGATGATGACACTCCACCTTCAACGTGGACACTATTTAAACTCTGGCGTTTTGCAAAGCCATATAAAAAACAACTCGCGCTTGGTTTTGTGCTGACCTTATTGTCAACTGGTGCAACACTGATTCCGCCTTATCTGACGATGCCGCTGATGGATCATGTCTTGATTCCATATGAGAAAGGTAATCCGATTGATTTTCATTTGGCCAGCATGTATTTGCTCGCCTTGTTTGGCGCTGCAATTGTTGCTTGGGCTTTGGGTTGGTGGAAGACTTACTTACTCGCTTTAGTGAGCGAGCGCATTGGTGCCGATTTACGTAATACCACCTTTGAGCATTTACTCAAGCTTTCTCTAGAGTATTTTGGCGGCAAGCGTACTGGCGACTTGATTGCTCGCATCGGTGCAGAGACTGATCGTATCTGCGTTTTCTTGTCTTTATATGCCTTAGATTTTATAACCGATGTCATTATGATCACCATGACGGCAGCAATCTTGGTATCGATTGATCCTTTGCTTGCTTTGGTGACATTGGCGCCATTACCTTTCATTGTCTGGATGATTCATGTCGTACGTGATCGCTTGCGTTTTGGCTTTGAAAAGATTGATCGCATGTGGTCTGAGGTGACCAACATCTTGGCTGATACTATCCCGGGTATTCGGGTAGTTAAAGCATTTGCTCAAGAAGATCGTGAGCTAAAACGTTTTGTTGACTCCAATAAACATAACTTACAAATCAACGATCGCGTGAACCGCGTCTGGGGATTGTTTTCTCCTACGGTCACTTTGCTGACCGAAACAGGTTTACTAGTTGTGTGGGGATTTGGTATTTGGCAGGTTGCGCATCAAAAGGTAACCGTTGGTGTATTGATTGCCTTCTTAGCCTACATCGGACGTTTTTATATTCGCCTAGACTCGATGAGCCGGATTGTTTCTCATACCCAAAAAGCAGCTGCAGGAGCTAAGCGTATTTTTGATATTTTGGATCACGTATCGAGTGTTCCTGAACCTATCAACCCAGCATCATTAGGACGCGTTCAGGGTCGTCTCTCCCTGAAGGGGGTAGGTTTTCGTTATGGCAATCGTGCGGTATCGAAAGGGATTGATTTAGATATTGCTCCTGGTGAAATGATTGGCTTGGTAGGGCATAGTGGTTCAGGTAAGAGCACCTTAGTGAATTTGATCTGTCGTTTCTACGATGTGAGTGCTGGTTCAATCTCTTTAGATGGGCGCGATATTCGCAGTATTCGGATTGCCGACTATCGCAAGCGTATTGGCTTAGTCTTGCAAGAACCATTCTTATTCTTTGGCACGATTGCAGAGAATATCGCCTATGGAAAGTCTGATGCGACTCGAGAAGAAATTATTGAAGCTGCACGCGCTGCCCATGCCCACGAATTTATTCTCAGGCTACCTTTGGGTTATGACTCCTTGGTTGGCGAACGTGGCCAATCTCTATCTGGTGGCGAACGTCAACGTATCTCGATTGCACGCGCACTCCTAATTAATCCTAGCATCTTGATCTTGGATGAAGCGACATCATCCGTTGATACAACGACTGAAAAAGAAATTCAGCGCGCATTAGATAACCTTGTGAAGGGCCGCACCACCATTGCGATTGCACATCGCCTCTCAACCTTGAGAAAGGCTGACCGCCTCGTAGTCCTTGATAAGGGCGAGATTGTCGAGATTGGCTCGCATGAGCAATTGATGGAAGCTCAGGGTTCTTACTTCACTCTGTATCAGGCACAACTTCGTCATGCTGCCGAGTTGGTTGAGGGTGGGGCGATTGGCGAGAGTCTTGAAGAGTCACCAGAAGAGCAGCAGCAAGAAAAGCAAGTAGAGAAATTAGAAGTCATTGCCAAGAACATTGGGGGTGGCGTATGAATAAGACCCACCAACTAGAACGAGATGCGCTTGGAAATTTGATTTTCATTGACGCAGTGGGTGAGCGCCATGTTGGTGTATATCCGGTACGAGCATTTCCGATTACTGCACCAAGTGCAGGCATTGGCATCATGAATCAGTCCGGCAAAGAAGTCTGTTGGTTTCCAGATGTTGCGCTGATTCCAGAATCAGAGCTCACCCTCATTAAAGAAGAATTGGCTGCCCGAGAATTTATGCCGGTCATTGAGAGAATTACCCAGGTCTCTACATTTGCCACACCAAGCATTTGGGATATTGAAACGGATCGTGGTCCAACGCGTATCCGCCTGAAGGGCGAGGAAGATATCCGCAGAATCGCTGGTAATACCTTACTGATTGCAGATTCAAATGGCCTGCAATTCATGATTAAAGACTCTACCAAGCTTGATAAAGTCAGTAAGAAGCTCCTCGATCGTTTCCGCTAGAAACAAAATTACCTAGGGTAAATACTTATATTTAATTCAAGATAGGCTAGATGGATAACCATACTCATTTTGTGCCTTTTTTGCACATTAAGTGCAGTTTTTTAGCCTAGATATAAGTACACTGAAATTGTCTTTGGCTTGATTGATAGGGGTTTACACTCGCTTATAGACACTTGTCTTGAACGATTTTGAAATTATTGATGGT
Organism: Polynucleobacter campilacus; assembly: GCF_002206625.1. GTDB lineage: Bacteria > Pseudomonadota > Gammaproteobacteria > Burkholderiales > Burkholderiaceae > Polynucleobacter > Polynucleobacter campilacus. The sequence continues at coordinate 402,133 of NZ_NGUP01000001.1, read as the reverse complement.
TGTCAAGTTCAAGTTGCCCATCTTGTTTAAAAATCACAGACATTCAATAAGCCAAAAATAAATTGGCAAACCACTTATAGGAGCGCATTAATGAAGATGAAGTTAAAAGGGGCATTGATTTCCACCGCATTAGCCCTCGGTGTCGCTGGCGTTTCACCTGCATTTGCTGCATGGGAACCAACTAAGCCTGTTGAGTTCATCATTCCTGCTGGTCCTGGCGGTGGTGCTGATCAAATGGCGCGCATGATTCAAGGAATCATCACTAAAAATAATTTAATGAAGCAGGCCGTTATTCCTGTGAATAAAGGTGCTGGCGCTGGAGCTGAAGGCTTCCTGGCAATGAAAGAAGCTAAAGGTGATCCAAATAAGATTGTGATAACGCTCTCAAACTTGTTTACTACTCCATTAGCAACCGGTGTTCCATTTAACTGGCAAGACATCACGCCAGTAGCGATGTTGGCGCTTGACCAATTTGTTTTGTGGGATAACGCAGAAAAGCCTTATAAGACAGCCAAAGAATATATTGATGCTGCTAAAGCCGCTGGCCCAGGTAAATTCAAAATGGGTGGCACTGGCTCTAAGCAAGAAGATCAAATCATTACCGTTGCCATTGAAAAGGCTACAGGCGTGAAGTTTACCTACATCCCATTTAAAGGGGGTGGCGACGTTGCCGTTCAGCTCGTTGGTAACCACATTGACTCTTCTGTGAATAATCCAATTGAGGCGGTGGCTCAATGGCGTGCTAATAAATTACGTGCATTGTGCGTATTTGATGACACCCGCATGCCTTACAAAGAGAAGATTACCGATACTCAATCATGGTATGACGTACCAACCTGTAAAGAGGCCGGTGTTTCTACTGACTACGTCATGTTGCGCGGTATTTTCATGGCTCCAGGTGTGACACAAGAACAAGTTGATTTCTATGTTGAGTTGTTCAAAAAAGTACGTGCTACTCCAGAATGGAAGAAGTTTATGGCTGATGGTGCATTCAATCAGACATTTATGACTGGTAAAGAGTTTAGAAACTGGCTCACATTAAACGAAGCTTTGCATAAGCAGTTAATGACTGAAGCTGGATTCTTAGCTAAGTAATTTGTAATAAATCTGATAGGGCCTCCATTTGGGGGTCCTATTTTTTAAGTAGTGCATTAATTAACTTTATTGATAAACAAAGCAAATGTCTGAACATACAAATAATTCAAATCAAGAATCGGCGATTAGCGTCAGAGCAATGGATATCATCACTTCGATCGTGTTCCTTGCGATTGGTCTAACGGTAATGGTTGGAAGTCTCAAGTTAGGCGCGAGTTGGGGTAGTGATGGCCCAGAAGCGGGATATTTCCCGTTCTATATCAGCTTGATTATTCTGCTTTCAAGCACAGTCACTCTTTACCAAGCTGCAATCGTCAATAAGAAAAAGAAAACAGAGTCATTTGTCGATAGCGAGCCTTTAAAGCAAATTTTGGCCGTGCTTTTACCGGCGATCGTTTTTGTGTTGGGAGTGCAATTGATCGGTATTTATGTTTCTTCAGCCCTCTACATCGCTATCTTTATGGTGTGGCTAGGAAAATATCCAATTTGGAAGGCAGTTGCTGTTTCTGTTGGGGTGAGCGTAGCCCTGTACCTCATGTTCGAGTTCTGGTTCCAGGTTCCATTGCCACATGGCTCATGGTTCAATCCACTCGAGTTTGTTGGTGTGAACTAAAAAATAAAAAAGATTAGATAAAAGGAGTACGAGTTGGAAGAAATTAACGCTCTATTCAACGGCTTTGCTGTTGCAATGACCCCATTTAACCTGTTACTCATGCTTGTGGGAGTAACGCTTGGTGTGATTATTGGTGTGTTGCCAGGATTGGGTGGTGCCAACGGCATCGCCATTCTGTTGCCATTGACTTTCACTATGCCGCCAACATCAGCCATCATCATGCTCTCCTGTATTTATTGGGGTGCTCTGTTCGGTGGTGCGATTACATCCGTCCTGTTTAATATTCCAGGCGAGCCTTGGTCGGTTGCGACAACCTTTGACGGTTATCCGATGGCCCGTAATGGCAAAGCAGGAGAGGCACTCACAGCCGCATTTACATCTTCTTTCGTTGGTGCGTTCTTTGCCATCGTGATGATTACCTTCTTGGCGCCGTTGGTCGCTAAGTTTGCGCTCCAGTTTGGTCCCCCGGAATTCTTCTCGGTCTACTTGCTTACCTTCTGTAGTTTCGTGGGTATGAATAAGGGGTCGCCGTTTAAAACGATTTCCGCCATGATGCTGGGCTTCGCCTTGGCTACTGTTGGCATGGATACAGTTACCGGTCAATTGCGTTTGACATTCGGTAATCCAGAATTAATGCGCGGTTTTGACTTCTTGATCGCTGTGATCGGTTTGTTTGGTATTGGCGAGATTCTGTTATCGATGGAAGAGGGCCTTGCATTCAAAGGCGCAGCTGCCAAGATTCGTGCCCAGGTGGTTTGGGAAACCTGGAAGCAGTTACCAAAATACTGGGCCACTTCATTGCGCAGCTGTTTGATTGGTTGCTGGATGGGTATTACTCCAGGCGGTGCAACACCAGCTTCTTTCATGGCTTACGGTGTAGCGAAGCGCGTATCTAAAGAGGGCGATAAGTTCGGGACCGGCAAAATGGAGGGTATTGTTGCTCCAGAAACTGCAGCTCACGCTGCTGGTACAGCGGCGCTTCTGCCAATGTTGTCTCTAGGTATTCCAGGCTCACCAACAGCAGCGGTATTGCTCGGTGGCTTGTTGATCTGGGGCTTACAACCAGGACCACTACTCTTCGTAGAGAAGCCAGACTTTGTTTGGGGCTTGATCGCTAGTATGTACTTGGGTAACTTGGCTGGCTTGTTCGTTGTTTTAACTTGCGTGCCACTGTTCGCCTCTATCTTGAGAATTCCGTTCTCAATCATTGCACCAGTCATTATTGTGATTTGTGCGGTAGGTGCATACACCGTTCACAATGCCATGTTTGACGTTTGGTTGATGATGGGCTTCGGTGTGCTAGGTTATGTCTTTAAGAAGCTTGACTATCCAATGGCGCCAATGGTACTGGCCTTGGTATTGGGCGACCGCGCAGAAGATTCTTTCCGTCAATCCATGCTGTTCTCACAGGGAAGCTTAGATATTTTCTTCTCTAACTACTTGGTAGGCGGCATTACTTCTCTAGCCTTGTTGCTTCTCTTCTGGCCATTGATTGGTAAAGTCATTGGTAAGAAAAAAGCTGCTGCAGCATAACGCTTAGCTGGTCAAAAGCCAGACTGATCTATCTAAAAAGGGGCGCAAGCCCCTTTTTTAATGGCAAAGCAAAAATCCGCTAAAATTTCTTCATCATGAATTTCCACAAAAGCCAACTCGTTCATTGGATTGCTGCAATAGCAATCGCAATGAGTGCGCTTGCACCAGCAATGTCACAAGCGGTATCGCTTGCAAAACATGGCGAAGGTTTTACGATGGAGATTTGCTCGGCTGATGGTAACCAGATACAAGTTAGCGTTCAGATGGATGATCAAGAAGTTGCCAGTCAAATGCAAACTTGTCCTGATTGCGTGGCTCAGAACACCATTACCCCAGCCTTTAATACCAATCTTACATTCCAGGCACCCCAAGCATTAGATTTGCTGCCAGCACTTTTTTATCAATCACCCAAGCCACTTGCTGTTTGGGTAACACCTCCCTCAGCAGCGCCTCCAACACCAGCCTAAGAAATTTTTAGGGCATAGCCTAGCTATGTAGGTGGCAACAATGTAAATAAGTTGCCGTAATGTTGTGTGTGGGAGAGTAAATGCTTTTTAAGCAAAAGAAAATTAGTGCATCCGTTAATGTGTTATTGGGTGCAATCCTGATAAGCACTGGTACGCAAGGTCAAATAGCACCACCACCCGATTACAACCAAAAGTTGAGTGATGTGGTGGTCAGCGCTACGCGCTCAGGCACTCCCCTGGATGAGATACCTCTCAATACGACTATCTTGACTAAGGAAGTGCTTGAGATAGCGCCAGATCAAACAATAGATCAGGTATTAAAGAATGTCCCAGGCGTGATCCTCAATGACACGCCGTACTATCAAAAAGATCCTACCGGTCAAAGTATTAATGTGCGCGGCCTTGGAAATGCAAGAACGCTGGTGTTGATTGATGGCCTGCCTGCGAACGATGCCTTTTATGGCACTGTTCAATGGAATTTAGTACCTATGTCTGCTATTGATTCAGTGGAGTTTATTCGTGGTGGCGTTTCTAGTCTTTGGGGTAACTATGGCATGGGCGGTGTTATTAATATTAAGACTAAAACCCCATCTAATAGTCAACAAGAGGTTTCAGGAAGTATTGGCTCATTTGGTACGGGTAATGTCGCTGCATCAAAAGATTTAATCGCATCTGACGCTTTGCAATTAAGATTCTCGGCAGATTACTTTGCTACCGATGGTTACCAGGGAATTGCGACGATTTCTCCGGCAGCCTCAAATAGCATTAAGAACGGCCAGGGACCAGCTAGTTCCCATAACTCGAATACTCGCCTTCAGGGTTACTTTAAAGCCAGTCCTAATACCAATGGCTTTTTTCGTGCCGGCTACAGCACCATGTCAGATTTATCTTCAGGATATGCATTTGCAACCAATATCAGACAAAGTACTGATTTGGCAGGAGGAACCACCACCCGCTTAGATAATCAGTCTAAGGTAGACCTTAATCTTTTCTATCAGAACACTGGTTTTAATAAGCAAAATGGCTCGACTACTACTAGTAGAACAAACAATATCCCGGCTAACACCCCATACATTAATGCAAATTATGAAGATCCATATAGCAGTATTGGTGTGTCAGCTCAATATACGAAAGAGTTGCAAGGTATCGTCGATCAGTACGTAGTTGGTATGGATGCGCGTAATATCGCGGGCTCAAACCTAACTAATAATCTGAATAACAATGGAACAGTTGCTGCAGTAAATTATGCCCAAGGACAGCAAATCTTCTATGGTCTGATGGGGCAGTTAAAGTCCAAGGCTGAGTCATTTCCACTCGAAACTACATTAGCTGCTCGCATTGATCAATGGAATAGTCAAACTCCGACAAATTACAACACTGGCGCTAATGGTGCTAATCCTGCGTACCAAAATGTTCCGAATCAGAGTAAGACCCAATTAAGTCCTACTTTAGGGTTTCTATATAAAGCAACCAGTAATTGGGATTTACGTTCAGCAGCTTATCAAGCATTCCATGCCCCTGGCCTGAATAACACCTTGCGATCCTATGGTTCTTCTAGCGGTTTTAGTTTTGCAAATCCCAATCTAACTCCCGAGACAATGACGGGGTATGAAGTTGGAACAGATTATCGGTGGAAGGGCGGCTTTGCTCAGTTGACTGGCTTTAATAACTATATTCAGAGTGCTGTTGCTACATACTCGCTTAATAAAAATAGTAGTACAGATCAGGCGCTAGCAAAACAGTTATGTGGAGCCTCAACTACCTGGACTGGCCAGTCTAGCTATGGTATTTGTAACTCATCTAACTTAAGTTATTACACCAATAATCAAAATTTGCTTAGCCAAGGTATTGAATTTCAGTTTCACCATGATATTAGCGCTAAGTGGGCCACAGATTTAAACTACGCATTTACTAGTACTAAATTAACTATGAGCACTACGAGTGACCCAATTGGTAAGCAACTGGGTGGCGTTCCTCAGAATATTTTTGGTTCTGGCTTGACTTACTATCCTGTGCCACAAGCAAGCTTCACAGCAACTATTAGATATGTAGGCAGCTCCTGGATGAATACCTCTAATACGTTACCCGTACCAGCATATGCAGTAGTAGGTTTGCGAGCTAATTATGAAATTACTAAAAACGCAACACTTTATGCTTCTGCGGTGAACTTATTTAATCGCCAATACATCACTTTTGGCACGGGATCGAGCAATACAAGCTATGTATTAGGCTCGCCGCAGTCGGTTACCGTTGGTGCACGTATCATCTTCTAATCATGAAATTTCATCTCCATTCATCATTCCGCCTAGTCGTCTTAAGCGCTCTCTTTGTAGGGGTACTTGGTTTGCATGGTCGAGCAGATGCACAAATGGATCATTCACGTCCTATGGCAGCAGTAAAGCAAAAGGATGTTTGCCAGGGGTCTGGGCTCGATTGCGCTATTGCAGCTACACCTTCTCTCTCTCCTGATGGCAAATTACTACTAGCTTGGACTGCAAGTGGAGTGGTATCAGTAGGGCAGTCTTTTGATCTCGGTAAAACATTGATATCGACTGTCAAAATTGCAGAGCATGGTAAATCCTTGGACACTGGTAGCGATGCACGCCCTCAAATTGTGGCCGATAAACAGGGTAATGTCTTTTTAGCGTACGCATTTTTTAAGGACTCTAATTGGAATGCGCAAATTAATACTGCTAGATCAACTGATGGTGGTAATACATTTGGCGCTCCAGCATCACTGGTTCGGGATGGCTCTAGCCAGCGCTTCCCTTCAGCTTTAATCAGGCCTGATGATTCTATTTTTATTTCCTGGATTGATAAGCGACTGGTGGCAGCCGCAAAGCAGGGTGGAGTAAAGCGCCTAGGTGGATCAATTGCCTATTCATTTTCAAATGATGGCGGAAAAACATTTCAGCTTGAACAATTTTCCAATGAGAGTAGTTGCGAGTGTTGCCGCATTGGTGGGGCTCTAGATATGAACCATCAGCCTGTGATCGTGTATAGAGCGATATTCCCTGGAGGTATTCGAGATCAGGCAAGCCAAGTTATTTCTGTTAAGGGTGCTGAGCCAATTCGCAGGGTGGCGGATGATGAGTGGAAGACAGATGCCTGCCCGCACCATGGTCCATCAATTGCAGTTTCCGGATCCGGAAAACTTCACGTAGCTTGGTATACACAAGGTAGCAAGCGCTCTGGAGTGTTTTATGCCAACTCTAGTAATCAAGGTTTGAGTTATTCCCAGCCCGCTAGAATTGGCGCAGAAGGTGCGAACGTCTCTAGACCATATCTTTTAGCTTTGGGTCAGCAAGTATGGCTAGTCTGGAAAGAGTTTGATGGTGCATATTCTTTGGTTTACATGAAACAATCTGCTGATGATGGAAAAACGTGGAGTGCTCCGCAGATGATTTCTAAAACAAATGGGTATAGCGACCACCCTTTATTGATAAACCAAGGAGCAACAGTATTTTTATCATGGCTAACAAGAAATGATGGTTATCAATTGATTAAGCTTGGACAACAGCAATGAAAAAATATTTACTCACATTCATACTTGCCATGGGAATCGTTCAACTTGCATTTGCGGATAAACAAGTGCTCAAGCCCTATCAGGGTGGTGACTGGCCTAGTCTAGTGAAGAATGCCAATAGTGCGCCAATCGCCATTCATTTTTGGGGTGTTACTTGCCCGGCTTGCGTGAAAGAAATGCCTCTGTGGGGAAGTTTTCTGAAGGGCAATCCAAGCGCAAAAGTTATCTTTATTCAGGTGGATGATGTTTCTACCGAGAGTATGCAGAAGATGTTGAGTAAGGCCGGCCTAGAAAAAGCCAATAATTACTATGTTGTCGGACCTTTTGATGAGCGTTTGCGTTATGAAATCGATCCTAAGTGGCATGGTGAGACACCAACAACAATTTTGATTGATAAAAATGGTAGAGCGACCCGTAAAACGGGGCTCATTAATTTTCAACAGCTTCAGTCTAGCCTTATTGCTAGCCGTTAGAAAAATGAATTCCTTGATACAAATTGGACATAAGCAACCATGCGAACTTGGTTAATGAAAAGAAATTGTTCCTTCTCGCCTAAACAGGTGGGACTTTTCTATTTATCGATTGTTAGCTTTTCTCTGTTGGTAGCTGGTTATTTCTTGTTCATTGGTGTTTGGATGATCATCATCTTTACTTCGATTGAAATTCTGGCTCTAACGATAGCTTTGTATGTTTATACAAGACATGCTTTGGATTACGAAAAAATAACAATCGTTGGCAAGCAGCTCTTTGTAGAAAGAAGTTGGGGAGGAAAAATTCAGATTGATGAGTTAAATACTCTTTGGACAAAGCTGCATCGCAGTGGTACTGGAAGACCTTCTTTAACTCTTAAGAGTTCGACTAAAGAAGTGCCCATTGGTTTTTTTGTGGTGATGAATGAGCAAGAGCAGTTTGAAAAAGATCTCGAGAAATATCTCGGGGTATAAGGTTAACTAAAAGGGGTATATATGAAACGTAATACATTGGCGTTATTAGTAGTAGCTTTAGGCTTTAGTTTTTCAGTACAGGCGCAAGAGGCAAAAGTAGGATCAATCAAGGTTGAGCAGGCTTATACCCGCTCGACTGTGTCAGGCCAAATGGCAGCTGGTGGATTTATGAAGATTGAAAATAAAGGTAGCGGTGCTGATCAATTGATCTCTGCAAGCTCACCTGTTGCTGGTGAAGTGCAATTGCATGAGATGGCAATGGAAGGCAATGTGATGAAAATGCGTCAGGTAAAAGACATTCCTGTGCCAGCTGGAGGTTCTGTTGAATTAAAGCCGGGTGGCTTACATCTCATGTTTATGAATATTAAGGCTCCATTGAGTGCTGGTGAATCTGTTCTGGTCAAGCTCAAGTTTGCTAAGGCTGGCGAAGTAGAGGTAAAGATGCCAGTCAATGCTATGGGTCAAGCTGGTGGAGCAGTAAAGCACTAAGTTAGCGCTAAGTATTAAGCTTCCTGAACTTCTGCAATAAAAAAGCCCCTGGTTTTATTCAGGAGCTTTTGTTTTTCGAGTCTACTGATTACGTTAAATCTAAATCTAAATCCGTTACCGCACCTTTACTTGCGCTACTTGCAGTACTCGCATACTTAGCAAGCAGGCCGCGGGTATAGCGTGGCTTCGGTTGTTTCCAGGCTGCTCTACGCTTGGCAATCTCTTCATCGCTGACGTTGAGCTGGATGAGTAGCTTATGGGCATCGATAGTCACTGAGTCACCTTCATTGATGAGGGCAATCGTGCCGCCAACGTAGGCTTCAGGAGCAACGTGGCCAACCACCATGCCCCAAGTGCCACCAGAGAAGCGACCATCAGTGATGAGGCCCACAGTCTCACCTAAACCTTGACCAACGAGGGCCGAGGTAGGAGAGAGCATTTCACGCATACCAGGACCACCTTTAGGGCCTTCGTAGCGAATGATGACAACGTCACCATCTTTGATCTTTTGGGCCATGATGGCTGCCATCGCATCATCTTCAGAATCAAATACGCGGGCTGGGCCGGTGATTGATGGATTCTTGAGGCCGGTAATCTTAGCAACGCAACCTTCTGGGGAGATATTACCCTTCAGAATCGCTAAGTGCCCTTGTTTGTACAAAGGATTATCTAAAGTGCGAATCACCTTTTGATCTGCGCGCGGTACAGAAGGAATATCTTTCAGCACTTCTGCAATCGTTTTGCCAGTGATGGTCATGCAATCACCATGGAGTAATCCGCCATCCAAAAGGATTTTCATGACTTGCGGAATGCCGCCAGCTTGATGTAAGTCAGTGGCCAAATAAGTACCAGAAGGTTTCATATCTACAATGACTGGAACACGCTTACGAATGCGTTCAAAGTCATCAATCGTCCAATCAATTTCAGCGGCACTAGTAATAGCCAAGAAATGCAATACCGCATTGGTAGAGCCACCTACTGCCATGATGACGCTGACTGCATTCTCAATCGATTTTTTAGTGATGATGTCGCGTGGGCGTAAGTTATTTTTGATTGCCTCAACCAACACACGAGCAGACTCAGCGGCGCTGATCACTTTCTCTTCATCCACGTTAGCCATGGTTGAGGAGTAGGGCAGACTCATGCCCAGCGCTTCAAAAGAGGAGCTCATGGTGTTTGCTGTATACATGCCACCACAGGAGCCGCTGCCTGGACAAGCATTCTCTTCAACGCCTTTTAAATCTTCTGCGCTTAATCTGCCGGAAGTAAATTCACCGACCGCTTCGAAGGCGGAAACTATATTGAGCTCTTTGCCTTTGTAATGGCCTGGCTTAATCGTGCCACCATAAACATAGATCGCTGGAACATTAGTGCGGGCAATCGCCATCATGCCGCCTGGCATATTTTTATCGCAACCGCCAATCACAACCACACCATCTTGCCAAAGGCCGTTGACGCAAACTTCAATACTGTCAGCAATTACTTCACGTGAGACGAGGGAGTATTTCATGCCCTCAGTACCCATGCCGATGCCATCAGAAACAGTAGGGGTACCAAATACCTGGGCCTTTGCACCTGCCTCTTCTAGGGCATTGACTGCCGCATCTGCTAATTTCTGTAATCCACTATTACAAGGTGTAATGGTGGAATGACCATTGGCAACACCAACCATTGGCTTTGAGAAATCATTTTCCTTGTAGCCCATGGCGTAATACATCGAGCGGTTGGGAGCGCGAGCTACTCCCTCGGTGACCATGCGTGAGCGTTCATTAAGGCGTTTCATGCTTATTACTCCAGAAAAGGTTGGTGTCGAAAGGCTCTATTGTGCCGTGAGAACTGCTTAGGGGCTAAGCATCCTATTTGTGGCGGTGAAGGGGTCAATATATTGCAGCGCAATAAGAAATAGTGAATGAATTCATAGGGCTAGATTGTAATTATTAGCTATGAAGCTAATAGCTTGTTGTAAGTTACTACTGTAAATTAGGCGAATCATTATTTTTCCCTTTGAATTCAATGACTAAAGTGGGCCATATCTTCTTAATTGACGATGACGAATCGGTGCTTATCTCGCTTGCGAGAATGCTTCGTGAGTTGGGGTATTTGGTGGAGGATTACGCTTCAGCCAGTACTTTTCTGGAAAAGTCCGTCCCAGTATCTCCCGCAGTCATTCTCTTGGATATGCAGATGCCAGACATGACAGGCTTAGATCTGCAAGAAAAATTGCTGAAATTGGGCAGTAAGACCCCCATTATCTTTGTCAGCGGCCAAAGCCACCCCCATCAAATTGTTTCGGGCCTCAAGAAAGGGGCGGTCGATTTCTTATTTAAACCCTTCAATTTGGATGAATTGCTCAAGGCCGTAGCTGACGCGATTGATTTTGACGGACGCCAGTTAAAGCGCATTTCCCAAGACGTGGAAACTAGAAGGGATTATGTTAGCCTAACGCCAAGAGAGCGTGAAGTCTGCGGTTGGTTGGTTAAGGGGCTGCTTAATAAAGATATTGCTATCAAATTAGGGACAACCGATGCCACTATTAAGGTTCATAAAGCTAGGGTAATGGATAAGATGCATGCAGATTCACTGCAAAGCTTGGTGAAGAAGTTTCTAGAGTCCGATTTGGGTAGTCACCCTTTAAACAATTAGCTTTGTGGCTAACTACTACTGCACCATTTTGGGGTTAGTATCAGTTTTATTACTTTTATAAAAGACAGATAATAAACCATGGATAAGCCATCTATACCAGGAGAGATTCGCAAAGAAGCTTTTACTAAGGCCAGGGAAAGTCTTGGCCTGAGCACGAAAGATTTATCTGGTATGGCCTGTCTCTCAGTGCGCCAAATAGAGCAAATTGAAAATGGGGGCATGACCTCCTTCTATAGCCCTCAAATCAAATTTGTCGCTGCAAAAAAAGTTGCGTCTCTACTCAAATTAAAAGAAGAGGATGCTTTTGATTTTGGTATGGAAGCCTCACTAGAAAAAATGGTAGAGCCTGTTGCTGAAAAAGTAGGGATCGTAGAAAAAATACCAGAGCCAAAACAGGAATCCAAATCACAGCAAGTGGAGGAAACACCAAAAGCTGTTGCTAAAAGTCCTGAACCGGCAAGACCTTATGAAGCTAGTAAGGTAGTGGCAGAAAGGAATCCCCAAAAGAGACTCTTTGTTTTATTGGGCGTTACTGCAGCACTCGCGTTTGCAGTAGTGAATCTGCGTCCCCTGTTTTTCCCTGAGCCGCCTAAAGAAGAGATTGTGCTCGTGGAGGCAGTCCAAGAGGCTCCTCCAGTTAGTGCTGCCGTAGAAGAGGCTAAGCAGGCCGCACCAGCACAAGCGCCAGCACCAATAACATCCCCAAGTCCAGTAGTGGCGGCTGCTGTGCCTGCTGCGATTATTTCTTCAGAGTGTCCAGCAATGGATGCATCAGCGGTGACTTATAAGCCTGATGCTCCTAAAAAGTCTGGCGATATGTTTTATGTGCAATCAAAGACGCCACAAACGGTTTGCGTAATTGATGCCTCAGGCAAGAATCAAAATAAAACTTTGGAGCCTGGGGCAGGGGTAAGCATTTATGGCAAGCCACCTTTTAAAGTGCTCACATTAGGCCTAAATCAATTGGACTTGTATTACCAGGGCACTAAGGTGCGTGCAGGTGGCGCTAGCAAGACAATTATTTTGGAGGCTGCTGAAGTAGGCCAGCCCGCAGTTTCGTCAGATTCTCAGTTGCGCTGAGAATCTGTTCTAGTTTGGGCAGTAATCAAACTGCAGCTTCGTCTGTTTCACCAGTACGAATACGAATCACTTGTTCAACAGCAGTAACAAAAATCTTTCCGTCACCAATTTTTCCAGTGTGTGCAGCTTTCGTAATGGCTTCGAGAGCGGCCTCAACGCGATCGCCTGGAACAACGGCTTCGACTTTGACCTTAGGTAAGAAGTCAACTACGTATTCAGCCCCACGATAGAGTTCTGTATGCCCTTTTTGGCGACCAAAGCCTTTAACTTCGGTTACGGTCAGGCCAGTAACACCTACTTCTGCTAAAGCCTCACGAACTTCGTCAAGTTTGAACGGTTTAATGATTGATGTAATTAATTTCATTTATTCCCCCTAATGCAGTAATCATACCTAGAACTCAAATATAACGCTAAAAACGATCAGCCCAATCGATTTTTAGGCTCTAAATTGTGAGGTAATGGGGTAGCGCCAGTCGCGACCAAAAGCACGGGTAGTTACACGAACTCCAGGAGGGGCTTGGCGACGCTTGTATTCATTTAATTTGATCAGGCGGGTAACCTTCTCTACGCTCTCAGAATCAAAGCCAGCGGCAATGATTTGGGCAATGGATTGGTTCTGTTCCATGTAGCGCTCTACGATCGCGTCTAAGACTTCATAAGAGGGCAGACTGTCCTGATCGGTTTGGTCAGGGCGTAATTCGGCTGAAGGGGCACGCGTCAAAATACGCTTCGGTATGACGGGTTTAATGCTATTGCGGTAATCGCAGAGTCGATACACCAAAGTCTTAGCAATATCTTTAATCACCGCAAAGCCACCAGCCATGTCGCCATACAAAGTGCAATAGCCAACAGCCATCTCACTCTTATTGCCGGTTGTTAAAACTAGGCGCCCAGTTTTATTTGAAAGAGCCATGAGCAGGGTGCCACGGACACGGGCCTGAATATTCTCTTCAGTAGCGTCTATCTTCAAGCCTTTGAACTGGTCTGCTAAGGAGGCTTCGAGAGCATCTACCGGGCCGCTAATGGGAATCTCGTCATATTGCACGCCTAGATTCTTGGCTAGTTCACTGGCATCAATCCAGGAGATGTCTGCTGTATAGCGCGAGGCCATCATCACTGCGCGGACTTTGTCAGCGCCTAAAGCATCAACCGCAATGGCCAACACTAAAGCAGAATCTACACCACCCGATAGACCAATGATGACCCCTGGAAAATGATTTTTAGTAACGTAGTCGCGTACCCCAAGAACCAGCGCTTGATAGGCTTGAGCCTCAACGCTTTGGGGCGGTTTAATGAGACCCTTCTCTAATTGACCGGAGGGGCTGATGTCAACGATACCTAAGCCAGTTTCAAACTGAGGCATCGCCATGACAACATCCCCCTGACTATTTAATGCAAACGATCCGCCATCAAAGACGAGTTCATCTTGACCGCCAACGGAATTGACATAGATCAAAGGCATCTTGGTTAGTGCAATGTGCTCGCGCAGCACATCAATGCGCAAGGCCTCTTTTTTCAGGTGATAGGGCGATGCATTAGGAACTAGCAAAACTTGAGCCCCTGCAGCATGCGCTTGTTTGGCGGGACCAGCATGCCATGCATCTTCACACAGAATCACGCCATACCGAATACCTTCGCATTCAAATACGCAGGCGTCTTTGCCAGGAATAAAGTAACGCACTTCATCGAATACTTCATGGTTCGGCAATACTTGTTTGGCATAGCCTGCGATTACTTTGCCATTTTGTAAAACAGAGGCATAGTTTTGTAGGCCGGCTAAGGTATTTCTGGGGTGCCCTACCACTACAGTGAGACCTGAGTATTGGGCAAGTTCTTTCATTAAGAGATCAAGCTCTTGCTTTGCCGCTTCTATGAAAGCGGGGCGGAGTAATAGATCTTCTGGGGGGTAGCCAGTCAGCGCAAGCTCTGGAGTGACTACGAGTTTGGCACCTTGCTTAAAGGCATCTTGAGCAGCCTTGTGAATCAGTTGCGCGTTGCCAGCCAAATCCCCCAACATTGGGTTCATTTGAACTAGGGCAATTTTTTGCGTACTCACTCCGATTCACAAAGCCTTTACTAATAAATTAAGCGTGCTCTTTGTTGTAGCGTTCGATGCCTTCCAGAATTTCTGTATGCGCATCTCCAACACCACCCCAACCTTTTACCTTAACCCATTTACCTGGCTCGAGATCTTTATAGTGCTCGAAGAAGTGTTGGATTTGATTGAGGCGTAATGGATTAATATCTGCCGGCTTTTGCCAATGGGTATAGATCGGCAAAATTTTGTCTTCTGGAACGGCTAATAATTTGGCATCTTGTCCGCCTTCATCTTCCATCTGCAAAACACCAATGGCGCGGCAGCTTACAACGACACCTGGAATGAGTGGGAATGGAGTAATGACAAGGACGTCAACAGGGTCACCGTCACCAGCAATAGTTTTATTGATATAGCCATAGTTGCATGGGTAGTGCATCGCAGTACCCATAAAGCGGTCTACGAAAATCGCACCACTTTCCTTGTCTACTTCATACTTAATTGGATCCGCATTCATAGGGATTTCAATAATGACGTTAAAGCTTTCAGGAATCTTTTTTCCCGGCTTGACGTTGTCCAAACTCATAAAAACTCCAATTGGTGATTAGTAAATACCCTGATATTAGCAAATAGGCTCAGGGGTGATTCTGATACATACTGATACAGCTTTAGAGCTCTAGTTTAAAGCTTTAAAAAACTAGGCTGATATAGGCGCTAGATATATAAAACAATAGGATCAACTTTAGGGAGTTCAAGCATGAGTAATATCACTTTAGGCTTGTATTTTGCCTTGGCATGCGGTGTTCTGGCCGTGATTTACGGTTTTGTGATGCGCAGCTGGATTTTGAAGCAAAGTACGGGCAACGCCAAAATGCAGGAGATTGCTGAAGCGATTCAGCAGGGCGCTGCCGCTTATTTATCACGCCAATATAAAACGATTGGGGTCGTTGGGGTGGTTCTCACCATCCTCATGGCGCTCTTCTTGGACTTTGCAACTGCGATCGGCTTTGTGGTTGGTGCAGTGCTCTCTGGAGCATGCGGCTTTATTGGCATGAATATTTCAGTTCGCGCAAACGTGCGTACAGCACAAGCGGCTACCGTAGGCATGAACGAAGCACTCAACGTAGCATTTAAAGGTGGCGCTATTACCGGCATGCTGGTGGTTGGTCTTGGCCTCTTGGGGGTTGGCTTATTCTTTATGTTCCTCGTATCGATAGGCGCGGGACAGGATCTCTCTTCTGTATTGCATCCACTGATTGGATTGGCATTTGGTTCATCATTAATTTCTATCTTTGCGCGTCTTGGCGGCGGCATCTTCACCAAAGGTGCAGACGTTGGCGCTGACTTAGTGGGCAAGGTAGAAGCCGGCATTCCGGAAGATGATCCACGTAATCCAGCGGTGATTGCCGATAACGTCGGTGACAACGTAGGTGACTGCGCAGGTATGGCAGCAGACCTCTTTGAAACTTATGCAGTGACACTCATTGCAACCATGGTGCTTGGTTCCTTGATGGTTACGGGTGCGCCAGTAGCGGCCATTATTTACCCATTGGTTTTGGGTGGTGTCTCCATCATCGCCTCTATCATCGGCTGCTCTTTTGTAAAAGCAACGCCTGGCATGAAGAACGTGATGCCAGCTTTGTATAAGGGCCTCATCATTGCAGGTGGCTTGTCATTAGTAGCGTTCTACTTTGTGACGAACTTCATCATGCCCGATGATGCTTTGGGTATTCCTGGTAGCCAGTGGCGTTTATTTGGTGCCACAGTAGTAGGTCTCCTACTTACTGCAGGCTTGGTGTGGATTACTGAGTACTACACCGGCACTCAATTTAAGCCAGTGCAGCATATTGCTGAGGCTTCTACTAAAGGTCACGGTACTAACATCATTGCGGGCTTAGGCATTTCTATGAAGTCCACTGCATACCCAGTACTCTTTGTATGCGCAGCAATTTTTGCGGCTTACTGGTTGGCTGGTTTGTACGGTATTGCAATCGCAGCGACCGCCATGTTGTCTATGGCAGGAATAGTCGTTGCTCTAGATGCATACGGCCCAATTACTGATAATGCAGGTGGTATTGCTGAGATGGCTGGTTTGCCACAAGCAGTTCGCGATATTACTGATCCATTGGATGCTGTTGGTAACACCACTAAAGCTGTGACCAAAGGATATGCGATTGGTTCGGCTGGCTTAGCTTCACTGGTATTGTTCGCTGACTACACCCATGCGCTAGAGGGTATTGGCCAACAAGTTTCCTTTGACTTGTCTAACCATATGGTGATCATTGGCCTCTTTATTGGCGGCATGATTCCTTACTTGTTTGGTGCGATGGCGATGGAAGCAGTAGGTCGTTGCGCTGGTGCAGTTGTGGAAGAAGTGCGTCGCCAGTTCCGTGACATTCCCGGAATTATGGAGGGCACTGCTAAGCCTGAGTACGGCAAGGCAGTCGATATGCTCACCACTGCAGCTATTAAGGAAATGATTGTTCCTTCTCTATTACCAGTGGTTGCGCCGATCGTAGTGGGTCTCTTGTTAGGGCCTGCTGCATTAGGCGGCTTACTCATGGGTACGATTGTGACCGGCTTATTTGTGGCGATCTCAATGTGTACTGGTGGTGGTGCTTGGGATAACGCTAAGAAATACATCGAAGAAGGTAACTTCGGCGGTAAAGGTTCTGAAGCGCATAAAGCAGCAGTGACTGGTGATACTGTAGGCGATCCCTACAAAGACACTGCTGGTCCTGCAGTGAACCCACTCATCAAGATCATTAACATCGTGGCATTGCTGATCGTGCCATTGTTGCCGGTGATGAGTCGCTAAGAAACAGTATTAAAGCATCAAACAAAAACGCCTAGCAATGCTAGGCGTTTTTTTATTCTTCATTACATAAGGTGAATATGGGTATTGGATAACTTATCATTTGGGTATACAAAAAATTAAATTTTTTAGAATTCATGTTGACCTAAAAAATCCCAAAACATTTCCCAGTGGTTTTGTTGATCACAAAGCATTGGCATTGGTTACAGAGTCAGAAATACTGGCCCATGAAAAAGAGGATGACCTTGCGTGGAAGAGCGTCATTACAACTGCCATCAAACCCAATAGGACATAAATCCTCCCTTAAATAGGGGTTGTAAGAGTGTTAAATGCAATATACAATTGCTATATACATGAGGAGGACTGGATTTTGGCTATTTCAACTGTTTTTACGAACAATCGAACTCAGGCAGTGCGACTACCTGTCGAGATGCGGCTTCCAGAGAATGTTCGCAAGGTGAATGTTCGTGCAAAAGGCTGTGAACGCATCATTGCCCCAATTGAAAACATATGGGACAACTTCTTCTTAAGTGAAGCAGGTGTAAGTGACGACTTTATGGATGAAAGAGGGACCCAAGAACAAGGTGATAGAGAGCCTCTTTAATGCTTAAATACTTATTAGACACAAACATTGTTATTTATGTTGTGAAACGAAAACCTCTAGAGGCCCTTAAGGTTTTTAATAAAAATGCAAGTCGTATGGCTATATCTACTATTACGTTGGCAGAGTTAATTTATAGCGCTGAAAAAAGCAAGCAAGTAGAAAAGAATCTCAACACTATTGAGGACTTTATCAGTCATTTAGAGGTTTTGCCTTACGATATAAATGCGACTCAGCATTACGGCCAAATAAAAGCATTTTTAGAGCGATCCGGAAAGCCAATCGGTGTAAATGATATTCATATTGCTGCTCACGCCAGAAGTCATGGATTAACTTTGGTCACCAACAATTTATCTGAATTTAAAAGGGTTCCAAATCTAGCTCTTGAAAATTGGGTTTAAATAGCGCTCCTTAAGAAAAAACGCCTAGCATTGCTAGGCGTTTTTGCTTAGAGAATCCTCAGAAGTCTTAATCCAAGGTTTCCAAATAACGCTGCGCATCTAATGCAGCCATACAGCCTGTGCCAGCACTAGTGATAGCTTGACGATAGATATGGTCTTGCACGTCGCCTGCAGCAAACACGCCAGGGATATTGGTGGCAGTAGCATTGCCCTCTAAGCCTGAGTGCGTTTTGATGTAGCCATTGTTCATATCTAGCTGACCAATAAAGAGTTCGGTATTGGGTTTGTGGCCAATTGCAATGAAGGCACCAGTCACAGCGATATCTTCCGTGCTGCCATCTTCTTTCTTGATGCGCACACCAGTCACACCTTTTTCATCGCCCAGAACTTCATCCAGTGTTGCATTGAGCTTGAGCTCTACTTTGCCTTCGGCAACTTTGGCCATGAGGCGATCATTTAGGATTGGCTCTGCACGGAATTTGTCACGACGATGAATGACAGTAACTTTCTTTGCAATACCGGTCAGGTAGAGCGCCTCTTCAACTGCGGTGTTGCCACCCCCCACTACGCAGACATCTTGATTGCGATAAAAGAAACCATCGCAAGTTGCGCAACCAGAAACACCGCGACCCATAAATGCCTCTTCACTTGGCAGGCCAATGTATTGGGCAGAAGCACCAGTAGAAATAATGAGGGCATCACAGGTATAAGTTCCAGAGTCGCCAACTAAGCGAATAGGCTTTTCTGTGAGTGCTGCTGTATGAATGTGGTCAAAAATGATCTCGGTATTAAAGCGTTCAGCATGCTTCAAAAAGCGGTCCATCAGTTCTGGTCCTTGAACCCCATCGGCGTCTGCCGGCCAGTTTTCGACATCAGTAGTGGTCATTAATTGACCCCCTTGAGCCAGGCCAGTAATGAGGGTGGGCTTTAAATTGGCTCGGGCAGCATAGACTGCCGCTGTATAGCCAGCAGGACCGGATCCAAGGATCAGAACTTTGGAGTGTTTTGGGGTATTTGTAGTCATACCCAAATTATAGGTTTGCTTGTTTACAATCGGTGGAACATGGCAAGAACTGTATATCCAAAGTCCAAGGCTCCAATGAGTCCTCAGCCCCCAGAGATGGATGGGCAGGGCAGGATGCCCCGCCTTCTCCTAGAGGCACGCTGGTTCATTTCCTTGGGCCTATGCCTGGGTTTATTGGCCATTTTGCTCACTTATTCCAAGGCTGATCCAGCCTGGTCCCACGCCAGTTTTGAGGCTCCTAGAAACCTCGGTGGTCGTTTTGGGGCCTATTTGGCCGACCTAATGCTCTATATTTTTGGCATTTCTGCCTTTTGGTGGATTGTCCTCTTTGGCCGCCGCGTCCTTCATGGCTGGCGTGAGCTCTGGAGCATTCCACTTCCGCCCGATCCTGATGCCAAACCAGAATCCCTGCTGGTGCGCTGGTTGGGCTTTGGGCTGACCTTAGCCTGCAGCATGGGCCTTGAGTCGATTCGTATGCATTCCTTGTCCTGGCAGCTCCCAAGACCGCCTGGAGGCATCTTGGGAGAGTTGATTGGCGATCCCCTGCAAATGTCGCTCGGTTTTACTGGGGCAACGCTGGTTCTCCTTTTTGGCTTGTCTGCTGGCCTATCCCTGTTTTTACATTTCTCCTGGTTAGATATTGCTGAAAAAGTAGGGCGCTTCCTGGAAGTGACATTTCTGCGTATTCGTGAGCGTCGTGATAGCGAAGAAGATCGCAAGCTAGGCGAAGCTGCTGCCGAAGAGCGTGAAGAGTTTGTTGAAGAGTTTCGTGGCCGCGTAGAAGTTGCAGCTCCCGTACAAATAGTGCGTGCACCGATAGAGATTCCAAAGAGTGCGCGTGTAGAGCGTGAAAAACAACAGCCATTGTTTGTAGATATCCCCGATTCTGAATTGCCACCGCTGGCATTACTAGATCCCGTACCGGAAGTAAAAGAAACCATCTCTGCGGATGTATTGGAATTTACTTCCCGCTTGATTGAGCGCAAGTTAGCTGAATTTAATGTCCAGGTAACCGTCATTGCTGCCTACCCTGGTCCAGTGGTGACTCGTTATGAGATTGATCCAGCAATTGGCGTGAAGGGTAGTCAGATTGTCAATCTCTCACGAGATCTTGCACGCTCACTGGGTGTTGTGAGTATGCGTGTCGTCGAAACTATTCCAGGCAAAACTTGTATGGCTTTGGAATTACCAAACCCAACACGCCAATCCGTCTATCTCTCTGAGATTTTGACCTCACAGGTTTATAACGACAATCATTCATTACTCACTCTTGCTCTAGGTAAAGATATTTCTGGTAGCCCAATGGTGGCCGACCTTGCGAAGATGCCTCACTGCTTAGTTGCAGGTACTACCGGCGCTGGTAAGTCAGTTGGTATTAATGCCATGATTTTGTCACTCCTCTTTAAAGCTAAGCCCGATGAGGTGCGTCTGATCATGATCGATCCAAAGATGCTCGAGATGGCAATCTACGACAAGATTCCCCATTTACTTTGCCCAGTAGTAACGGATATGAAGCAGGCCTATAACGCGCTTAATTGGGCAGTCAATGAGATGGAGCGCCGTTACAAACTGATGAGTAAGTTTGGTGTGCGTAACCTTGCTGGCTTTAATAAAAAGATTTTGGAAGCTGAAGAGAAGGGCGAGAAACTCACCAACCCATTTAGCTTGACCCCGGATGATCCTGAGCCAATCTATAAAGCACCAGTAATTGTCATCGTAATTGATGAGTTAGCTGACTTGATGATGGTCTCCGGCAAGAAGATTGAAGAGCTCATTGCCCGCATTGCGCAAAAAGCACGTGCTGCAGGTATTCATTTGGTATTGGCAACACAACGCCCCAGTGTGGATGTGATTACCGGATTGATTAAAGCGAACGTACCGACTCGTATTTCTTTCCAGGTCAGCAGCAAGATTGATAGCCGTACGATTTTGGATCAGCAGGGGGCAGAAGCCCTGCTTGGTATGGGCGACATGCTCTATATGGCACCAGGGACTGGATTGCCAGTGCGTGTACATGGCGCATTTGTATCAGATGATGAAGTGCATCGTGTGGTGGAGTGGCTTAAAGAGAAGGGCGAAGCCAATTACATTGATGGCGTACTTGAAGGTGCTGACGAATCTAATGTCGATGCCCTAACAGGTGAGGGTGGTGGTGAAGCAGATCCACTGTATGACCAAGCTGTAGCCATTGTTTTAGAGAACAAGCGCCCGTCCATCTCTTTGGTGCAGCGTCACTTACGGATTGGTTACAACCGTGCAGCACGCCTCTTAGAGGATATGGAAAAAGCAGGACTCGTATCGAAGATGGGTAATGGTGGTAATCGCGAGATCTTGCGCCGCCCTTCAGAATAAGGCAGTCATTTTGCAAAGACTCTTATCTGCAGTAATCTTTGGAACTGCCATGCTGTTTTCAGGCACAGCCCTCTCCCAAAGCGAGAGCGGCGCTGATCAATTACGTCAGTTTGTACGTAACTCCAAAACAGCCGAAGGTGATTTTGTACAACAACAGTTGCGCACACCCAAAGCAAATGAGCCGCAAGATAAAGGTTTGAAGTTGGTGCGCCAGACGCAAGGTCGCTTTGTATTTCAGCGTCCGGGACGATTTATCTGGGATACCCAAAAGCCATATGAGCAAAAACTGATTGCAGATGGAAAATATCTGACTTTGTGGGATAAGGATTTAAATCAAGCCACCATTCGTCCTGCAGGGCAAGCACTGGCAGCAACGCCTGCAGCGATTCTATTTGGTGAATCCTCTTTGGATCAGCATTTTGATTTAGTGGAGGGCGAGGAGCGTTCCGGCATGAAGTGGGTTGGGCTTTCTCCCAAGAAAGATCCCAATGCCAAAAGCGGAAACGATCTTCCTTATACAAAGATCTCAGTAGGCATGGCCAATGGCTTACCCAAAGCGCTAGAATTAATTGATGGTCTGGGAAGCGTGGTGCTGGTGACCCTAGATAAAATCCAGCTGAACGTGAATTTACCAGCAAATCGCTTCACTTTTACACCACCGGCCGGCGCTGAGGTCTTACGCTTAAACTAGAGCCACAATATTAATTAAGCATTAAACAAACCAAACAGAGCAACATATGATTGATCCCCAATTACTCCGTAAAGATATCGTCGCTATTGCAGCGCGCTTAGCTACTCGTAAATTTGAATTGGATGTTGAGAGGTTCAATACTCTTGAGTCTGAGCGTAAATCTTTACAAACCCGCACCGAAGAGCTGCAAGCCAAACGCAATCAGTTGGCAAAAGCCATTGGCATGAAAAAAGGTAAGGGCGAGGATGCATCTGCAGAGATGGCAGAGGCAAGTCAGATCAACGTCGATATGGAATCTGGTTCAGCACGTTTATCTATCCTCCAAACCGAGATATCTGATTTCTTAATGGGTATTCCCAACCTTCCAGATGAGTCTGTGCCAGCCGGCAAAGATGAGACTGAAAATAAAGAGATCAAGCGCTGGGGAACTGAGCCCATATTTGATTTTGAGACTAAAGATCACGTAGACCTTGGCGGTCCATTAGGCTTGGATTTTGAAGTTGCAGCCAAGATCAGTGGCTCACGCTTTGTCGTACTCAAAGGACCAATTGCTAGACTACATCGCGCCTTAGCGCAATTCATGATTGATACGCACGCAACGCATCATGGTTACCAAGAGGTCTACGCACCTTATATGGT
The DNA here is from genome assembly GCF_002206625.1 of Polynucleobacter campilacus. Classification (GTDB taxonomy): domain Bacteria; phylum Pseudomonadota; class Gammaproteobacteria; order Burkholderiales; family Burkholderiaceae; genus Polynucleobacter; species Polynucleobacter campilacus. The sequence goes on along the minus strand of NZ_NGUP01000001.1, from coordinate 379,185 downwards.
GAATGCAGCCTCTATGCGCGGTACTGGCCAATTGCCGAAGTTTGAAGAAGATCTCTTTAAGGTTCCGCGCCAGATGGGTGGCGAAGACGAGGGTGGAGAATCAAAAACAGAAAACTTCTATCTCATACCAACCGCAGAAGTGCCCGTAACTAATTTGGTAAGGGATGAAATCGTCAACGCAGACAATCTGCCAATGAAGTATGTGGCGCATACACCATGCTTCCGCTCCGAAGCAGGTAGCTATGGTCGTGATGTGCGGGGAATGATTCGTCAACATCAGTTCGACAAAGTCGAGTTGGTACAAATCACCAAACCAGAGCATTCAATGCAAGCGCTTGAAGAATTGACCGGCCATGCCGAACGTATTCTGGAGCTACTCGAGTTGCCGTACAGAAAAGTATTGCTGTGTACCGGTGATATGGGATTTGGTAGTACCAAGACTTATGACTTAGAAGTATGGGTGCCATCGCAAAAGGCTTATCGCGAGATTAGTTCATGCTCGAGCATGGGCGACTTCCAAGCAAGACGGATGCAAGCGAGATTTAAAGCTGGCCAAGGTAAACCAGAATTGGTACACACCTTAAATGGTTCGGGCCTTGCTGTAGGTAGAGCATTGGTTGCTCTACTAGAGAACAAACAACAAGTCGATGGCAGCATTGCTATTCCGAAAGCACTGCAACCTTATTTGGGTAGTTTGGAAGTACTTAAGTCGATTTAATGGCCGGTTCGTAGCGGGGTTCAGATCTGACTTCATTCATAACTGAGGTGCCCATCTTCATTGAGGCTCTATGCCTTCTAAGTTCTTGAGCAAACTTTTTTCTATCAAATGGAGGCTTAGTTAATTTATTCTGCTTTAGGTTTTCGCTCATAGTGTGATTATTGGATTTTCACTGCCTAAATTCAAGAGATTTAAGCCCCTTGTGGTTGCGCGGATATTCTTAGCATGCCCGCTATAATTGCTCTTCGGTTCGGAGAGGTGGCAGAGTGGTCGAATGTACCTGACTCGAAATCAGGCGTACTGTCAAAGGTACCGAGGGTTCGAATCCCTCCCTCTCCGCCAAAACTAGTCAATAGTTTTTATTAAGAGTTTATTGGCTGCTGCAGCGTAATCATTCATTGTCTTCACAAGCTTAGCGGTCGGACGAACATACTTGATCCGTTTATCAGACTCATCTAAATAATGCTCAATCCAGCCATCATTGACAAACCTGAGATAGTGTCCACGCACAGCTGTATAGGAGTGAGGGACTGAAGCAAACAGCTCTTTGATTGAGATGTTATTTTTGGCGTAGTTATTAATAGCTAGAACAAGAATTAAATCGTAGGCAATCAAAGAATTTTCTATTGGGAGGTGGTCTTTGGTCCAAGCACGTAAGGCAAAAATGCTGCCGATCATTAACTCATGGTTTTTACTAAACATCAATTCAATGTATCAGCTATGCAGCTCAATAGATAGCTAAACAGACATCTTAAAAAGATATATTTATACTATTTGGGATCATCAGAATTACTTCTAGAATAGAATCAATTCTCAATTATCCATGCTCATAATGAAAACTTCTGCTTACTTACCCCTCATTCTTGTTTTTGCTTTGTTTGCCTGCGGAACTCCAGACAGTGAGTTTGGGGTATACAAACAATCGGATGGTGCGATTGGGGTCCATGCCCCAAAAGGCGCTAAAGAGAATGAGGCTCAAGGAATGGCTCTTGCGGAATGCAAGAAGCTGGGAAAGCAGAATGCTGTAGCTGCTGAAAGTAGGAAAACGGTCAATGACCGTTTTCCAATGACTTATATCTACTTATGCCGATAAGTGACGATGAAGCCCTACTAAGGCTCTAGCTTAGCAACCATTTCTTAATCGACTTATTGACACACATGGCATCTAAAGCAAGCCCGAAGAATTCGGAACCATTGGTGACCATGCTCTCGATGGCTTCTACTTTTCCGGATTTAATGCCGCGTAAGTACGTTGCCGCACGATAGCGTAAGAAGTGCTCTGTTTGGCCTTCTTCATTTTCAGTAGTGCACAACTCAAGGCTGCCATAGCGTGTTTCTGGGTTGATGTTCAGAATCGCTAAACCTAGCGCACCAATTAATTTATCTGGAACCGGAATGGGTACATAGGAGTAGAGCGAGATCAGCATTTCTTGCTCGTCTACTTCAATAATATGGTCAATATCTAGAACATCTTGCTCAGTTAATTCTGTTTCACCAGAATCGCCACCACCAAAAGTAGATTCAAACTGCAACATTGCAGTATTGCTGCCTTTAGAAATCTCAATCATGTCAGGGTAGCCAAGCAAACCTTTCCACCAGTACATCAATGTGAAGGTGCAGGGCTTTACTTCTACAAGACCTTTACTGGTAGATTTGGCGAAGTAAAGACCATAAAACTCATCGTCTTTCTCAAGACCATATTGATCTACCTTAGAAGATTTAGCTGGTGCTTTCTCGACTGCTTTTTTAGCTACCTTCTTGGCAGCTGGCTTCTTGGCAGCTACCTTTTTCACTACCTTTTTAGCGGTTTTCTTGGTTGCCTGCTTCTTAGTCGTCACCTTCTTAACAACCTTCTTTGCAGGGGCTTTTTTTAACGCCTTAGTAGCTACTTTCTTTTTTGCTGGTGATTTCTTTGTAGCCATGGTTTATTACCCTTCGTTTGCTATTAATGAGCTGCAGTACTGATAGATATTACTGCAAATTCCTGATAGTTTTAATACGGGCTGTATAGGGCTTGTCCTGCTGATGGCCAGGAAAGACTTACGATCCCGATGGGCTCGATATAGAATGAATCCGTAATGACTAAAACTCTCAAAATCACTCTGATCACCTTTGCGGCTATCTTAACCCTGGGAGGTCTGGGGGCTTGGTATGCCGCATCATCTATCAACCCAACGCAATTAACTCAATTACTTAGTTCCGCAGTGAAAGATGCCACGGGACGGGATCTCAAAATTGCAGGACCAGTAAGTCTCAAGATTTTTCCTTCAATTGGCGTCAAGGCTGAACAAGTTACCCTAAGTAACGCTTCATGGGCAAGTCAATCCCAAATGCTGGCTTTAAAGCAGATTGAGCTCGATGTGAAGTTATTTCCTCTGTTTTTAGGACGCGTAGAAATTAGCAGCATCAATCTTGTTGGACTTGATGCGTATTTGCAGACCAATCAAGTAGGGCAAAGCAATTGGAATTTATCGTCGCCAGTCACTGCTAGTCATTCAAAAAGTAGTTCTAGTGCTCCTCCCCAAACATCTTCTAGTGACAACATTTTGATGGCAATCGAAGCCATTCGCGTTTCGGATGCACACATTAGCTATCAGAATGGTGACAATCCAATCAAGCTGTTGGAGATACCAAAGCTTTCTCTCATGGCTGAGGGCAGCAAAACGGCTATCTTGCTGGATCTTCAATATGCCAATTACAAATTAGGTCTCAAAGGTAATATGGGCTCGGTGCGCCAGGCTATCGTCGATTGGGATCAGGCTCCCTTGAAGACAAGTCTGGATTTGACGCTGACTCTCAATGGAAAGTCCTTAGATATCACAGGCAAGATTGATAAAGAGCCCAAGGTATCGCCACAATTCGATATCAAGCTGGAGTCTAAATCGTTTGACTTGGCTCCACTAGCCGCTGCTTCCATCGCATCTTCTGTCGGAAAATCAACAGGACTAGTAAAGCCTATCAGTACTCAGAGTAAATATTTCTTTAGTGATGATGCGTTGCCATTTAATTTACTGCCAAACGCTAATGGAAGCATTGCACTCAATATGAATGAACTCAAGCTACCAAATTTGACGGCCCTGAAGGACATGAGCGGCACCATTGCATTTAAAGGAGACAGGATTGATATCAATGATCTGAAATTTGATTTAGGTAAAGGGCAGGCCCAGGCACAAATTTCGCTCTCACAGATCAGCAGCGCTGCGCCTGCAGTCTCTATGAAGGCACTTGCTAAAGGATTTACTTTGGAGCAAGTAGTCGTTAGTAGTGATTCCAGTGCCAAGGTGAGCGGGGGAGATGTTCAAGTTGCCTTAAATCTATCTGGCAGAGGAAAAAGCTTGCATCAGATAGTTGGGGGTGCAAATGGTTCTGCGCAAATGACGGTGGGTAATGCCCGCATTGACTCAAGGCTGCTAAATGCTGCTGGTGACCTAGCTATCACAATCATGGATACATTAAATCCAATGCGCAAGCAAAGCAATCAGACTGTGTTGGAATGCGCCGTTGCTTATTTGCCAGTCATCAATGGCATAGTGAATGTGAAAGATTCAGTTGGGGTAGAGACTGATAAATTAAACATTGTGTTGTCGGGTGTGGTGAATTTGAATAGTGAAGCAATCAATCTCAAGATTGATCCCCATCAAAAATCTGGTCTGACTACAGGGGTTGACTTAGGTAGTTTGGTGCAACTTGAGGGTACTTTGCAAAATCCCAAGGCTGGTATTAATAAAGAAGGGGTTGTTAATAGCGCGGTATCTATCGGCTTAGGCTTTTTAACCGGCGGGATGAGTATTGCTGCAGAGAATGTAAGGTCCATGAGCACCAAGAGGCAGCCCTGCAAAACGGCGCTGCATTCTTGGGCAGATATCTATCCAGGATCTAATTAATTGAGTTTTTAGAAGACTAGGCCACTGATAAAGAGGCTGAATAAAGAAATAAAGATGCTCGCAAAGAGCGCGGTCCAGAAGCTAGAAATCGTAAAGCCACTAACGACTGACGATACTAGCATCAAGACTAAAGCATTGATAACCAATAAAAATAAGCCCATCGTAATTACCGTTAAAGGTAAGGTAAACAAAATGAGTAATGGTTTAACGATGGCATTGGCGAATCCTAAGAGCAAGGCTGCAATGATGAGTGACCCTCCATCAGCAAAACGCAAACCACTAAATATATAGCTAGCTACCCATAGGGATAGGGAAGTGAGTCCCCATTGAATTACAAATAGCGTTAAGTTGCCCATGATTTTCTGCCTTTTCTTCTGATGAGAAGTTGTTAGAGGATGGTTCTTACAGGATGATCTTATCAGTCATCTAATAGTGAGGGGGGATTTCATCTTTGAGGCTGCCACCACCACCGCCAGAGCTGCTGGCCTGTTCTTTAATGGCTTTTAGCTCGCGATACAGAAATTCAATTTGTTGCTGTTGCTTATAGACAGTCTCATTGAGTTTTTCAATCAAGTCTTCAGTAAAGCTCAATTTGATTTCTAGATTAGTAATGCGCTCATCACTCATATAACTTACCTTTTATTCTGAGACAAGCTCAAAACGCCCATCTTCCATTTCTGCTTTTGGCCTAATCCAAAAATCATGCGATTGCATTGATTCATAAACGTAGGCTGGCTCAAGAGAGGCTTCAACATTTGCTAATAAGACGACTTTATAAAATCCACCCGTCTTTAGATGTTTTAGTTTGCTGCCGGGCTTAAAGAGTCCCGCATCAGGGGCAGCCATTTTGGGCTTAGTCATGTCAACAATGTACTTTCTCAGTATGATCTTGTGATGGCAAATCCCATCCCATACTCCATTCTAGATATATCTCCCATTCCTGCCGGTTTTACTGCAGCTGATGCCTTGCGTAATTCTTTGGATCTTGCTCAGCATGCTGAAAAATGGGGCTATACCCGCTATTGGGTGGCTGAACATCACAATATGACAGGGAATGCGAGTTCTGCAACAGCAGTATTGATAGGATATTTGGCGGCAGGAACAACACATATCCGCGTAGGATCTGGCGGGGTAATGCTGCCTAACCATGCCCCCTTAGTTATTGCTGAGCAGTTTGGCACCTTAGAGTCTCTTTATCCCGGGCGAATTGACTTGGGTCTAGGTAGGGCCCCTGGCAGCGACCAGGTGACAGCAAGAGCCTTGCGTCGAGATCTACTTGGTAGTGATGATCGGTTTCCACAAGATGTGCGCGAATTGCAGCATTATTTTGGCCCGATTCAGGAGGGTCAGACTGTTAAGGCCATTCCTGGCGCTAACACTGAGGTACCAATTTGGATTCTAGGCTCTAGTCTTTATGGCGCTCAGCTAGCTGCGCATTTTGGCTTACCTTATACATTTGCCTCACACTTTGCACCCGATCAATTATTGGAGGCAATGAGGATTTATCGTGAGCTCTTTAAGCCCTCAGATAAATTAGATAAACCGTATTGTGCTTTTGTGATGAATGTTGTGGCTGCTGATACAGATGAAGAGGCTGCTTATCTATTTACAACCCTGCAGCAAAATGTGGTTCGAATGCGGCGTAATACCCGTGGTCAATTACCACCACCAATAACGAATCTCGATGAATTTTGTGAGCCCCACGAGCAGGCAGCAGCAGCGCATACCTTGCAAGTCTCTGTGGTGGGCTCACTAGAAACCGTTAAAAAAGGAATGCTTTATTGGCTAGAAGCTACTGGAGCAGATGAAATCATCATCACCGGACAAATCTTTGATCATCAAGCCCGCTTGCGTTCGTTTGAAATTGCAGCACAGGCTGCTCAGTCGCTAGAAGTCTAAAGACTGATAGTCAGCAGAAATCAAAATATTCTCTTTTGCAGCCCGAGCGGCAAACTTTAATACTTCATTGTCTTTACTAATCAGAGTGCAGGGCTTTGCGGTAAAGGCTAGGTCTAGAAAGATCTGATCATCAGGGTCCTGGCAGAGCCAGGGGGAGCTCAATAGACTTTGATCATCTAAGACTCTTGATAGAGATTTCCATTGATCTAAGATTTTCTCTTGTTCTACTGTCTCTAAAGAAAACAGGGGTCTAGAGATCACATCTGCAAACTCTTCCAGAGTTTTTAGGCTGGTAAGCGCATCAATTTTTTGCTCAATCAGGGCTTGTTTTAAATGTAGTGCTCTAAAGTCATTAAAGACAAATAGATCTAGCAGAACATTGGTATCAAAGACGACGGATTTCATCTACAAAAATGTTTACTCTTGATTACTGCGCCAAATTTCAGGTGTGATCGTTACTTGCCCCTGATCTGAGGAGACATAAGCTTCGCCATCCTGAATGTTTACATGAATGACCATGCTGCGCTCAACCAATTTATTGAGTTCATTTGCTTGCGTCGCTGGGATAGAAATAACTTGGAGATTGCGAGCGCGTGTGAGTTTATTGGCAATGCCATCCCACCAAATTTTGCTAGTGTGTCCGCCATAGCAGTACACAATCACTTGATCTGATCTACCGCAAGCTTTCAGAATACGACGTTCATCAGGCTGACCAATCTCAATCCACAGCTTAATAGCATCAGTGAGATCTTTGATCCAAAGATCAGGTTCGTCGGTATCGCTTAAGCCTTTGGTGAATGCCAAATCCTCATTTGCTTGCAAAGCAAAGGCGATGATTCTGACCATCATTCGCTCTTCGGTTTCAGAGGGGTGCTTGGCAATGGTGAGGGAGTGACTGCCGTAATAGTGCCGGTCAGAGTCTGCGACGTGAAGGTCGGCTTTGTGGATGGTTGCGCGTAGAGCCATGCCGCATTATCGCTCTTAAAGTGGGCTATTCATATCCCTAGTATCATTTTGGGAATTGGACCTTCAAACGGAATATCTATGAATACTTGGCCGACTCGAAAAATCTCCTATTTCTTAAACTTAGTCGTCGGACTTATTTTTATTGGCTTTGGAAATTCGCTCTTAGCAGCGGAAGTTTGGCCCAATAAGCCGATCAAGATCGTGGTGCCATTTTCTCCAGGCAGTGTTCAAGATGCCTTAGCGAGATCCTTCTCGAATGAATTAGGCCAAGCACTTGGCCAAACTGTCCTAGTTGAAAATAAGGCGGGAGCTGGCGGTACCGTTGGTACTGGCATTGTTTCGAAATCTGCCCCTGATGGATATACCTTGGTGATGGCTGCAGCGAGTCACAATATCAATGGCACCTTATTTCCTAAACTCAGCTTTGATCCGATCAAGGATTTCACGGCAGCAGCCTATATTGGTACTAGCAGCTATATCTTGATGACGAATACTGAGTTTCCAGCAAAGACTATTGCCGAGTTTATTGCCTTAGCGAAATCTAAACCTGGTCAATTCAATTACGCCAGCGCTGGCAACGGCAGCGCCTCTCATTTAGCGATGGCCTATTTCGATAGTATGGCTGGCATTGATTTAGTGCATGTACCTACCAAAGGGACGGGTGATGCTATTACCGAATTACTGGCTAACCGGGCTCAGGCAGTCATCGCTGCAAATGTGGCCGCGCTGCCATTTGCAGCTGATAGCCGGATTCGTTTCCTGGGGGTGTCTTCCGAGAAGTCTTCACCATTTGTGCCTGGTATTCCGCCGATTGGCAATACTGTCAAGGGCTATGCATTTGATAGTTGGTTTGGCTTGTTAGCTCCAGCTGGAACTTCAAAAGAGGTGACTAATAAAATTTCCACTGAAATGGCTAAATTACTTAAGCAGCCAGACATCATTGAGCGTATGCGTCGCCAGGGGATAGAAATTGGCAATCTGACGCCTGCTGAATTCAATCAACTGCTTGTCAAAGATTTCGATCGCATGGCAAACGTCGTGAGAAGCTCAGGGGCAAAAGCGGAGTAAATCTCAATACTGTGTATTGTAAGGTCCCATGATTCGGATTACTGAACTACGTCTGCCTGTCGATCACGCTCCAGAAGCCGTGGAAGCGGCGATTCTCAAGCGCCTCAATTTGCCCGCTAAGGACTTAATCAGCTTTGAAGTCTTTAAGCGTAGCTACGATGCCAGAAAGAATGTGGCACTTTCTTTCATCTACACAGTAGATCTTTCGGTAAAAAATGAAGAAGCCATTCTGAAACAGTTTGATGGCGATATTCATATCAGACCATCACCTGATACGAGTTATCACTTTAAAGCCAAGGCTCCTGAGTCTATTGCCGCAGGCAAATCATTGCGTCCGGTAGTCATTGGCTTTGGTCCTTGTGGAATATTTGCTGCGCTCGTCTTGGCGCAAATGGGATTTAAGCCGATTGTGCTCGAGCGCGGCAAGAAGGTTAGAGAGCGTACACAAGATACCTGGGGTTTATGGCGTAAGAATGTACTCAACCCAGAATCCAATGTGCAATTTGGAGAGGGTGGTGCTGGTACTTTTTCAGATGGTAAGTTATGGAGCCAGATTAAAGATCCGAAGTTTTATGGCCGTAAAGTAATTAATGAGTTTGTGAAGGCAGGTGCGCCAGCAGAAATTCTGTATGTTGCTAAGCCTCATATTGGCACCTTCCGCTTAGTAGGCGTAGTAGAGAAAATGCGTCAAGAAATTATTGAGCTTGGCGGTGAGATTCGTTTCTCCCAAAAAGTGATTGGTTTTGATATTCAGAACGAGCAAATTACTGGTGTCAAAATTGAAGGCCATGAAGATCTTCCTGCAACCCATGTTGTACTGGCACTTGGCCACAGTGCACGTGATACCTTTCATGCTTTGCATGAGGCTGGTGTCTTTATGGAGGCCAAGCCATTCTCAGTGGGTTTTCGTATTGAGCATCCGCAGTCACTGATTGATAAGGCGCGTTTAGGACCACATGCTGGCAATGAGTTGATTGGTGCCGCTGATTACAAGTTAGTACATCACGCTAAGAACGGTCGCTCGGTCTATAGCTTTTGCATGTGTCCAGGTGGTACGGTTGTGGCAGCAAGCTCAGAGCCTAATCGCGTAGTAACTAATGGCATGAGTCAATACTCGCGCAATGAACGTAATGCTAATGCCGGTATTGTCGTGGGTATTACTCCAGATGATTTTCCTGGTGGACCACTTGCTGGAATCGAATTCCAACGCACACTTGAATCTAAGGCTTTTGAATTAGGTGGAGGAACCTATGAGGCCCCAGGGCAGTTGGTAGGGGATTTTCTGGAAGGCAAAGCCTCAACCGAGTTTGGCAGCGTCCTGCCTTCCTATAAGCCTGGTGTGCATTTAACAGATTTAGCCCAAAGCTTACCTGCTTATGCCATTGAAGCGATTCGCGAAGCCTTGCCTGTGTTTGAAAAGCAAATCAAAGGCTTTTCGATGAAAGATGCCGTGTTAACGGGTGTAGAGACTAGAACTTCTTCACCTTTGCGCATTCCACGTGGCCCAAATTTTCAAAGCCTCAATATCAAGGGTCTCTATCCTGCGGGTGAGGGTGCTGGTTATGCCGGTGGCATTCTATCTGCTGGTGTCGATGGGATTAAGGTAGCAGAAGCACTTGCATTAGATTATTTATCAAAGTAAATCATCCTCCTAGCAGGGACCATTTTTAGGTAATTTCAGAAATACCACCTCTTTTGCGGAAGAGACGATAATGTCGCCATGGCTTTAATCGTACTTACTGATGCAAAACTGGCTTTCGGCCACGTAGATCTCCTCGCAAATACTGCTTTTTCACTCGAATCGGGTGAGCGCGTCGGCTTAATTGGACGCAATGGCACTGGCAAATCTTCCTTATTGAAGATCTTGGCTGGCATTGAAAAAATGGATGATGGGCTTTTGCAATATCAGCAAGGTTTAAGAATTGCTTACGTTCCTCAAGAGCCCATTTTTGATTCCAATGAAACGGTATTTGATGCAGTTTCCAAGGGGGTAGCTCAGGCTAAGGCCCTGCGTGAGGAATATGAAGCACTTAGTGTAGGGGACTGGGATGATGCATCCCACCATCGCTTAGATGAGGTGCAATCTCAATTAGAAGCGCTCAGTGGTTGGAATTGGGAGCAGCGCGTTCACGAAACTCTGGATCGCTTGCATTTAGAAGCGGATCTGAAGATCAGTACGCTGTCAGGCGGAACTAAAAAACGCGTGGCACTTGCCCGCGCTTTAGTAGAAATGCCTGATGTCTTAATTCTGGATGAGCCAACCAACCATTTAGATTTAGATTCGATTGCCTGGTTAGAGGAGTTATTAAAAGAATACCAAGGCTCAGTGATTTTAGTAACCCATGATCGTGCTTTCTTGGATAACGTCTGTACACAAATCGTGGAGCTTGATCGTGGAATTCTTCGAAGCTACCCAGGTAACTTTACTCAATATGAAGTTCTCAAAGAACAAGAACTCAATTCTGAGTCATTGGCTAATGCTCGGGCAGATAAATTACTAGCCCAAGAAGAGGTTTGGATTCGAAAGGGTGTTGAGGCTCGCCGTACTAGGAGTGTTGCCCGTATTGCCCGCCTTGAAAAGTTACGCACCAGCCGAACTGAGCGCAGAGATGCGATGGGTCAAGTGAAATTGGCCGTCTCAGCAGGCGATCGCAGTGGCAAGATCGTTGCAGACCTGCAGGAGGTCAGTAAATCTTACGATAGGCCGATTGTGCAAGACTTTACAGCAACGATTTTGCGTGGAGATAAGGTAGGTCTGCTCGGTCCTAACGGCGCAGGTAAAACGACTTTGCTGAAATTGATTCTAGGGACCATTGCACCTGACTCAGGAAGCGCTACGATGGGCACTCGGATTGAAGTAGCTTATTTTGATCAAATGCGTGAAGGTCTTGATCTCAATGCTTCGCTTGAGGATTACATTAGTCCAGGTAGCGAGTGGATTGAAATCAATGGCAATAAAAAACACGTTAAGAGTTATTTGAGTGATTTCTTATTTGCACCAGAGCGCACCAACTCTCCAGTAAGTACTTTGTCGGGCGGCGAACGTAATCGCTTATTGCTCGCTCGTTTATTTGCTAGACCAGCAAATGTATTGGTTTTAGATGAACCCACCAATGACTTAGATATCGATACCTTAGATTTACTTTGCGACGCACTCTTGAAGGTCTTTCATACTTTGGGTCATGCTAAGACTTTTTTAGGTTCGGCTACTACTGACATCAACGCTTTTGCTGAAGATAAAACACCGGGGATGCCTGCACCTGGGTGGGTTCCAGCCCCCACCATATAAAGCCCTTGAATATCCTCACTACGATTGTGCGGTCTAAACCAAGCACTTTGAAGCAAGAGCGGTTCAAAACCAAAGGCGGCACCTTTGACTGACAAAAGACGATCCTGAAAATCTTGAGGAGTCATGAGAAAGGATGTTTTAAGATGCTTTTCAAATCCAGGCAGAACACTTTCATCCAAGTACTTGGCAATTGCTTGGCGATAGGGCTCAGCCTCTTTAGCCCAGTCCGTACCACTTTCTAAATTCGGAACTGGGGCCAACACATAGAACGCATCTCCTCCTGCGGGTGCTAAGGATGGATCAGTCGCGGTTGGTCGATGTAAATACAAACTAAAGTCATCTGCCAGTTTATGTTTCTTAAAGATATCTGTAAGCAGTTCTTTGTAACGCTTACCCAACAAAATCATATGGTGTGGAACGTCAGGGTATTGATTGTCTGTGCCGAAGTACCAAACAAATAGACTCATAGAGTATTTACTCTTATTCACCTTAGCATCGGTCCACACTTTGCGGTGTTCTGGTGCGATGAGCTTTTGATAAGTCCATGCCGCGTCAGCATTGGAGACCACAATATCTGCAGGAATAAATTCACCATTGGCTAGCGTGACACCTTGTGCTTTACCGTCTTCCACTTCAATGCGTTTGACCTCAGAGTTCAGCCGAATTTGCACCCCTCTACCCGCTAACAAACCTGCTAAGCCCTTAATTAAAGAGCCCGTGCCACCCATTGCCGAGTGCACTCCATGGCGTCGCTCTAAGGAGTTGATGAGTGCGTAGACTGCTGTAACCGAGAAAGGATTGCCACCAATGAGGAGCGGATGAAAACTCATCACTTGACGTATCTTGTCATTTTTTAAATGGCGCGCAACTAATTTATAGAGGCTCTCCCAGGCCCGCATCTTCACCATTGATGGAATAGCGCGAATCAAATCTTTGATTGTGTCAAATGGAGTAGAGCTGAGCTCCTGAAAACCCAGCTTGTAGCATTTTTCTGCTTCTGCTAAAAATCGCTTGTAACCTGGTAAATCTTCTGGCGCAAACTTAGCCACTTCAGCGCGCATTCTGTCTGGGTCACCCGTGTAATCAAAATGAGTACCATCATCAAAACGGATCCGATAAAAAGGATCCATTGGGCGCAGATCAACATCATCTGACATCTTCTTACCGCATAACTCCCACAATTCACTCAGTAGAAAGGGTGCAGTAATGATGGTCGGGCCAGCGTCAAAGGTATAGCCATCACGATGGTGTACGTATGCCCTACCACCGGGTGCATCTAGCTTCTCTATAACAATGACCTTGTAGCCTCTACAAGACAGGCGAATCGCAGAGGCTAATCCGCCAAATCCACTTCCAATCACAATGGCAGTAGATACTTCATCTTCTTTAAATACCGCTTTTTTTAACATTTCTACAAACCAACTTTTCTACAAAAAAATAGCGTCATATTCACAGTATGACGCTATTGGTTTAACTCAACATAGCTTACTTCATTGCTACCGATTTTGCTGGAGCAAGCGCGTCTGTAGATTTTGGCATTGACTTAGCCGGCCCGTTCAAATACGGATAGTTAGGAGCTTTTTGTGTTGTCATTGCGGGCCCGGTCAGATAAGGATAATCAGACAACATCGATATCCCATAAAGCGGCTTGTAAGCACCTTGGTGGCAAGTAGCGCAATTATTTTTAGCAACATCACCAGTAGGGCCTAAACGATGCGGAGGAAAAAGTTCTTGGATTGGTTCCATATAGTTCTTGTTGAGATCCCGCGACATTCGAATGGCATACCAAGCTGTCGATTTCTGTGGCGGACTTTCTTCCCAAGAAGCTACGGATCGAGTGTTATGACAATACGTACAGTTAACACCTAAAGATTTTGAGAAATGCATCATCAATCCATAGGTCCCTTCGGTTGCATTAATACTACTTTTGTTCCCCGTGGGCAATGCAGTCTCACCATTGACGCGAATCTTCTGGTCATTGAGTAAATAAGCTGCAAAAGTATTATTCGGCAATGATGCATAGCCAGAACCTTCAACTGGCGAATTTTGACCATTCTTATTACCTAACATACCATTGCCAACTTTTTGTGTGGGGTCTTCAAACCACACATTTTGCGGAATGTTATTACCACGATGGCAGGTATAGCAAGTTACACCTGTCTGAGCGACGTGGCTTTGCCATTGAGTGTTCACTCGTTGCGTCATTAAAATCATGTTGCGAGCTACACCCTTGGTATACAAAGATTCATCTGCAAAATTGTTCACATTATGACAATAAGCACAGCCCTGCTCAGGTGCAACCCAGCTCGTCATGGCAACCATGAATGAAGTAAATTGACCAACACTCAAATTATTGAGGACTTTGACATTTTGATATACCGCCCCTGCTTTTGGTCCATCGGCTGACGCTGGCCCAGATGACACCGGTACTGCATTTTTCTCAGCTTGCCCAGCCAAAATGCGGGGGTTGTAAATCAAATCCATGGCGGTTCCACGATAACCATGCTGGACAGCTTCAATAGGTGGCCTCTCGCCGCAGCTAGACAGCAGCAAGGTACCCAACAGCAAGGCCGGTAACATCAGAAATTTTCTTAGTTGTTTCATGGCTTATTTCCCTGGGATAGCAGGTGGAAGAGGTGGAATAAATCCGGTGGTAGCAGGGTCAGGCAATGGAGTTCCAAAAACATAAGGGTAAGCGGGCGCAACATGATGCTTTACTGCCCATAAATACCAGTTATCCACAACAGTGCCGGTGAGCAAAATGCCGATACCACCAACTAAAGGTGTTAATACTGCAAACCACCAAGCCCAGCGGTGAATCGACTCCATCGTGGCATTAAAGCCCATGGTCCATCTCCAGAACAAAGCAGCTCTTTCTGAAGCTGTACCGCGATCAACAATTTGCTCAATCTCCCGTTCGCCACCAAAGCGGCTGACCGCCAAAATAGTGCCGCCATGCATTGCAAAGAGGAGCGCGGATCCATATAGGAAAACAATCGAGAGCATATGGAATGGGTTATAGAACAAATTACCATAACGCAGTGAAAAAGCGGCGGTCCAATCTAAGTGCGAGAAGATTCCAAATGGCACCGCTTCACTCCAACTACCCATCATGATGGGGCGGATGAATCCTAGTACCAGATATAACCAGATCGCTGCCAAGAAACCCCAAGCAATGTGCGTGCCCAAACCCAAAGCAACAGCACGGCGGTACATTCTTGCCCACCACAATAAAATTGAGACAGTTAAGAAGAAACCGGCCATCATCCACCAACCGCCCTCATTGAGGGGCATGAATAAAGACAGCCCATGCTTTGGCAGCGGTGGATCTAAAGACAGCCAGAATAATTGGCGCACAAATTGAATGGGATCCCAATTGACTGAGGCCAGCATATTAAAGCCCATAATCTGGAATGCAATAACGCCAAAAAATAAAGAGGCAATGCCGAAACCGCCTAAGTAAATAGGCCCAAGCTGAGCATTCCCTAGACGACCAAATAAATGAATCAGGGCTGGCGTGCCAAAGCGCTCTCGCTCTTCATAAGGATCTATAGATACCCCGTGATGTGGGGGTGCAACCACTTGAACTTGAGTGAATAGATTTTGATATTCCATAATATATAGGTCCCTATTAACGCCAAATTGGCAAGTTCAACCACCAACCCCACCACTCAGGCCAACCACGAGACCAGAATGGGCCACTGATCACAATACATACAGCGCTCCAGAAAACCGCTGCTACCGCTAAAAACAATCCAAGGCGGTGAATGCCTAAAGTACCAATCGAATAACCGATCGAATCTCTAAAGAAAGTATCTTCATGCTCAGGCGTTTTAACAAACTGCCCTTTCTGGGGATTGGTGGACGACAAGACCAGGCCGCCATGTAATACCAACGCAAAGGTAGTTGTAAAGAATAAGGTCACCGCAATCATGTGCGCTGGGTTGTAATGAAAATGTAAGTACTGATAGCCCGTATTGGATACCCAATCAAGGTGGCTCAAGATGCCGTATGGGAAACCGTGATGCCACGCACCCATGAGTACCGGTCTAATCACCACTAAAGTGAAATAAGCGAACACTGCCATTAAGTAGGCGTAAGGAACATGAAGCCCCATGCCCAGTTTTCGACAAATTTCGACTTCACGTAAGGCCCACGAAAGGAATGCACCTAAGGCACAGACTGTAATGAGCTGCCAGAGCCCTCCTTGTAATAAGGGGGCAAAACCTAATCCATAACTGAGATCCGGTGGCGCGATATTGATCTGCCAGGGATTCCAAGTTGGACCCTGTGAAGCACCCCACAAAATCAGTGCGGTGCCTAAAAAGGAAAAGAGGACGGTAGTGACACCGAAAAATCCTACGTAAAACGGCCCTACCCAAAAATCGAATAAGTCCCCACCAACTAAGGTACCGCCACGAACTCGGTACTTTCTCTCAAAACTTAGCATGGCCATTTTTTATAATCTCCAATGAATGGATAAATAGGGTTGAGCTAAAAAGCGATTTAACCTAACCCTATTCACCATTATTTTTATACAAATTACTTTGCTGCTGGAACTGATGGTGGCATTGCAGAACCTGTTTTTGCTTCCATCGCCTTGAACTGGGCTTGGCTCAAACCATCCAACCAGTTAAAACGAACACTGCTCAGCAAAATCAAGTGAATCATTGCTGCAAGACCAAACAGAAAAATACCTTGAACAACCATTGATCGCAACGGATCATACAGTTTCCAAATTCTCCACATAATCTTCTCCTAATTTAAGTAAGACATAAAACCATAAACTGCCGACTTCGTACCATCGATAAGCGATTTTTCTTCAGCTCCTGGAAGCCAAGAACTCCACTTGTTTGGCAAAATCTGGGTAAACAAAGAAATAACAAAGCACACTAAAAAACACAAAATAAAAATAAGATTGAAAGTAATTGAATCCTCTCGGATCATATTTTTTTCTTTGCTTATAACGTGAGTATTTACCATTTCATTCCCCTAAGATTTAATCCGATATCAATGGAACCAAGGACGCCAAGCCCAAACCAAAATATGGGCTACTACTGCAATTGAAACAAACCCAACTAAACCTTGGATGTACAACTGGTGAAACTCCTTGGCTTCGTCATCAGTAAGGCCGGATATTGAACCTGTTCTGTGATCGCTCATAACCAATTACCTCCTTCAAAAATAGCCTTGCGGCCGTTATCGCGCTTAACCCGCGCGACATGGGTTGTAGCGTACGGCATGCCACATTCCGTTTCCAACAAGTCAAGTGACTTGTTGTACTCAATAGTTATCAAGAAGGCCATTAAGCTTCAACCTCCTCAATGATTTCTTTACAAGAAGACTTCACTCTTGCAGCAGTAATTCTTTCTTCACTCGCTTTTTCTGCATCTTGCTCTACACGATCTCGCAGCTCTTTAGCAGCAGAAATCTGAATCAGTACTGGTCTGGTTTTAATGTAGTCAGCCACTAATTTCTGAGCTTCTTGATCCCAAGGAAGAGAGTTGGAGCGATAGGTACGTGTTAAGGAGGAATCTACCTTATCCATATCGGTACCCAATGGCAGGATATAAAAGAGTGCATCGAATAAACCGTTACAAAACTCTTGAATGATGTAGGTAGCACCGGCATAACCCATAAATGGAGTACCGGTATGACGTCGAATAATCGCGCCAGGGAATGATGATGGAATGTAAGATGCCTTACTACCGTTCTCGGCCAAATACATTCTTTCGTTATAGCTTCCAAACATCACGAGCGGTGGCTTCTCTTTTGTGAGCTTGCGTACCTCTTGATTGTTGGTTTTTTCACCAGGCTTTCTAGGAATAGCAAAGCTGCAAGGTAATCCCATCTCATCTGATAAGAAATGACGAATACCACGGGTATAAGTTTCATTCGCAACGACTGCATAACTTGCAGTACTGAAAAAATCTTGGGTCACTGAACGCCATAAGTCCCAGATCGGCTTAATGGTGGTGTGCTTCTCACGCTCAATAAATGGTTCTGGATCTAAGCCCAATAATTCACCGAGCTTGCGTAAGAATTGGGTGGTGCTATGCAGGCCTACAGGTGCTTGCAAATAAGGACGCTCCAAGGCTTCACACAGCATGCGACCAAACTCACGATACATGCAGATATTCACATCTGCGTTCACTAGATTCTCTACTTCAGCTAAATGAGATCCTAGCGGGAAAACCATATTAATTTCAGCGCCAATGCCTTCTGCTAGGCGACGAATCTCTGCAAGGTCGCTCGGCATATTAAAAGTGCCATAGCAAGGTCCAATAATATTGACGCGTGGCTTTTCGCCTTCTGCTCTAGGCTTGCGTTCTGGAACCTTACGGGTACCGTATTCAGTCCACAACCAATACATCGCACGGTTAGCACATTGCCATTGATCTTCATCAATGGTTCTTGGTAAGAAGCGGGCAATATTCATGCCCTCTGGAGTAACGCCACCACCAATCATTTCTGCAATAGAACCGGTTACCACTACTGCTGGTAGATCAGGATCTAAGGTAGCATGCGCGCGCTTCATCGCACCTTCGGTACCTTCGCGGCCTAACTGCTCTTCCTCTAAACCAGTCACCACAATGGGTAACTCGTGTGGAGGTAAAGCATCGGTGTAATGCAGCACTGAAGTCACGGGTAAGTTTTCACAGCCTACAGGACCGTCAATCACTACCTGCAATCCTTTGATGGCAGTAAATACATACACTGCACCCCAATATCCACCAGCGCGATCATGATCGATGACAAACATTACATCATCTCCTCTGCTTTGCGCTTCTTCAATTTCTTCTCTAGCTTACGGCGTACTTCAGCCTTGAAGTCAGGGAAATCTTTTGGAACATCTTCCCAAACACCAGACTTATAACCAGATCCAACATCACCAAAGAACGCCTTCATCTCATCAAAACGGGCTTGATTACCAATCGCCGCATTAATCACTTGCGCTAATGAACCAGCACCTGCAGGGCCCATCAAGGGTCTTGCAGAAATCAGATTCGTAAAGTACAGAGATGGGATCGAAGCTTGCTTAGCAGCTTGCACTACTGGTGTAGTGCCAATTGCCAAATCTGGCTTGAATTCTTTCATCGCTGCTAAGTCTTGCTCTAAGGAAGCGCGGAATTGAACGTGAACACCTTTTGCCTCTAGCCATTCACGATCTTCATCACTCCAAGGAGTGCGTGGGCAGGCAGAACCAACGTAACGTACATCGGCACCGCTCTCAATCAGTAAGCGCGCCACAATCAGCTCAGAGCCTTCATAACCACTTAAGGTAATGCGCCCCTTGATGGGTGCAGCAGCAAGTACGCCCTTAATCGCTGGAAGAATACGGTTTTGTGCAGCTGCAATTAAGTCCTGTGGCGTGTTGGTTGATTTACCAATGGCCTCTAACCAACGGGCCGTACCTTCATAACCTACTGGTGCTGAGCCGACAATAGAACGCCCTGCTGCTTCAAACTCACGGATACAAGAGGTGTAGAAAGGATGTAATGCAGCAACGGTTACGCAATCGAGTGCTTGATACATTTCACGCCACTCACGCGTTGGCACTGAAGCACCTACTGCCAAGCCCATCGGCTCAATCATCATGCCAATACCAACAGGATCTGCTGGGAAAATTTCGCCTAATAAAGTAATGGTTGGCTTACTGGAGCGCCCAGCACGTGGTGCTTGCACAGGACCAGACATGGCTTCATTACGTGCGTAATTGAGCATGGCACCAGCGAGTACATCTTTTGCTTCAGCATGCGTTGGCACACCGAATCCTGGCACATCAATGCCGATGATGCGAACACCATTAATTTCTTTTGGCAACAACTGCAGTGGTACACCGCTGGCTGTTGGTACGCATAAATTGATAATGACGATCGCGTCGTATTTTTCTGGATCTGCTTCTTGATAAACCGCATCACGTATATCTTCAAACAACTTACCGGTCACCAATGTCTCAGAATTAAATGGCACATAACCCACGCTGCGACGTGCACCATAGAAGTGAGAAGTAAAAGTTAAGCCATATACGCAACATGCAGAACCAGAAAGAATGGTGGCAGTTCTGCGCATCCGCAAGCCTACTCGCAATGCTCCAAATGCAGGGCACATACTTTGAGGTTGATCATGCGGGCCCTTAGGATAGTCTTTTGCATATTGCTGCAAAGTCTCAGACTTACCTGCTGCCTTAGCAGCAGCAAGCATCTCTGCCTCACCCGAGTGACAGCCCAGACCATCTCCTAAACTAGGATCAGTCTTTAACTTTTCCTCTGGAGTAATCGGAATGATCGTTTTATTCATAGCAGCAGATTGCTCTCTATCTCTTTAAGCTTGATCGTAAATAACTTCGAGTGTTTTCTTAATAACTTCGTCTTTACCCATCATGTCTTTCACAGTAGCTGGCTTCAAAACAATATCGCGACCAGTTACCTCTGAAGAGAACAAGCCCAATAGCTCATCTTGACTTAATGGCTTAGGACGAACTGGCGGAGCTTCAGAAACATTAGTAGCAAGCTCTTCGAATAGTGGAGCCCACTGCGTACCAGGCTGGCCAATAATTTCATAGCTAGCACTCTTACGACGAATATCTTCGTTCGCAGGAATCGCTGCCAATACTGGAATGCCCGCCTTCTCAGCAAAAGCCTGTGCTTCACCAGTGAGATCATCTTTATTAATCACCATACCGGCTACACCCACGTTACCGCCCAATTTACGGAAGTACTCCACTGCCGAGCAAACGTTGTTTGCAACGTAAAGAGATTGCAAATCGTTACTGGCAACTACGATGACTTTTTGGCACATATCACGTGCGATTGGCAAACCAAAGCCACCGCAAACTACGTCACCCAAGAAATCGAGGAGAACATAGTCAAAGCCCCAATCATGAAAGCCTAGTTTTTCTAATGTTTCAAAGCCATGAATAATGCCGCGACCGCCGCAACCTCTTCCCACTTCTGGGCCACCTAACTCCATCGCAAATACACCATCACGAATAAAGCAAACGTCGCCAATCGATACTGATTCACCAGCCAATTTTTTCTTCGAAGAGGTTTCAATAATGGTTGGGCAAGCCTTGCCGCCAAAGAGGAGTGAAGTTGTATCGCTTTTAGGATCACAACCAATCAGCAATACTTTCTTGCCTTGCTGAGCCATCATGTAAGAGAGATTGGCAAGCGTAAAGCTCTTGCCAATTCCGCCTTTGCCATAAATAGCAATGATTTGGGTTTCTTTGGTCACTGGACCTGTGGAAACTGGATCAGGTTCAATGGCAGCCTCTTTTTTGAGGTCCATGAACTGAATTGTTGCTGTTGCTGGGATGCTTGATGAACTCATTGTAGATTTCTCCAATCTAAAACCATTTTTAAACAATCAATATTGTTGAAAGCCGTGTGATAGGCATCATTTGCATCATTAGGTGAAGAGCGATGCGTAATCAAGCCATCTAAACTTAACTTACCCGACTCCACCAAATCTTTAATTGCTACTAAATCTCCAGGCGCCCACTGTGCTGCGATACGAATACGTGCTTCTCTCATAAATGCTTGTGGGAATGAAAAAGAAATCGTGTCATAAAAACCTGCCAAAACAATTTCGCCACCAGGACTAAGGCAGCTGATCAATGTATCTACTAATTTGGCATCGCCACTGACGTCCACAATTGTTTTGTACTTCTTAATCTGATCGTCTTTAGGATCTATAACGTCGTAACCTACGGCGCCTTCTCGGCGTCCTGCATTGGTCTCCCAAACTACTGGACGCTTACCTTTGGCAACTGCGATACGGGCAATCAAGCGGCCTAATACGCCATGTCCAATAATTAAATCGGGTTGCTCCTGTCCGGGACCAGAGGTGACGTGATATCCAGTTGCAGCTAAAGCAAAGAGAATGGCTTCTTCGCCTAAATGATCTTGAATGGCAATCACACGATTACTATCCACAATCACTCTCGAGGCTGCACCACCAAACAAACCTTTAATCTCACCGTAGCATTTCGCTCCAGGAACAAATACTCTTTGACCTACTTTGAGTGTGGAGTCTGCGCCCACCTTCACTACCCTGCCTACAGATTCGTAACCAGGAACTAGCGGATAACCCATGCCAGGAAAGTTGGGCATTTTGCCTGTCCACAATAATTTTTCTGTACCAGTACTGATGCCGCTCCACTCCATATCCACCAAGATATCGATTGGGGTCATGGGTGTTAATTCCAGATCAGCAAGAATGACACTTTCTGGCTTTTCCAGAACGATTGCTCTTGTTTGATACTTATCGGTCATGTCTAACTAGGCGGTCTATTTTTCGATTTAATGTGTAAAAAAATGTTTACACAATAGTTTTTAATCCTTAATTGCCCGCTTGTCATCTAGGGGTTTTCTCTACTAAATAATGTCTATTTTGGAGCCTAAATAGAGCGACTTCTGAGCAAGGCTTTATGCCATAGGAGTGCTCGGCTTATTGCACCGCAATATTTGTGCATTTAAGGGCATAAAAGAATTTAATAGCCTGATATCTGTAAACCCTGCTTGACGTAATAAACCACTGATTTCTGCTTCAGTTCGCGGTCTTCCCCTGCCCATGGCTAGCAAATAAAAACCAAAATAAGCATGGCCCATTGCCTCAAAACCTTTGGTCTCCGCCATCGGTTCTGCCAGCAGTAAAGTGCCGCCTGGATTGAGGGCATCAAACACATTGGCAAGCAGTTGTTTTACGCGGGCATCATCATGATCAAATATCACCCGCACGAGGGTCGCTAGGTCACAACCTTTAGGTAAAGGATCCTGAAAGAAGTTACCGCCAATCGCTTTGCCACGGGTAGCAAGTCCAATTTCGGCAAAGTGGGCATTGGAGAGCTCTGCTACCCCAGGAATATCAAATAATTTGAACGCTAAGTGTGGGTAGCGCGCAGCCAACCGTTTAATAAAGACTCCCTGACCACCGCCAATATCAAGCACTGTTTGATGCTTGTCCATGGGGTAGGCATCCAGAATCTCGTCTGTGACTAAGGATTGGGTATGCGCCATCAATTTGGAGTAATCGGCCACCTTTTCAGCAGATAGGTTTTCTGGTGCAGCGCCCTGCTCTGGGGTGATATAGGGCCAGTACTCATTTAAGGATGCAGAACTTGTATCCCCTTGCAATAAAGCAATTGGATCAGAGAGGTCACGATAAAAATCGGCATGGTGTTTGACCATATCCAAAATGGCGACATTGCCCACTAGGGGGGCGCTCTTCATGCTTAAGGCATAACGGTCTTCACTACGCTTGACCAGTAACTTGATCGCTACTGCAGCGTCTAACAGACGCCTTAAGCCAGCTGGCTTTAATGGGACTTGTTTTTGCAGATCATCAAAGCTGAGAGCCCCTTTAGACAAAATATCAAAGAGATTGACTTGGGTACAGGCAAGCAGGACTTGGGTATACACAAAGCCTGCCATCAAATCAAAGATCTCGGATGCTTGCTTTTTAACGATCCAACGGGTGAGTGGAAAACGGGTAGCCCAGCGCTGAAAGCTAGGGGAGGCAATTAAACGGTTTCGCCAATCGAAGAAGCTTTCCATGAATGGCAATTGAGAACTTAGACAGCAGCGCTATGAAGATTAAGAATGGCTGGTTTGACGAAACAAAATTTTTCTTTTCGCATCCTTAAACCAATCTGAAGGCACTAGACGCTCAGACTCCTGAGTGACAAGAGCACGCAACATCTTCTCGCCTTTGCAATGGGGTATCGAGGCAATCGATTTTTGTACTAACTCATCAAAGCGCTGCACAGCACCGCTCAGACCTAAATCCTTTGCAGAGCTAGGTCGATCATGGGCTACATCTTGGCCAGCAGGCTTACCCAATTCAGTTTGATCAGCCACAACATCACGAATGTCATCTGCGACTTGATAGGCCTCGCCTAGCCATTCACCCAAAGGTCTCCACGTTGCTGCATCAGCGCCGGCAGCTTGCGCTCCAGCGGCAGTAGCCGCCTCAAACAGTGAACCCGTTTTAGCGCGTTGATAATCTCTCAACACGACTTTTGATTCGCACTCCCAGGCTTGACCAGCCACAATGCCATGGGGCGAGCCAACGCTCATCGCAATGGTGTTCATCAAAGGGCCCAAACGGAAGATAGAGCGTGTACCTGAGTTGGCTAAGACCTGGAAAGCTAAAACAATTAGAGCGTCGCCTGATAGCACTGCAATGCGCTCACCATAAGCAGCATGTACTGATGGTCTGCCACGTCTGAGTTGGGCATTATCAAAACAAGGTAAGTCATCATGCACTAAGGAAGCGCAGTGCAATAGTTCAATCGCGCTCGCAGCAGCATTTGATAGTGCAGGATCATCATCACCGCAAGCTGCAGCCACAGCCAAACATAGTTGCGGACGAATTCTGGCACCGCCTGGGAATACTGAATAGTGCATCGCTTCTTGCAAAAGCTGTGGCCCTTGTTTGGAGTGCGCCAAAATCATGGCTTTTTCAAGGCTTTGATTAATTCGGTCTAAGGTGCTCATAGTCATTTTTGTAATGAAGTATCGTGTTTAAAAAAGAATCCTACTGATACCAATCGGTTAGGCCGCTAAAGGCGCGTTGTCGTAAATACCTTCTAAGCGATCCTCTAACTCATCGTTGGCTTCTTGCATTGCCTTGAGCATTTCTGGTTCAGGCTGCCAATAATTTCTTTGTGAGGCTTCGGTCAGGCGATTTGCCAAACGGGCAGCAGCAGTCGGGTTGAGCTTGGCTAAACGATCACGCATTTCTGGATTCAGCATGAAGGTCTCTGTCAGTTGCTTATAGACCCAAGGCTGAACTTGACCGGTGGTTGCAGACCATCCCATAGTGTTAGTGATGTGCACCTCAATTTGACGCACGCCTTCATAACCACTTTCCAACATACCTTCATACCATTTTGGATTGAGCATGCGAGTACGCGTTTCTAAGGAGACTTGTTCTGAGAGCGTTCTAACAGCACCCTCACCTTTGGTTTGATCACCAATAAAGACGGGCACATCTACTCCGCCCTTGGCGCGCTTCACGGCTCTGGTAATGCCACCCAAGGTATCGAAATAGTTATCGATGGTTGTAACGCCCAACTCCATCGAGTCCAGATTTTGATAAGTCATTTGCACATCAGATAAAACACTCTTCAATAGCGCATTGTTCTGAATCGGTATACCAGCACGTCCGAATGCAAAGCCTTTTCTGCGAGTGTAGGTTTCCGCTAACTCGTCTTCTTCTTCCCAGACACTGTTCTCAACCATATTGCTCACGTTAGATCCGTAAGCACCATCGGCGTTTCCATAAACCCGTAATGAGGCAGTTTCTAAATCACAGCCATGTTCTTTTTGATAAGCCAAGGCATGTTTACGAATAAAGTTTTGCTCAAGCGGCTCATCTTCTGCAGAGGCCGCCATAAAGGCGGCTTCAGCTAGTAACTTAATTTGCAATGGCAAGAGGTCGCGGAAGATGCCAGATAAGGTAATCACAACATCAATGCGCGGACGACCAAGTTCACTTAAAGGAATCAATTGCGCACCCGCTAAACGACCATAACTATCAAAGCGGGGTTTAGCACCCATCAATGCGAGTGCTTGACCAATTTGGCCGCCTTCTGATTTCAAGTTATCACTGCCCCATAAAACCATCGCAATAGATTCTGGCAGTGAGTCACTCTCTTCTTGGTATTTATCCAGAATACGCTGAGCTTGCTTGGCGCCATCTTTAACAGCAAAGACGCTGGGGATTCTGAATGGATCAAAGCCATGCAAGTTACGACCGGTTGGCAGTACTTCAGGATTGCGCATCACATCACCACCGGCTGCCGGACGAATGAAGCGTCCATCGAGTGCATCTAACATGCCAGCGACTTCAGTCTCTGCAGACATCAGCTCATTGGACCTCACCATCTTGCCAAATAGCTCTTCCAATATTTCGCGGGTGCCAAGTTCTAGTAACTCTGGATGGGCATCAATGACTTTGCCAAAATCCTCACCATTCATCAGCGCCTCTACTACGGCATCTTCCACTGGATGATCCAAAGCAACATCCGCCATGGCTTTTAGCAAACCAAAGCGCTCTGCAAGAGGAGGAACTGCGCCCACCACATGCAAGCCATGCGGTATTAAGGTGTACTCAAGTTCTAGCAATTCGTTAAAGAGATTGCTCACGATATTTTGTAAACCATTGAGATCCGTTTTATCCCATACAGGTTCGGCTTTGCACAGATCAATCTCTGCTGCTTGCGCCTGAATGAGATCTCCTAAATCAATCCGCTCCTGATCAGCATCTTTATCTAAGGATCTAAAGCGCTCAATCGAGGCTTTCAAATCAGCAAGGCCCGCATACAAACCGGCTTGCGTTACGGGAGGAGTTAAATAACTAATGAGGGTTGCACCAGAGCGGCGTTTTGCAATCGCACCCTCAGAAGGATTATTCGATGCATACAAATAAATATTGGGCAGATCATTGATTAAGCGATCAGGCCAACATGCGCCACTCATGCCCGTTTGTTTGCCAGGCATGAACTCGAGCGCGCCGTGTGTGCCAAAGTGAATCACTGCTGTAGCAGCAAAGTCTTCACGCAAATAACGGTAGTAAGCAGAGAAAGCATGGGTTGGTGCGAAGCCCCGCTCAAACAGCAAGCGCATTGGGTCACCTTCATAACCAAAGGAAGGTTGAACCGAGATCAGAATATTACCGAACTGCTTACCAAGTACAAAGATGGAGCTACCGTTCGAGAGTTGTTTGCCTGGAGCTGGGCCCCATTGCGCTTCAATCTCTTTTAACCAGCGCTCACGACGCACATGGTCATCTACCGGAATTAAGGCATGGACATTGGCATCCGCGCCATATTGCTGAGCATTGCCTTTTAAAATCGACTCGCGTAACTCATCAACCGATGCGGGTACATCGACGGTGTAACCACGTTCCTTCATGCCCGCCAATAAGTTGTGTACTGATTGGAATACGCTTAAGTAAGCTGCGCTACCAATATTGCCGGCGTTTGGTGGGAAGTTAAATAACACGATGCCCACCTTACGCTCTGCCCGCTCTGAGCGACGCAGATCAACTAACTTACCAACGCGTGCAGCCAACATGCCGACACGCTCAGTACAGGTGAACATATCTTGTGGGTTATGGTCATCCGTAAATAAACATTGCTTATGGCAACCAGTACAAGTAGTTCCAGATGCGCCAGGGCGTCCGCCATAAACCATTGGAATCGTAGAGCCATCTAACTCAGGTATCGCCACCATGATGGTGCTCTCTACTGGGAGTAAGCCGCGCTCAGAACTACCCCACTGCTCGAGATTCTGAAACTCCACCGGGTGAGCAGCAATGTAAGGAATATCCAATTTCGCTAATACTTCTTCAGCAGCATGCGCATCGTTATAAGCAGGGCCGCCCACTAAAGAGAAGCCCGTTAAAGAAATCATGGCATCGATGGTTGGCTTGCCATCTTGAGTGAAGTAATCATCAATTGCGGGACGGGCATCTAGGCCAGCAGAAAATGCAGGAATCACTTGTAGGCCTTGCGCCTCTAATGCAGCAATGACCGGATCATAGTGACCACTGTTACCGGAGACTAAGTAAGAGCGCAGCACCAAGAGCCCTACGCGGCCACGGGCTTTGACATCTGGCACTACTTTTGGTAAATCACTGAGATTACTGCTCAAGCGATTTTTCATACGGGGGTGATACACACCAGAATCTGGATACTCAACTGGATCAAGTGCCTTGGCAGTTTTACGCAAAGCCTCGCGCGAGCCAGAAGCATAGCGATTAATCAGGTTGACCATCATGTTGTACATGTTCTCTTGAGAACCGCCCAACCAGTACTGCAAGGATAAGAAATAAGCCCTGAGATCCTGAGCAGTACCTGGCACAAAGCGCAACATCTGCGGAATCACGCGCAGCATCTTCATTTGCTTAGCGCCTGCGGTCGAGCTCTTGCTTTTACCGTCTTTATCTTTAGCGCTTGGGCGTAATTTTTTCAGCATGGCCATCAAACCACTGGCCGGCTTACTCATATCTAACTTACCAATTT
This sequence comes from Polynucleobacter campilacus, assembly GCF_002206625.1. Taxonomy (GTDB): domain Bacteria; phylum Pseudomonadota; class Gammaproteobacteria; order Burkholderiales; family Burkholderiaceae; genus Polynucleobacter; species Polynucleobacter campilacus. Next base: position 351,328 of record NZ_NGUP01000001.1, on the reverse strand, counting down.
TGGTCAGCTTGGTAACGTCTCCTGCAGACATAGCGCAAACCATGGCATCACAATGATCTCGCCTTGCTTTGAGATCATCCAAGATGGGTAAATAGTGATCCTCAAGAAACAACATTGTGGCAATCACAATGTCAGCACTAGCAATATCCTGTTTGCATTGTTGTAAATGGGTGGGATTGCCAGAAAATTCACTAGCCGAGTGAATACTCAGTGTTGCCCCTGGAATTGACTTCTTCAGGTCCTGATAAGCGCGATTCGCAGCACTATTCAGGTGGGTATCCATCGTCACGAGCACAAGCTTGATCGGCTCATGCAAGTTGGAGGATTTTGTTTTGGTCAACATTGAATAGTTTTAATTAAAAAGGCTAAATTTAAATAAATTTACTTTTCACACTTTTTTGTCTTTTTGTCTCAGATTGATTCTTAAAGAATCCTACAATACTGTCAACTAAAATTGACATCTATTTCCCTTCAAAGCTATCATTTATAGGGTAAATCCCAATAAAAAATGAATGCCAGTATATTTACATCGTTAGCTGTTAATACAGCGTTTTGTTGCTCTGCAATAAGTCACTTTCAGTACAAAAATTTCAAGGAATCTTAATGGCGCGTAATTACCCTTTCTCAGCAATCGTGGGGCAGGAGGATATGAAGTTAGCAATCTTGATTGCAGCTCTCGATTCCAACGTGGGTGGAGTTTTGGTGATGGGAGATCGCGGCACTGGCAAATCTACTGCTGTTCGTGCGCTTGCAGCATTGCTCCCCGAGATGAACACCGTGCAAGAGTGTGCCTATGCTTGCGATCCTAATGCCCCAGCAGGAAGCTGCCCTATTTGTGATGAACTGCGTTCAAAGCTCAAGCTTGGCGGAAAACTCAAAACAGTCAAGAAACCAGTCCCCGTAGTTGACTTGCCATTGGGCGCTACTGAAGACCGCGTGATTGGTGCACTAGATATTGAAAAAGCACTGAGCTCTGGAGAAAAAGCTTACGAGCCCGGTTTGCTTGCTAAAGCCCATCGTGGCTTTTTGTATATCGATGAGGTCAATCTTTTAGAAGATCACTTGGTGGACTTGTTAATTGACGTTGCTGCTTCTGGAGCAAACGTCGTTGAAAGAGAAGGCTTGAGTATTCGTCACCCTGCCAAATTTGTCTTAGTAGGCAGTGGTAACCCTGAAGAAGGCGAGCTGCGCCCTCAACTGCTCGATCGCTTTGGTCTGGCAGTCGAAGTGAAGACACCACAAGAACCTAAAGCAAGAGTCGAAATTATTAAGCGACGTGATGAGTTTGAACGCAATCAAGCCAAGTTCATGCAGACTTGGGAAAAAGAAGACGAAATCATTCGACATCAAATTCAAGCTGGCAAAAAGAAATTACCCAACGTTAAAGTCGATGACGCCATGATGGAAAAAGTCACCCAACTTTGTAGTCACTTAGGCACCGATGGCTTACGGGGTGAGCTCACTCTTCTCAGGGCAGCCCGTGCTTATGCAGCCTTGTGTGGAAAAAATCAGGTGACGATTGAGCATCTGAAAAAGATTGCAGTGCCCGCTCTTCAGCATCGACTCAGGCGCAATCCACTAGATGACTCTAGTTCTGGAGTCAGAGTCAAAAGAGCCTTAGAAGAATTGTTTCCTGAAAAAAGTAAGTAACTGAATAAGTAAGTTCAACAAACACATACTGTCTTTGGAAAATCCAGAACAATCTCAAGAGATCAGTAAGAGCGCCAAACTCGAAACTTGGTTGCGTGCACTCCAGGTCGCTCAGCTCTTAGTCATCAACCCCCATGGTTTAGGTGGCGTCATTGTCCGAGCACGCTCTGGCCCAGTGCGAGATCGCTGGTTAGCTTATCTCAATACCATAGCTCAATTAGGTGGCATGCGCCTACCCTTACGCAAGATGCCACTGGGCATCTCCGATGAAAATCTGATTGGTGGAATAGATCTTGATCAAACATTGCGCACTGGTAAAGCAGTTCTGAGACAAGGCTTATTAGCTCAATGCGATCAGCAGCTCTTACTCATGCCAATGGCAGAAAGAGTGGAAGTAGGCGCTGTCGCAAAAGTAGTCAGCGCTTTAGACAATGGCTTTATCTCGATTGAGCGTGATGGTCAAAGCCGCAGAATAGAAAGTCACTTTGGTGTTGTGGCTTTGGATGAAGGCATTGAAGATGATGAGCACCCCAATGAAAAGATTCGGCAAAGAGTAGCGTTTTTATTAAATCTCGATATCCTCGGCTGGAGAGATTTACCAGAAACCGATGATGATTTTGTGCCAGATAGCCAATCACTTCAAGATGCGCGTGAGAACTTCTCAAATGTTACTGTCAGTGAAGATAGTCTGAATGCCTTAGTAGGTGTAGCAGAACAACTCGGGGTGATATCAATACGGGCTCTCAATTTAGCAATCAATACTGCAAAGTGTTTGGCTGCTTTTGACGCAGAAGATGAAGTCAGCAGTCTGCACCTGCAACGGGCAATTGCTTTGGTTCTATCCCCACGCGCTACACGTATGCCACAAAGTGCTCCTCCAGAAGAGGAAGAGCTTCCATCTGAATCAGAAGAGCAGCCTGAGAATGAGCAAGATCCTGTAGATCAAGAGCAGGAAGATGATAAAGAGGAGCAAGAGAATCAAGAAGATCAGGAAGATCAAGAACCCGAAAGTAATGCAGAAACTCCGCAAGCGCTTGAAGATGAAATTCTAGAAGCCGCTCAAGCAGCCATCCCTGCAGATCTCTTGGCACGCTTGGCAGATTTAGCAGACCTGAAATCACCTAAAGGTATGGGCGGTAAAACGGGTGCTGTAAAGGTGGGTCGTATGCGTGGTCGCCCGCTAGGCAATATGCCGGGCATGCCTGAAGGCGGTAAGACATTAAGCATTATTGATACCCTTCGAGCTGCGGTTCCTTGGCAAAGGGTTCGTCGCGCAGAAATGCTGGCTGCTGGCAAAACCATTCCTCTTGGAAAAATCATGATCCGTAAAGAAGATTTTCGGATCAAGCGCTATCAAGAACGTACTCAAACTTTAACAATGTTTATCGTCGATGCTTCTGGCTCTTCTGCTATGCATCGCTTGGCAGAAGCCAAGGGTGCTGTAGAACTCTTGTTGGCTGAATGCTATATCCGACGAGATCAAGTGGCAGTGATGTCATTTAGAGGCAGTACTGCTGAGCTCATCTTGGCCCCTACCCGCTCTTTAGTAAAAGCCAAACGGGCTTTAAGTGGACTACCTGGTGGCGGTGGTACTCCCTTATCTCGCGCGATTGATGAGTCATTTGAAGTGGCGAGCGCATCGATGAGAAAAGGATTAAGCCCTGCTTTGGTTTTCTTAACCGATGGTAGGGCCAATATTGCTAAAGATGGCTCTCCTGGTAGGCCCAAAGCCATGGAAGATGCGCAGCAGTCAGCACGGGCTGCTGCTTATTACTCATTTAAGTCTTTGTGGATTGATACTTCACCGCAAGCTAGGGATGAAGGTAAAGCCATGGCAGCGTTACTAGGGTCAATGTACTTACCTTTACCCAATGCAGGAGCAAATGAAGTTTCTCAAGCCATCATGCAAGGGCTTAAAAAGGCTTAGCTAGTTCTTGGTTGCTAGCCCTTAGCTACTCTGCAAGTCCTGCAAGAATGAGTTGCGCCACTTTGGCAGGCTCTAACTCATGCATGATGTGACCACCATCCCACTTAAGAACCTGTGCAGCAGGGAAATTTTCTTGAATAATTTTCTCTAACGGTTTCGCCGGAATCCACGCATCCTGATTACCCAATACGCAAATCAATTTACCGCGATACAAATTGGCATCTGCCAGTACTTTATGAATATCTGCTGCTGCCAGGAAGTTCATGGCACCCCGAACGTGATCAGGACGCTCAAAGAGTTTGCGGTAATAGACTCTGCGAGCCTCGGGCAAAATGGTATTGGTGGAGTCTAATAACTTATCTACCATTCCAAGGCTCGGTGATAGTGAAGCAAGCAAGCTAGAGAGTGTTGAAGATCTGGTGATAGGTCCTAAGAGCGGTCCAAAGAAACTGGTATAGACCGGTGGTGGCGGTATAAAAGATGGGTTCAATGCAATCACGAGCTTAGGCTGTTTTGCTGCCGCTACTGCAAACCGAATCGCTAAGGGCGCTCCAGCAGAATGCCCTACTACGATCGATGGCGCTTCGATTCCCATTTGCTCGATGAGCAGTTGTAATGAACGGGCGATTTCATCAAGCTTGAGGTCTTCTAGTTTGGCGCCTAAGGTAAATGCATGGCCTGGCAAATCGGGTACAAGCACTTGCGCATGGCCTGCTAATAAAGGAATCGGATCAGACCAAGAATGGGTTGAGCTACCCGTGCCATGCAGAAGCAAAATAACCGGACCTGTACCGGTGAGCTGCACATGCCAATCGATGTTACCCACAGAGACAATTCTGCTATGTTCTCGATTAGGCCAATCTAAGGGGATTCGTTTCATTGCTTATAAAAACTCTTTGAGTGCTGCAAGACCAATGGAAGGCTGCTCTTCTTGCGGTAAGTGGCCAATATTGGGTAAGGATACTCTTTTAGCATTGGGCATCACCTTCAAGTAGTCGTTTGAATTACTAATCGGAATGAAGGCATCTTTTTCACCCCAGATTAATAAGGTGGGTACTTGAATGCTAGATAAGGATGGCACTGGGTCTTGCAAAACCGTTTGCTGCATGCGGCCCAAAATGGCACCTCTCACTCCAGGGGCTAACATCAGATCATAGTAACGATTGACCAAAGCATCATTTAAGGTATTGGGGTCAGCGTAAGCGGGCTTGAGGTTCATTGCTAAAAACGTTTTAGAAAAGAAATACCGATAGAGATCGGCAATGGCTGGAACGTCTGGTTTTTTACCGTACTCTATTCCAGGACTTGCATATCCATCTGGGGATATCAGTACCAACTTCGCAACTTGATTGGGATAATGGGCTGCAAATTGCCAAGCAAACTTGCCACCCATGGAATTACCTACCAATACCACCTTTGGAATCTTGAGCTCTTTCAGAAAAGCTTCTAAGACTTCCACACTTCTCTGATCGGTATAGATACCGCTTGGGTCTTCTCCAGTCAAACCAAATCCTGGTAGATCAACAGAAATCACTCGGTAGTCTTCACTTAAAGCTTGTGCCCAGGTCTCCCATGTTTGTAGGCTCGCACCAAAGCCATGCAAAAACACAATAGGGATTGCGTTTTTAGAAGGGCCAGTATCTTGGTAATGGAGATTGACACCCAATGCGCTGACATAAGCATTTCTAGGTGAGCCATAGATTTTCTCAAGCTCTGCTTTAGACTTATCTGGCGTCCATAAGTAGAGAGCGGCCAGTAATATCAAGCTGATGAGTGCAAGAGCAATGATCTTGAGCGCTTTGAGGAACATCGAGTTCTAGCCTTAAAATGACAACAATGAATCTTTACCTGAATCTTGACCAACACTAAGACTGTAATAGAAAAATGACCTCCACTACCAATCAACCACTTGCCATTATTACTGGATCTTCCTCTGGTGTTGGTTTATATGCCGCAAAAGCCCTACTCGCTAGAAAGTGGCGTCTCATTCTAGCGGTTCGCGATCCCCAGAAAATGGAACTGGCTGCCAAGGCGCATCAATTTGATTCTAGCCAATATGAAATCTGGCAATTAGACCTCGGTAATCTAGATAGCGTGCGAGCATTTGTGAAGCGCTTTAATGACAGCGGTCAAAAGCTCAATGCCCTGCTCTGTAATGCAGCTACTTACCTGCCGCTCTTAAAAGAACCTGCACGTTCGCCTCAAGGATTTGAGATCAGCGTTGCTACCAATTATTTTGGGCACTATGTTCTGAGCAGAATGTTGCTAGAAAATCTAATCCAAACTGCTAAAGCACATGAGCATGCGCGCCTCATTACCTTGGGTACTGTGACTGCAAACTCAGAAGAGTTTGGTGGCAAGGTGCCCATTCCTGCTCCTGCAGATATTGGTGCGCTAGAAGGTTTGATGGCTGGCTTTAAAGCCCCGATTGCGATGATCAACGGTAAACCCTTTAAACCAGGCAAAGCCTACAAGGACAGTAAGTTATGCAATATGGTCATGAATCGCGAGCTCCAAAAAAGATATCACGCCAGTACTGGGGTGATCTTTAATACTTTGTATCCTGGATGCGTAGCTGAGACAGCGCTCTTTAGAGATACGCCGCCACTCTTTCAGAAAATCTTCCCTTGGTTTCAGAAGAACATTACTAAAGGGTATGTGAGCCAAGAGCTTGCAGGTGATCGGGTCGCTCAAGTCGTGGCAGACCCGCACTTTACCCAATCAGGTGTTCACTGGAGTTGGGGCAATCGCAATTCAGCCATTAGAGAGCCTTTCGCTCAAGAGCTTTCCATGAAAGCCAAGAGCGAGAAGCTGAGCAAAGACCTCTGGGAAATTACTGCCAAGCTCGTTGGCATGCCCACTGACTAAGCTGGCTGTTTAATCAAAGCCTAGCAAATCAAATATATCCCGATCTTTCATTGGGATCGATGGCAATGGATCTGCTCCGAGCCATAGCGCCGCAGCCAAACGCATGTACTCTTGCTGGACTAATTCAAGCTCAGGAGAGTATTCCATCTCAAATAAGGTGGACTTTTTCAGACGGCTACGACGAATCACATCTAAGTCTGGGAAATGAGCCATCGTCTTTAATCCGACTTGTTCGTTGAACTTATCGATTTGATCCGTATCTTTACTGCGATTGGCAATCACACCGCCTAATCGCACGTTATAGTTTTTCGCTTTTGCGCCAATGGCCTGAATAATGCGATTCATCGCAAAAATAGAATCAAAGTCATTCGCCGTCACAATTAATGCACGATCAGCATGCTGAAGTGGCGCAGCAAAGCCACCACATACCACGTCGCCCAAGACGTCAAAGATCACAACATCGGTATCGTCTAGTAAATGATGCTCTTTTAAGAGTTTGACAGTTTGTCCAACAACATAGCCACCACATCCGGTTCCGGCTGGTGGGCCGCCCGCTTCAACACACATCACACCGTTATAGCCTTCATAAACGAAGTCTTCAATGCGCAACTCTTCAGAATGAAAGTCCACTTTCTCAAGCACATCAATGACGGTGGGCATGAGTTTTTTCGTGAGCGTAAATGTCGAGTCGTGCTTTGGATCGCAGCCAATTTGGATGACCCGCTTACCTAGCTTAGAAAAAGCAACTGACAAGTTAGATGAGGTGGTGCTCTTACCAATTCCGCCTTTACCGTAAATTGCAAAGACCTTGGCTTTACCAATTTTCAAATTCGGATCAAGCTGAACCTGCAGACTGCCCTCACCATCCGGTGGTGCGCTACGAGCATCTGAGATTGGTATGTTGATTGCTTTCATTTTGAATTGCCTTTGCTATTTTTGACCTAAGGTCATGATTTAACTTTTAAAGTGCGCCTTTGCATCATACAAAGTTTCTAAGGTAATACTTAAAAGGCCCTGCTCTACTGCATATTTCTCGGTATTTCGCCTGGCTTTGCCTCTGACAAAGAAGGGAATCTTATTGAGCTCTTTCTCTGCATCTGTTTCCCAGGCAAGGGTTTTATTACCTAAATTGAGATTAGGAGCGGTAATTTGCTCTGCTCCCGCTCCTGCTCCTCCTGTTTCTGCCTTCATCGGGGCTGAGCTATGACCCAGGTGCGATGGCATTGCGCCCTCATGAAACTCAAAGTCCCCTCTGAACATACCAATTAAATGTTCCTCTAGGCCCATCATCAATGGATGGACCCAAGAGTCAAATAAAACACAGGCACCTTCAAATCCCATTTGTGGGGAATAGCGCGCTGGAAAATCTTGCACGTGCACTGGTGAAGAAATCACTGCACAGGGAATCTGTAGGCGCTTAGCAATATGGCGCTCCATTTGCGTACCCAAAATTAACTCCGGTTGCAGTTCTGTGATCTTGGCCTCAACTTCTAAATAGTCATCCGTGATCATGGCTTCAAGACCTAACTCGGCAGCAGCTTCACGCACTTCACGAGCCAATTCACGGCTATAGGTTCCTAGGCCAACGACTTTGAAACCCATTTCATGGGCTGCCACTTTGGCGGCAGCAATCGCATGGGTGGCATCACCAAAAATAAAGACTCTTTTATTAGTGAGGTAAGTAGAGTCCACAGATAAAGCGTACCAACGCGCTTTTGAGGATTGACTGAACTTTTGCACATCACATTCAATGCCAGCTAGTTGGCAAACTTCAGTAATAAAAGCTTGCGTGCCTTTAAATCCAATCGGGATTGATTTGGTAGAGGGCTGACCAAAACTTCTCGTCATCCAAGTGGCTGCCGTATTGGCAGTCTCAGGATATAAATTGACATTAAAGTCTGCTTCATACAAACGGGCAATATCGGCTGGATTGGCGCCTAGCGGTGCAACCACATTGACTTCAATTCCTAGCTCGCGCAACAAGCGGGAGATTTCTTGAACATCATCACGATGACGAAAGCCTAAAGCGGTAGGTCCCAAAATATTGCAACTAGGCTTGGCGCCTGCTGCTCGGGCTGCGCGCTGCTGACCTGGAGGTAAAACATGATCTTGGCCTAATAGGCGAACCATCTGATAAAACGTTTCTGCTGCGCCCCAATTTTCTTTCTTTTGATATGCAGGCAATTCCAGCGGCAAGATGGGTACCGGTAAATCGAGAGCAGCCGCTAAGCCACCCGGATCATCTTGAATGAGTTCTGCAGTACAAGAAGCGCCCACCATTAATAAGTCCGGCTGAAAACGGGCATAGGCTGTTCTAGCAGCATCTTTAAATAATTCTGCAGTATCACTTCCTAAATCGCGCGCCTGAAAAGTCGTATAAGTCACCGGCGGTCTTTTTTTCATCCGCTCAATCATGGTGAACAGGAGGTCAGCGTACGTATCCCCTTGCGGTGCATGTAAGACGTAATGCACTTTATCCATTGCGGTAGCAATGCGCATAGCACCAACGTGAGGTGGCCCTTCATAAGTCCAGAGGGTTAATTTCATGCCGCCTCCACCATCATGAGCTTGTTCTTTCTGGTCAGAGGACGTGCAAACAACTCTGCTAAATCAGCTGCTTGGTTAAATCCTTGAATCGGCGTGAAGACGAGCTCAATGGACCACTTGGTTGTAAAGCCCTCTGCTTCTAATGGATTGGCTAGGCCCAGGCCACAGACCACCATATCGGGTTGCTGTTCACGACAACGATCTAATTGGTTCTCGACGTTTTGGCCTTCAGCCAATTGTGTCTTGGGATCTAACATCGCTAATTCTTCTGCCATGTGCTGACGATGTAAGTAAGGAACCCCTACTTCCATCAGATTCATACCGAGCTCTCTATTTAAATAGCGCGCTAAAGGAATTTCTAATTGAGAGTCTGGGAAGAAGAAAATAGATTTGCCTTTGAGGATTTCACGATGAGGCTCAAGTGACTTCTTAGCGCGCTCGCGTTGTGGGGCAATCACTTTTTCAAAGGTATCGGCAGAAACACCTAATTCTTTAGCGGCAGCTAGGAACCATTTTTCTGTACCTTCAACTCCTAATGGGAAAGGTGCTGCAATTCTCTGCGCCCCCAGATTTTCTAAGAATCTGGCGGTATCTGTCAGAAATGGTTGAGCGAGTAAATATTTCGTCTTGGGACCAACCACAATTTTTTGCGTAGATTCTCTAGGCGGGAAAAAAGCAAAGGACTTCAGACCCAGGTCTTTAAAGATTCGGCTAAATTGATCTTCGACTACATCGGCCAAACAACCCACCACTAATAAATCGAGCTCATCCGCTTGATTTGATTCGGTTGATTTAGGCAGATCTTGCACTAGCGCAGCTAAGCAGGCATCTTCACCTTGAGTAAAGGTCGTTTCAATGCCGCTGCCAGAGTAATTGAGAATGCGCACTTTAGGTGCAAAGGTTTTACCTAGGCGCTGCGCTGCTCTAGATAAATCTAACTTAATCACTTCCGAAGGACAGGAGCCTACTAAAAATAGGAGTTTGATATCAGGACGGCGATCGAGTAACTGTTTGACGACTTTATCTAACTCATCATTAGCATCTGCCAGACCAGCTAAATCGCGATCATCAATGATGGCAGTTGCAAAACGGGGCTCTGCAAAAATCATCACGCCTGCCGCAGACTGAATGAGATGAGCGCAGGTGCGAGAACCCACCACTAGAAAAAAGGCATCTTGAATTTTGCGATGCAACCAGATGATTCCAGTCAGGCCGCAGAAAACCTCTCTTTGACCACGCTCTTTTAAGGGCTGGAAATTGATGGGCTGGGAATCTAGCACGACTTCTTGGGATACAGAATTCAATTCTTACCTCAGACTTTGCTATAAGAAATGAATAGAAAATGAAATTGGTTTGTCTTCAAACCAATTTCAAAAAGGGGGTCAAGCCAAAAATGAGTCATACCGTAAAACGTTGATCTATAGATGCCTAAGTAAAAGCCTCTTGAGGGGTTTTAGATATAAGTGTTTACACCGATTAAATGGGGTTTAATGGGGTCCTGAGCTATTGGCTGGGCTATTTTGGACCCAAAGAAAAAGCCCCAAATACTGCAATATTGTGGGGCTTTTTATGGGTTCAGAATTGGCCTTTTAACGCTGGGACTTGAGCAGCGCCTTGAAGGTCAGGACACTTAAAGCGATTCCGATTCCAAATGACACTAACAACATGGCAAACTTAGATTGGGTCTGGCCTGAAGGGAAGATCAGATAAAAAGCAACGGTAATGCTAATCACCATGCCGCAAAATCCAGCTATTTTAGAAATCTGGTCTCTTACATCATGAAATTTCATCATGCTTTGTATCCTTTCAAGGTTTTATCTTTTGCGCACTAGATCTTCATCAGACCCTCAGTGCATCACCAATGCATCAGTACTTATTTACTATGAAAACTTTAAACCGCGCCATTCTGAGAGTCAAGATATCTAGGGTAAACCCTTGATTAAATATGATTTTTCTCTATTTCCAGCATGCCCTCTTCCATCCCACAGAGCGGCTGATAAGCCAGTTGCTCTTGGGCTTTGGTAATCGAGACAGAAAACGGGTGCGCCATTAAGTGCACCATCTCCCGAATTAAAGGGGGCTCTCCACGCAGCGGCAAGTAGTTCCAACCATTTTCCGTAAAGCGCGCCAATGGCCAGGCTAAGAAACGGGGGATAGATAAAGTCGGCACTTTGTAATGGCCTGCCAAAAGTCTTCTACTCATCCATTGCCGAAATGGAACTGGGGACCCATCGCTAATAAAAAAGCTTTCTCGGTTTGCTTTAGATAGCAAGGCTTTTTGAACTGCCACGCACAGGTTGTCAATGTTACAAGTTGAAAAGAGATAGTTGCCCTGATCAAACCAACCAAATTGATTGAGGTTGGAAGCCTTACCTAAGATGCGATCAATCAGATCACCTTTACCCCAAATTGATGCTGGCCGAAGACTGATGACTCGAAAAGACTCATCTCCAGCCGCCAGAACATACTGCTCTGCCAAGGACTTGCTATGGCTATAGGGGAATTTTTCTAGAGATGGCAAAGCGCGCAATTCACAAACATCTAGATTGGCAATGGATGGATCTTTAGCAACCGATGCATCACTCATATATATGAACTGCAAAACTCCAGCCTGCTTGGCAGCCTTCAAAATATGTTGAGTCATGAGCACATTGGTCTCATGTAATTCTTTTTCGCAATTCCACAACCTCATCTCTGCAGCGCAATGAATCACACTATCCATACCCTGCAGTCGCTTGGCTAAACTGTGGACATCATTTAAGTCGCCCAACCAAACTTCCAAATTATGTTGAGATTTACTATTGATTGACTGTGGTGAGCGATAGTGCGCAACGATCTCATGGCCTGCTGCTTCTAAAGACTGGGCCAAATGACTTCCCACAAAACCGCTGGCACCGGTCAAGAAGATTTTCATGGGGTGCTCATTTGCTTTTCATTGACTACTCATTTACTAAACCGCTGGCCAAAATACATAGCAGAGCGTCCATAATAATAGGCGGTAGCTAGCAATACTTTTGGCGAGAGGCAAATAGTTGTTAGTGCAAGCAGAATGAGGAAAGACCAATGCTGTGTTGAGCCCAAACCGGCCATGATGATGAGCCCTAGAAAAATAATCTTGCGTGCTTGACCGCGAGGCAGCCAGGGGCTTCTTTTATGTAGGGGGTCTTTATTCGTTGCGGAACTCTCGCCTGCCATCTTGCTGATATCTCTAAAAATCCAAAGCCAATCTAAGTGAACTATCATAGATAATTATTAGGGATTATTCAATGACCAAGCAGAAGAGCAGGACCAATCCCCGTGGGTTTCGTACCCTAGCAGCACTAACTCCTTTTCTAAAGCCCTATAAAAAGCAATTTGTTCTAGCAATCTTTAGTTTGGTTCTGGCTGCCAGTGCAACCTTAGCTGTTCCCTTCTCTTTTAGACAAATCATTGATTTAGGATTTAATGCCAATAGCGGCAGTCAAATCAATACGACTTTTTTAACCTTATTTGCTGTGGCTTGTTTGGTGGCATTAGGTACATCGCTACGCTTTTACATGGTGTCTTGGCTTGGCGAAAAGATTACGACTGATATTCGCTCTGCTGTCTATAGCCATGTCATCAAACAAAGCCCAGAGTTCTTTGAAGTGACCCACAGCGGTGAAATCCTCTCGCGCCTGAATACCGATACCGTCTTAATCCAAACATTGATTGGCACGAGTGTCTCAATGGCAATTCGCAATATGCTTTTGCTAGCAGGTGGTTTAGTCATGATGTTCATCACTAGCCCAAAATTATCTGTCCTGATTTTTGCTACCTTGCTCATGACCATCATTCCTACCGTGATCATGGGCAGACGTGTACGTAAGCTCTCGCGTAATTCACAAGATAAAATTGCCGATGCGTCTGCACTAGCGAGTGAGAAATTGAACGCTATTCCAACGATTCAATCCTTTACCAATGAAGAGATTGAAATCAATCGCTTTAACCAATCCATTCAAACGGCCCTTGTAGCAGCGATCACCCGGACACAAGCTCGGTCATTGCTGACCTTTGTGGCAATTCTATTTGGCTTTACCAGCATTATTTTGGTTCTCTGGCTTGGTGCTTATGCCGTCATGGACAATCAAATTACCGCTGGTGAGCTCTCTCAATTTATTTTGTATGCCGTCATTGTTGCTGGGGCGATTGCTGGTATCTCTGAAGTCGTAGGCGACACTCAAAGAGCCATTGGCGCTAGTGATCGTCTTTTAGAGCTTCTTAACGTTCAGTCTTCCATTCAAACGGTAGCAGTCGTTGAGTCAATTCCAGAGGTCAATGCCAATGGCATTGGAGTGACAGTAGACAATCTGCGCTTTCAATATCCATCCAATCAGAATCCGGTTTTATCGGATGTCTCTTTTGAGATTAAACCGGGTGAGCGCATTGCCGTTGTTGGCCCTTCTGGTGCTGGTAAGACCACCCTCTTTCAACTCCTTCAACGCTTTTATGATCCGACCAGCGGGAAGATTCTATTTAATGGCATCAACATTAAAGATCTTGAATTGGAAGCGTTGAGGAAAATGATTGGCGTAGTGCCACAAGACATTGTGATTTTTTCTGATAACGCGATGGAAAATATTCGTTTTGGAAAAATGGATGCCACCGATGAGGAAGTGTTCGCTGCTGCTCGCCTAGCAATTGCCGATGAATTTATCTCTAAATTACCTGAAGGCTACCAAAGCTTCTTAGGCGATCGCGGCATCCGCTTATCTGGTGGGCAAAAGCAGCGCATTGCCATTGCCAGAGTCTTATTAAAAAATCCAGCCTTGTTGCTTTTAGATGAAGCTACGAGTGCTCTGGATGCTGAATCTGAATTACTGGTGCAGCGCGCTCTTGAGGCTGCGATGGATCACCGTACTACTATTGTCATTGCACATCGACTCTCTACAGTGAAGCAAGCTGACAAAATTCTGGTGTTAGAGAACGGACGAATCATTGAAACGGGCACCCATTCGGATTTAATCTTGCGTAGTGGTCTGTATGCCCGTTTGGCTAAACTGCAATTTACGGATCAGTGAGAAATCAAGAAAGCAGCCAGTCTTAGATTATCCGTAGCATTTTCAGAATTCCCCAGATCATCCAAATAATGGCCAACACCAGGACGGTTCGCGCGTCTAGTGAGATTCTGAATAACTGTAACTGCCTGTGAGAACACTCTATAGAAACTCGCAAAGCTGGCCTCCCCTATATAGAAGGTTTCAGCGTAGAGCTATGAATAGATATTGAATAGAGAAGAAGGATGAATTAGGGGTAGGAAAGCATTACCTCTTTGTAATACTCTCCAGTAAATAAATGCTTTAGATTTTCTAAAATCTAAACGTGAGCAATATCTAGAGTGGTTACTCGAGTCAGCTCGCGCTTATAAAGCTTATCGTCAAATGGACGCGCTCTATGCATCGTTGTGCGGTTATCCCAAATGACTAAATCTCCCAAGGTCCATTCGTGATAATGCACAAACTGTGGCTGCGTAGCATGCTCCATCAATTCTTTTAACAAGAGACGCCCTTCAGGCACCGGCCACTCCACTACATGGTCAGCATGAGAAGCAAGATATAAGCCCTTGCGCGCAGAGCCTGGAATCATTTTGACTAATGGTTGTGTTGCTCCTGGAAGTTTAGCTTTTTCTTCCTCAGCAAAATCAAAACCCATTGTGTGCCGTGAATACACAATTGAATGGCGTACATGTAAATTTGCAATCGTCTCTTTAGTTTGTTCGTCCAAAGCATCATAGGCAGCACGCATATCAGCAAATTCGGTATCAGCACGTACCGGTGGAATATTGCGTGCAAAGAGCATAGAGTAGCGTCCTGCTGGATCGACAAAGGATGCATCGGTATGCCAAATACGATTGCTAATATTGTTCATGCGGCGCCGATCGTCGGCCGCCATAATATCGCCGTCTTGGGTCACGTTCGAAATATCAGTTAAGGCATCATTACCAAAACGGTTCTTGCTCACTGCTGAATTAGATGTTTTGGAATGCAACTCACCGTCGAGGCGCTGGGCAAAATCAAGCTGATCTTGGAGTGAGAACTCTTGGCCTTTAAATACTAGGACGCCATATTCTGTCATTCCCTTGCGCAACTCCTCAAGGGAGGCCTCATCACTGAGCTCACGCAAATTGATGGGGCTCACCTCAGCCATAAAGGTGGGATGTAGTTTTTTAAAGGTGATAGTCATCATCTGATTAATGTAAGAGATATCGCCAAACTAGTCTAGTGTCACGTTGTTTTCACGCGCTACCTTACCCCACTTAGCAATCTCAGACTTCACATAGGTGTCGAATTGCTTTGGCGTAGAGCCTACTGTCTCAGCGCCATAACTCTTGAGCTTCTCTGCGACATCAGGCATCTTCAGAATCTTCAGAATCTCGCTATTTAAGCGATCAATAATGGCTGGAGGTGTTCCGGCTGGCACCATTACACCGCCCCAAGATACTGACTCAAATCCAGGTATGGTTTCTGCAACAGTTGGCACATCCGGAAATGAAGGTAAGCGCTTATTGCTAGTCACCGCTAAAGCACGTAATTGGCCTGAACGAATAAAAGGTGCGGCGGCAATAGCTGTTGGCAAGGCAACAGTTACTTGCCCCGACATCACATCGACAAGGCCTGGTGCATCGCCCTTATATGGAACATGCACCATCTTGATCCCTGCCATGGAGTTAAATAGCTCACCAGAAAGGTGGTTTGATGCGCCGTTGCCTGCTGAGGCAAACGTGACTTTTCCAGGATTAGCTTTTGCATAGGCAATCAGATCAGCTAAGGAATTAATTGGCTGGGTTGGCGCAACCACAATAAATTGGGGAACGATGGTCGTTAAGGTAACTGCTGAGAAGTCTTTAACAGCATCATATGGCAGTTTTTTGTACACCACCGGATTAATTGCATTTGGTCCTAAGTTAGCCATTAAGAGGGTATAACCATCAGGAGCTGCCTTAGCTACGTATTCGGTTGCAATAATGCCGTTAGCTCCTGGCTTATTTTCTACCACTACTGACTGCCCAATGGACTCAGATAGTTTTGTAGCTATTAATCTTGCTGTGACATCGGAAGCGCCGCCAGCCGGATAAACCACAATAAATTTAATGGGCTGTTTAGTAGGCCAAGCCTGAGCCTGTACCGCTAACGGGAAAAACAAGACTGCTAAAAATAACGCTGCGATGCGGATAATATTAGTAAAAAGATTCATATTTAGTTCTACCCTTAAAAAATATCTGGCTCTGGCACTGGTTTACCAAAGCTCGTTTCTAGGAAATCAAAATCACAACCGTCTTCCGCTTGCAAGATATGGCGGCTGAACATCCAACCATAGCCACGTTCATATTTAGGTGCTGGTGCAACCCATTTGGCTTTTCTTTGATTGAGCTCTTCATCACTAATCTCTAGATGAATTTTTCTATTAGGCACATCAACGGTAATGAGGTCACCTGTTTTAACGAGCGCTAATGGTCCACCGATATAGGCTTCTGGTGAGGCATGCAATATGCAAGCGCCATAACTGGTACCGCTCATGCGCGCATCGGATAAGCGCAGCATATCGCGTACACCTTGCTTAACGAGCTTTACTGGAATCGGCAACATGCCCCACTCGGGCATGCCAGGCCCACCTTTAGGGCCTGCGTTTCTCAGAACTAAGATGTGATTTTCTGTGACGTCAAGATTTTCATCTTCAACGGCTTTTTTCATTTCAGGATAGCTATCAAATACTAAGGCTGGGCCGGTATGCTTTAAGAATTTTTCTGCACAGGCGCTTGGCTTGATCACTGCGCCACCAGGGGCGATATTGCCTTTAAGTACTGCAAGTGCTCCCTCTTGGTAGATTGCTTTATTCAGAGGCCTGATCACATCTTCGTTATGCACTTGCGCATCTTGAATATTCTCGCCAATGGTTTTACCGGTGATGGTCATGGCGCTGGGATTGAGATGGGAGCCCATTTGCTTAAGGAGCGCAGGCATGCCCCCTGCGTAATAAAAGTCTTCCATCAAATATTGATCACCACTAGGACGGATATTGGCAATCACGGGGACTTTTCTGCTGGCTGAATCAAAATCATCTAGAGTCACAGTACACGCTGCTCCAGCACGTCTTGACATTGCAATTAAATGAATGATGGCGTTGGTACTGCAGCCCATCGCCATAGCAGCATTAATCGCATTTAAGAAACTCGTTTTATTTAAAACTTTGGCAGGAGTTAAATCTTCCCAGACCATCTCTACTATTCTTCTGCCGCAGGCTGCAGCCATACGTGGATGGCTAGCATCAGCTGCTGGAATACTCGATGCGCCAGACAATGTGAGTCCTAATACTTCGGCAATACCCATCATGGTGGCAGCAGTGCCCATCGTCATACAAGTACCATGACTTCGCGCGATACCACCCTCTACTTCTAGCCACTGTGCTTCTGAGAGCTTGCCAGCGCGGCGCTCATCCCAATACTTCCAAGCATCAGATCCTGAGCCCAGAACTTTACCCTTCCAATTACCACGCAACATCGGACCAGCAGGTAGATATACAAATGGCAGACCAGCAGATAAAGCGCCCATCACTAAACCAGGAGTCGTTTTATCGCAGCCGCCCATGAGTACTGCGCCATCCACAGGATGAGAGCGAATCAGCTCTTCTGTTTCCATGGCGAGCATATTGCGATAGAGCATCGTTGTCGGTTTGACATACTGCTCTGCCAATGAAATTGCTGGCAGCTCTAGTGGAAATCCACCTGCTTGAAAAATACCACGCTTGACATCTTCAACCCGCTGCTTGAAATGCGTATGGCAAGGATTAATGTCTGACCAAGTATTAATAATGGCAATCACTGGCTTACCAGCCCAATCCTCGGGGCCATAGCCCATTTGCATAGCGCGCGAGCGATGTCCAAATGAACGTAAATCATCTGGTGCAAACCAGCGGGCACTACGCAGGGATTCTTTTGTCTTTTTTGGCATTGGGGTTTGGCCCAGATTTAAACATCACTATATTAATACTTGCTCTCAAATAAAGGGTATGTCTGTAGCATTTCCTTAATCGACCGTGATTTTTGCCTTTTCAACTACTTTAGCCCAACGGCTTTGCTCAGATTTAATGAATGCTCCAAACTGTACAGGTGTATCTCCTACCAATACCGCTCCGTCATCTAGCATCTTTTTAGAATCTTCTTTTGACTTTAAAGATTTTGTAATCTCTTTTTGCAAGCGGTCAATCACCGGTTGCGGCGTGCCAGCTGGAGCCATAATTCCATACCATTGCGAGGTCTCAAATCCTTTGTAACCAGACTCAGCGATAGTGGGTACATTGGGCAACACCTTTGAGCGCTCCAATGATCCAACAGCTAGCGGACGTAAAGTTCCACCTTTAATCTGGCCCATTAATGAGGGTAGCCCATTAAATGTTGCCTGAATTTGACCGCCGATTAAATCAGTCAGCATTGGGCCAGAGCCTTTGTAAGGCACATGCACTAAATCAATTCCGGCTTCAGATGAAAAGTATTCCATCGCCAAATGCCCTGCACTGCCATTGCCTGCAGAGCCATAATTTATTTTTCCTGGATTCTTTTTAGCATCTGCCACTAAATCGGCTAAGGTCTTATAATTACTTTTTTCACTCACTGCAATCACATTGGGTACTTTTGCTACTAAGGTGATGGGAGCAAAATCTTTGTTGGGATCATAAGGAAGTTTTTTACCAAATAGTGCGGGGTTCACAGCCAGGGTTCCGACGTGACCCAATATCAAGGTGTAGCCATCTGGACTGGCACGCTTAACCTCTTCCATGGCAATGTTGCCAGCACCACCAGGTTTGTTATCCACATAGACAGATTGGCCTAGGCTTGTACTCAGGCTGCTAGCCACAGAGCGCGCAATAATTTCTGAAGTTCCTCCAGTAGCAAATGGCACTACTAAACGAATCGACTTCTCAGGATAGTCTGCAAACGCGAGTGAGGAGCAAATAAAAGCCAATACCGCTACAAAAATTTTCACTGTGCACTTCCTTCTCTTGTACTAATCATCAAAATGAGCAACTAGAAAGTTACTCTGCTTTCTCAATTGCAATACCAGCATCTTTAGCGGTTTTGCCCCAACGCTCATATTCAGTCTGGATGAGTTTATTAGCTTGAGCAATTGATCCTGGGCTTGGCTCAATCCCAATCTTGATTAACGCCTCTTTAGTAGCTTGAGTCTCTAAGGCTTTATTCAGGTTTCGGTTCAGAGTTTGCAAAACAGATGGGCTAGTTTTATTTGGCGCTACGATTAAATGCCAACCACTCATGACTACTGGATAGCCCTGCTCCTGAAAAGTCGAAATATCTGGGGCACTAGCGAAGCGTTGACTAGTGGTAATACCCAAAATTTTGACTTTGCCGCCGGCTGCCTGCGGCAAGGCAACCGAGAGCGGCACCATCATCGCCTGCACCTCATCTGCTGCAATTGCAGTGATCGCTGGAGCAGCTCCCTGAAAGGGAATATGGACTAATTCAATACCGGCTACTTGATTAAACTTCTCAAATGTAATTTGGGATGTACTACCTATACCCCATGATGAATAGTTCATTTTTCCAGGCATGCTTTTTGCAAGTGCCACAAACTCTTTGATATTTTTAGCGGGTAATTTTAGATTGACAACCAATGCAAAAGGGAAATTACCGACTAAGCCAACGGCAGTAAGATCTTTGAGCGGATCATAGTTAATCTTTTTATATACATGGGGGTTTATTGCCAGACTCTCGGGCGTTCCTAATAACAAGGTATAGCCATCTGGATTAGCGCGCGCCACAAACTCAGCACCGATGAGGGTATTGGCCCCAGGCTTGTTATCAACAATCACGCTCTGTCCTAATTGCTCAGATAGCCCCTGACTAATCGTGCGCGCAGAATTATCAACATTGCCTCCAGCTGTAAATGGAACTATTAGGCGAATGGGTTTATCTGGAAATGGGGCACTATGGGATAGTGAAGCAATCGTGATTGCTAGTGTGGCTAATACATATTGGATGAATTTCACTTTAATGTTTTCCTGAAAGTAAGCTACCAAATTGCTCAATACTACTGCTGACCTTTGCCGCTTGAAGTGCATTCCACATGGTAGCGGCAATACTTGAAATCACGGGCTTACCCGTCTCGGCCTCGCCTTGCGCCAAAATGTCAATCGTGGGCATTCCTACCCCACTCACAAATATAGCCTGCGCTTCAGAACTATTGACTTGGCGCACTAGCTCAAGTGCACGCTGCGGGGTTTCATCATAGATATTTTTCACGCCTGGCAAATTTCCAAAACTCACAATCTCAAAACCATACGCCTCTAATAAATATTTACAACGCAAAGTGTTTTGCTCACTATATGGCGTACCAAAGGCAATCTTTTTTACTTTAAGGTGATTCAATGCCTTCACCACACTACCAAAAGCGGTAATGAATGGCACTGCGTATTGATCCTCAAGCTTTTGAATCAACTTGGCCTCACCCTCCTTGCCAAGGGTGTAGCTGCTGGCAGTATGGGCCATCACTATCACAGCAGGCTTGACCAACTTGAGAAGCTCAATATTCTCAGGTAAATGATCGATCTGCGTTTGATTGCGCTCGTCCTGCCCATCAAGACTTCCCGTCTCGCCATGTGCGACCATTCTTGTGAAGTGAAGCGAGAATTCTGGCCTAGCCATTTTAATAACTTCACCTTCAGTATTGGGATTACCAGGCGGAATCAAAAATCCTAGACGAGCCATATTTACCATCAATTATTCATCCTTCATATTGAATCTGATTAATTTCTTTATTTGCATTAAGAGAATTTTTTCTCCAATGCATCAAAGTCTTCTTTTTTGACGACACTTTGGCGCTCAGCAAAGGTGGCCACTAATATCGGATCTTCTTTGAGTTCGCCCGTTTTCTTTAAATGATCTAAGGCATTAGTCATGCCACGTACAGCGCCCTGCAAAGCTGCATTAGCATAGAGCACGATTCCAAAGC
Organism: Polynucleobacter campilacus; assembly: GCF_002206625.1. Lineage (GTDB taxonomy): Bacteria > Pseudomonadota > Gammaproteobacteria > Burkholderiales > Burkholderiaceae > Polynucleobacter > Polynucleobacter campilacus. Next base: position 330,355 of record NZ_NGUP01000001.1, on the reverse strand, counting down.
CCATCGCAGATAAGTCTTTTAATGGTAGGGATGGGGTTTTTCCACCAATAACAATGTTAATCAGTTGTGGGCAATAGCTTTGCGCAGCGATGAGCTTCATTTCTTCTACACTTTCTGGTGCTTCGATAAAAGTCATATCTGCACCTGCTTGTGCATAGCTTTGCGCTCTATCAAGTGCATCTTCAAAGCCATAGATTGATCTGGCATCAGTTCTAGCAATAATTAAGAAGTCATCATGTACCCTAGCATCAACTGCAGCTTTAATCTTGCTGCACATCTCCTCTTTACTAATGATGATCTTGCCTGCGAAGTGGCCACAACGCTTGGGCATTGCTTGATCTTCGATTTGTACTGCATTGGCGCCGGCGCGCTCGAGCACTTTAATCGTGTGATGCACATTAACTGCATTACCAAAGCCAACATCAATATCGACAATTAAGGGAAGTTGGGTAACTTCTCTAATTGCTGCAGTGTGTGCCGCAACATCATTTAAGCCAATAAAGCCTAGATCAGGAATGCCATAGAACTGATTGGTGATTGCAGCACCACTTAAATAGATAGCCTCAAAACCTGCATCCTCAATCACGCGTGCCGCTAAGGCGTTACCTGCTCCTGGTACCAGCAAACCCCGCTTCTCATTAATGAGCTTGCGCAATTTTGTGCCTAAGTGCATGGACATGGTAGTCTCCTTTTTACAGAATTATAAGGATGAATCTAAAGGCGGATGCAGGATAAAAGCAAAGTCACAGGAATAGATTGCCACGCCCATATTATGGCGTTGGACTTTCCTTTAGCCTCTGACATTCACTCTCGCCCTGCAAGAGATGTAAGTGCCAAAGAATATCTAGACGTTCTCCATAGCCATGGCATTTCTCATGGGGTTTTAACAGCCCCAAGCTTTTATGGCGCAAACAATACCTTGCTATTTGATGCGCTTCACAACTTTCCGGATCAACTGAGAGGTACAGCAATTATCGATCCTACTACAGAGATCATTACTCTTGAGCGTCAATTGCATCTAATGCAAGAAATTGGCATTGTTGGTATACGACTCAATTGGAATAAGAAGAAAGTTCTTCCGGATATTAATAGTGCGCAATATAAAAAACTGCTCGCTTTAGCAAGAGACCTTGATCTGCATATTGAATTATTTATAGAAGACCACTTACAAGAACAGGTCGTTCCTCAGATTCTGGCAAGTGGTGCTACTTTGGTTCTGGATCACTTTGGCAACCCTGACCCGAAGGCAGGTATTAACAGTGCATCTTTTCAGAACACTTTGCGAGCTCTTGAGACCGGCCAGGTTTGGGTTAAGCTTTCTGCACCCTATCGAGTAGGGTCTTTGAATGGTGTCAGCATTCAGCCTTATGTTGATGCCCTAGTAGCAGCAAACCCAAAACAGCTAGTCTGGGCTAGCGACTGGCCTTGGCTGAGCTATGAAAACCAATTTACTTACGCTGATTGCTTGACTTGGATTGAATCAGCAGTTGACGATTCGGCAATTTGGGAAGATATTTTCATTCATAATCCTAAAACGCTGTTTCATTTTTAGACTCAGCTTCCTCTAAGGTTCTGCTATGCGCCACTTAATGATCACACTCACTCAATCTCTCGCTAAGGGTTTATTTGGTCTTAGCGTTATCTACTTATTACAAAGCCCTGTCCTTGCACAAACGGTCACGAAATTGATTGTGCCTACTGCGCCTGGTGGTGGCACTGACGCCTTATTTCGGGTGGTCTCGAAAGATGCGCAACGCTTTATTGGTGGGCCGATTAGTATTCAGAACGTAGCCGGTGCTGGAGGCACCATTGGCCTTGCACAAGTGATTAACTCTGTACCCGATGGTTATACCTTAGCCGGCGTATGGCCTGCACCAGTAACCGTGGTGCCACAAACTAGCAAAGTGCCCTATACGCCGAGTGATTACATTCCGGTGATTCAGCTCTCTACGGCCCCTTATATCTTTTGTGTGCGCCCAGACTTTCCGGCAAATGACGGTAAAGCCTTGATGGAAGAGTTGCGTAAAAATCCCAAGAAATACACTTACGGAACCGATGGTCTAGGTGGTCCTGCACAGCTTGCTGCTGAGCGCATCTTTAGAACCCAAAATATTCAAACAGTCGATGTCCCTTATAAAGGTGCTGGCGAAACCATTATCGGCTTCTTATCGAATCAGATTGATATTTATGTGGGCTCTATTCCACCAGTGCTGCAGCACGCAAATGTGGGTAAGGCTAAATGTTTATTAGTTTCTTCGGTCAACAGAAATGCCCAGTTCCCAAATGCGAGCTCTTTAAAAGATATTGGCCTTGCTAAAGAAGAGACTTTGCTATGGCGTGTCATTCTTGCCCCTAAGGACACAAAGCCCGAACGTATCAATCAAATTGTCCAAGCCTACAGTAAGGCGATGAAAGAGCCAGATACCCTGCGTTACTTAGATGAGTCAGGGGAGTCTTCAGCTGTACTCACTGGCAAAGAGTTGCAAGAAAAGCTCACTCAAGAGTACGCAGCGTTTAGTCAAATCCTGAAGAGTCTAAATTTGGCTAAGTAAGGCTTTTTTCTGTTTGGCTACTTGCTGTAGCTTTAGACAATCAGAGTTGGGTGTGCCGTCTTCATTGAGAATATTAAATTCTCGGCAAGGGCTTGGTCGATCTTCATAGATTGAGCAGCGCCAACCCTCTTCTTTATTATGAGTAAGAGCTATGCAAGGTGCCCCGCCCTTCTCTGTGCCCTTCATACACGCGAGGTGCTCTGATATTTTGGTAGTGAGCTTTGCTGGCACTATGCCCACCCCATTACCTTCAATTTCAGCATGATAAAAACTCACCCGAAAATGTTGGCAACACTGGCCGCATTCAAAGCAGGGATTGGGGTTCAATTCAACTCTCATATACAAAGTTAAATTGTATGCCCTAATTAGAGCCATCTATAAGCCAACTATTCCTACAAACAAATTAGTCATTTCTGATGTAATATATGTATCATTATTGGTACGCTATTTGGATGAGAACTCCAAAGCTAGATGTGTACTTTTTTGAAACTGAAACAAGAAAAGAACCAGTTAGAGATTGGCTTCAACTGCTGACGCCTAGAGATAAAAAGCTCATAGGAGAGGATATTAAAACTGTTCAATTTGGCTGGCCTCTTGGTATGCCATTAGTTAGATATATAAATAGTGATATCTGGGAAGTTCGTAGCAAATTGAGTGGAAATATTGCCAGAGTTCTATTTGTACTTGAGGGTAATGCCATGGTGTTAATCCATGGTTTTATCAAGAAGCAACAGAAGATACCAAAACCAGATTTAGATTTAGCAAAACCCAGAGTCAAGCAGTTAAGGAAACGTTTATGAAGAAAAAACATATTGGCAGTAATTTCGATGAATTCCTAAAGGATGAGTCTCTCCTTGAGCACTCTACTGCAGTAGCAGTAAAACGAGTCATCGCCTGGCAAATCGAACGAGAGATGGCAAAACAAAACTTGACTAAAACATCCATGGCCAAGAGAATGCACACCAGTCGTGCTGCCCTAAATCGCTTACTCGATGAGAGCGATACCAGCTTGACGTTAATTACGCTCGCAAGCGCAGCCACTGCATTGGGAAAGATTATTAAGTTTGAGCTGAAGGCCACCTAAAAGAACAAGAGAGTCTACCCACCCTCATTCTCAATCCGGTTTATGTGATGAATGAACTATTTTTTCAGTATAGGCAATGGCAATGGCAGACAATACAAAGGTAATGTGGATGAGGGTCTGCCACATTAATGTCTTTTCATCATAGGACGCAGCATTAATAAAGGTCTTGAGCAAATGAATCGATGAAATACCAATAATGGCTGTTGCTAACTTCACCTTCAGAACACCGGCATTTACATGAGACAACCACTCAGGCTGGTCAGGATGGTTTTCCAGCTCCAAACGCGATACAAAGGTCTCCCAACCACCAAGGATGACCATAACTAACAAGTTAGAAATCATCACGACGTCTATTAAACCTAAGACGACAAGCATTAATGCCGTTTCAGTCATATCCTTATTCGACATCATGGTAATCAGATGGTAGAGCTCTATCCAGAACTGCCAAACATAAACACCTTGGGCAACGATGAGACCAATATATAAAGGTGCCTGCAACCAACGGGACATAAATATCCAACGTGGTAATGGGCGCAATTTTTTATCTAGATAGGTTTGCTTGTCTTCATTCATGTTTCAATCTTAACGAACTTTGTCTCTTTGTTGCTTTACGAAAAGCCATATATTACATAGGGGAATTATGCTTAATAGCCTCATACAGGGCCCCAAAAGAATTAGGGAATAAGGAATCCGTGATTTCCTTACTCCCCCCTGCTTTCAAAACCTACTTCGGCTTACTACTGATTTACTGCTTATTTACTGATCTTTACTCGTATCTACGATTAAATACTGGCTTTGTTTCGCTTTCATGACGCTTGGTGTTTTTGAGCACTGCGCAGTAAGACAGAATCATGATGACTGCCAATGAGATGCCATTAAAGTTATTTATTAAGTTGCTGATAGTTTCCATTTTTTCTCCTTTGTGTGTTGTGTTACTTCATTTATCTCGCTACTGGCAACTCATCCCACTGCGTGGTGTAGTTTGGTGACTTATTGCCTGATTTCATTTGCCACTCTTGCTTTGTATTGTTTGTTCCTGCTGCCGCTGATCTCAGCACTGCATTACCAAAACGCGTATTGATCTGATCCATCGCCTTCATGAGATGTGCAGATTTGCCTTTGCTTTCGATATCTTCAAATAAGGATTGCTGCACAGTAGGCTTGTCACTAATGAGGTTGAGAATGACACCCGCCTTCTTATACCGAAAGTTTGGTTTATAAATTTGCTTCAGGCCTGCAAGCGCTGCGTTAGTTAATGTCAGCGTGTTATCGCTTGGGTCAGGCAGTGGAATCGTGATGCTCTGATGATGCTGCGGCTCATATTGCTTAAATGGATTAGTTTGAATAAATACGGTGAGCGCGCTCGTGGTGCTGTTTTGGACTCTCAGTTTTTCGGCTGCACGCGCTACATGGGTAGCTACTGACTGGGCAAGCTCTGCCTGGCTCGTAACGAGCTTTCCAAAACTACGTGAGGCAATGATTTGTTGTTTGGCTGGCGCCACTTCTTCAAGCTCTACACAAGAAGTCCCACGCAGCTCATAACAAAGGCGTTCCATTACCACCCCAAACTGTTGGCGCATCGCTTGTGGTGAAGCTTGCAAGAGATCAAATACGCTATGAATGTTTTGGGCTGTGAGTTTTTTGGCAATCTGTCTACCAACACCCCATACCTCAGCTGCTGGTGTCTCACTCATCCATTGGTAGAGCTCTGGCTTTGCCATGGCGTTGACATCACACACTCCAGCAAACTGTTTGTGTTTCTTAGCTAAGTGATTGGCTAACTTGGCTAAGGTCTTGCTCGCTCCAATACCGACACAGACTGGCAGACCAGTGGTATCTTTGACTTGCTGCTTGATTTTTGTTCCGAGCTCAATTGTGTCTTGGTATTGTTTTAAGACTGTCTCGACCTGCAAAAAGCTCTCATCGATGCTGTAGACCTCAAGATTTGGCGTAAAGGCTTTAAGCACTTGCACTACGCGGCTACTCATATCCCCATACAAGGTGTAATTAGATGAATAGGCCTGAATGCCGTGCTTCTTAGCAAGCTCTTGCATCTGAAACCAAGGCGTCCCCATCTTGACACCCAGCGCTTTGACTTCCGCACTACGCGCTACTGCACAACCATCGTTATTCGAGAGCACTACCATTGGCACTTCTTCTAACTTGGGCTGAAACACACGCTCACAAGATACATAGAAATTATTGACATCAACGAGTGCAAAAAGGGGACTCATGACTTTGCCTCCTTGTTGTATCTCGTACTTGCATTGCTGTACTTGCGTACTACCCCGACAACGACACCCCAAATTTGCAACTCGCTACCTTCGTTAAAGGTGATGGCTTGATAGTTGGGATTTTCTGCTTGGAGTTCAATGCGGCCGCGTAATTGATACAAGCGCTTGATGGTGTACTCGCTATCAACTACCGCCACCACGATATCTTTATGTTTTGGCTTCAGGGCTTTATCAACGACCACCTTATCGCCATCGCAAATGCCTGCCCCCAGCATGGAATCGCCCTTCACCGTGAACATAAAAGTGGCCGGCTTGTTCTGAACGAGGTAATGGTTCAAATCGAGGCCATCCTCAGCGTAATCCGCCGCTGGACTAGGAAATCCTGCCGAAATCCGGTGGCTCAGGAGCCTGGTCTCATAGGCGGCAAAATACGCCCCCAAGGCTTGTGGGCTCTGGCTTAGGCTGACTTTGATGGGACTCATTTGCTGGTTCATAGTCATTAATATACTGTATATTTATACAGTATATGTAAAAACCGTAAAAATGAGACTATTTTTGTTGTTTTGAGGTCTCTAGGGGATCAGGGATTGCATAATGGGTCAGATAGCTGCCGATGCAGCTGCCCATAAAAAGAACAGTAGGAGACACATGAAGACGTACAAGATAGCGTCCATTCCGGGTGACGGAATTGGCAAAGAAGTTATTCCTGAGTGCGAAAAGGTTCTGAATGCCTTAAGCAAAAAACATCCTGAAGTCGCTTTTGATTTTGAGCACTTTGATTGGGGTGGTGATTACTACCGCAAACACGGCATCATGATGCCCGATGATGGTCTGGAGCCTTTGCGCTCTAAAGACGCCATCTTGTTTGGTTCCGCTGGTGACCCAAAAATTCCTGATCACATTACTTTGTGGGGCTTGCGTCTCAAAATCTGTCAGGGCTTTGATCAGTATGCCAACGTACGCCCTACTCGCATTCTTCCCGGAATTGAAACACCATTGCGTAATTGCAAGCCTGGTCAACTCGATTGGGTAATTGTGCGTGAGAACTCTGAAGGCGAATACTCTGGTGTTGGTGGCAGAGCGCATCAAGGGCACCCCATTGAAGTAGCTTCCGATATGAGCATCATGACGCGCGTTGGAGTTGAGCGTGTACAGCGCTTTGCTTTTAAATTAGCGCAGTCACGCCCTCGTAAGCACTTGACCGTCATTACTAAATCGAATGCGCAGCGTCATGGCATGGTGATGTGGGATGAAATCGCCAACATCGTTGCTAAAGATTTTCCGGATGTCACCTGGGATAAAGAATTGGTTGATGCCGCAACAGCACGCATGGTCAATCGCCCTGAGTCTTTAGACACCATTGTGGCAACCAACTTGCACGCAGACGTACTCAGTGATTTAGCCGCAGCACTCGCAGGTAGTTTAGGTATTGCACCAACTGCAAACCTAGATCCAGAGCGCCGCTATCCATCGATGTTTGAACCCATTCATGGTTCTGCGTTTGACATCATGGGTAAAGGCCTTGCCAATCCGATCGGTACTTTCTGGTCCGCAGTGATGATGCTCGACTTCCTAGGTGAAAAAGCCCTAGGTGCAAAATTAATGGCCGCGATTGAAAAAGTGACAGCCAATCCAAAGCTACACACTCGTGATCTTGGCGGCAGCGCGATGATGAGTGATGTTACTAGTGCAGTTATCGAGGAGATTTCTAAATGAAGCGATTTAAATTACTGAGTGCTGTACTGAGTGCTTGCTTGCTTTCTTTTGGGTTGCTATCGGGGGCTAGTGCTCAACCCTTCCCGGATAAAACTATTCAGTACATCATTCCCTTTCCTGCTGCGGGCGAGTCTGATTTAGTGGCGCGTTATCAAGCCGATATTTCTGCCAAGAAATTTAATCAGCCCATGGTAGTGATGAATCGCGCTGGTGCTGGCGGTGCTTTGGTATGGAGCGCTCTCAACACCTATCCTGCTGACGGCACTACCGTAGTGGGCGTCAATATTCCGCATACGATCTTGCAGCCCTTACAAGAAGGTATTCAGTACAAGACTGAAGATATTAATGCGATCTATTACTACCATTTCACTCCAGATGCTTTGATGGTCTCTGCGGATAGTCCATATAAGACCTATCAAGAATTTATTGCTGCTGCCAAGAAAGAGCCGGGCAAGATGTCTTTAGCAGGTTCAGCGCAGTTCTCTGCAAACCACATGGCTGTAGAGCGCTTAAATAAATTAGCTGGCGTCAAAATCAATTACGTTCCTTTTAAAGGTACCGGTGATTTAATTACTGCTTTGATTGGGATACACGTAGATGGCGCAATGGGGTATCTGCCATTAGCGATTCAGCAAAAAGGTAAGGTACGTACACTAGCTATTGCTACTGAGAAACGTAACCCTGCCCTGCCAGATGTGCCAACCTTTAAAGAATTAGGTCTGAACTGGGTAGATGGCGCTTATCGTGGTGTTGCTGTACCTAAAGCTACGCCGCTGGTATTGCAGCAAAAGATGTCTGACTACTTTGCAAAGCTCAATGCTGATCCTGAAACTAAGAAGAAGCTAGAAGACTCTGGGTTTGTGATTGTAGATGTGCCTTTGGCAAAAATGCCAGCCTTCATGAAAGAGAAAATTCCTCAAGCCATGGAAGATGCAAAGAATGCAGGAATGATTAAGTAGATCTTTCTGAATTTTTCCTTTGCTTCAAATAAAAAACCACCGCATTCGGTGGTTTTTTATTGGGCATCCCAGGATAACGAGAGGTTTTATGCTAAACGTCACTCATAAAATCACCACCGCCATCATCCCAAGAACTCGCACCGCCATCATCCCAAGAGCCTGTATCGCGCACACCAAAATTAGGATCTGTGGATGCTGGGCCACCAACTTGATTCATATTGGGGTTAGCATTTGGATGGCTATTATCGTGACCACCCATTAGATTGCTTGCTAATGCTTGGCCAGCATACATGCCAGCACCTAAAGCCGCACCAGTTGCAAGACTACCCACTAAGCCACTACCCATACCGCCGGCTGCTGGTGCTCCAGGATATCCGGGAGCACCAGGATAGCCAGCAGGACCGCCTGGAGTACCTGGAGTACCAGGGTAACCAGCGCTTGGTGCGTTATAGACTTGCACTGCCTCAGCCTTACGACGTCTCATCACAATGATGATGCCAACTACTAAGATTGCGATCAAACCCCAAAAGAGTGGACTACTGAAGATCGATGTTGCGCCAGCAACAGAATTGCCTGAACTATTGGCAAGTTGTACTTGGAGTTTTTGCACAGATTCTGGTTTAGCAAAAGGCAAGCCTGGCGCCAGATTCTCTGCTCGCACAAATGCGCTTCTAGCGGCGTCTAACTTACCTTCTTTTAAATAGAGTTCAGCAGCGATGTAATGTGCTTTAGCGCTATTCGGATGGTTTTGCAGCACCTCTTTCATCATGGCATTAGCTTTATCTAACTGCCCAGATTGAATGGCTTGAGAAACTTGCGGCAATGTTGCCTCTGCTAAAGCAAGATTACTTGTGAGCAATACTGCGCTAGCGCACACGCTAACAATGAACTTCAGTGTATTTTGCATTTTCATCATGACTCCTTATGGGATGTTTCACTGCAATTTTGATTATCGCTAGTTTAGGTATTTTTCCTATTCCCTATTGATATGGGGGCTTTTGGGGGGAATTCAAGAGCAAAAACCTAGCCAATTTGGTGGATCTCACCTTCTGCTGAAATTAAGTAAGCCTTATTCGGTTTATCTTTGCGGATGCGTGTGAGCTCAGTCTGATAACCCTGTAACTGCTTGCGGTACTTTTCATACTTCTCGCTGTTAGGCTCTGGGATGGTGAGCTTGTAGTCAATGATGGCTAGATGGTCATCTAACTCCACTAAGCGGTCCATGCGGTAACTCTTACCGTCTTCACTAGCAATATCGAGCTCATTCCAAGCTTGAATCCATTGCCCTGAAGTGAGGTAGCGCTTCAATTCTGGCGCTTCTAATACTGCGTTAGTTCGGGCAATTAACTTTTGAGCATGTGCTTGATCTATACCTAGCCAATTCATCACCTCTTGCTCACTTGGCATCGGGGGTTTGGCTGGATTGTTTGAGTCTGCAGTAAGGAACTCAAGTAGCTTATGAAAGTTCGTGCCCTCTTCTAAAATTTCTAGATCAGGCTCTTCTTTTGCCGCTTGAGCAGGGAGTACTGTAGCACCGCTCTCAATATCTAGTAACTGTTGCTGGTGACTTAGCTTTGCCTGCTCCCATGCAATCTGGAAATCTTCAATACTAAAATTCTCGGAAATCGAAGCACTTTCCTTAGACTTATCCGACTCTTTCACTTTATCGCTAGAAGTAGATGCGGCTATCTCAATAGACTCTACCGTTGGAAGTTTGCCTAATTGAGCCCTGGCATACCAAGATTTCTGATCTAGGCCGATGGGATTATTTGCCGTAGGCTCTTTTGCTACTCCGCTGATCCATAAGCCTTGCTTGGCTCTGGTCATTGCAACGTATAGTAAGTTCCAGTTTTCATTCTGGCTAATGAGCTCCTCGTCCTCCCGAATTTGACTACGCGGTGAAGTTAATCCTGACTTGGTATACATCGATAGATGCGATGGGCTTCTCTCATTTGGTGACCACTCTAATAAAACGCCAGAATGATCAGAAGCACCAACCGTATGATTGGCATCCAAAATAATCACAAAAGGAGACTCCAGTCCTTTTACTCCATGAATGGTCATAAGGCGTACGCGCTTATGCCTATCCTCTTCTGACATTTCGCTATCTTCATCTATCTCTGCAAGCTCTGCTTCAGCCTCAAGCTCCACATCACCCTCATCTGGTGTTTCGTCATCATCGCTACGACGTATGGCATTAATCTCATCAATAAAGCGACTTAAGCTCGGATAACGGCCGCCATCCTGATTTAAAGAGAGCTCTAAAAAAGCATCTAAATTAGCAACTACCTGTGCGCGAGCTAAGGGTTGAGCGCTTACTCCATATGCAAAACGCAAATTACTTTCTTGATAAATTTGATCTAACAAGTCATGTACTGGCAAACGCTCTGCTAGTAAACGCCAATGCTCTAAAAAGCGTGCAGCTCTAAGTGCTGATGCATCTTGGCTATCTTGCAAGACATCCCACCAAGAGCGATATTGATTATTTGCCTTAGTAATGGTCAGGTTTTGCATTTGCTGCTCAGTAAAATTAAAGATTGGACTTCTGAGTACTTGTGCAAGCGGCAAATCATGGCGTGGCGACAGCAAGACAGTGAGCAAAGCAATCAAATCATCAATTTCAAGTGTGTTTAATAGGCCACCAAGCCTAGAGCTGTCATAAGCAAGCCCTGCTTCACGTAGCGCTCTCTCAAACTGCGGTAAATATTTACGGCGTTTGACAAGCAATAGGAAGTCGCTCTCTCTAGCAGCACGCCAGAGTTTGCGCCCATCTTGCTCATCCATCACCTGGTGAGTTGCCATCACCTGATGAATCAACTTACTAATCTCTTGACCCTCAACATAGCGCTGCATGGCTGCAACCGTTTGGTTCACATCTGTAATAGGCGTATCAAATGCATTACCTGCTCTAGGTGTGAGCTCTTCTTTAACATAAGGGATAAGAGGTAATAGTGCAGCCTCGCCTTCTTTTGCATAGACTTCGTTTGGCAGACCCTCTTGTAAAGGCTCCCACAAGGTCTCTTGCTCATGAAATTCATAGGTAGGCGGTAATTGCGACTGAGCAAAAGTAGCATTCACGGCCGAGTTAATTTTGTTAGCATTGCGACGCGTTTTATCTTGATCAAGCGCAACAGCATGCAGATGGATTTTTAAGAACTCTTTAGCACTAGCGAATAAGCGTGGATCTGCTCTGCGAAAGCGATAAATGGATTGCTTTGGATCGCCTACGATAAAAACACTAGGCTTACTCTCATCATTGCCATAGCCGTCTAACCAAGAACGAAGAATTTGCCACTGCAATGGATTGGTGTCTTGAAACTCATCAATCAGGATATGTTGATATTTAGCATCTAAGCGAGATTGCAAGTAGGCTGCATTAGCGCTATTTGCCATCAACTGACTCACGCCAATTTCTAAATCATCAAAATCTCGCACGCGCATGGCTTCTTTAGATGCGGCAGCATGGGCCATCATGCGCTCACTCATGGCAAACCAAGCAAGGTTTAATTCATAAACATCTTTTTCAGCTTGCCAAGCTACATAGTCTATGAATGCCTGCGCCCACGCCTGCTTATAGGCAATATGCTCTGGCTCGAGATGACTTAAGCCTTCATTTTTAAGATAGGTCTTCACTGCTCCAAGAGCTTTATTATTATTGGAGCGAGATTCGCTATCGGCATTTAAAAATACTAATTGCAGATTTGCAGCAACTTCCATGACATCACCACCGCGCTGCATACACTCTAGAGCAGCAACTAAACGTGGCAAGAAATCACTCTCTTGGGTGCTACTGTGAGCAAAGCAGCGAAGCAAGAACTCAAAATCTGCTCTTGCCTGTGGCGCATTCCACATTTGTAGCAAAGGATTTTCTAGATTGAGTCTGGGTAAAAATTGCTTGAAGTGCTCAATGGGGGTAATACCTCTTTCCTTACAAGCATGCATAAAGAACGTCCAGGCGCCACGTTGCTTCATCAAGCCATAGTTGCCCATTAAGAACTTTTCTGCATTACTTGCGCCCAAGTGCTTAAGAAGAACGTCATAGTGCGCTTTGAGATCTGACGGAAGGTCACCCCACCAATCATCCAAGCACTCCTCTAATAATCTTTTGCCATCCTCGCGCAAGCTAAATCCGGGCTGCACTTCTGCTGAAATGGGGGCAGCATTTAACAGTCTGCCAAACCAGCCATGGAAGGTATCAATCACAATCGACTGAGGACTAGCGAGTACCTTGTTATAAAGCGCCTTAGCTTGAGGCAGTAATGCTTTCGCCTCCTTCTCATCTAAACCTCTTTTGCATAGTTCATCTAACAGGGATGCATCACTCATCGTTGAAAATTGCTCTAGCAGACTATAGAGCCGATCACGCATTTCTTGCGCAGCTTTACGTGTAAAGGTTAAGGCTAGGATTTCTGATGGTTTGGTACCAGCAAGCAATAGACGAATCATGCGGGCCACTAATAGCCATGTTTTACCGCTACCAGCACAAGCGGAGACTATGACTGATCTGCGAGGGTCGCATGCTATGGCGTTATCAAACTTTTTCACCACATCCCCTTTCTGCAAATTCCTCTTGCCTCACAGTATTTACAAACTCCATCCGGGGCAAAAGCAGTCATCTCTTTTCTAGACCATAGATTTTGCATATCTTGAGTAATTTGCTGGTCAAACTGAGGCATCAAGTCAGGTACGCCCTCTACCTCTAAAGATCTGAGTAGTTTTTTATCTCTCCTAAGGTCCACTTTGAGTGAGACCCACTGAGCATGATCGATCTGATGATTCTGAAGATGTGCACTGGTAGGATTTTCATTGGCAGCACGGGCATAAATCAGTAGCTGTGGATCATCCAAAACATGTTCAGCGCGTTTTTTAATCTTGGTCATCGACTGATTTTTATAATCGATCACCTCAGCCTGTTGCTCGTCTCGAATATTGATATCAAAACGATCGGCGCGTCCTTCAATCCGAATCATACGATTCTCACCATCAAAGTCGACAAAATGCATGTCAAAACCAACCTTCAGTTCAGCGTTTTGATAACGCCATCCTTGCGCCTCTCTTTGAAGTTGCCAATCTACAAAGCTGGGGATTTGTTTTTGCCAATCTCGTAAGGTACCTAACACCCTGCCGTCGCCCTCAATAAGTCGTTTAAATTCTTTTTCGGAAATGGCAGATAGTTCACGCTCCATCCATAAACGACGCGCCTGCGTATTCTGGGTAATTAGTGATCCGACTTTTTGCTCTTCAGTTTTGAGCGACTGATAAAAATTTCGTAGCAAAGCATGAAGTGATTGCCCTGCTAAAGAGGCATCAAACCCATCTTCAAATACTTTTGCTTTTCGCAGGCCCAATAAACTACGGACATAATATTTATAGGGGCAGTCTCTCAAAGCCTTATAGGCGCTTGGACTCATGGATAGCGGTAAAGGTAAATTTTGATCTAGCGTTGCGACTGCCTTTTGTAGTGGTCTTGCTTTTCCACCATAAGAGTCAGGCTTAGCAATGACTGATTTCCAATGAGGCAATTGCGTCTGCAAACGCTGTATCCATGCTGATGGCCTGAGCGGCTCGCCACTCTTACTCTTACTTTGCCAGAGCAAATCAACACTTGGGTAAGAAACCAATAGTTGCGAGAAATCACGTGCTTGCTGAATAAACTGAGCATTGATAGTAGATGTTTTTAGTAGGCGATTGAGTGCATCTGAGAAAAATAAGGGCGGCTCGGAAAATGCGGGTAATTGCTGCTCATCGCAACCCACTACCACTACGGCATCAAATTGACGAAGACGTGTTGAGCTGAGCGGCAAAATACTCAAGTTTGCTTGTGCTTCTTTGCCAGCCTCTTCGTATGAGGCCTCCTCTAGAACGGATTTAATCAAACTAATCCACTCCGGTAGACGCATCGCAACGTTTTGATAATTGCTAGAGCGCAAATCAAAGGTATTAATTACCTCCAGCAACTGCTTGCCTGCAGCATCCTTTTCTAAAGCGGGAGCCATTCCGGTATCTTGCAAATTTTGTTGCAAGAGTCCATACGCGTTTGAACAATTGAGATCTAACTCTTGCCAGGCGTAGTGCCGCTCCCTCACAAACTGCAGTAGTTTTAATAAGGCCTCATTGGAGCTAGCCTCATGAGTGGCTGCATAGTCATTGGCCCGCTCAATGGCCATATAAAACGTTTCCCAGCCCGACTTTGCCTGGCTAGCAATCAAGATATCTTCAAGTTGCGCCAGTAATCCAATGCAAACCTCAGGAGGCTTTTCAATACAAGCAGGAATATCTAAAAATGGATTTTGCAAAAATTCTAATAAGCTACTAGCCGTTGGTCCTTCCTTGGGAGCGCGAATGAGCTCTAGCCAACTATTGATCGCTGCTGCTGCCCTTGTGGTGTCAATCTTCCAACCAGTTTCATCACGAATATTTAATGCTGGTCCTAAACGCGCCAACAATGCTCTTACCCGTCTTGCCGCTAGACGATCTTGCGCTACTAAAGCAATATTTGCTTTACCTGCAATTAAGTATGATTCAATCGATTTAGTTGCAGCCCAGGCTAACTCTTCAAAACGTCTTGCTGAAATCAAACGCCAATCTTGATAACGTGCCGCCTGGATATTGCTGCTCAGTTGCTGCTCTTGCTCTACATTGAGTTCAATGAATTCTCCTGTAATGCCTTCCCCTACAAGGGCCTCAGACCATAATGCAACTGTCTGCCAATCTAATGCAACCTCTATAACAGGAGAGTATTGTGCATAGTCATTTAAGTACTTATCCATGACCTCTTTATCAATCGGCTTGGCATCTGCAGTCTGAACCCAGATCAAGGGTCGAGCCTGCTGCTGATTAGTTTTTGCTAAATCTAAGTGGGCAGCCATCGCCAAATGCTTACGAATGACTGGATCACCAATATTGGTTAAGTAACGCCAGAAAGTTAATAGCACTGCAGACTCTTCATCAACCACCTTACGTGAGAGTCCTACGTAAGCTTTTACAATCGCTTGATCTAAAACAAGCTCTACTTTTTTTAGCCAGGCCTCGGTATCGAGAGTATGGGTGCGGAGCAAGTCATTTAACTCGCTTTGTAATTGCGGAACGACCGCTTCTGATAATGAGTCACACGCATCAATAACCGCTTGCGCTAACCCCCATGCACCTGCTTCACTCTCTGCCTTAAACCAGCTTTGCAACACTTTGTGTTTACGCAAATTGACAAAGACCGATAACCATCTCTCTAAATCCGTTTGTTTTTTTGGAAACTTCCATGCGCCTGGTGCTGCATCTAGCCAATCAGAAAAACTGATTACTTGCGGCAAAAAGGCGATGTTGCTTGGCAGATCCTTTGGTCGGTTTTGCTCTAGGGCTGCCCGCACTCCAATCAGAGGTCCAGCAGTACTAAGGACTACTAAGGGACGTTTTTGGGTTTGTTCCGCACAATTCCAAATACCTTTGGCCAATTCGGAAAGCGCCTGGCTATTGGGCGTAATTGCCCAAGCCTGAAGCTGCTTTTGCTTTGAAATGGCTGGAAATGGGTGAGGCATTACAGGGGCTGTCAGATTGGGGTTTTGGGGCTTATTTGGAAAATTCGGCAGAATGTTTGGCTTATTGCTAATATAAGCTTTGTAACGCCAGAATTAAATAACTCGCTAAATAAGTCTAAATAAGGAATTTTCATGAGTGCCGGTATTAAATATGTAACTGACGCCTCTTTCGAACAAGACGTCCTCAAGTCTGATAAACCTGTTCTCCTCGATTTCTGGGCTGAATGGTGTGGTCCTTGCAAAATGATTGGCCCAATCCTGGAAGAGCTTTCCGGTGAGTATGGCGACAAGTTGCAAATCGCAAAAATGAACGTGGATGAGAACCAAGGTGTTCCAGCCCAATTCAATATTCGCGGCATTCCGACCTTAATCCTATTCAAAAATGGCACTGTGGCTGCTCAAAAAGTAGGCGCTTTGGCCAAATCCCAGTTATCCGCCTTTATTGACAGCAATATCTAATGATCCCATCCCACAGGTTCACCAGTTGAGCCCGTGGTTTTTACCTGCTTCCCCTACTTGCCAGACCCATTTTTTAGTGTAGTATTGCGTTTAACAGTAGTTCAGCGCCTCGCCCTTTTTAAAGCAGAGCGCTCATTTCCAGCAATTACCTCCCCCTCTTTTAAGTAAATCTCCCAAATTCTGTTTTTTCACATCTGCTTGATTTCCATCAGCGCAGCGACACCCCAAAACCAATTGATCTAATCCCTTTTTTCTTTATCAACATCAGAGAACCACATGCAATTAACTGAACTCAAAGTCCTCCACGTATCCGCCCTGCTTGAAATGGCAGCTAGCTTGGAGATTGAAAATACGCAACGGATGCGCAAACAAGAATTGATGTTTGCCATTCTGAAGAAGCGCGCTAAAGCCGGTGAAATGGTTTTTGGTGATGGTACTTTAGAGGTATTACCAGATGGCTTTGGTTTCTTGCGCTCTCCTGAAGCCTCTTACATGGCTTCCCCTGACGATATTTATATTTCTCCTGCACAGATTCGCCGCTTTAACCTCCACACTGGTGACAGCGTTGAAGGTGAAGTGCGCACACCAAAAGATGGTGAGCGTTACTTTGCATTAGTTAAAGTCGACAAGATCAACGGTTTGGCTCCAGAGGCTCTCAAGAACCGCATCATGTTTGAGAACTTAACTCCCCTGCACCCTAATCGCACGATTTTGTTAGAGCGAGATATCAAGGCAGAAGAAAATTTAACCGGCCGAATCATCGACATGATTTCTCCGATTGGCTTTGGTCAACGCGGTTTGATTGTGTCTTCGCCTAAATCCGGTAAGACAGTGATGATGCAGCACATCGCTCACGCTATCTCTGCTAACAACCCTGATGCAATCTTGATTGTTCTCCTAGTCGATGAGCGTCCTGAAGAAGTAACCGAGATGCAGCGCTCCGTTCGCGGTGAAGTGGTTGCCTCTACTTTTGATGAGCCAGCAGTGCGTCACGTTCAAGTTGCCGAGATGGTGATTGAAAAAGCCAAGCGTTTAGTTGAGATGGGTAAAGATGTGATCATCTTGCTTGACTCCATTACCCGCCTTGCTCGTGCATACAACACGGTGATTCCTTCATCCGGAAAAGTGCTTTCTGGTGGTGTGGATGCCAATGCTTTACAGCGTCCAAAACGCTTCTTCGGTGCAGCCCGTAATATTGAAGAAGGTGGTTCATTAACCATCATCGCCACTGCCTTGATTGAAACGGGTAGCCGTATGGATGACCTCATTTATGAAGAGTTCAAAGGTACTGGCAATATGGAAGTTCACCTTGAACGTCGCTTGGCTGAGCGTCGCGTTTACCCATCGATTAACCTTAACAAGTCTGGCACCCGCCGTGAGGAATTATTGGTTAAGGCAGAAAATCTCCAGAAAATCTGGGTATTGCGTAAATTGCTGGCCGATATGGACGATATTGAGGCGATGAACTTCATTGTGGATAAGCTCAAATCGACCAAAAACAATGGTGAATTCTTCGACCTGATGCGTCGCGGAGGCTAATTTAGGGGCCTGTTTATAGGCTTAGGGGCTGCTTTAAGCCTGTTTAGACCCCAAAAGTGCGCTTTCTTGTTGATTTCATGGCATAATTTCGCCTTTGCTGCACCATTCACTGCTTTTAAAAACTGGGAAAGTATTTAGGTTCTTTTAACTTAAACGGCTACCCGCTCAGAGGACTCAAAATGAAACCTGGCATTCACCCCGAATATCGTGAAATCGTCTTCGTAGACGTTTCTAATAACTTCAGCTTCAAGACTCGCTCCACTATGTCTACTAAAGAGACAATCAAGTGGGAAGATGGCAAAGAATACCCATTAGCCAAGATCGAGACTTCATCTGAATCACACCCTTTCTACACCGGCACCCAAAAAATTATGGATACCGCTGGTCGTGTTGAGAAATTCCGTCAGAAATTCGGCACTAAAGCTGTTGCTAAGGCTACCGGTAATGGCGCTGCTAAAACAGCTGAAAAAAAGGCTGCAGCTGCAGAAGCTAAAGCTGCTGCAAAGCCAGCCGCTAAGAAGAAGGCTTAATTCACTTCAATTCGCAGGGTATGTGAAATACCTTCTCTGCGAGATAATCAAGGCAGCGTTTGCTGCCTTTTTTATTTTTTGTTTTTGCTTAAATAGAGTCTATGGTCAAACTTACCGCCGCTGCCACTAAATCCATTCCACGCATTATTATTTTTGCGTTGACATTGGTTTATGGGTTTGCGGGTCTCTTCTTTCGTGATCCTTGGAAAAATGAAGATGCGGTTGGCTTTGGTGGCATGTGGACTTTGTTCCGCGGTAATTCAATGGACTGGGTTGTCCCGCACATTGCCGGTCGCGATATTTCTTTAGGTGCACCACTTCCCTATTGGATGGGCGCCACTCTCATTGAATTATTTGGATCTTGGATTGGCGCTGCCAATGCTGCGCGCCTGTATTCTGCCATTTGCTTTTTCTCCGCTGCTTTAGCGATCTGGTATGCCACCTATCTTCTAGGACGTCGTCGTGAAGTGCAACCAATGGCGCTTGCTGTTGGCGGTCAACCCGATTTGAAGAGCTATGGCATGACCTTAGCAGATGGCGCACTCCTCATCTTCTTAGCTTGCGTTGGTCTAGCTCAACGCGCCCATGAAACTACGCCCATGATGGCTCAACTCATGGGTATCAGCATCGTGCTCTATGGGACTGTGCGTGGATTAGATAAACCATGGCAAGGCGGCTTATGGACTGGTCTGGGAATCACAATTGTTGCCCTCTCTAGCAATCTCACTCTAAGCTTAATCATCGTTAGCTCCACCATCATTGCTGTTCTGGCTAGCAATGCGAAGTTGCGTTTTCGCTGGACATTAACCAGTGCTCTATTGGGCTTAATCGGTTTTGCTATTTGGCCAATCGTTTGGTATTTAACTGATCTACCAGTTGATTTACGCCATGCTGCACAAGAAGGCTGGCGCAATATCCCAGAAATGCGCGCTACTCCCTCAATCGAATCTCTTAGCTTTTTAAGCGTGAACTTTTGGGCCTACGCTTGGCCTGTTTGGCCTCTTGCAATCATCTCATTAGCGCACTGGGGTCGAGTTAAAGAGGCTGGTGCATGGCGTGCTCCTCATCTTTGTATTCCCCTAAGCTTATTTATTGGCAGCTTGATTTATGTTTTGTTCCGCTTAGAGGCTAACGAACATGATTTGATGATTTTAATTCCGAGCCTATCGATTATTGCTGCATTTAGTCTGCCTGTTTTAAAACGCAGCATGATTAGCTTCATCGATTGGTTTGCGATGTTTAGCTTCACCATCATTGCCATTGCCATTTGGATTATTTGGCTGGCAAAGGTAACAGGCTATCCAGAGTCAACCGCTGCAAACATAGCCCGCTTGCTTCCGGGATTTCAATTTCAGTTTAACTACCTCGCTCTTTTTGTAGCAATCTTGATTACTGGTGCATGGCTTGCTATTGTGCGTTGGAGAACTTCTCGCGCTCCTAAAGAAATCTGGCGATGCCTCATCATCTCTGCATCTGGCACAACCTTAATGTGGGTACTATTGATGACGCTATGGTTGCCAACCATTAACTATGCCAAAACTTATCGTCAAGTCGCGGCACGTCTTGTGCAGGTGGTGCCATCTGGAGCCGGCTGTATTAATACCAGCAATCTGGGCGATGCCCAACTTGCCTCTTTTAGTTATTTCACAAAGCTCTCCTTACGTGATGACTCTGATTGCCCGTGGATGTTGACCCACAATCAATCCGAAGCCAAAGCGTACGCAAAGCTTAACAATAAAAAACTGCAATTACTTTGGGAAGACCGTCGTGCAGCTGACCGTGATGAACGTTTACGTCTTTACGAAGTCATCCCGGAATAAATAGTGCTGCACTTTAAACTATCGCGCCTACGCGAGGACGTCCCCGCTTTACTCAAACTTGCTGGACCCCTACTGATTGGTCAGTTAGCAGTAATTGCATTTGGCGTGTTAGATACCGCTATGACCGCACGTTACTCTGCTGAAGACTTAGCGGCACTTGCAATGGCCTCAGCCATCTTTATCAGTGTTTATGTTGGCCTCACTGGCGTGGTATCTGCCCTTGCACCGATTGCTGGTCAACTCTTTGGTGCCAAACGTTATTCTGAGATCGGTGAAGAGGTAAGACAAGCTACTTGGCTCGCTCTCGGACTTACCATTCTTGGTTGCTTGATTTTGACTAATGCCGATCATGTGCTTGAGATTTCTCATTTGAGTCCAGATATAGAAGACAAGGCAAAGTTGTATCTCAATATTCTGGCGATTGGATTGCCTGCCAGCATGGTGATGCGTGTCTTGATGGCCTTACATAATGCCGTATCTCGTCCTGCCGTGATCACCATCATTCAACTCATTGGCTTGGGACTAAAGCTACCTCTGAACTTACTCTTTATTTATGGTGGCTTTGGAATCGAAGGTATGGGCGGCCCTGGGTGTGCAGTAGCCACCGTCATCATTAACTGGACCTGGATGCTGCTGACTCTGGGCTTTGTCCTGTTTGATCGTTTCTATAAACCCTTTGCGATCTTTGTACGCTTTAGCCCGCCTGACTGGCATCGTATTTGGGTATTGCTAAAACTTGGAGCTCCTATTGGCTTTAGCTACTTGATTGAAGTCACTTCATTTACTTTCATGTCACTCTTTATTGCGCGTCTGGGTACTACTGCATTGGCTGGGCATCAAATTGTTGCCAACCTAGGCACTGTAATTTATATGGTGCCGCTCTCCCTCTCCATTGCAACGATGACCTTAGTGTCACAATCGATTGGTGCCAATAAGCCAGCACGTGCCGAGGAAATTGGTTGGTCATCCGTATTTTTTACAACTGCTACCTGTATCACGATTGGAATTGCTGTCTGGGTCTTCAGAATGCAGCTATTAGATTTATATGATCCGCCACCTGAGGTGAAGGCTTTTTCAATCCCCCTCTTTTTATTTATTGCGTTTTATCAAATCTTTGATGCCCTACAAATCACTGCAGCATTTATTCTGCGGGCTTATCGTATTGCCTTTTGGCCCATGCTAATCTATGCAGGATCGCTATGGGGCGTAGGTCTTGGTGGTGGCTACCTCATGGGCTTTAATGTATTTGGTAATGTGCCCACCTTCTTGCAAGGTGCCAATGGCTTTTGGGCTGGCAATAGTCTCAGCCTTGGGTTAGCTGCATGCTTTTTACTTTACCTCTTTAGAAAAACAGCGGAGCGCTATGAAAAAACGCATCCGCCGCTCGTCCTGTAGCAAGGTATTAGATTCTGCTGACTTCTTACTTATAGACTTTTAAAGTAGAAGCATCGTCTTCGATACGGCGCTTGAGATTGCGCTCATATCCAGCTGATCCTGGATTATTAGTAATGAAATTCTGAGCTGCTAAGTTCTTACGCACATCTTCTGCTAAATCTAGAGATGCTAACTTCATTAACTTTGCCGCACTTGGCTTATAAGCGGTATCTCTACCATCGATTTGGACATCTTTTCCTTCTCCAGAAGCGATAAAGGAGGCTACGATTTGGCTTGTCTTAGCGTCAACAATATTAAAGTCTACCGTTACCTCAAGCGTCATCTGATGTGAGCTAGATCTAGTTCCAGGAATATCTGCCACATTATCTGTATTGGAGACTTCAGCTAAAACACCATAGAGAACATAATCTGCGTCACCAAAATCGCCCGCTTTAATCCGCTTGACGATATCAAAATACTCATCACCTTGGTTTGGCATCGCTGCTGTTGACTTAGCCTGCACAACTTTGTAGCCTGATTTAATCAGTAAACCACGGATAGGGTTAGCTAAGTAACGAAGCTCGCCATATTCCATCTTGCTCTCATAGCCTGACTTCTTGGAACTCTGTGCTTGAGTATTAGAGCTATTGCTAGAAGTCTGAGGATCTACGGGGGTTATTACCGGAGAAGTGCCTGGAGCGGTAGACTTCGGATCAGACAAATCGGTAAACTTCACTGGAAACGCAGATGAGTTTGGGCCGCCAGTCAGAGCAGAAGCATTGGCTTTATCGGCATCTACTTCAATCATCTTAGGTACTATCGTAGAGGAGATACTATTGCCAGTAGTTGTTCTAGTCTCTTCAATAAAGACTAAATTCTTACCTTCTTTTTTAAAGTAAATATCCGTCACTGCGATTGACTTAGATTCAGCTTTAAGAGTCTCAGCATTAATCACTGGGTTCTTCGGTGGATCAGCTGGCACCCTCCCAACAATCGCTTGCTCTGGAGCTACTGCAGGCGGTTTAGAGGCGCAGCCAGTCAATAAGACTAGGCCAACTCCCGCACAAACTAGAAACGTTCTTTTAAGTAATGACATTAATTAACATCCTTCATTAGCGGGTTGCAGTCTTGCGAATCTCTTTTTCATCAGCCCACTCCAGCAAGCCTGATTCGTTATTAATGAGATTTAAGTTAAAGACGTAGTAGACATCCTTCACGTCTTTCGTATTTTTCACGATAGATGCAATTGAGCCTTCAATGCGGTACTGAGCGCCCTGCATATTGCCAGTTTTAGCAATCGTACTGTTCTTATATAAGCCTGACTGATTCTGACGCTTTAACTCATCAGTTTGGTTTTGCATTTCGGTAACACTCACTGCAAAGCGTACTTGACCACTCTTTGTGAGCTGCGTGCGGATTTTATCGGTGATCACGCGAGTATCAATATATTCAGAGGTCTTGTTCTTCACATCTGCCAAAGTCACAATCGGGGCATCCTTACTTCCCGAGATTGCTTTTGATTGCAAGAGTGATCGTGTCATCGCCTCAGCAATCATTTGCAGATCGGTTGAGCCATAGTTAGCATTGACTGTCTCAACAGCCTTAGCATCGCCATAGCGCACTTGCGGACCTGAGCAAGCTGCCAATAAAACTGTAGACAGCGCAAATATGGATAAGTAGATAGTTTTAGTGTGTATTTTCATGATCATTTTTCAATTAGCTATTAAATTTACTCTAGGGTTTACTTATATTGATTTAACTCAAAGCGAAAATCGGTGGCATCTGGTGTTGGCGCGATACCCATGATAACGGTCGACTGGCCTTTACCGATTGTCACTGGCTTCCAAGCCTCTTCATCAGTTACGGTCATGCCATTCTTGCCAATCCATTTAAAGCGATAAGAAACTAAGTTGGATTTGCTATCGTTCTGAATGGTTACCTGCGCTGTCAGCACGCCGTTACGCATTAGGCTACGCATATCGGCAATCTGAATACTGTCAGTGTCGCCCATACGCACCGTCATCTCTTTCATGGAAGGTGTTGAGCTACAAGCAGCTAGAGTAAAAACTGCCAATAAGATCAATAGGTATTTTTTCATTCTCGGTCTTTCCTAATTAAAAAGCTGCTGAAGGCTATTGAGTAAATTGGGTGGCTCATAGGGCTTCAACCCATCCATATTACCGCTTGCGGGGCTAGTTGTGGGACTGATAGCTTGTGGCACATCTGTAGATATAGTTTCTGACGGTGTGACTAGCTCCTCTGACTTTGCGCCCCCAAAACTGAACAGTTTCTTAAATCCATCAAAGGCACCGTCTTTTGGCTTCACCTCCTCCGAGCTTACCTTAGGTACTACGGCCACAGGATTAGCAATTGTTTGTGGCGCCAGAACTTGTGGCTTAGGAGGAAGCGCTGCTGGATCATTAGATGTTAATACCGTTGCGCTATTTCTGAACATGCGAATGTAGACTACGTTATAGCCGCCAAGCAGATTAATAGTTTGGGTTTGCGTCACTCCAGATGGCAGGGTAAATTTAAGAACGCTAGACCCAATTGGCAAGCCCATTCTAGCCATATACGTTTGGGCTGGTAAAGTAGACCAATGTCGCACATCGGTCACATTAATCGCTTGCAAGCCATAGCCAGTGATCATTCCTGCGATCGCACCAATAATTGCTGCATTATTATTTTGATTGTTTTGGTTATTTCTTTTAGCCGATTGTTGCGCAGCTTGATCTGCCGCAAACTGTGCCGCTAAAGATACAAGGGCTCTAGTGCTTGCCCTTAAAACATAGCCCGGCATCTCATCCTTGAGATTCTTCCTGGCCATGGCGTCGATATTGCTTACTAACTCAAGATTTGCTGCGCGATCGCCAAGTTGTACAAAATTTGGAGTAAAGCGATCACTCGATTTTTCGATTACAGGAAAAGTGAGAGTGACTACTTTTGAGTTACCCCCAAAGTTGATTGTCTGACTAATTTGATAAGGACTAATTTTAGGCATATAACCCGTATCAATAATGATTAAGGTGTCTGCAAAAGTTTTTTTAGCTTGATTGGCAATATTAGAGTCTAGCTTTGCAATGCTGGTCTTAAAAAAATTCACCGATGGTCGCAATTCAATTGCCAATCGATATCCCGGGGCAGCCAAGCTAGCTTCTCCCTGGGATTCATGAATAAAACCGGATAAATAGTAGGCAGCAGGATTTTGATACGAATTCTTAAGGCTACGAGTCTCCTCATCATCCAATAAATTAATTGGATACCCGCCAATATCTTGAATACGACTCGTAGCACCTCTGGTGTTCTGGTTATTTTGCTGCTGCTGCTCAACTCTTGATACCGCTGCCACTTTTCTTTGAATCAGTTCCTCAATCACCTTTTCTCGTTGCGCCATTTTTTTTGCCTCAACCATGGCATCGTTCCAGCGGCCTTGTGATAAATGATTTAATGCAATTGTCTGACTTAAGAGGCTGACCTCATATGGCTTTGGATCGTAATTACTACTTAAGCCTTCGGACAAGATGTATGAACTCACATCCGTCAAGGAGCGCTTGAGCTTATCGCTAGTCACAATTTCCCATTGTTCAACCAATTGATCTGCTGCCAATAAATTCTGCGTGCTATTGGGAATTTGGGTTGCGCCTTGCAGTCGCTGGACCTGACCAAGCTCCAAGTAATACAGGGTATTTTTATCTTTAAATACGCCCTGAATCGTGGCAGCTGTAGTCTGCATATTCCCATTTTTGAATTGCTCCTTAGACTCATTCATTTTCATTTGTTGAGTCTGAGTTGCACACCCGACCAATAGGTAGGCTGCAATCATGGAGAAAAATGCTCCGGATTTAGAAAAGTCTAATGCTGAAAATTTAAGCAAATTAGGTCGATTAAAAAGGGTGTGATGAATGATTTTCAATCGAATATATTGGATTTGTAGCGCCTGGACTGTGCCATAGGGATATAACGCTTTGTAGCCACTCCAGGCTGACAAGAAAATCAGAAATTATGGCTCTGCTTTGGCGCCTGACTGCTGAACCACTCTACTCCACTTGCGGGACTCTCTTGTAATCAATTTAGAAAGGTCCTCAGGGCTACCGGGGGCGGGATCCAGACCACCGGCCAAGAGTCTATTTTTAATATCTGAGTTTTCCAAAGCCTGTTTAGTCAACTGATTAAGCCGCATTTGAATGGCTGGCGGCAAATTTGCTGGGGCCATCAAAGAAAACCACGAAACTGCTTCAAAACCTGGCAAACCCTGCTCGGCCAAAGTTGGAATTTCTGGGGCAGCAGGCGAGCGTTTTAATGTCGTGACGCCCAAAGCCTGCACCTCCCCTGCTTTAATTAATGGCAATGAAGAAGATAGATTATCAAAGAGCATCGATATCCGCCCGCTGACTAGATCTGGCAATGACTGATTGCGCCCTTTATAGGGAATATGGCGAATATTAATTCCAGCCATTTCTTTAAACAACTCACCGGACATATGTAATGAAGTACCCACGCCTGAAGAACCAAAGGTCAATTGATTTGGCTTAGCTTTTGCAAGCTCAATCAACTCGTGAACATTGCTAACGCCCAGCTGTTTATTGACGATCAATACATTGGGAGTGCTTGCCAAGAAACTAATCGGCGTGAAATCTTTCACAGGATCAAAAGACATCTTGTCATAAAGAGCTCCATTGATCGCATGAATACCTACGGTACCAATCAGCAAGGTGTAGCCGTCAGGATCACTCTTAGCAACCAAATCTGCCCCGATATTGCCGCCATAGCCAGGACGATTTTCAACGAGCACTGGGACACCAAGAGTTTGCTGCCAATTTTCAGCCAAGACGCGCGCTAGGATATCGGGCGCACCGCCAGGTGTAAAGGTCACAATGATCCGAATTGCCTGCTTGGGCCAAGTCGTCTTTGTTTGTGAATAGGCATTAGATACACCAAGCCAAACAAACAAAAGAACGAAGAGGCTTTTCATGAGCCTGGAAAATAACATCATTAGCTTAGTTAAAAACCAAATCGGTTTCGTAACCAAAGCCAACCCTCATATTTAATAGGATCATCAGCGCATGGACCGATACCGCACTCGAGTAGCGTAGATATCAAATTACCAGCTACCAGTAGGATAAAAATGATCACTAAAGTATTGGCAAACATAGACCGAGAACGCACATCGCGATTAGGCAACATCAATAAAATTGCAAAGCCTAGTAATAGCCCCACGTAACCCACGATGGCCCAGGTATAAAAATGCAATTCCAAAAAGGTTGCGCCAAATCCCTTATCGCCAGGCAAGATGTGTAGCAGCACTTGACGCAAAGAAACCATCATTCCCACTAAGCCACCAATGATGCCCCAGCCATAATGTGCCGCAAGGGCGCCACAGCGAATATTGAGAACCAAGGCAAAGCCAATGATGACAAACCCGATGCGTTGCATTAGACATAATGGACAAGGTAGTTCGCCAAAATAAAGTTGATCAACAAAGGCATACGACAAGACACTGATTACCGCAAGTAATGCCAGTTGATTACCAAGCGCAGCTAGTGAAGAAAAAGAAGTCTTACTCATAAGCTGATATTGAGATGGGTACTTGCATGAAAGTAGAACCAAACAGCCAGAAGCCCAACAGTAAGCGCTAATAGGATTAAGCCAGCAAGACGTTTTTCAAACCAGACCAAAATCAGCCCGATCAATGCTGTCAGAAAAGGCAGGAACATATACATAAAAGAATTCTAGCGCAGGAAGTCGCTAAGGAACTAAATTAGAAGGGCTAAATAACTTTAGTATTTAAATTAACTAAACCTTCAACACTTCCCTCAAGCACATCACCCTTCTTGACTGGGCCAACACCAGCTGGAGTACCTGAGTAGATTAAGTCGCCTGGTTCTAAAGTAAACAAGGTAGAGAGATAAGCAATAGTGTCAGGCACATTCCAGATTAATTGGTTTAAATCACCCTCTTGGCGCACCTCACCATTGACCAATAGTTTGACAGCGCCTTTGGTTGGATGACCGCATTTGCTTACTGGAGTAATCACTCCGCAAGGAGCTGCTTGATCAAATGCCTTGCCGGTATCCCAAGGGCGGCCCATTTTCTTGGCTTCACCTTGTAAATCACGCCTAGTCATATCCAAGCCAACGCCATAACCATAAACATGATCTAGGGCTTTATCAGCAGAAATATTGGCACCGCCTTTACCAATCGCAACTACCATTTCAATTTCATGATGCACATCTTTGGATAAATTTGGATAGGCCATGTCTTTGCCATCAGTCACGATAGAGTTGGCTGGCTTCATAAAGAAGAATGGTGGCTCACGATCCGGATCATGACCCATTTCACGCGCATGATCTGCATAGTTGCGACCAACACAGTAAATACGATTTACTGCAAAACGACGAGTATCACCAGTAACTGGCAAAGATATCACTGCTGGTGGATCAATCACAAATGCTGAACTCATAAAACCCTTTCTGTGGGATGCCCCGGATTAGTGTTTATTTTCGATGTTTAGAAGTATGACGCAATTTCAATGCCAAGATACTCAGAGCCAAAGCAAAGGTCAAAGCATTCGCCAGTATCAGGGGCCACTTCTCAATAATGAGGCCATAAATTAGCCAGAGCCCTACCCCAGCGGTAAATAGGGAGTACATGCCCAGAGATACGCCTGATAAATCCCGAGTCTTCCAGGACTGTATTGCCTGAGGCAAAAAGGCGAGCGTGGTCAAGAATGCGGCACAATAACCAATGACTTCAATCTGGTGGGGCTCAAGGTTCATGAATCTATTGTAATTAATGAAATGAAACATTCATTGATCTAGCGCAGGAACTCCAATTCTGGTCATAATACAAACTTGCCATACAAACCTATATTCAAAATAAGCCATGAGACAACTAATCCAAAAATCCTTATTAATTACGCTTTGCGCGACCGCTATTTTAGGCAATACCTATGCCCAAGGCGATGCAGCCACTAAGAACTACCCAGACAAGCAAATTCGTATAGTCATCCCTTTCCCTCCAGGAGGTGCGACTGACGTGATTGGCCGCATCATGGCGCAAGAGCTATCCAAATCATTAGGTCAACAAGTGGTGCCCGATAATCGCTCAGGAGATAGTGGCAATATTGGCGCGGATATGGTTGCTAAGTCTCCAGCCGATGGTTACACATTGCTCATGGGCGCACTCACATCACACGCCATTAATACTAATCTGAATAAAGATGGCATTAAGTACAACCTAGAAAAAGATTTCACACCCGTTGGTGTAGTTGGCGTAGTGCCACTAGTATTTGTTGTTAACCCTTCTGTTCCCGTGAAGAATATGAAGGAATTTATTGCTTATGCAAAAGCTAACTCAGGCAAGCTCACCTTTGCATCTTCGGGCGCAGGTGCACCGCAACGTCTAGCGATGGAAATGTTCCGCGCGCAATTGGGTTTAGACCTTTTACACGTGCCCTACAAGGGAAGTGGCCCTGCAATGACAGACCTGGTTGGCGGTCAAGTACTCAGCATGTCTGAGACAGTGCCTGCAGCACTGCAATTTATTCAGGGTGGCCAATTAAGAGCTCTAGCGGTAACTACTGCTAAACGTGTGCCCCAATTGCCTGACGTGCCTACCGTCACTGAAGCCACTGGCTTGCCAAACTTTGATGTCGTGAGTATGTTCGGAATTTTGGCTCCTGCAGGTACACCAAAACCCATTATTGATAAACTCAATACTGATATCAAAGTCATTTTGCAGCGCCCAGATGTACAAGAGCGCATGTTGGCTGCTGGTGTATATGTGAACTACCTAACACCCGCCGATTCTGCCAAGCGTATTCAAAGAGAATTGAATATGTGGGGCAAGGTTATTAAAGATGCTGGAATTAAAGCAGACTGACTAATGATATTGAGCACCAAGGGTCATCCTTGGTGCTCAGTTTGTTTACTGCTTCTTGTTTAGCCCTGCTTTACGAGCTTCCACTTCTTTATTAATCGCTGCAATGGTTTGGGCATTTGGCGACTTCCAGTTACCACCTGAGTTATTCACCATATAAACCAGGGCATCAGCAAATCCTTCGATACTTAAATTAGGATTACCCCCTTTAGCAGGCATTGAACGAACGCCAACATAACCATGTGCAGTAAGGGTGACTTGCCCCTCAGCAATGAGTGGCGCCCACTTTGCCTTATCACCAAGCTTAGGTGCATTCAGAACGCCAGCTCCATGGCAACTCATACAGACTTGTTTGTATGTGGCCTCACCAGATTGAGCAAAAGCTGTGCCAGAAAGAAAAATAGCCAAGAAACTGGTTAGTAAAAATAAATTAGACTTGTGTTTCATGGAAACATCTCCTTCAATAGTCAGATGTATAAGAATATAGCTTAAATTGAGAAAAACTACTGTGGGCCAGGCTTAAGTTAAGGAGAGCTATAGCCATACTTCTGAAGAATAGATTTGGCTGTAGGGCTTTGCATGAACTGATAAAGCGTTGTAGCCTCTCGAGGAGCGCCTTTGATTAAAACCATCCTCTGCTTAATTGGCTTATAGAGTTTGCTGTTGACCAGAATAAAGCGGGTCTCTTTGGCAACTTCTGTAGACTTCGCTAAAGAGAGTGCAGTAAAACCTAAATCCGCTGCACCCGTTACTACGTACATGGTTGCAATACCAATATTGTCCCCATAGATCAATTTATCTTTAGCAATATCCCAGAGCCCTTCCGCCTTTAAGTACTCAATGGCTGCCTTGCCATAAGGAGCTAACTCAGGCTTAGCAATAGCAATCTTATTAGCCTTGTTGATTGCTTTCATCAGCTCAGTCTTATCATTACTCAAAGTCATTCCAGCAGAGTTCTTTGAGATGATGGCTAACTTGCCGATAGCGTACACAACACCTTCATCAATCGTCTTTCCTTTTTTAGAGAGCTCAATTGGAAATTGCTCATCAGCAGAAATAAATAAGTGAAATGGTGCGCCATTAATGATCTGCGCAGTGAAGTTTCCAGAAGACCCATACACAATCCGGATATCGGAATTACCTGCGGCTTTAAATGCACTATTAATCTCAGTGAAAGCATCCTTCATATTAGCGGCAACGGCGACAGTAGTCTGCTGAGCAAAAATGCTCTGCGAGAAGATCAACAGGAAGGATAAAATAAATTGACGCAATTCAATTCCAAAAGAAGGAGCTCAGCTCCAGTGTATATCAAGCCAAGTAGGACTAAAATAAGCGAAATGCACCTTAAAATATCTGCAATCTTTATTGCAACAGCCTGAAAGTATTAATGAAATTTATATCTACCCGATTGCTGGCAATTGTCTTAACTAATGCCGTCTTTTTAGCATCGCCTGCTATTGCCCAAGAAAAAAGTATTGTGATTTCCTCCACCACCTCTACCGAGCAATCTGGCCTATTTGAATTTATGCTTCCCATCTTCAAGATGAAGACCGGTATTAATGTCAAGGTTGTTGCGGTGGGAACTGGTCAGGCACTCGATATTGGTCGTCGTGGAGATGCCGATGTCGTATTCGTCCATGACAAGCCAGCTGAAGAAAAATTTGTTGAAGAAGGCTTCGCAACCAAACGCAATGAAGTGATGTACAACGACTTCGTACTGATTGGACCTAAGTCAGATCCCGCAAAAGTGGGTGGCGGCAAAGATATTCAGGCAGCTCTTCAGAAAATCTCTACTGCACAAGCTCCTTTTGTCTCTCGTGGCGATAAGAGTGGCACACATGCAGCTGAGTTGCGTTATTGGAAAGGTGCAGGCATTACAGTGTCGCCAACTCAAGCTTGGTATAAAGAAACAGGCTCCGGTATGGGCCCTGCTCTCAATACTGCGTCCGCTATGAATGGTTATATTCTGGCAGACCGCGCAACTTGGCTGAGCTTTAAGAATCGTGGTGACTTAGTCATACTAGTACAAGGCGATCCTAGGCTCTTTAATCAATATGGCGTGATGTTAGTTAATCCAGTGAAGTATCCTCATGTGAAAAAAGCCGAGGGACAAGCCTTTATTGATTGGTTGCTCTCTAAGAATGGTCAAGACGTGATTGCGAGCTACCAAATTGGGGGTGAGCAGCTCTTCTTTCCAAATGCTAAGAAGTAGCAGCCAAAGAAAAAGCCCGCATCTGCGGGCTTTTTACTAGCTTCTGGCACTTGGCCAGAGTAGTTTGTTACTTCTTAGGTGTTACAAAGCCAATGGCTGTATCGTCAACAAACTCAACCATGACGTCATCACCAGCTTTAAATTTCTCAAGACCCAGAACAGCTTGATCAACTTTCACCTTTTGCTTCTCACCGCTTGGCAATGTGAAAGTCACGATACGTGTTTTTGCATCGATTGTTGAGATTTTCACAGTTGCATAAACAGTGTCGGTAATTTCTTCAAATGGCTTAGCAGAGCCCTTGCCTGCAACCGTTAGAGAACGCACACCAGAAACACCAGGCTTAGCATCTTTACCTGCAGCTGTTAAACCAACAGCAATCGCTTGGGCATGCTCAACTACAAATATGTCGCCCTTTTTAACTTTATCTAAATCATTGACTGATTTAGCAACATTCATCTGTGCCAAATTACCATTAGCATCTTTTAATACAACAATACGCTTTTTCACATCAACAGAATCAACAGTTGCAGTAAGTACAATCACTTCCGCTGCCAATGGCAACATTTTTGCAGGTGCCTGAGCAAAAGTAGCGCTTGCAAAAGCAAGTCCAGCTGCGGCAAATAAACCAGTCAGTAACGATTTTTTCAAAATAACTCCTAGGTAAGTAAAGGGATTGAGGCGAATCCAAAGTAGGATCACAAATCATTGTAACCACGCTATATGTAGTTTCCTGCGCTTATTTGGTAAATTAAACCTATACCCCTACTAAAACTTACTATTAATTGCCAAACCCTTTGAATCCCTTAGAAATTCTCATTAAACCCTGGCAGGAGGCCTCTGAGGAGGCTTACTTGATACGACAGAAGGTATTCATACAAGAGCAAGGGGTACCTGAGGATATGGAATTAGATGAGCATGACACTACTTCTAAGCATGCTTTGGCTTATGAAGGGGTTTTATGTGTCGGCACCGCGCGATTGGTTGCCCTAAATAGCCATCATGCGCAAATTGGTCGCATGGCCGTCTTAAGCGCCTTCCGAAACCGAGGCATTGGTAAGGCCATCTTGAGTCACTTGATCGCTCTAGCAAAAGCAGAAGGAGTTTTAACCTTGATACTGCACTCTCAAGTCTCAGCAATTCCTTTTTATGCAAAGCTCGGTTTTATAGCGGAAGGACCAGTCTATGATGAAGCAGGCATTCCCCATCGTAATATGATGCTCTTATTGCCTCAATAATCACCTTTCACTTATGAGCACTGCCCACTCTTCTTTTCCATATATCCATCGTGTGTGTTACTCCGATACTGATGCTGCTGGCCTCGTGTATCACGCGCGCTATTTGGATATATTTGAGCGCAGTCGTGCAGAGTGGTTGGCTCAGTTCGACTTAAGCCCAACCAAACTAATTAAGGACTTTGGAATACTGCTTCCCGTCCGAGATCTGCAGATGGATTTTCATAAGCCCGCCTACTTGGACGATCTACTGCAGATTGATCAGATCATAGAGCGCCGCAGCAGAGCCCAAGTCAGTGTGAAGCAGACAGCAAAAAGAAAATCTCAGGATGGTAATGAGGCTGAGATGGAACTCATCGTGAGTGCTTTAATTAATATCGTTTGTGTGGATACCGTCACCCTCAAGCCCAAAGCACTGCCTGACTGGCTATTTTTAGCGAAATAAGGTTAATGACTTAAAATAAGGACTCTTACTGCAAACGTTCTAGCGTAGCAGCTCACCCCATTGACCGGGATAGTCTTTTAATTAAATACGGGTCAATACTTTATTGGCCCTTATGTTATTTACAGATCTTGGTTTATCAGAACCCATTCTTCGCGCTATTGCTGAAGAAGGCTATACCAGCCCCACACCGATTCAAGCTAAATCGATTCCCGCAGTTCTTCAAGGTGGAGACCTCCTAGCAGCAGCACAAACCGGTACAGGCAAAACAGCAGGCTTTACGCTCCCCATTTTGCAACGCCTTAGCTCCACAAAAGCAAGCGCAGGCAAGCGCGTCTTACGCGTACTGATTTTGACTCCTACTCGCGAACTAGCAGCCCAAGTTCAAGAGTCTGTTGAGACTTATGGCAAATATACTGGGCTTAAGTCAACTGTGATCTTTGGCGGCGTAGGCGCTAATCCACAAATTAAAGCGATTGCTAGTGGCTTAGATATTTTGGTTGCTACACCAGGACGTTTGCTAGATTTGATGTCACAAAAATGTGTCTCACTCAATCATATTGAGATTCTGGTTTTGGATGAAGCCGATCGCATGCTTGATATGGGTTTCTTACGCGATATTAAAAAGATCCTAGCCGCTCTACCTAAGCAACGACAAAATCTCTTATTCTCAGCAACCTTCTCTACTGAGATTAAGGCCTTGGCAGATGGCTTACTCAATTCACCAGCATTAATTGAAGTGGCTCGAAGTAATAGTACGAATGAAGCGATTGCTCAGCTGATTCATCCTGTAGACAGAACTAAGAAACATCCTTTGCTCGCCCATCTGATTAAAACCAATGACTGGAAGCAAGTATTAGTATTTACTCGCACCAAACATGGTGCTAACAAACTGGTGACGCAATTAGAAAAGGATGGAATCACTAGTATGGCCATTCATGGAAATAAGAGTCAAAGTGCGAGAACAAAGGCCTTAGCAGATTTCAAGGCAGGCAAGCTAACTGCGCTTGTAGCAACCGATATTGCTGCGCGCGGTATCGATATTGATCAACTGCCCCATGTGGTGAACTACGACTTACCAAACATATCAGAAGATTATGTCCATCGGATCGGACGTACTGGTCGCGCAGGTTCTAATGGTGTCGCGGTCTCTTTGGTTTGCGTTGATGAACATCAAATGCTCAGGGATATTGAAAAACTAATTAAACAAAAATTGCCTCAAGAGATCATTGCGGGATTCGAGCCGGATCCTAACGCTGTTGCTCAACCCATTCAGCTACGTAGCCAACAGCACCAACAATCTAGAAAGCCTAAAGCTGCTGGCAATGGTGGCGGATCTGCTCGCCCTCCAGCTAAGCATGGCAACCCTCCCAAACGTAGCTTTAATCGATAGAACTTCTTCGGATATAAAATATTTTCATGACCCAAGATATTCAAACTACTGAACCTCGTCTGACTTCCCTATCTCATGGTGGCGGCTGTGGCTGCAAGATTGCGCCAGGCGTTCTTTCTGAAATCCTCAAGAATGTTCCGCAGCTACCCTTTCCTCAAGAATTACTCATTGGTATTGAGACCTCTGATGATGCTGCGGTCTATCAAATTAATGAGTCTCAAGCAATCGTAGCCACAATAGATTTCTTTATGCCAATCGTGGATGATCCATTTGATTTTGGGAGAATTGCAGCAACCAATGCCATCAGCGATATCTATGCTATGGGCGGCACACCTTTATTTGCGCTGGCCTTAGTAGGTATGCCAATTAAGGTTTTATCCAATAAGACCATTGCCCGAATTCTAGAAGGTGGCTCTGAAGTCTGTCGGAGCGCTGGCATTCCGATTGCGGGTGGTCACACCATTGATTCGGTTGAGCCGATTTATGGATTGGTGGCAATTGGCTTAGTAGACCCCAAGAGAGTCAAGAGTAACGCTAGCGCGAAGCCTGGGGATGTGTTGATATTAGGCAAGCCACTTGGCGTAGGCATTCTCTCAGCAGCTCTGAAAAAGGACATACTAGGCCCTGATGGTTATCGGGAGATGATTTCCAATACTACAAAGCTCAATGCTGCAGGCCCTGACTTAGCAAAGCTAGAAGGCGTCCATGCCTTAACGGATGTCACTGGATTTGGATTGGCAGGTCACATGTTGGAATTAGCAAGAGGCTCAAACTGCACTGCACATATTGATTGGAGCCAGGTTCCACTGCTTTCTAATGTAGAGACATTGGCTAACGATGGAGTAATTACTGGCGCCTCTGGTCGTAATTGGGAAAGCTATGGATCTGATGTTGGCATTCCTGCTAACTTTACGCCAGCACAACTGGCTTTATTGACCGATCCGCAAACGAGTGGTGGCTTACTGGTTTCTTGCGCCCCTGAATGTGTGCAAGAAGTCTTAGATATCTTTAATCAACATCACTTCTTGGGCGCACGCGTCATTGGCCAGATGAGCAAGCGACAAGAGAAACCTTTAGTGATTTCTTGAAGCTAAATAGATCACTCCAGTAGCTCCATAGCTCTCTGAATGGGGCTCTTCAAATTCAAGCTGAAATACGTCTCCAATGGAGTACGTTTTTCGATTACCCTGAATTGTGATATCGATACTTCCATCGATCACTAAAGCTTTCACTGTGAATGGATGAGTGTGCTCACCTAGCGAGCCATTAGGTGTTTGTCTTACCTCAACTGGATCGGGGTAGCCTTCCTGCTGCAACAACTCAATAAACTGCGTTGTATTCATAATGTACGGTAGTGCACAAATAAAAAAGCCTAGCTGGTCAAGGCTAGGCTTAGGGATGAATGTGTTTGAGAATTACTTCTTAGCTTCCATCGCCTCTTTTGTAGCGGTGATTTCTTTGCGACGCTCTTTGCATGCGCCAGCAATTTCTTGCAACGCCTTACGAGCACGCGCTGCAGATGCCTTAATACCTTTTCCAATGAATTTTTCGTTTTCAGCTTGATATGTTTCAAAAGCAGCTAACAATGTATCGTGTTGTGACATCATGTCTCCCGTTATCAAATAAATATTCATACCTACAACGAAATCAGTATATCCCCATAAAAACACTCAGAAATGGCCTTTTTTATCAGGGATAACGCTTAGAAACAGCATTTCAGCCAAAATGATTAAATAACAAAAATCCTGTTGGAGACGCCCAAAATGCTCAGAAATTTACTATTTTTGCTGCTTGCCAGTACCCTTTCAGTGTCGGCTGCCGCTCAGACTAGCGCCTGGCCATCCCCGAATAAGCCAATCACCTTTATCAACCCCTTCCCCCCTGGCGGGGCTGTGGACGCCTTTGGGCGCCCTCTAGCCAAGCAACTTTCTACCCAATTAAATGACTCAATCGTGGTCGATAATCGCGGTGGTGCAGGAGGCACTTTGGGCGCTGCAGCTGCGGCAAAAATGGCACCAGATGGTTACACCTGGCTCTTGGGGGCGGTGCATCACTCTATTGCGCCAAGTATGTATGTCAACCTACCCTATGACATTACTAAAGATTTTGAACCAATTGCCATTATTGGTAGCGTTCCTCATGTCATCGTTGTTAACCCAACAAAATTTCCTAAAAATGATTTGAAGTCGATCATGGAAGCAATACGCAAGAGCCCAGGGAAATATAACTACGCATCGACTGGTAATGGCACTTCACAGCATTTAGCGGGTGAACTGTTTAAGATGCAAAACAAATTATTCATTACTCATATTCCTTATCGTGGTACCGGTCCTGCACTGCAAGACTTGGTTGCAGGCCAGGTGGATATGATGTTTGATACCTTGGCAGGTGCAGCACCATTTATTAAGAGTGGTCAACTAATCGCAGTAGCAGTGGCCAGTAATAAACGTAGCGAGGCCTTTCCGAATGTACCAACCGCTCAAGAGTTGGGTATCTCTGGCTTTATCGTCTCTAGCTGGTACGCCATGTGGGCGATTAAAGGTACACCAAAAGATATCGTAGAAAAAATGAGCAATGAAGTTCAGATCGCGCTAGCCTCCCCCGAGATCAAAGAGCGCTGGGCTGGATTGGGTGCGAGTGTTCCTAAAATGACCCGCCCTGAACTGGCAAGCTATATCAATCAAGAAATCGTCCGCTGGAGTGAGGTAGTTAAAAAATCTGGTGCAAAGCTAGATTAAATAAAAATATGAGTATCCCAACTAAAAACTATGCATTTGTTCGCAACAAACTTCTCAACAAAGAAGAGATTGCTTTTTTAGATGTGCGCGAGGAAGATCCACACGCTCAAGAACACCCTTTATTTGCTGCCAATGTTCCACTCTCTCGCATTGAGATAGATGCATACGGTAAGCTCCCTAGAAAAAATGTTCCGATCGTGACCTTAGATGATGGTGAGGGCGATGCTGAGCTCGCTGCCCAGCAATTAATCAGTCTTGGCTATACGGATGTATCGATATTCGAGGGTGGTGTCCCAGGCTGGAAAAAATCCGGCGGTGAGCTATTTAGAGACGTCAATGTTCCTAGCAAGTCCTTTGGAGAGCTTGTTGAATCTAAACGTCATACCCCTTCGCTGTCAGCCCAGGAGGTTAAGAAGCTCCTAGATGACCAAGCAGATGTAGTGGTGGTTGATGTGCGCCGTTTTGATGAATA
The DNA here is from genome assembly GCF_002206625.1 of Polynucleobacter campilacus. GTDB lineage: Bacteria > Pseudomonadota > Gammaproteobacteria > Burkholderiales > Burkholderiaceae > Polynucleobacter > Polynucleobacter campilacus. The sequence goes on along the minus strand of NZ_NGUP01000001.1, from coordinate 292,188 downwards.
CAACACGATGAGTATTCCCAGCGGTATTAGTGTTCCAGGCGCTGAATTAGTATTACGTGTTCCTGAGCTGGCGCCTAACCCGAAAACCAAAATTATTGTGAACTGTGCTGGCAGAACACGCAGCATCATCGGCACGCAATCGTTAATCAATGCTGGTATTCCGAATGAAGTCAATGCATTACGCAATGGCACTATTGGCTGGACTCTTGCTGGACAAGAATTAGACAAAGGTCAGAATCGCAAGTTTAAAGAAGTGACTGAGAATACAGCAAGCGAAGCTTCAGATCGAGCTCGTAGCGTTGCCGATAGAGCGAATGTAAAGCGCACTACTCTTGCTGAAATTGAGAAATGGAAATCTCAAACAGAGCGTACTACTTATTTCTTTGATACCCGTACACCCGAAGAATATGAAGCGGGCCATCTTCCGGGCTTTCGTTCCGTACCTGGTGGCCAGCTCGTACAAGAAACTGAGATGGTTGCACCCGTGCGCGGTGCGCGTATTGTCTTAGCCGATGCCAGTAGTAGTGTCAGAGCCAATATGCCAGCTTCGTGGTTAGCGCAGATGGCGTGGGATGTTTATGTAGTGGATGGCCTGAAGCCATCCGACCTGAGTGAAACAGGAATCTGGAAAGCCCCTTTACCTGCACTTCCTCAAGTTCAATTCGTTGATGCTGCTACGGTCTCTCATTGGCTCAAGACGGATAGCAATACGATTGCAGTAGATTTCAGTACTCACGCCAATTATGTGAAGGGTCATATTCCAGGTAGTTGGTATGCATTGCGTTCACGACTAGCTAATGCAATCAAACAGCTTCCCCAGGTTGATCGCTATGTGCTGACGAGCACCCCAACCCAATTAAGTATATTTATTGCTCACGAGTTTCAGTCTCTTTGCAAGTCTGAAGTATTGGTATTGGAAGGCGGCAATGCAGCCTGGACTAACGCAGGCCTTGAACTCGAGAAAGGCCCAAGTCATTTAGCATCACCACCCTTAGATCGCTATAAGCGGCCTTACGAGGGCACTAGCGTTGATCCCTCTGCAATGCAGGCCTACCTAGACTGGGAGTTTGGTTTAGTAGATCAACTGGGTAAAGATGGAACGCATCACTTCTGGGTTCTCTAGCTCTTGCACTTCATGCGACTGTCAATATTGATTTTGAGTCTTCTTGGGCTAGCGGCCTGCGAGCGAGAAACTTACACTAGCTGGAGCTGCAATTCAGCGACAGAGGTGAAGGTTTCCATGGTTCTCAGACAAGCCCGCATGGAATGGAAAGACCTCAAGCTCGACTATTGCGGCAGTCTGGGTAATCAAAGCTATTTTGACCAAAAATGTCCTTCACTGATTCAAGAATCTGCTTACACGTTTACGCCATCATCTGGTGCGCTCACAAGCAAAGACCAAAATTACCAGTGCATCGCACTATAAATAGATGAATCCACTTAGCCCTAAGAAGCTTTTACTAAGCAAATGGACGGCAGTTAAACCCATTGCCAAACAGAAACATTTCTTAGTAAGTAAAGTCATTCTGCCAGAACCTCCTAGCGAAAAAATTGAGTTTATCGAAATAGAGGCCGTGTTGACGAAAAAGGTTAGCCTAATTGCTTGGCGCGACCTGACCAAAAGCGAGTTGTGGATACAAGGTTGGCAATAAAAAACCGCCCCAGATTTGAGGCGGCTCTTTCAGTAATATCAAGGTGATTAATCGGACTTCTTTTTTGATCCTGAAGATTTCTTGACCATCTCGTCAATATTTTTTTCTGCAGTATCAGCAACCTCATTCACGATACGGCGACCTTCTTTGAACATCTTCTGGCCAGTGGTCGACATCTCATGAACTACTTTCGATAACTTTTCCGCATGTGCTGGCATTTTATTTTCAGCATCCTCAAGCCAAGTGACCAAAGAAGCGCGGACCTTTTCAAGATGCTTCTCTGTTTCATCGGCAGCACTATCACCAAGATCTTTGAGAACTGATTTCACTTTCTTCTGATAAGTAGCTGCACGTTTAGCTGCTTCTTTAGCAGCCTCTTCCTGTAAGTCCTTTAATTTAGCTAAATCATTTTTAGCGGCTGACTTTGCGCTTTCTAAGGCATTTTTCATGCCCCACTCCATCTCTGCCATATGATGCTCGCTGAGTTTCTTGGCGGCCTCTAATAAGGTATGCGAGTAATCAAACAATTCTTTTGCTTTTTCGCGCTGCCATTTTTGCAATTCTTTTGCATCCATTTTTATGCTCCTATCAATAAAGGGTCCAGAAAAGGTTTCAATTGCACTTTAAACCGAAATTAGCAAACTGCCAATCACTTCTAATTTAAGACATTAATATGACAATATAACCATTTGAATGAGAAGCCAAGCGAATACCTTAATCTAGCTTGGCACCCGCTTGATTGACCACTTTTGCCCAACGCGGCATTTCTGTAGCAAGAAACTTTGTAAATTGATCAGCATTCAGAAAGGCTGGATCAGCACCCTGCTCAATCATTCTCTTCTGTATCTCAGGTGACTCTAGAGTCTCTTTAAAAGCTTGGCTTAATTTATTTGTAACATCTGGTGGCGTACCTTTTGGGGCCAGAATTCCATAAAAACCAACAACCTCCAGATTAGCTACGCCTGTTTCAATCACAGTAGGCGTATTGGGTAATGCAACATTGCGTTTTGCACTAGTCACTGCCAATGCTTTTACCTTGCCTTGCTTGGCATAGTTTGCAGCCTGGGGAACAGACTCCGCCATAAATTGAACATGGCCCGCAATTAAATCTGTGAATGCTGGTGCACTTCCTTTGAATGGAATATGCACCATAAAAATACCAGTCTCACTTTTGAGCATCTCGGGAACCAAATGCGAGATACCGCCATTTCCGGCAGAACCGTAATTCAACTTTCCTGGATTAGCCTTAGCATAGGTAATCAATTCTTTTAAAGAATTAGCAGGGACATCTTTATTCACTATTAATGCCAGAGGTTGTTGAGCAGTTCTGGCAATGGGCTGAAAATCTCTGAGTGTGTCGTAAGGTGCTTTGGTGTAGATGGCTGGATTGATGACCATCGTGCCAGTATTTGCCAAAAGTAGCGTGTATCCATCTGGCAAAGACTGCGCTACAAATTGAGCGCCGACAGTGCCACCAGCACCTGCTTTGTAGTCCACAATTACCGTCTGTCCAAGAGTAGACTGCAACCTATCCACTAGAAGGCGAATATGTGCATCCAGGGGGCCACCTGCAGGGAAGCCAATAATAATTTTGATCGGCTTATCAGGGAAAGCAGCTTGCACATGAAACGTGAGCGCCATGCTGATACTGAAGAGCAATGTCCTGATAATATGTGTGGACTTAAGCATAGAAATCACACGGGTAATTTAGTTAGATACACTTTACCTCAAACCTACTTTAGAAATAGCAATCAATGGATAGTCTTTTACAGCTGATGAGCGATCCCAATGCTTGGGTGGCATTTTTAACACTTTCTGCCCTGGAGATCATTCTAGGAATTGATAACATTATTTTTATTAGCGTCATAGCCAATAGACTTCCTGTAGAGATTCGGGAGAAAGTCCGACAGTTTGGCCTCATTTTTGCCTTAGTAACTAGAATCTTGTTATTACTCAGCCTGTCTTGGGTAATGAGCCTTACCAACCCTCTCTTCAGTATTAACGACCATGCTATTAGCGGTAGAGATCTGATCTTGTTATTAGGGGGCTTCTTTTTAATTTGGAAAGCCTCAAAAGAGATCTATGTTGAAGTAGAGCTTAATGAAGATCATGATGAACAAGGTGATGCCAATAAAGCAAACCTGAATAAATCGATGTTTTCTTTGTTTGTTGGTTCCGTAGTACAAATTGGCATATTGGATATCATCTTCTCCCTAGACAGCGTCATTACTGCCGTTGGCATGGTCGATGAAATTAGTATCATGATTGCTGCAGTACTAGCCTCTGTAATGATCATGTTAATTGCTGCAAAACCAATCGGTGATTTTGTACATCGCCACCCTTCGATTAAAGTTCTGGCTCTATCATTCCTGACTGTTGTAGGCGTGGTGCTGATTGCCGAAGGTATGGGCGTTCATATTCCTAAAGGGTATGTATATGTCGCGATGGCCTTCTCGCTCTCCGTAGAACTTCTCAATATTCGCTCTCGAGGAAAGAAGAAAAAGTGAAGCTTGATTAAAGAGCTTGGGCACAAACAAAACCACTTGCCCAAGCCCACTGGAAGTTATGGCCACCTAGATGGCCGGTAACATCTACGCACTCACCGATAAAAAATAAACCCGTGTATGCGCGTGACATCATCGTTTGACCATCTAAATCTTTGGTATCCACGCCGCCTAACATAACCTCAGCCTTTTTCCAGCCCAAAGTACCAGCAGGCTTTTCAGACCAATTAGTAAGCAACTCTTTTAAAGCTTGACGATCTTTTTTAGATACTTCAGCCCACTTACGGCCACTCAGATTTCGTTGCTCAGCAAATGCTTTAGCCAAACGCTGCGGCAAAACAGAAGCTAGTATATTTTCGGTAAGCTTTAGTCGATTATCCTCATCATTAAATAGCGCATCACAATTAAATCCACCAGCCACCTCAATGGCGCCAAGCCAATCAATATGAATTGCTTCACCCTCGACCCAATAGCTGCTTGCCTGAAGAACCGCTGGGCCCGATAAGCCTTTGTGAGTCAAGAGAAGGTCTTCGGTAAATCGGCAGGCGCCATAACGATGGCCCTTAGAGCCAGATGCAATTCTGATGGGAACACTTAAGCCAGCCAGCTCATTCAGATTGCCAAAAGTATCTGCCGTAAATGATAGCGGCACCAATGCGGGTCTTGGCTCTACTACTGAGAGTCCAAATTGTTTAGCAATATCTAAGGAGTAGGCAGTAGCACCAATGGCGGGCACCGGCAAGCCTCCCGTTGCCATCACAACGGTCTTCGTTTTTTCGATGCCTGCATTTGTGTGAACTAACCAACCTGATGCCTCTTGAGTAATTGCTTCAACAGAAACAGGATTACGAATGGTGGCCTTACCCTTGGCGCACTCTGACATGAGCATATCGATAATCTGTTTAGCAGAATCATCGCAAAAGAGTTGTCCTTGATGCTTCTCGTGATAAGCAATACCGTATGAATCAACGAGCTTAATAAATTCTTTTGATGGGTACTTTGCAAGCGCACTTTTAACAAAATGAGGGTTGAGCGAAAGGAAATTGGCTGGGCTGCTATGCACATTAGTAAAGTTACAACGTCCTCCACCACTAATGCGAATCTTCTCGCCTAGCACCGGGGCGTGGTCAAGAACTAAAACTTTTTTCCCTAGCTGACCAGCAACTCCGGCGCAAAATAAACCGGCTGCCCCACCGCCGATAATGACGGCATCCCATGTCTTAGTCATTACTTATTTAAAGCGGTCAATGATGTCAGAAGAAATATTGAGTTTTTCCATATGACGTTTGGTATAGGCTTGACGAAAATTTTTTGTCATTGAGATCATGGCTGAGGCAGTCCAAGCAAAAGCAAACATGCCAGAGAAAGCAATGATGACTGCCAACATTTTCCAGCCATCCGGCAAGATGTCTTCCATGAAGCCCATTGCCGTATAAGTACTGCCACTAAATAAAATACTCTGACCCAAAGCTGGGACTAGTTTTAGGGCATAAAGCGAAATACCCCAGAGAATAATTTCAGCAATGTGAGTTAAAAATAAACAGAAAATACCAATATAGAAACAGAGTGTCACCTCTGAGTATTTCTTCTCTGCTAAATATAGAAATGATTTGACCTCATAACGCTTCGTAATTTGTAGCAATACGAGACCATGAAGAACCAATACGAGCAATAGCATGATCGCACCCAGAAGGTAGCTGGGCAAATCTAAAGTGGTGGCGATGCTGGCGTCTTGTGGGGTCATGATTGGGCTTTGCGCTATTTTACAGACTAAGCAATTGGAGCAATTAAAGCTCTCACTAGCTTAACTGGTAGTGATTTTGGATGATCAACCAAGCCTCTTGTGCAGTCTCTACAAAATGAATGGTCTGCATGTCAGCCTCATCAATCACGCCAAACTCAATCATCTGCTGAAAATTTACCATTTCAGCCCAAAACTCTTTCCCCACGAGAATGATAGGAAAGGAAGTTACTTTTTTTGTCTGCATTAAAGTGAGCACCTCAAAGAACTCATCAAATGATCCGAAGCCTCCTGGGAATACTACGATTGCCCGTGCCCGTAACATGAAGTGCATCTTGCGCAAGGCAAAATAGTGAAAACGAAAACTGAGGCCAGGACTGATGTAGGGGTTAGGATGCTGCTCCCTTGGCAGGCTAATATTAAAACCAATGGTTTGATCCCCTGCTTCAAATGCACCCCGATTTGCTGCCTCCATAATGCCGGGACCACCCCCAGTACAAATATGTAATTTATTAGAGCTCTTGTCTTGAGTAGCGTTATAGCGAGCAACCGTGGCACCAAACTCACGAGCAGACTCATAATAGCGACTATGCAGCAATGCTTTATTTGCTGCAGCTTTCTCATCTACCGTTTGTGCGCTCTTTTCCATCTCCAAGGCTTTTTCACGACTAACAAAGCGTGTTGAGCCAAAGACTGTGATGGTATGGTCAATCCCGTGTTCATTTAGTAAAACTTCTGGTTTTAAAAGCTCTAATTCAAAACGAATTCCAATCGTTTCTCTGCGGGTCAGAAAAGCCTCATCATCAAATGCAAATTTATAGGACTCTGCGGAAGTCTCTTCAGAGATGCGATGTGGCTCAGGATTTAGAAAATCGGTAATGGTCTGAGCATTATTGGTGGGAAGCTTTGGGCTCATATTCTTGCCTTTGATATCTGGATCATGCCATCTTACCTCTTACGTTTTGAAGCAATCAGACTCGATTACCCACCCCAAAACTTAGTATTAATACCTAAATAGCCTTGATCAAGATGTGCTTAGGGCTATTTGGGATTTACCACGATGCCAACAAGGGTTAATATTGGGCTAATTTCAACCAAACTGAAGGAAAAGCAATGAGCAACCGTTCTCTCATCATCATGGTACTAGTATTAGTTGGTGCCACAGCCTATTTACTCATTAAAGGTGACGGCGATATTGATATGGGCGGCGAAAAGCATGGTGCAGAAGCGGCCCACATGGAAGAAGCTAAGAAAGCTGCAGCGCCAGCAGCTCCGGTAGCAGCTCCTGCAGCTCCTGCAGCTCCTGCAGCAGACGCTAAAAAATAACCTTCTATCGCTAAATGAAACCGCGGTGCGCCGCGGTTTTTTTATCCCTAATTGATTATGAAATTCTTGCTCGGCCTTACTCTCTTCTGTATTTCACAAGTATCGTTTAGCCAGTCATTCCAAGCTACTAAACCGATTGATCCCACTACCCTTAAATCATTTGCACCAAATGGTGCCTTGCGTGTTGGAATCAACCTAGGAAATCCAGTTCTAGCCAGTGAAGATGCCGCCACTAAAAAGCTGAGTGGTATCAGCGTTGATGTCGCTAATGAAATTGGCAATCGCATCAATCGGCCAGTACAACTTATTCCATTTAAAAGTGCTGGTGCGACTGTCGATGGCATTAAGAATGGCGATCTTGATATGATATTTGTAGCTATCGACCCCGTTCGCGGTCTTGATATCAGCTATACACCTGCCTATATTCAGATTGAAGGTGCTTATATGGTGAAATCTTCCTCTACCTTAAAGCGTAATGAAGAGGTAGATGTTACTGGTACTGAAATTGTTGTCGGCAAAGGAAGTGCCTACGACCTCTTCCTCACACGAGAAATTAAGAATGCCACTCTGCTAAGAGCCGCGAACTCACAATCAGTAGTCGATGACTTCATGCTCGGTAAGGGCAATGTTGCAGCTGGTGTAAAACAGCAACTAGAGAGTGATGCGAAGCGTTATGAAGGCTTACGTATGCTGCCGGGGCGATTCATGGTCATTAACCAAGCCATAGGGGTTCCCAAAGCAAGACCTGATTTTGAAAAAACAACTCTGTACTTAAGTGAAGTTATCACGCAACTGAAACAATCTGGATTTATAGGCAACTCCATGCAACGCCATCATATTCAGGGTGCGAAAGTGGCAGAGTAAATAATCATTACCAAGCTCAGGAAATACGAGAGATACTATTGTTATGAGCTCACAACTAGCCACATTAGCTGCACTTAAACTAGTCAAATTCTTAAAGCGTGGTACTGCCGAACATAAAGGCAGCGCAGGCAAAGCTCTATTAATTGGCGGCGCACCCGGTATGGCAGGCGCCCTATTACTTGCTGGTAATGCTTGCCTTCATCTAGGCGCTGGCTGGACGATGTTAGAGATGTTCGATCCGGCCTCTGCGCATGCCTATCAAGATTCGCCTGAACTCATGATTCATTTAGCAAGTTCAGAGATTGATAGTGTATTACTTAATACTCAGCCAGATGTCATTGCCATTGGCCCAGGCCTAGGAAAATCTGATCTGGCATCTGCATGGCTGATGGGGGTCTTGCACTATCCAAACATCCCCTTGATCATTGATGCAGATGCACTCAATCTCATTGCAGCATCCAGAGATCTTTTAGAGGCATTGCAAAAACGCAATCAACAATTTCCTGGTCAGAGTGTTATCACCCCACACCCCGGTGAAGCAGCAAAATTACTGGGCATCAGTTCAGAAGATGTTCAAGCGAATCGCTTGAGTGCTCTAGAAAAATTAATTGCTCTAACTCAATCTATTGCGGTCCTCAAAGGTCAGCATACATTGATTGCATCCCCGAAAAATGCTGCCCTTCAGTGTCAAGAAGGTAATCCCGGCATGGGTACTGGTGGCATGGGCGATATTCTCACGGGAAGTATTGCCGCAATTACAGCTCAGGGGGTTCGCCACCAACTCGATTTATGGGAATCTACCAGTATTGCCGTGCAGTTACATGCAGCAGCGGCCGATAGTTTAGTTAGTAAAGGTATTGGGCCGATTGGACTAACCCCCTCAGAAACCATCCTAGAGATGAGAAGCTTATTAAATAAGCTGTTATAAAGCCTTATGCAATCAGCAAGCACAGCACAACATCAGCGTCGCTATCTCTATGGTATTTTGATGGCCGGAGTCGGATCGATACTCTTTTCTGGCAAGGCCATCCTCATCAAACTTGCATTTGGCTATAGCGTGAACGCAGAAACGCTATTGGCTTTACGCATGCTTATGGCGCTTCCGATGTTCTGGGCAATCTATTGGTGGGAGTCCCGCAGGAAGCCTATGAACCCCCTCACCTGGCCTGATCGGTTTAAGTTATTTTTCTTAGGCTTCTTGGGTTATTTTTTGTCAAGCTATCTCGATTTTCTAGGATTGCAATATATCTCTGTTGGGCTTGAGCGCATTGTGCTGTATCTCACCCCGACTATCGTGCTCCTAATTTCATGCTTTTTTTTAAACAAAGCAATTTCTCGTTTGCAGTGGTATGCACTAGTAGTGGGTTACCTGGGTGTATTCATTGTTTTTATTCAGGATGCTAGCTCCACTGGAGTCAGCGCATGGCTCGGGATGGTCCTGGTATTTGGCAGCGCCTGCTCTTATACAGCCTACATGATTGGTTCAGGTGAAATGGTTCGGCGCATTGGTAGCGTCAGACTGGTAGTCTATGCAAGTACTGCTTCTGCAGTCTTTAGCTTAATACAGTCATCCATTTACAACCCAAGCGCTATCTTTGAGCAAGTCGAAGCAATTTATTGGTTAAGCCTACTAAATGCAGGCTTGTGCACCGTCATCCCGATGTTGCTCATCATGGTTGCTATTAACCGGATTGGCTCACCGCTTGTAGCGCAAGCTGGAATCTTGGGGCCTGTATCCACCATCTTTATGGGCTACTTTATTTTGTCTGAGCCTATTACCTGGATTCAAATCAGTGGCATGGCTTTAGTAATAGCTGCAATGTGGTTATTAGTTCGCAACGATGATTCAAGAAAAAAGTCACCAAACTCGAGTGAGCGTGATGACTTTGATAAAACGGAGTCCCTTAATTAAGAGGGAAAACCATTGCTAAGTGGCTGCGTCTGAAGCAGGCTTAGCTTTCTTCTTGGATTTCTTCTTGGATTTTTTCTCAGCTTTCTTATCCTTCTTGGCTGCTTTCTTTGCTTTCTGCTCAGTCGCTTTATCTGTTGAAGCAGCCTCTGTAGCGGCAGCTGGTGCCGAAGCAGGAGCGGGATCAGCTGCTATTGCTGGGATTGGAGAAATGCCGATAACTACAGAAATCAGGGTGGCTAGACGAAGGTGGGCAACACGAGAAATCATCAAATTCTCCAAGATGGTTTGTTGATGATTTGATAATACTCATAAATTTGTCATCAATGCGCCATTTAAAGAGCGATGCCCTATTTGAGCGGCGACCGAAAGGCTGGCTGAGCCCATCAAAGGAAAAAGGCCATCATGAGATGGCCTTTATTATCCCTAGGGCAAAGATTACGCAGGCATCACTTCTGCTTCAGTAATTTTTTCGAGGGCTGTAGCTAATTGACCAAGAGTGCGATCAACATGAGTCAATTTCTCTAAACCAAATAAGCCAATTCTGAATGTACGGAAGTCTGGCCTTTCATCGCACTGCAACGGAACGCCTGCAGCAGTTTGTAAGCCGAGGGCAATGAACTTCTTACCAGATTGAATATCTGGATCTTTGGTGTAGCTCACTACTACGCCAGGAGCTTGAAAGCCCTTAGCAGAAACAGAGGGGTAACCTTTAGACACTAATAAGTCGCGAACCTTCGTACCCAGCTCTACCTGCTTTGCTTTGAGTGTCGCAAAACCCAGTGATTGCGTTTCTTTCATCACATTGCGCAAGATCTTGAGCGCGTCTGTAGGCATCGTAGTGTGATACACGTGACCGCCTTTTTCATAAGCTTCCATGATCTGCAGCCATTTTTTAAGATCCATAGAAAAGCTAGTACTTTGAGTGGCATCAATTTGCTGTCGGGCTCTGTCACCAAGTGCGATCAATGCACAACATGGGGAACTGCTCCAGCCTTTTTGTGGCGCAGTGATCACCACATCTACATTGCAGGCTTTCATATCTACCCACATTGCGCCTGAGGCGATGCAATCTAGTACAAATAAACCATTCACAGAGCGGACAGCCTCACCAACTGCCTTGAGATAGTCATCTGGCAGGATGATACCTGCTGAGGTTTCAACGTGCGGCGCAAAAACGACCGCTGGCTTTTCTTTTTTAATGAAGGTCACTACCTCTTCAATCGGTGCTGGTGCAAATACGCCCTGAGTAGAGGGCTCTAATTGACGGCCTTTGATGATAGTAATGTCATTTGTAATATTAGCTAGATCAAAAATTTGTGTCCAACGATAGCTAAACCAGCCATTACGCAACACTAAGCATTTTTGATTGTTAGCAAATTGACGCGCTACGGCTTCCATACCGAAAGTGCCGCTACCAGGAACGATGACTGCGGAGCTGGCGTTGTAGGCGTCCTTCAGAACGCTGGAAATATCAACCATGACGCGATTGAACTCTTCAGACATGTGATTTAAGGAGCGATCGGTATAAACAACCGAGAACTCTAATAAACCATCTGGATCAACGTTGGGGAGTAAACCTGGCATAGCAGTTTCCTAGGGATTTCTGTGGATAGACCTAAATGATACCGATTTAGCGGCTTACTGCACTGCAACCTTACTTTTTTGATCAATTTTGCCTATTTTGGCTGATCTAAGGCCAGAAATGCAAGAAATCAGGGGCTAATTAATCAGCGCCAAACTTGGCATGGCTCTTCTGACGCTTTTCAATGGAATTTTTCAATAAGGCAGCCACTCTATACATACCATGGGCAAATTTGCCATAAGGCATAGTCAAGAAGAAGCCCATGACAAAACCTAAATGAACTGCAAGCAGAGCAGCCATAGCGGCAGAATCTCGATAAGCCAGTAAGAGCAAACCTGAAGCGCTAATCAAAAATAAGAGCACGATAAACGCCCTATCCATCGGTTTTTGACTAGCATCTCCGTGCGCAGAGTTTCTTTGCAAATTTAAATACAGTAAACCTGCTGGGCCAATGAGCAGCCCAATACCGCCAAGCGTTCCCAAAATGACAGGTAGGCTACTCAAGGCATAAGGCGCATACCAACCGAAGAAGTAATGGTAGATTGTTGCAACACTCGTAGCAGCAAAGCACAACATGAAGCCATAAAAGGTGAAATGGTGGAAACGTTTTCTCCAAAGAGAAAAAGCATCGTCTTCGTTATTGCACCCTTCACCATGCCCTCCTCCAAGATATTTCAGAGTCAAAGCATCATGAGTTGCTTCTACCGCAGCACTAGCGGAAATTACTCCAGCAGAAATACTCTTCCAAAAATCAACAAGGCCAATTGCAATCGCTATTAATGAGAAACCGAACACTGCACCAAACATCACTGCCATTGTGTTGTGAGAGAAGACCGCATAAAAATTACCCTCAAGTGGCCCTAAGAACAAGGAGTCATTTAACAATGCACTCAATAATAAGAAAAAAGTGATTGATAGCGACACTGCTATTGATACGCTACTACCATTACTTTTATATAAAGCCCCAAATGACTTGGGCCACGCATAAGTGATATAGGTCTCTTTACGAATCTGGGCCATAACGCGTGGAATATTGACGCCGAACTCATGTGGCGGCGCGTATTGACAAGCATGGAGACAGGCGCCGCAGTTATGGCACAAGTTGGCTAAATAATTTACGACACTGGGCGTGAACTCAATCCGACGGGTCATTGCCGGAAAGACCGCACAAAATCCTTCGCAATAGCGACAAGCGTTACAGATCTGTAGCATACGATTAGCCTCTGACTCTGGCGTCCCCATAGCGAGATCTCCAGCCTCTTTAATCAGCGACTTAAGCTCCTGCATGCTCAGCCTCCAGAGTTTGACTTTTTGATACTTGCGCAGCCTTAGCTGCTTGTGTTCCTGCTATACGGCCAAAGACCGTGCCGATAGTCATGCCAATGCCTGCAGCATATCCCTTACCCAATACATTACCAGCCATCATTTCACCGGCAACAAATAAATTCGGGCTAGCTAGACCACCAAAGTGAACAGCCGCAGTCTCATCAGTCTTCAAGCCTAAGTAAGTAAATGTCACGCCCGGACGAACCGTATAACCATAGAAGGGACCTGTGTCGATTGGCAAGGCCCAATGTGTTTTGGCTGGCTCTATGCCTTCGGTATGGCAATCATCCAAGACGGTATGATCAAAAGTACCGACTCTACAAGCAGCGTTATAAGACTGGATAGTCTCTTGTAGTGCCTTTGGATCTAAACCCAACTGAATAGCTAGCTCATCTATAGTATCTGCTTTTTCACCAGGAAATACTGGCGGCATAAATTTGCCCAATACTTTTGAATCAATAATGGAATAGGCAATCTGACCAGATTGTTGGGCCACTAAGCGCCCCCAAAATGCATATCGCTTGGGCCAAAAGTCTTCGCCTTCATCAGAGAAGCGCTGGGCATTTTTATTCACCACAATTCCAAATGAAACTGCATCGATACGAGTACAGATGCCGCCATCATATAAGGGCGCCCGAGCATCCACAGCAACCATATGTGCTTGGGTTGGATCGCTTACTGAATCAGCCCCTAAGGAAATCAGTTGCTTTAGTAAAACGCCCTTGTTATATCTAGTGCCGCGAATAAGGAAATTATCTGCTGGGGATTCGCCATATTGATTGATGCCCCAAGCCTCTTTGAGCCATTCAAGGTTGGACTCAAAGCCACCCGCAGCCAAGACGCAGGTTTTAGCCTCAATGCGTTCATCACCAACATAGGCAGCAATAAATTTTCCATCCTTGATTTCAACTGAGGAGACTGGAGCTTCATATCGAATTTGAATGCCCAAGTTTTCTGCGCTACGATAGTAGGCATTGACCAAAGCCTTGCCACCGCCCATAAAAAAAGCATTAGTACGAGAGAGATTCAAGGTACCTGATAAGGGCGCCTGAAAGCGCACACCATGATGACGCATCCAATCTCGACATTGTGAAGAAGCACGAATAACCAATCTTGCTAAAAACTCATCGGTAATCCCACTAGTCACTTTTAAAATATCTTGCCAGTATTCCTCTTCAGAATAAGCTTCAAGCATGACATCTTGTGGCTCATCATGCATTGCACGGATATTGCGAGTATGAGAAGAGTTTCCACCGCGCCAGTCTTTAGGTGCAGCCTCTAGCAGCAAAACGCTAGCGCCAGCCTCCCGAGCCATCAAAGCAGCGCATAAAGCAGCATTACCACCACCAATCACTAATACATCCAACATGGCTCAGACTTCGATAGAAAAGAAAATACTTTACTGTTTTTTTAGATTTTTCACCTAGACATAGCTCAAGGCTTATTAGAGCGGCCTTGGGATGATGAAACCCAAATGCCCGTCACGATCAAAGCGAATGCTAGACCATGGAATAACTGCGGAGGTTCCCCCAAGATAGCAGCAGAAAGAATTGCCGTAAATAATGGAATGAAATTCGCAAAGAAAGCGGCCACTGTAGGTCCTGCCCCGTTTACACCTAAGCCCCAGCAACGGTAAGAAATTAATGAAGGGCCAATGGCCACAAACAGAATTAAGGAAGCAGTCCAGAAGTTGAGATCCAAATACGCTTGTCCAGCGGCAATCTCAAAGCCATTAAAAAATCCTGACCACAATAATCCTGCAAATATCTGCGCCATTAAAAATTGCGCCCAAGGCCACTGGCGCTCATTGCTTGAGCCAGGCTTGGTCAACATCCAACTATACCAAGCCCATGTGATGGTAGCTAGCATAATAAAAAAGTCACCAAGCACGATTTGCATTGAAAGCAGGGTCGATAAATCACCTCTCGTTAATACAATCGCAACTCCAAAGAGCGAAATAACTGCCCCAACTGCCTGCAATAAGCGAGGTTTAGTTTGGTAAAAAACAGCACCAATAAATAACATCCAAATAGGCATGCTTGCGCCAATTAAAGTGACATTGATGGCCGTTGATGTCTCTAAGGCGAGATATAGCAGGGCGTTGTAACTACCAACCCCAAATAAACCTAAGAGCAGAAAACGCTTCTTGTTGCGCCATAAAGCACTACTAGGAGTAAAAACTCGCCAGCCCAAGGGAAGTAGTAGCAATGCTGCTAGACCCCAACGTACTGTGCTTAAGGTGATTGGTGAAACAGCCCCACTAGCAACCAAAACACGACCCGCAATCGCATTACCAGCCCATAAGGCGGTAGCAGTCAATAAATAGATAGTCGTTGCGAGGTTTAGCTGAGGCATTCAGAAAGATCAAAATAGAGAGGCATCCAAGGGCCCTAAGAGGGTTACTTTAGCATTGTAGAAACAAATCCCAGGTATTGCTAAGATAGAGCTTAATTAGATAAATGCCCCATATCAGAGGCATTCAACAGAAGGATATATTGTGGCAATCATTACCAATATCGAAGATTTAAGAGTGCTCCACAAAAAACGCACTCCCAAGATGTTTTATGACTACGCTGACTCAGGATCTTGGACCGAATCCACTTACCGTGCTAATGAATCTGAATTTCAGAAGATAAAGCTACGTCAACGTGTAGCGGTTGATATGACTAATCGAACCACGAAGACAACGATGGTAGGTCAAGAAGTAAGGATGCCTGTAGCACTTGCTCCTACTGGACTAACCGGTATGCAGCATGCTGATGGTGAAATTTTGGCAGCTAAAGCAGCAGAAAAATTTGGCGTGCCCTTTTGTTTATCTACTATGAGTATCTGCTCCATTGAAGATGTAGCAGAGCACACTACCAAGCCATTTTGGTTTCAGCTCTACGTCATGAAAGATCGTGGCTTTATCGAGCGTCTCATTGAACGTGCTAAAGCTGCCAAGTGCTCTGCGTTGGTTCTCACATTAGACTTACAAATTTTGGGGCAACGCCATAAAGACCTCAAGAATGGTTTGAGTGCCCCACCGAAACTGACGATCGCCAATATGATCAATATGGCAAGCAAGCCACGCTGGTGTCTTGGTATGGCAATGACGCCACGCAGAACTTTCCGCAATATTGTTGGACACGCAACTGGTGTAGGCAATATGTCCTCTCTCTCATCTTGGACTGCCGAGCAATTTGATCCAGGATTAAGCTGGAGCGACGTGGAGTGGATTAAAAAACTTTGGGGCGGAAAACTCATCATCAAGGGAATCTTAGATGAGGACGATGCCCGCCAAGCTGTGAATACTGGTGCTGACGCCTTAATCGTCTCCAACCATGGCGGTCGACAATTAGACGGCGCTATCTCTAGTATTGAAGCGCTGCCAGGAATCGTGGCGGCAGTTGGCAACGATATCGAGGTTTGGATGGATGGCGGCATTCGTTCCGGCCAAGATGTTTTAAAAGCCTGGGCCTTAGGTGCACGTGGCACGATGATTGGCAGACCATTTCTATATGGCTTAGGTGCAATGGGTGAGGCCGGCGTTACGAAGTGTCTCGAAATCATTCAAAATGAACTGGATATCACCATGGCATTTACCGGCCATCGCGATATTCAAAATGTGACTAAAGATATTTTGTACCCAGGAACTTTTTAAATTACACAAGTCCTAAACTACCCTCTCCTTGTCTTTGGAATTTCATTCCTGGTATTTGCATTTGCTGTTTGGTTCGGCAATGCTGTATTGAGCCGCTATCGCACTAAGGATACCGAGACTTCAGAAGATCTTGGAATTATTCAAACAGCGACACTCACCCTGCTTGCCTTAATTATTGGCTTTACTTTTTCTATGGCGATTGATCGTCATGATCAACGTGAGCTGCTTGAGGAGAGCGAAGCTAATGCAATTGGCACGGAATATCTCAGGGCTGACTTACTACCTCCACAATTAGCTGCCACTACTCGAGGTTTACTTAATCAATATCTTGATCAGCGCATTCTGTTCTATACAAGGCAAAGTCATGAGCAGGTACAAGAGATCAATCAGAACACAGACACATTACAGCAAAAACTCTGGAATGAGATCTTGCCCATTGCTCGTAGTAATCCAAGTCCTATGATCACACTAGTAGTGTCGGGTATGAATGATGTATTCAATTCTCAGGGCTATGTTCAGGCTGCATGGTGGAATCGAATACCCAATACTGCATGGGCTCTCATGATGGCAATCGCTATCTGTGCAAATGCATTGGTAGGATTTGGAGCGCGGAACTTTAAGAAGAACATTGCCCTGTTTATGATTTTCCCTTTTGTGATCGCTGTCTCATTTTTCTTGATTGCTGACATTGATAGCCCAAGAGGCGGCGTCATTCGTATTGAGGCGCGAAACTTGATTACACTAAAGAATGCATTAAATCCACAGACGAAAATCCAAAGCTCTTCCCAAGGCAGCAATTAGCATCACCATAAAGGCGGTACATATGAAACGTGTTGTTGATGTATTTAAGAAGCATGGCCGTGAGCTTGTATGGACCTATGTAATCGACCTTCAAAATGATGATGAATTTCATCCTGGCCAACTCGACTTTGAAGCCGAGGCTCTCAGGCTCTCTCAGGTTGATAAAAGGGGTCTGCCCAACGAACTCAGCGCCAGAGTCAGACTAAATTAGGGAAATTACCCATACAGCTGCCCACAAGATTCATGAGTTTTTAGGAAATGTCCTTTACTTTTTGATTGGCGCTCATGCATTAACAGCTTTATGGCAACATTACGTTGTAATGGACGGCACGGCTCGTTCCATATTCAATCAATAGAAAGCGAAAACATAGGGGTTAGTAAAAGATGAAGCCTTTGTCTAAAAAAGCAAAGATGGCTGTTGGCTGGACGATATTAATGACTGTAATTGGTACGGCAATGCTCCATCAGTGGCAATTCTTTGCAATGGGCTGTGCCTCTATTGCCTTACTTTTGGTTGCTAACCACTACGACCTCCTGAAAGATCCTGAGGATAAAAAATAAACCCCGCTTTTTAAGGCAGGGTTTATTTACTCGACTAAATTCGCTTTAGAGCGCTGGGTAATCTGTATAGCCGACCTCTTGGCCGCCATAGAAGGTGGCGCGGTTATATGGATTCAGTGGAGCATTCTGCAAAAAACGTTCTGCTAAATCTGGATTAGCAATATAAATACGGCCATAAGCCACCGCATCTGCTAGACCATCTTCTAAAACCTTCTCACCTAGAGCCTGATCATAGCCGCCTGCAGTAATGAATTTTCCTTGATAGAGTGATCGGAAGAGCTCTGATGTTACTGGCGCTTCTTCGTTAACTTGATCGCCACCACCCGCAGTAGTTGCACGTGGTTCAATCATATGGACATAAGCTAAGTGATAGCCATTGAGTTTATTGATTGCTGCAGTAAATAGCGCAATCGGATCGCTGTCACTAATATCGTTAAAGGTACCATAAGGAGAAAGGCGAACACCTACACGATCACTTGAGAACACGTTCGTAACAGCTTCAATCACCTCACCTAACAGTCGTAAACGATTTTCAACAGAGCCGCCATACTGATCGCTACGTTGATTAGTCTTATCTTGCAAGAACTGATCTAATAAGTAGCCGTTAGCTGAGTGAATTTCAATTCCATCAAAGCCTGCTGTTTTTGCGTTTTGCGCTGCAGCCTCAAACTCTTTTAATAAGCGCGCAATATCATCAAGACTCATTGCTTTAGGAGTCTCATAGTTATGCAGCTTCCAATCGGCACCATAGGTTTGACCTGCTGGTGCAATTGCTGAAGGTGCTTCTGGCACACCCTGCTCTGGATGCAAGGAGGAATGGGAAATACGGCCTACGTGCCATAACTGCACAACAATGGATCCACCCTTTGCATGCACTGCTTCCACGATTTCTTTCCAGGCGGCAGTTTGTTCTGGTGAATAAATACCAGGCGTTGCTGGATATCCCATGCCCAGTGGAGAGATTTGGGTTGCCTCAGTGATAATCAAGCCTGCGCTTGCACGTTGAGAGTAATAAGTCTTTGCCAAAGCATTTGGTACATCACCGGCAACTGCGCGCATCCTAGTCAATGGCGCCATGACAAGGCGGTTTTTTAACTGGAGTGAGCCAAGACTAACTGGGGTGAACATGATTTCTTTACCGGACATCTGAAGCCTTTTTATGTATGAATGTTGAGATCAACCACTGTAACAAGAATTGATGAATTTTGTTGAATTCTGCAGAATTGCACATCCCAAGAAAAAAAGTGGGATTAAATTTAAAATACAGGTCTGATATTTTGGAGATAAAAATGAAAACTTGGCAATGTATCGTATGCGGATTTATTTATGACGAGGCAAAAGGTTTACCAGAAGATGGCATTGCCCCTGGAACCGTTTGGGCCGATGTCCCAGAGAACTGGGAATGTCCAGATTGCGGTGTAGCGAAATCTGACTTTGAAATGGTTCAGGTATAAGCTTAGTACTTCCACTATTGTGGTTTGATTGATCTTTTTGCTTTCATTAGGAGTTTAGCTTTGACCCAAACTACACCTAGTTCATCCACCATTGTCATCATTGGCAGTGGCTTGGCTGGATACACTCTGATTCGTGAAATTCGCAAATTAGACAAAGCTGCACCGATTACCTTGATTACACGTGAGCCTGGCTATTTTTATTCTAAGCCGATGCTCTCTACTGCTCTTGCAAGCAAGAAAGAAGCTAGCCAACTTATCACTACGGCATCCGAAGGGATGGCATCACAACTGGGTATTGATATCCTCGCCCAAACTGATGTCAACGCAATTGATACTGCTGCGCAAGAACTACAAACCAGTGCAGGCCTAATTTCCTATGGAAAGCTGGTTCTAGCCCTTGGCGCGGATCAAATACGGATAACATTAGAAGGCAGCGCCGTTAGTGAAGTTATCACTGTGAATGATCTAGAAGATTATGAAAAATTTCGTAAGGCCATTGCAGGCAAAAAGAAGGTGGCTATTCTTGGGGCCGGCCTTATCGGCTGCGAATTTGCCAATGATTTAGTCTTGGGTGGTTATGAGGTCGATGTAATCGATCTGGCCCCCCAGGTACTTGGTCGCTTATTGCCTGAACCTGCAGCCAGAGCGCTGCAAGACAAACTGAGTGAGGCTGGTGTCCGCTGGCACTTCTCCACCACCGTCCAAACAGTTAATCGCAATGGTGATGCCCTAGAAATGAAGCTAGCAAATGGCCAATCGATTTCTTGCGATGTCGCCCTCTCTGCAGTTGGCTTAAGACCTAGATTAGATTTAGCAAAATCTGCGGGAGTAAAAACTGGAGTCGGTATTCAGGTGAACCGCCACCTAGAAACTAGCTCTAGCAACATTTACTCGCTTGGTGATTGTGCAGAGGTGGATGGTTTAGTTCTCCCTTATGTCATGCCCATCATGCAAGCTGCCCGAGCATTAGCGCCTACGCTGCTTGGCCAAGTGACAGCACTGAGCTACCCAGCAATGCCGGTCATGGTCAAAACTCCGGCACTACCCACTGTGGTTTCTCCTCCAGCCAAAGGTGCTGATGGTCAATGGAAAACAACTACCGTTGAAGGCGGCATTGAAGCTCGCTTCGAAGCACCTGATGGCAAGCTACTGGGATTTGCCTTAATGGGAGCCGCAACATCACAGCGGGCAACCTTAACCAAGGAGCTGCCCCCACTACTGTAGTGATCTCTTCTTAATAGCAATTGATGTTAACCAAATAAAAAGGCCCGCATTGCGGGCCTTTTTTTAATACTTAAGTACTGATTAAGAAACGACTACAAACCAAGTCGTATTGTGTGACTGAGCACTCATCAAGAACAGCATTGGTACTGAGAGCACTGTATTGATGCGGGAAGTCAACATTGCAACCCGTGCTGACTTTGCTTTTACATCTGGCTCAACAGCAACGATACCCAGAGCGCGCTTTTGATTTGGCCAAATAATGAACCAAACATTGAATGCCATTACTAATGCAATCCACATGCCTAAACCGATTGCGCGGAATGGCGCTTGTAAAGTGAAGGCCTGGTGTGCATAACCATTTAAGATGGCTACGATCAAACCAGTCAACACAGTAAAGAGTGCTGCCCAACGGAACCAAAACAAGGCTGTTGGAGCTATTACCTTACCAATGGCTGGTTTTTGCTCATCAGGGATTTTTGGCATTGAAGGAATTTGTACGAAATTGAAGTACCAGAGCAATCCAATCCACATCACACCAAACATCACATGCAACCAACGGAATATGAAAGGCAATTCAGCAGAGCTAAAGTTTCCGCCCAAGGCGAAGATGATGAGAATGAGAAGTACAAATCCGGTTAAAACAGTACGTCCCAAAGAGGTCAAAATTGATGCCATGAAAGGATCTCCTATGATTAATAATGGGTCTAACTATAAACGATTCTTGTAAATTTGCTCGATCCTGTAAAAATGACTAAATCTTACTTAAAATAGAGCCTTAGCTCGTTCTAGAGCACAAAATCCTACTACTGATATGACTAGCACTTTATCCCCTCAAAACCTGAAAAGAATCTATATCCAAGAGGTAGTGACTCGAGATGGCTTTCAGGCGGAAAGTGCATTTGTACCTACCGAGCAAAAAATTGCCCTAATCAATCGCTTAAGTCGCGCTGGTTACGCCAAGATTGAAGTAACTTCTTTTACTAGCCCTAAAGCTATCCCCATGCTGGCCGATGCTGAAGCAGTGATGCAAGGGATTGACCGCATACCAGGCGTTGAATACACCGTCCTCATTCCGAACCTCAAGGGCGCTGAGCGCGCTTTAAGTGTTGGGGTTGATGAATTTAATCTTGTCATGTCAGTCAGCGAGGCTCACAACCAAGCCAATCTCAAAATGAGTCGTGAAGATTCTTTCAAAGGATTGTCTTCTGTAATTGACTTGGCGCACGCCAACAATACTGCCGTGAATATTTCTTTGTCGACTAGCTTTGGATGCCCCATGTCTGGCATCGTTTCTTTAGCCGAATTAATGCACTGGGTTGATCGCTTTGCGGCTAGGGGTGTTCGTGGCATTACGGTCTGCGACACTACAGGCATGGCCAATCCAGCCCAAGTTCACTCTATTTGCGAAGCAGTACAAACAAAATATCCTAAGTTGCAATGGACATTGCATTTCCATAATACTCGTGGCATGGGCCTAGCCAATGCCCTTGCTGCAGTCAATAGTGGCATTGTTCGCTTTGACTCTTCATTAGGAGGCTTGGGCGGCTGCCCTTATGCTCCAGGAGCAACAGGTAACATTTGTACTGAAGAACTTGTGCATATGTTTGATCTCATGGGCTTTAATACCAATATGCAGATTGATGCACTTTTAGATTGTTCAAAGGATCTACAATCTTTAATTGGCCGCACATTGCCAAGCCAACTACTCATGGCTGGCAAAGTAGATCAATTACACGTAGCACCATGCCAACCATAAACTAAATAAGAAGCGTAATCATGCTATTTCAAATGATTCATAAAGCACTGACCGCTCTCGTGATTGTGGGCTTGAGTCTTGTATCAACTGTAAATGCACAAGAATTTCCACCAAAGAAAACCATCACTATCGTAGTTGGCTTTGCGGCAGGGGGTTCGGCTGATAGCGCTGCCCGAGTGATCGCAAAAAAGCTCAGTGAAGATCTTGGTCAAAATGTGATTGTGGACAACAAACCAGGTGCAGGCGGTAACATTGCCCACGCCTATACTGCCACTGCACCAACAGATGGCTCGGTGATTTTATTTGGATCGATTGGGCCACTATCGATTGCACCACACCTCATGAAGTTGCCCTATGACCCTCAAAAAGATTTAGCTCCTCTGACCATGGGTGTCACCTTTCCAAACGTCTTGGTGGTTATTCCAGAGCTAGGCGTCAAGAATTTCAAAGAATATATCGCTATGGCCAAGAAGAATCCTGGCAAGATTACTTTTGCATCCACTGGTAGCGGTTCTGCATCCCACCTGCAAGGTGAACTCTTAAACGTACGTGCAGATATTGATACGGTACATATCCCT
Organism: Polynucleobacter campilacus; assembly: GCF_002206625.1. Lineage (GTDB taxonomy): Bacteria > Pseudomonadota > Gammaproteobacteria > Burkholderiales > Burkholderiaceae > Polynucleobacter > Polynucleobacter campilacus. The sequence continues at coordinate 269,264 of NZ_NGUP01000001.1, read as the reverse complement.
TATAAGGGTGGCAGCCCCGCAATGGTTGATCTCCTTGGTGGCCGAGTTTCATCCTACTACTCTGCTCTTGCCACAGCAGATCCCTACATCAAAAATGGTAAGTTAATTCCGATTGCCACTACCGGCTTAAAACGCGCGCCCACCCTTCCCAATGTGCCAACCATTGCAGAGTCAGGTTATCCTGGATTTGATGCTAGCAATTGGTATGCATTTGTAGCGCCAGGGAAAACGCCCGATATTATTTTAGAGAAATGGAATAAAGCTCTAGTAGCCGTTCTGAAAGATAAAGTTATCAGTACGCAGTTAGCAGACCACGGCTTAACTCCAAATCCTGGAACCCGCGAAGATCTAGCAAAGTACATCGCAAGCCAATCTGTGACTTGGGGAAAAATTATTACTGAGAGAAAAATTACAGCCGAGTAAAACCCGGCTGTAAAAGATAAAAGGTTTGGGCTGACTTATTGCGCAGTCCAACCACCATCCATATTCCAAGCAACGCCCCGAACTTCTGAAGCATCTGGGCCACAAAGGAACACAGCTAGAGCAGCTAACTGTTCTGGAGTGACAAACTCTCCCGACGGTTGTTTCTCAGAAACTAAAGCAATCTTGGCGGCTTCATTTGAGGTTCCTTCGCGCTCAGCGCGGGCATCTACCTGCTTTTGAACCAAAGGAGTCAAGACCCAGCCTGGGCAAATCGCATTACAGGTAACCCCAGTGCGTGCGGTCTCAAGAGCAGTCACTTTAGTCAAACCAACAACGCCATGCTTTGATGCAACATAGGCAGATTTTTGAGTGGAAGCTACAAGACCATGCGCAGAGGCAATATTAATAATGCGGCCCCAGTTACGTTTTTTCATACCGGGTAATGCATGATGGGTTGTGTGAAATACAGAACTGAGGTTGATAGCAATAATCGCATTCCACTTTTCTATTGGAAAGTCTTCGATGCTCGCCACATACTGAATACCAGCGTTATTAATCAATATGTCTAATGAGCCAAAACGTTTTTCAGTTTGCTTAATGAGATCTTCAATTTCAGCAGGCTTACTCATGTCGGCGCCATGATAATCAACCTCAACACCGCATGCTTTGATTTTTGCAATCGCTTCATCTTTCTCACCAAAGCCATTCACCATGATGTTCACGCCTTGCTTGGCTAAAGCAATTGCCATTCCCAAGCCAATGCCACTCGTAGAGCCAGTGACTAACGCTGTTTTACCTTTTAAAGAAGACATATCAATATTCTCAACAAGTGAATTAAAAAACATAGGATACAACGAATAGATTTAGATCAAATGTAGCCAATGACCTAACTGATGCCAAAAACTATTGGAGACCAAGGTTAGCAACCAAGTCATGGTGAGATAGCGTAGCAATTTACCGATAAACATATAGATCAGGCATGGAAACCAGGCCAAGCGCAGCCAGCCTGCTGCGATACAAAGAGGGTCGCCAAAGCCAGGGAGCCAAGACAGGAGAAGCATCTTGGGGCCCCGCTTTTCTAGCCAAAGTTGCATGCGGCTATTAGCTGGCCCTTTTAGTGACTCAAAACCATTTCGAGAAATCAGCCCCAGCCACCAATCAAACATACCGCCCATAGTATTACCAACAGTTGCAACCAAGATCGCAATCCAATACATGCTGGGATTAAGCTCGGTATACCCAAACAAAATAGGTTCTGAACCAATCGGCAGTAAGGTGGCAGATACGAAGGCGCTAATAAAGACGGCTGACAATCCAACGGACGGCAAACCAAACCACCCAAAAAAATAGCTGGAGCGCATGATCCATTAAGAGAGGACCCCAGATTTTTTCAGAATCATAATTTGCTCTTCAGTCAGACCGGCAGATTTAAGCACTTGATCAGTATGCTCTCCTAATGTAGGGGCGCGATAACGAATTGATCCAGGATTTTGAGAAAGCTTAGGAATGATTCCAGGCACCTGGACTTTAAGGCCATTCGCTGCTTGCACGGTCTCGATCACACCACGTGCATGGTAGTGAGGATCTTCGGCAATATCTTTTGCCGTGTAAATCTTGCCAGATGGGACCTCTGCCTCAAGTAAACCTTTCAGAACTTCATCAAGGCTTAAAGTTTTCGTCCAAGCATTAATTGCTGCATCAATTTCAACGGTTCGCTTGGCACGACCATCATTAAAAGCTAAATCTGGGTCTTCACCCAAGTCTGCTCTGCCAATTAAGGTCATCAAGCGCTTATAAATAGAATCACCATTACCAGCGATCAAGACATACTGTCCGTCCGCACACCGATAGGCATTAGAAGGAGCGATCCCGGGCAAAGCACCGCCTGCAGGCTGACGTATCGCACCAAATGCCGAATACTCTGGTAGTAGGCTTTCGGTTAAATTAAATACCGCTTCATATAAAGCAACGTCAATCATTTGACCCTGGCCACCACGAGCGTCTCGCTCATACAAAGCAAGTAATACGCCAAGAGCACCATGCAAGCCTGCAATCGTATCTCCAAGCGATAAGCCTGCCCTCACTGGCACCTCATTCGGATGACCAGTGATATAGCGCAAGCCAGCCATCGCCTCTCCAATCGCTGCAAAACCAGGCTCATCGCGTCTAGGCCCATCCTGGCCATAACCGGAGATGCGCAACATGATGAGTTTTGGATTTGCTTGATGCAATTCTTCCCAGCCTAAGCCCCACTTCTCTAGCGTGCCTGGTCGAAAGTTTTCAATGACGACATCCGCTTCAAGCGCCAGCTTTCTGGCAATCGCCTGACCCTCCTTGACGCGCAGATCTAAGCAAATCGATTGTTTATTACGCGATTGGGCTTGCCACCAAACTGATGTTCCCTCATGTAGCAGTCGCCACTTACGCAATGGATCGCCTACACCTGGAGACTCTACCTTAATCACTTCTGCCCCAAAATCAGCAAGTGTTTTGGAGGCAAATGGGCCAGCAATCAGCTGACCTAACTCTAAAACTTTGACCCCAGAAAGAATTTGTTGGCGATTCTTTTGCATGAGAAAGCACTTATCCCTTGTTTATCTTGATATACAGATTATTTAGGCTATTTTCGCCTGATTTTCATCATTCTCCATGATTTTCAAATCTTGCTTAAACTAGCGTCTGCACCCAAAAATAACCGATAAAACGAGAGTTTCATGAATCACCCTATCCCCAAGCCAGACCAGTACCAAGAAATACGTGAAGCCTTACGAGACCTCTGCGGAAAATTTGACTCCGCCTATTGGCAAAAAATAGACCATGAGCGGGGCTACCCAGAGGCTTTTGTAGATGCCATGACTGAAGCTGGCTGGTTAGCAGCTTTGATACCTGAAGAATATGGTGGCTCAGGATTAGGCTTGGCGGAAGCCTCCGTCATCATGGAAGAAATTAACTTCTCGGGCGGCAATGCTGGGTCTTGTCATGGACAGATGTACAACATGGGAACCCTACTTCGCCATGGATCTGAAGAACAGAAAAAAATGTATCTGCCGAAAATTGCCAGCGGGCAATTACGTCTGCAAAGTATGGCGGTGACAGAACCTACTACTGGTACTGACACCACCAAACTAAAGACCACTGCTGTCAAAAAAGGGGATAAGTACATTATCAATGGACAGAAAGTTTGGATCTCTCGTATTCAGCATTCTGATCTGATGATTTTGCTAGCGCGCACTACTCCGCTCAATGAGGTCCAGCGTAAATCAGAAGGCATGTCGATCTTCATCGTAAATCTTGCTGATGCGATCGGCAAAGGGATGGAAGTGCGACCCATCGCCAATATGGTGAATCATGAAACCAATGAAGTATTCTTTGATAACTTAGAGATACCAGCAGAAAACCTGATCGGTGCAGAGGGCCAAGGATTTAAATACATCCTCGATGGTCTTAATGCGGAACGTGTTCTGATCGCAGCAGAATGTATTGGTGATGCCTATTGGTTTATTGATCGTGCCCGCCGCTATGCAAATGACCGCGTCGTATTTGATCGTCCGATTGGTAAGAATCAGGGCATTCAGTTTCCAATTGCTGATAGCTACATTGAAACTGAGGCTGCTAATCTCATGCGCTTTAAGGCGTGTGAACTATTTGATAATCATCAGCCCTGCGGACCTGAGTCCAATATGTCTAAATACTTAGCTGCTAAAGCATCGTGGGAGGCAGCGAATGTTTGTTTACAAACGCATGGTGGCTTTGGTTTTGCTAATGAATATGATGTTGAACGTAAATTTAGAGAAACCCGCCTTTATCAAGTTGCGCCAATCTCAACAAACTTAATTTATTCCTATATGGCTGAGCATGTTCTTGGCTTGCCAAGATCTTTCTAATAGGTCATTGAGATGAGCGTTCGCCCATTAGATGGAGTCACGGTTATCGCGCTAGAGCATGTCATTGCTGCGCCCTTCTGCACTCGCCAGTTAGCTGATCTAGGTGCTAGAGTCATTAAGATTGAGCGTCCTGGTGATGGTGATTTTGCGAGGGGCTACGACACCCAGGTTGATGGTCTCTCATCTCACTTTGCCTGGGTCAATAGATCAAAAGAAAGTTTAACGCTTGACCTCAAGCAAGACTCTGCTTTAACAGTGCTCAAGACTTTACTGAAAACTGCTGATGTCTTTATCCAAAACTTAGTTCCTGGAGCAGCTGCCCGTATGGGACTTACTGCGCAGGCATTACAGCAAGAAAATCCGGGACTCATCCTGTGCGCCATTTCAGGTTATGGCAATGATGGTCCTTATCGCGATAAGAAAGCTTACGATCTTTTAATTCAAAGTGAGGCAGGCTTCCTATCAGTTACAGGAACGCCAGAAACTCCTAGCAAGGCTGGCAACTCTATTGCTGATATTGCTGCTGGTATGTATGCCTACACAAATATCTTAGCCGCCTTATTGCAAAGAGGAAAAACGGGCAAAGGTACGGTAATTGATATCTCAATGCTAGAGGCGCTGACCGAATGGATGAGCTTTCCGCTTTACTACGCCTATAAGGGCGCCAATCCACCATCCAGAAATGGCGCATCTCATGCCACCATTTACCCATACGGCCCCTTCAGGGCTGGTGATGGCAAGACTGTCATGCTTGGACTTCAAAACGAACGGGAGTGGGTGCAGTTCTGCGAAGCAGTATTAGAGAATCCCACACTTGCCCAAGATGAGCGCTTTGACAGAAATTACAAGCGCAATGAAAAGCGCGCTGAGTTGCTTGAAATTATTAATGCCTGCTTTAGCAAGCTCACTGCAGAGCAACTGATTGCCAAGCTAGATAAAGCTCAAATTGCTAATGCCCATCTCAATGATATGGAAGGGCTTTGGAATCACGAACAATTGAAAGCGCGTCATCGTTGGACTGAGGTGGGAACCCCGAATGGCAATATTGCAGCGCTATTGCCACCAGGACTAAATGACAGCTACGACTATCGTATGGACCCCATTCCAGCAGTAGGCGAACATACTGACTCCATCTTAAAAGAGTTGGGTATGACAGAGTCCGATATTGAGAGCATGCGCGCTAGTGGCGCAATTTAAAGTAGTGGCGAAGTGAGATGAGCGGCATTTTCTAAGTAATGCTGCCAACGTGGCCGCTTTGACCAGACCTTTGGATCAACGTAATTAGACTGCGCTAAATAAGATTCAATCAAGGTTTCGAGCTTTGAACAAAAATCCTTGTTATACACAATGAGGCTAATTTCAAAGTTAAGGCGGAGGCTACGTTGATCAAAATTGACCGAACCAAAGATGGCTGTTTTTTTATCCACTAGTAAGCTCTTGGTATGAAGCAGGCCGCCATGGAACTCGGCAATATGCACGCCTGAATTCAAGAGATCTGCATAATAACTTCTACTGCTCCAAGCAACCAATTTTGAATCATTTAATTTGGGCGCAATTAAAGTAACCCTCACTCCGCGTCTGGCAGTCCCCATGAGTGCCTGCATTAATCCATCATCTGGGCCGAAGTAAGGGGTTGTAATCGTCAACTCCTCTCGTGCATCAATAATTGCTGAGATCATCACTTGATACAAAATATCGTCACGATAGACTGGGCCTGAAGCAAGCTCCTGGGCAATGACTCCGCCCTCATTAGGCGCTGCTGGAGCCCTCTGATTATTGAAATGCGTAATCCTAGGATTATCAACACTCCAATCAAAAGAGAACGTCAGCTCAAACTGAGAGGCAACTGGGCCCTCAACGCGTACCATGGCATCAACCCATTCACCCACCCCAGAATCTTGCTTGAATGTACGTGGATCTACCAAATTCATACTCCCAGTCCAAACAATAGCGTTATCAATGATGAATATTTTTCGATGTAAACGTAAATCAGCACGCCTAAATTGAAATCTTCCAATTTGGATCGGTAATGCCTCTGTTACCTCGATCCCCGCATTGCGAAAGCGGGCTGGCCATTTAGATTTAAACCAATCTTTACTACCCAAAGAATCCAATAAGACACGGCAAGCAACCCCCCGCTTAGCAGCTGCAATCATTGCCTCGCCTACTCGGTCAGCATCACCGCCTAAGGCCCAAATATAGAACTCTAGATGCAAACTTTCTTTAGCCTGGTTAATCTCATCGATAAAGAGTTGCAGAATTTGTAATGAATTCGTATGCAAATCGACCTTATTTCCAGCAACTACTGGTGTGCCATTATTCGATTCTGCTAAAAGACTAAATGAACGAGATTCAATTGGTAGCTGTTGCCTATCACTTGCATACTTGATGCGCATTCCTTCGGTAACTTCAGAATATTCACGATTCATGCGCGTAATTTTTCTAGTAAGTTTTCGACCTACAGGACGCTCACCAATCAGCACATATAAGCTGATACCAAAAACTGGAAAAGTCATCACAATAAAGATCCAAGCAAAGGCCACACCCACTGGCCTTCTCACAGAGATAATCACACCAATAAAGTAAGTCACCAATATGAAATGAATACATAAGAGCCAATTAATATTGAGCTCGAAAGTATGTTTTAGAAAAATATTAATTAGGTCGTTCATACCAATTCCAGTTCAGCCGTAATACCTAGATGATCAGACAATTTCATCCAATCGTGCAATATTTCTGCAGAATGAATCTTCAGGCCACGGACATAAATCCGATCCATTGCTAATAAGGGCTTCACGCTAGGGAAAGTCTTCGCTGGTGAACCAGTTAAGACTTCAAATACCTCTTCAAACCCAGCTGCTTTCATTGGTGCGCCTACTCGATTACGCCAGTCATTAAAATCTCCAGCGACAATGGTTGGGCCTTGCTGGGCTAACTCTTCAATATGTCCCATGATTTGCTCTAACTGACGCTCTCTACCTCGCTCAAATAAGGCTAAGTGCACACAAAAGCAATGAATGGGTTGCTCAACTCCATCGAGTTGGGTCACGCTATGCAACAAGCCTCGCCTTTCAAAACGATATGCAGAAATATCGTAATTTAGGCCCTTGTGTAGCGGATGCTTCGATAAAATGGCATTACCGTGATGGCCATCTGGATACTCCATATTTTTTCCGTAATGCCAGTCACGCCAAAAATCTTCTGATAGAAAGTGAGTGAGCTCAGTTAAGGGCCATTGTCCAAATCGCCGAATTCTGCCTCGATGCTCTTGCTGTAATTCTTGAAGAAACAATAAGTCTGGGTGATGATTGCGCATTCTTTGTCGCAACTGATAAATAGTAGAGTGCCTATGCAAAGGAGAAACTCCTTTGTGCACATTCATGCTCATGACAGTGAAGCGAGCGCCTCTACTCTGAGTCATTAAAACTGTCCTGCCGCACGCTGCCGCCGAACTCGTGCCAAATATATCTCACCCTCAACCAAATCTTGACACTGCATGCATTTATTGCAAATAGATGCCTGCTCTCGCAACTCCTCAATTGAGTCGATTGGATGGGTATCCAAGTACTCGCGTAGATCCACATCAAGGATCTCGTTGCAGAGGCAAACTACTTCGGCCATCAGTCGGAAAATAGGGGTATAGATTGCATTAAGCTCATTTTGCCATTGCCTTGATAGAATCAAGCCCATGTTGACCGCTTTTGAAGACGCCCTAGCCCTATTGGCCCATCTAGATGGTGGGGTTCTGGGGATTGTCCTGGTTTCCCTCCAAGTCAGCTTAACTGCTCTTCTATTTGGTACGCTCATTGGCCTTCCCTTGGGCGCCTTACTGGCCACTGAAGAATTTACAGGCAAAAAATCGATTGTTATTGGTCTAAATACCTTAATGGGGGTTCCAACCGTGATTGTCGGGGTATTGGTTTACCTCATGCTGTCTCGTTCTGGCCCTATGGGAGCATGGGGATGGTTGTTTACACCCAAGGGCATGATTGTGGCCCAAACGCTTCTGACAACACCCTTAATTGCAGCCCTAAGTCGTCAAATCTTGGAAGATTCCTGGAGAATTCATCGCGATACCTTCTTAAGCCTGAGATTGCCATCGATGGCACGCTTTAAGTGGCTCATTTGGGATTGCCGCTTTTCCCTCACTATTGCCGTTCTTGCTGGCCTTGCTAGAGCAATTTCTGAGGTTGGTGCCGTCATGATTGTGGGTGGGAACATTCAAAACTCGACCAGAACTATGACTACTGCAATCGCCTTAGAAACCAGCAAGGGCGACCTACCCTTAGCACTTGCATTGGGCATTGTCTTACTTGGAATTGTTCTATTAGCCAATCTATTTACGTTTGCAGTTCGTCAAGTAGCAGAGCGTCGCTATGGTTAATATGACAGAGCAATTTGAAAGATTTATCGAGCTACGCGACATCACCGTTAAAAGTAATGGTCGGGTTATTCTCAATATTCAGCACGCGCTGATTCCGGCTGATCGCATTACTGCATGCATTGGTCCCAACGGAGCCGGCAAAACGACCCTTTTAAAATTGTTAGATGGCCTCATCCAACCAGATACTGGAACAGTGCGATACTCGTTTGCCAAGAAGACTGCATTAGTTCTGCATCACACTCCGATGATTAAAGCCTCTGCTAAAACAAATTTAAGCATGGTCAGAGATGCAGACTCTACGATTACTGATGAGGCCATTGCGCAAGTAATCGAAAAAGTTGGCCTAGGAAAGTTAGCCTCCAGTCCTGCTCACAAGTTATCTGCTGGCGAGAGACAGAAGCTTTGCCTTGGCCGGGCAATCTTGCAAAAGCCAAACTTAGTCTTGTTAGATGAACCCACTGCAAACCTGGATCCAAATACCACTGAGCAAGTTGAAGAAATGATTCACCAGTTTGATGCGCAAAATACGGACGTTATTTTTTCTTCACATCAACTTGCTCAAGTTCAAAGACTTGCGCAATACATTATCTTTATTGATCATGGTGAGATAAAAGAAAAGGGACCCGTAGGCCCCTTCTTTTTGAATCCTCAAACACAGGCTGCTAAACGCTACCTGCATCAAGAATTATTAGCTGACTAAGCGCTAACTAATTACTTTGCAGCTGGTGTTGCTGCTGTAGGAGCAACAAATGGTGGCGGCGCAGTACAAGCAGCGGGCGCTGGTGTTCCTGGAACTCTATATTGATCAGCCACTTTGTTGATCGCCTGGCATAACTGAAAGGCGCCTACTCGACCAGCATAGGCTGTTTTTGCATCAGCCAATGTCTTGGCCTCTTGCGCTTCAGGGGTTAATGGAGGCAAAGCTGCAAATATTGAAGCAGAAGTGAATGCGCAGAGTGTGAAAGCAATGATTTTTTTCATGGCTTTGTCCTTATTTATTAACTTTGTTGTACCAGAGCTCATGGTGCTCTTTTGCCCAGGTTGCATCAACGTAGCCAGACATCATGCCATCAGAAGAACCCTGCATACCAATTGAACCGATATAAATATGACCCATAGCCATAGTCATCATGAGAACTGACGCACCGCCGTGAATAATATTAGCAATCTGCATGGTTCCGCGGATGTACTCAACCTGCATAAATGGCACGATCATATCGAGTACAAGACCTGAGCCCGAGATCACCAAACCTAAGAAGGTCATACCAAACCAGAACCAAATCTTTTCACCGAAGTTAAAGAAGCCGGCAGGAGGATGCTTTCCACCAAACATGCCGCCAAATGATTTGATCCAAGTGAGATCGCCTTGTCCCGGGATATTTCTAGTAGCGAAGAGCAAGAAGAAAATCACTACGCTCAAAGTGAACAAAGGGCCAGAGTAGTTGTGAATATTTTTACAGATATTAAGAAAGGTGCCGTAAGCAACGCCGCCCATCAAAGGCATAGCAAAATACTTACCCCACAAAATTAGTCCGCCAGTCAAAGCAAGTCCAATAAAACTTGCAGCCATTACCCAGTGGGTAAAGCGCTCGAAGCCATTAAACCGCTTGATTTTTTGACCCGATAGCGGCGCATGTAATTTGATTGGGCCCTTGATAATAAAGACGGCTGCAATACCAAAGAAAGCAATCGCCAATAACCAACCACCGTAAACAGTAATCACACCATTACGAATCACGCGCCATTGCTCGCCAGAACGCTGAATCAGAACACTCGCTTCTTTGTCTGGAATGCTGACAAAGTTGTATGGGTCGCTATTAGCCGATGTAAAGATTGATGGATTGGCTGGTTGTGACTGAGCCTGATTTCCATTAGCTAGGCTATTGGGATTGGCTGGTACAGATTTAGGTGGAATATCCACTCCGCTAGGAGAAGGCAAAGGCGCCATTGCTCCTCGCTCTGCATAACTGATTCCACTGGCCAGAGTCAGCGACAAACCAGCAGCTAACACCAAAGTGCGTAGAACTTTAGAAAATGATCGTTTCATACACATGTCCTTAAACGTTTTCGTTTTATTTATTGTTATTTAGTTGATCACTTAACGCGACTGTATTCGTTTTGACCCTGAGTGCGCTTATCAACGGATTCAGTCCAACTGGTTTGATTCTTTGGAGTCCAGTTCTTGGTCATGAAGCCATTATCTGCACCCATGTATGGGGCGACGTCAGGACGCTTTGCCGCTTTAGCTGCAATTTCTGGTGGCTCAGAACATGCGGCCAGCAAAGTTGCTGCTGCGAAACACAGACCAAAAGTTTTGAAATTAAATTTCATTATTTAGCTCCTGGAATTTTTGCAGCAGCCGTTGGGGTTGGAGCTGGGGTATCTGGCCCACCATAAGCAGTAGTCCACCCGAAAGCCTTAGAACCAGCGTACTTGCCATTCTTTTCTCGAGTAGCAACACGGTTATTAAAGATGCCGGAGATGATATCGCTGTCCCCACCAATCAAAGCCTTGGTAGAGCACATTTCTGCGCAGAGAGGTAACTTACCTTCTGCCAGGCGATTACGGCCATACTTCTCAAACTCAGCAACACTGCCATTCGCTTCTGGACCGCCACTACAGAAAGTACACTTATCCATCTTGCTGCGTGTACCGAAAGCGCCTTGACTTAAGAACTGTGGTGCGCCAAATGGGCAGGCAAATGAGCAGTAGCCGCAACCAATGCAAATATCTTTGTCATGAAGAACAACACCTTCATCAGTACGGTAGAAGCAATCTACTGGGCATACGGCCATACAAGGAGCATCGGTACAGTGCATACAAGCTACTGAAATCGATTTTTCCTGACCAATGATGCCGTCATTTACCGTAACAACACGACGACGATTGACGCCCCAAGGTACTTCATTATCGTTTTTACAAGCAGTGACACAACCGTTACATTCGATGCAACGTTCAGTGTCACAGATAAATTTCATTCTTGCCATTGTGTTCTCCTGACTTTATTTTTTAACTTAGGCAAATTTTTCGATTTGACACATAGTGGTTTTAGTCTCTTGCATCATCGTCACCTGATCGTAACCATAAGTAGTTGCAGTATTGACAGCTTCACCCAACACGACTGGTGCAGCGCCTTCTGGATAGTACTTACGTAAATCATTACCTTGCCACCATCCAGCAAAGTGGAATGGGATAAAGGCAGTTTCTTGGTCAACACGCTCAGTCACCATTGCGCGTACTTTGATCTTGGCACCCGTTGGAGATTTCACCCATACATAATCCCAGTTCTTAATACCGCGAGCTGCTGCTGCCTTAGGATTGATCTCCACGAAGTTTTCTTGTTGTAACTCAGCCAACCATGGATTGGAACGAGTTTCGTCTCCACCACCCTCATATTCAACCAAACGACCAGAGGTCAAAATAATTGGGAACTTCTCATATAACTTCTCGCTCAAGTTTTGATCTTGAACGGTCTTGTAAAGCGTTGGCAAACGCCAGAAATTCTTCTTATCAGCAGAAGTTGGGTACTTACGCATCATTGCAGCGTTAGTACTATAGAGAGCTTCACGGTGAACTGGAATTGCATCTGGGAAATTCCAAACAATTGCACGCGCTTTCGCATTGCCAAATGGATGGCAACCGTTCTTCATAGCAACACGCTGAATACCACCAGACAAGTCAGTCTTCCAGTTTTTACCATCAGCAGCTTTTTGCTCATCTTCAGTCAACTGGTTCCACCAGCCCAGTTTTTTCACGAGAACGTGATCAAACTCTGGGTAACCGGTCTTGATTGCGGACCCTTTTGAGTAAGAGCCATCTTCAGCTAATAATGTCTTGCCGTCTTTCTCAACACCGAAGTTAGCGCGGAAGTTACCGCCACCCTCCATCACACTCTTGCTGGTGTCATAGAGATTTGGCGAACCTGGGTGCTTGATTGCAGCTGTTCCATAACAAGGCCAAGGCAGACCGTAGTAATCGCCAGTAGTGTCATAACCAGTAACTGGATCAACACCACCACGGGATTTCAAGGTCTTCGGATCAAAGGTAGCAGCCATTCTCATGTGCGCTTTAAGGCGCTCTGGAGTTTGGCCTGTGTAACCAATCGTCCAAACGGAGCGATTAATCTCGCGCAAGATATCTTCAATTTGCGGTTCTTTCCATTGCTTACCAGCAAACTTGGTGCTCAGCATCTTATAGTTCTTTGATAGCTCCTGACCAAAGCCTAAACGGTCTGCAAAAGCTTGCATGATCACATGGTCTGGCACAGACTCAAACAATGGATCGATTACTTTCTCGCGCCACTGCAATGAGCGATTAGAGGCGGTTGCAGTGCCGCAGGTCTCAAACTGAGTGGCAGCAGGCAGCAAGTAAACATTGCGATTCTTGTTGATTGTCTGACCTTCTGCTGCAGGCATTGCTGCCATTGCAGCAGTTGCACTTGGATATGGATCAACTACAACGAGTAGATCCAAGGCATCCATCGCGCGCTTCATATCGAGGCCGCGAGTTTGTGAGTTAGGAGCATGACCCCAGAAGAACAAGCCTTTAACACTAGTCTGCTGATCGATCATGTCGTTCTTCTCAAGAACGGCATCCACCCAACGAGATACGGTAGTACCAGACTTCTCCATCATGTCTGGTGCGTAGCGGCCTTTAATCCACTCGTAATCAACGCCCCACACTGTTGCATAGTGCTTCCATGAGCCGGCAGCCAAGCCGTAGTAGCCTGGCAATGAATCTGGATTAGGGCCTACGTCAGTTGCGCCTTGAACGTTATCGTGGCCGCGGAAAATATTTGTTCCGCCACCAGATTTACCAACGTTACCTAGGGCTAATTGCAAAATACATGAGGCACGAACCATCGCATTACCAATGGTGTGTTGGGTTTGTCCCATACACCAAACAACCGTGCTCGGACGATTCATAGCCATGGTTTTGGCAACTTGATAAACCTGCGCCTCTGGAACACCGCAAGCCTCTTCAACGTTTGCAGGAGTCCACTTTTCCATCACTTCTTTACGGATCTCTTCCATTCCGTAAACACGGTCATTGATGTACTTCTTATCTTCCCAGCCATTCTTAAAGATGTGATAAAGCACACCAAACAAGAACGGGATATCAGAACCAGAACGAATACGAACGTACTGATCTGACTTCGCAGCAGTACGGGTGTAACGTGGGTCAACCACAATCACTTTGCAACCATTTTCCTTAGCATGCAACAAGCTCAACATCGAAACTGGATGCGCCTCTGCAGCATTTGAACCAATGTACATGGCAGCTTTAGAGTTCATCATGTCGTTGTAGCTATTGGTCATCGCACCATAGCCCCAGGTGTTTGCTACACCGGCAACTGTGGTTGAGTGACAAATACGAGCCTGATGGTCTGTATTGTTTGTACCAAAGAAAGAAACCCACTTACGTAGTAAATAGGCTTGTTCGTTGTTGTGCTTAGATGAGCCAATGAAATACATCGCATCAGGAGAATACTTCTCACGAATGCTCTTCATCTGCGCAGTAATTTCGGTTAACGCTTGATCCCAAGAAATGCGCTGATACTTTCCATCAACCAATTTCATTGGATAACGGAGGCGATAGTCGCCGTGACCATGCTCACGCAGTGAAGCACCTTTGGCACAGTAAGCGCCCATATTGATCGGTGAATCAAATACAGAGTCTTGACGAACCCAAACACCATTCTCAACAGTAGCGTCTGTAGCACAACCTACTGAGCAATGGGTACAAATAGTTCTCTTAACTTCAATCTTGCCTTTGCCATCGAGCATTGCCTTGCTTTGCTCAGCTGATGCCTTTTGTACAAAACTTAATTGGCTGGCAGCAATACCGGCTCCAACACCGACTCCCGAACGCTTGAGGAAAGTTCGGCGATCCATGGTAGGTACCGCTGCTTTTAAGCCGCGGGATAAGCTACCAATCAAATGTGATGTGGAGCGACTGCTTTGGGGGGTATTAGATTTACGAGTCAGACTCATATGTTGTCCCTGAGAAAGTTTTTTATTTAATAAGTAAGGGTTAAATCAATATCTAGCGGTAATGAGCTATTTAAAGCATGGTGCTTTCGTAATACTTACGCATGTGCGCAGTGATCGTATGGCCTTCGCCTTTACTTTTCACTGTGCTACCAATTTCTTGAATCACAGCTTTGCCAATCGACGTTTGTGAGGCAACGGCAACAGCCCCTACAGTGGCGCCTGCACCAATAAAGAACTTACGGCGTGATGGCTTTGTTTCTTCGCTTAAAGCAACTTTGGATTTTGTGCTCATGGCATGCTCCTATTTAATAATTCTTGATCTGCAGCAAGTGTAATTCGTATTTGCATTTTTAGCATATATGTATGCTTCATTGCACCTAAGGGTTTTCCCTTGCAATGATAAAAAATCAAATCATGTCGAATCCCTGACCTTCGATAGCCAAGAATTCTCGGGTCAGCGCGGCGATTGGGTGATAAAGATGCATCTCAGGAATGCCCTCAATGGCATCACAAAAGTCGTCATACCAAGGGCGAAGATGGTCATTAAAGAAAACCCTTTGATTTGTAAGGTTTGATATCTCCACATCATCACCGGCAATCAGATAGCGCATGACCTCACAAAGAGCCGAAATGTGATCTTCAGTCTCGGTAACTTCTTCGGCAGCCTCAAGTCCAAATTTGTCTAAAGCCCTGCGAATATTGACTAACGGTTTCTCGTTAAGGTGTCCTGCCATATAAAAGGAACCATTGAGTACAACGTTCGGTTTACCAACGCTAATGAAATTTAATTCGAATTCATCGTGCCAAGCTTTAGCAGGATTATTTTTAGCCACTTCAATGACATCCATCCAGGCCTTAGCTAAAGGAGCTGCATCGGCAGCATCTTGTTGATTGGCTGTGGCAGCAATTTGATCTAAAAGCGCTTGGTCTGGCGGCAGATGAAAAAATCTGGCGATTAGGCCATAGAGGTCAGCTCTCGCTAAATCCTCTGGCAAGCCCACATCCCCTATTTCGGTTGATGGGCTATCTTTCGCGACTGCTTTCTCAATTTCACTCATGTTTCTTTTTTCACCATATCTACCACTCGACAATCGCCACACATCTTTAGCCTATCCATCGCAGCTCCCGCAAAGGCCCCGTGGGCGCCCAACTTAGTCAACATCAGATCAACCATCTTTAGGGTTCCAAAAGCCTTGCCGCAACTGATGCAATGAAAAGCCTGGGTCTCATTCAGGGTTATTTTTTGTTTGCGCTGCTCAACGGTCTGCAAACGGGGATTTAGAGTTAAAGCTTTTTCTGGGCAAGTCTGCACGCAAATGCCGCATTGCACGCACTGCTTTTCGATAAAGGAAAGAATCGGCTCATCTGGGTTATCCAAGAGAGCACCTTCAGGACAGCTGCTGACACAAGACATGCACAAGGTACAAGCATCTTTATTGATATTTAGGCCACCCAACAAAGATGAATTAGGTAATGCGACGCCTGCCTCTGGTAGTGGAGTCTTTGCTTGTTTTTGCAAATGCTCCAAGACCGCCTCAAGAGTTTCTCGCTTTTGGGTTGATAAACCAAAACTTGCAGGAGTACAAATCGAATGTAGAGCGCCACGCTGACGTAGTGCAGCCATCGCCTGAGAAACTGTTTGCAAATCATCGGCTGACTTAGCCATGATTAAATGAATGCGCTCATCAAAGCCATAGGCCTTCAGGATCGCATTAGCAAGCTCCGCCTGCTCTTCTAGAGTTGCGCGATAAGCGGGATCTTCATCGCCACTTAATAACAAGGTTACCTCTGCAAATCCATAAGTGAGAGCGCCAAGCCATAAATCCAAACCGGTGGAGGCGATGTGCTCAATACCATAGGGAATCACAAATGATGGCAAGGCTTCAAACTGCTTAGGCAGCACATGCGCAGAGCGGCCCAAGCCATCAATCATTTGAGTGCCTACTTTTAAAGTATGCAAGAGCAGGCTTGGCGCTGCAGCTTGACTAATTTTTTTAGCCTCTGCAGTAAAGACTGATGCAATGGTCTTTAACTCTTTGCCTTGATGGGGTACGCTCGGGTAGTTGTAACGCATTGCACCTGATGGGCAAGCTGTAGAGCATGCTCCACAACCCATACAGAGATTGGGATTAACCTCAACACTACCTTGGCCATTTTTGAATAAAGAGCTTATCGCTCCGGTCGAGCAAACATCAATACAGGCATTGCACCCTACTTTGCCATTACGACCATGTGCACAAATTTTTTCGTTATAGACAAAATATTTTGGCTTCTCAAATTCACCAACCATTTCTAATAATTGATTGACCACTAAAGCCTGTTCCAGCGGCTCCTTGCCGGGAGCAAAATACCCTTGAGGTGTTTGGCTCATACGCATCTTGGGATCAGCGCGCAGATCTAAAATCAAATCAAATTCTGCATTACGCTCGCGGTCTTTACGATCAAAGGAGATTGCCCCAATACTTGCACACGCAGTGACACAATCACGATGTGATTTACATTTAGTCAAATCAATCTGAAACGAGAGGTCAATCGCATTCTCTGGGCACACTTCAACACAAGCGCCGCAACGAGTACACATTTCTGGGTCAATTGGGTTTTGCAGATCCCAGTCGACTGAGAACTTGCCCAGATAACCATCTAGCTTAGTTACTTCACCGGTATAGATGGGGTAGTTACGCGCCAGAGGTAAATCACCAGGCTCAGTGCACAAAACGGAAACATCTAATGACCCGCTCAGTTTTTCTGCCCAAGGCAATGCTACAGATCCTGCACCAATAATGAAGAGTCTGCCTTGGCTTTCATAGTTGACTACTGGGACGGGTTCAGCTTCTGGCATATCGGCTAAAGCAAGTAAGGCAGCAATCTTTGGTCCTGAAGCCTTAGCTTCTTGAGTCCAACCTGCCACTTCACGAATATTGACAAAACGAAGGGGGGCCACCAAAGGCTTTTCTGACTGCTCTGCTAACTCATTAAATAGAGCGCCCTCTTGGGTGCAAGCAACCACCAAAGAATCTGATCCATCAAGTGCTTTTAAGAAAGAGCCAACCTCCTGCCTGCACAAAGAGCGATGCACTGGAACACCAAGAGCCTTTGTATCCAAAGGCATGGTTCCATTACAGTTACAGACTAATTTTTGACTCATGCACTATCTTCTTAAGTTTTTTTCTGGGTGGGCTCTATTGGCATTTCATCCAAGTGAGCAGTTTTTGCCTGCTCCGCGGAATCTGTGGATGTTAAATCAGTTTGGTCCGAAGCCTCTAAAAGACTCTGTTGAGACTGGGTTCCTGCCGCCTGCTCCACAGGTTGCTCTTCCTTTGTTCTGGAAGTGTCCTCAGTCTTACGGAAAAGGTTGAGCATATCGCTCTGTACCATTCTTTCCAGCATGCCTGGCGGCAGAGGGTCGGGTTTTGAGTAGTCATCTATATAGATGTCTAAACCATCCATTATGTTGAAATGGGGGTCGGTAAACATCTTTTTCAGTGCAGCCTGCTGAACTGCAGGATCTACATCGGACTTCATGAAGGCAGAGAAGTCAGGGTCAAAACGGTCAATCTTCTCTACATCCTCTAGGGATGCTGGTGGCTTAGCCTCTTCAACAGTAGAAATAGGCGCAGGAGTTTGAACAACTTCTTTAGGTTGTTCTACTAGATCATCTTCTTTGCCAGCTTTTCGCTTAGACCAGCGATTTAAAAAACCATCTGCCATCATTCCTCCGCTGGGCGATTGGCGCCCTTGAATGATGCTGGCTTGTGCCGCTTTTTGGGTTCAGGTCGATAGTTTTCATTGACGTACTCTTGCAACCATGAAGCATGTTCATCACTCATGGGAACTGTGTCTACTGACTCT
Organism: Polynucleobacter campilacus; assembly: GCF_002206625.1. Taxonomy (GTDB): domain Bacteria; phylum Pseudomonadota; class Gammaproteobacteria; order Burkholderiales; family Burkholderiaceae; genus Polynucleobacter; species Polynucleobacter campilacus. The sequence continues at coordinate 250,731 of NZ_NGUP01000001.1, read as the reverse complement.
CCCCCATCTAGCAATCGGGCAGCCTCGTTATAGCTTACACAAATTCGGTGCGGTATTGCCATTGTCGTTTCAGCTTTAGCGAGCGCGCGAGATTGCTCATCAATGTAACGCTCGATGTCTTCTTCCAATCTCCACATCACAAACCATGCAGGCGTTGCCGAAGAAACAGTGAGGTAGTAGCCTTCAGCCTCATCCGGAAAGAGATTTAATTCAAAACCAGTAAATAGCCAAGATTCTCCGTCGGCATCACGCCCCAGAAATTGACCTGAGATCGAATTACTTTGAAGACTCTGAGGATTGAATTGTCCAAAATCAGGCAACACCTCCGCAGGAGCCCATCGATAGGAAACCCATGGGTTGTCTAGATTTTGCTTACGCATGACTACTGCAAAGCGCATAAGTTCTCAGAGCCTTAGGTGTTTTGTACAACGATGCTTGGAAATTTACTGCTCATATCTTTAGAAAGAGTAGCAACACGGATGGCAACCTGCCTAGCAATATTTTTATAGATCGCACTAATAGCGCTGTCAGGGTCAGCTACTACAGTAGGGCGTCCTGCATCAGCCTGCTCCCGAATCGATAAATTGAGTGGTAAAGCGCCTAAAAAATCTACGCCATATTCTTTGCACATTTTTTCGCCACCACCACTACCAAAGATATGCTCTTCATGACCACATTTAGTACAAACATAAGTACTCATGTTTTCAATAATGCCAACAATCGGAACGCCAACTTTTTCGAACATCTTTAAGCCCTTGCGCGCATCTAGTAAGGCGATATCTTGTGGAGTAGTAACAATCACTGCACCAGTAACGGGAACTTTTTGCGATAAGGTCAACTGAATATCACCAGTACCTGGCGGCATATCCACAATTAAGTAATCTAGGTCGCGCCAACGTGTTTGTCGAAGTAATTGTTCTAAGGCAGATGTAACCATTGGGCCGCGCCAAACCATCGGTGCATCTGCTTCGATCAAGAAACCAATTGAACTTGCTTGCAAACCATGGCCTTGCATAGGCTCAATGGTATTTTCTTCGATGGATTCTGGTCTGCCTGTAATGCCGAGCATCATTGGCTGGCTTGGACCATAAATATCAGCATCTAAGATTCCGACTTGCGCACCTTCAGCTGCCAGAGCCAAAGCCAAATTCACGGCAGTCGTTGATTTACCTACCCCGCCCTTACCACTAGCAACAGCAATAATATTTTTTACGCCAGGCAATAATTTCACGCCACGCTGCACAGCATGCGCCACTATCTGGCTGCTGACATTCACGCTCACGTTTTTAACGCCAGGTAATTCGCGCACAGCATTAATCACTAATTTGCGAATTGAATCAAATTGGCTTTTAGCGGGGTAACCTAAAACAATATCGAATGAGACATCGCCAGACTCAACACGTAAATTTTTGAGATTCTTAGCCGCTACAAAGTCGATCTTTGTGTTTGGATCAACCAAGCCTTTAAGGGCTCCTTGTACAGCTTCTACAGTAACTGACACTACTTTCTCCTATACGAAGTAATTCCGGATATATTTTAAGAATTACTTTTGTTAATTTTGCTGAATAACAGGTAGATTAACGGCGCCAGCGAAAATTTGCTGATGCCGGCCTTAAAAATTCAAACACCCAAAGCTCAAGGGGTAATTATTGAGACACTGGAAATCCTGCATCCGTGATGATCTGGCTTGCTTGCTCAGCAGACAAAGAGGTTTCAAGACTAACCATCTGGGATGCCAAATCGGCCTCTACCTTGGCTTGCGGATCCTGAGATTGAATAGCCTTAGTCACCGCTTTAATACAGCCCCCACAGGTCATGCCAGATACCTTTAGACTCAACATATCGACCCTTTTGAAGTGACTTTGTTTGGTATTGAGTAGATTATCTTCCATATGAACGCCGCAAAAGAGATCAATTCTGAGTTATTTAATCTAGATATTGGAGGAATGACCTGTGCATCCTGTGTAGGGAGGGTTGAGAAGGCTCTTGAACGCATTCCTGGGGTTGAGGCTGCCAGTGTCAATTTGGCTACTGAACAGGCAAAAATACGCCTCAATCTAGATTCTGAGGTGACGATTGGTGGCGTCATCGCTTTGGTCCAAAAAACGGGATACGACGCTAAATTAAGCACTCCCTATAAAAATACGCAGCCAAATCAGTCTCGCTCATTTTGGGGTGCAGATGGTTTAGGAAGAGTTTTGTTGGGATTTATTCTTTCCGCGCCATTATTAATACCCATGCTCCTCATGCCCTTTGGGATTCATTGGGCACTCTCTCCAGAATGGCAATTGCTGTTAGCAAGCCCTGTGCAATTCTTTTTGGGATGGCGCTTTTACAAAGCGGGCTTTAAATCGCTGATGTCAGGCACTGGCAATATGGACTTGCTAGTTGCCCTCGGTACCAGCGCTGCTTACGGCCTCAGTGTTTATCAGTTAATCGCTTCACCACATGCAGCACATGAATTGTATTTTGAAGCTTCTGCCGTCATCATTTGTATGGTGCTCTTAGGCAAATGGTTGGAAGCTCGTGCAAAACAACAAACTAGTGAAGCCATTCGAGCACTGCAAAAACTTTGGCCGGAGCATGCCAAGGTACTGGCACCAAACATTGCTGTTATGGAAGGCACACCACTAGATCAATATCGTGACCTGCCACTCGAGCAAGTCTTTCCTAAAGATCGTGTCTTAGTTTTACCAGGCGAGCGCATTCCTGTTGATGGGCTGATCCTACTTGGCAGCAGCCATATAGATGAATCCCTGCTCACTGGAGAAAGTGCCCCAAGTAAAAAAATCCCTAGATTCGAAAGTCATTGGGGGATCCCTTAATGGCGAGGGTGTTCTGGTAATTGAAGTACAGGCTGTTGGTATCGAAAGTGTGCTGTCCCAAATTATCGCTTTAGTAGAAGATGCACAAACTCAAAAAGCCCCGATCCAAAAATTAGTAGATCAAGTAAGTGCAATATTTGTGCCTAGCGTGATTGTGATTGCCATCATCACTGGCTTGGTAAATTGGCTTTACTTAGACTCTGTATCAATCGCAATCTTGAGGGCAGTATCTGTCATGGTGATTGCCTGCCCATGCGCTCTTGGATTGGCAACGCCTGCGGCCATTATGGCGGGAACTGGAATCGCGGCGCGCTTTGGCATTCTTATTAAAGATCCACAACTCCTAGAACTTGCACACCGCTTAAACATTGTTGCTTTTGATAAAACTGGGACGCTGACGCTCGGTAAGCCTAGACTCCTCAATATCATTTCGTTGACCAATTCAGCAGATACAGATGCCATCCTTACGAGCGCGGCAGGAATGCAATTGGGTAGCGAACACCCTTTGGCCAAGGCTTTGCTCGATGCAGCCAAGCAAAAAGGAATGAACCCCATCACACCCTCTGAAAGCAAAGCCATCCCAGGTATCGGCATTAGCGGCAAGCCTAGTGCAGGCCCTTGGATGGGACAAAACCTCTGCTTACAAAGCGTGGCATCACTAAGCTCGAATACTCATTACGCAGATATCATTGAAAAAGCGCAAGCTTGTTTTGATGCAGGCCAAACTGTTTCTGTTTTGATGAATGAATCTACCTCAGTACCTCTTGCCATCATTGCTTTTGGTGATGAACTCAAAAGTAATGCGAAGGCAGCTATCACCTCTTTACATCAGCTGCACATTCGGACTGTCATGCTCTCGGGTGATAATACTGCGGCAGCGAATCGAGTGGGTCAGCTCATTGGCATCGATGAAGTCTTTGCACAAATCATGCCGAACAATAAGGCGGACATGATCCGCAAATTGCAATCATCTACCAAGGATGGCGAGCGGCAGTGGGTTGCGATGGTGGGGGATGGCGTGAACGACGCACCCGCTCTGGCTACGGCAGATGTTGGTATGGCCATGTCTACGGGTACTGATGTTGCGATGCAGGCTGCCGGCATTACCTTAATACGTGGAGATCCCACTTTAGTTTCGGATGCGATTGATATCTCCAAAAAGACTTGGAAAAAGATTCAGCAAAATTTATTTTGGGCATTTATCTTTAATGCTACCGGGATACCCTTAGCGGCTTTGGGCTATCTATCGCCAATGCTGGCAGGCAGTGCCATGGCGCTTTCGAGCTTTTGTGTATTAAGTAATGCGCTCTTATTAAAACGCTGGCACCCTCGCACCCTTACGCAATCTATTTAGGACTCTTACGAATGAGTTCAATATCACCATAGATAGCGCGCGTTTCTGATTTGGTATTGTCTGTATCAGTCAACAAAGCAATCCCAATGACTTCGCCCGGAGCCTCTCCATAAGCGCGCATGTAATCAGCAGCAAGGTCACGCTGATGTTTGTGCCAAGCGCCTAAATTATCCCAGCCAGAATCAACCACAATCATCTTAATACGGGAGGTGTGTGCATTATTGATAATCGTATCTACTGGAGATTTGCCAGACCAGATATACATGAGAGTGGCATACGGCATTTCTTGACCGCTAATGAGATTAGCCATCTCGAAGTTCATCTTTTCTTTTAATGGCAATTTAGATTTATTACCATCAAATGCCACCAATATTCTTAGGGGTGCATCATCGTGATAACGCTCAGCATTATCAGCCTCAGGAATTGCACTTAATGCCTTCCATTCCCACTGCAACCATAAATTATTTGCTGCTCTTGGGTGTAACTTCACAGCCAGACCCGAGGCAGATGTTTTGGAATTAGCGCTCAGTACTGTTCTACCTTGATAATTTTCAAGACGGTAAACCGTATTTTTCTTATAGGGTGCTATGCGATAAAAATTCCAGCCATGAGGCATGCCATTGCGAGCAGTTTGTGCAGAAAATTTAGGGAGCTCATCCTGCGCTGTCAGTTTGCTGGGATCAAAGGTCTGTCCTGACTCATCTTGAACTGAGCTCCCACCAAAACCAGTACAGCCTGCTAGCGCCAGCAGCATCGCAAGAATCAGGGGGTGTAAAACGTGTTTCAACATATCTCTAATTGTCCCAAAGATTTACTCAAGTGAGTCTAAAATCAGCCTATGCGCCATCAATCACCTTCAAGTTGGGCAGTAATCTGCGTTTGCATAGCAGCGCTAGTACATTTTGCCCTGGGTTTTTCAATTGAATTTTCGGTTGATGAAGCACACTACGCCTTATATGCCCAACACTTAGCTTGGAGCTATTTTGATCACCCGCCATTAGTCGGTTGGATTCAGTGGCCACTCGTTGCCCTCACCTCTTCAGAAGGCTTCATTCGCTTAGTGCCAGAGTTGTTATGGGTTATCTCCTGTCTCTTGGTTTACCAAGTCACGCTCGAGATACATCACTTTATTCAAGGTCGTAACTCAGGATATCTCACCAGCGCACTGCCCTCTGCCAATGCTTGTGGCCTGATGGCTGTTCTCGCTATTGTGGCAGCGCCAATGCCACATGTACTAGCTATTGGTTTATTACCAGACACTTTGTTGGCGCCCTTAAGTCTTGGTCTCATGTTCATGGCGCTACGTTGGTTAATTCAAGATCACTTCTCGATTGGCGATTGGTTATTGACCGGCGCATTACTAGGATTAGCTGGCCTCAGTAAATACACGGCCATATTTACTGCACTTGCTTTAGTGCTTGTATTTGTAGTTGCCCACAGAAAACCTTGGATTAGCAAAATCGGTTTTTGGTTGGCAATCCTACTCGCCCTCATCTTCATTGGGCCTGTACTCTATTGGAACTGGCTCAATGATTGGATTTCCTTTAAATACCAAATCGCTCATGGTAGCGGCGGCGAATGGTTATGGCGTAGATTAAGTGCATTTCTTGGAATTCAAATTCTCGTCTTTGGTCCATTGCTCATTATTGGCAGCTATATTTTTCTGAAAGACTGCATTCACGCAACTAGGCTTTCTTTATTGGCATTATTCGGATTCTTTTTTATCCCCTTTACTATTTTTGCAAGTCTTTCCGGTGGTGGTGGCCTGCCTCACTGGACAACACCTGCGTGGTTTTGTTTGGCTCCCTTCGCGGGTATTGGTTTAGCAAAGGCTTGGTCTCTTCAACATCGAACCGTCATACGCGCTCTATTGATCTTTCAAATAGCACTTTGCCTGATTGGCTTTGGCTTTGTTTTGTCTGGTGGCATTACTTCTGCGTCCATTAAGTCCAATCCTATTGCTGATCTTTATGGCTGGAAATTAGCAGGACAAAAAGCAGCCGAACTCACTCAAGCTACTAAAGCAGATGGTATTGCTGTACAAAACTGGACACTAGGCAGTCGTGCTGCTTGGTACGCAAAACCGATTCCAGTATTTGTTCTTGATCAAAGAAAAGATCAATTTGATATCTGGTTTGGGCAGCTGCCCTTGGGAGCAAATATTGTTCTCATTAATTGGTCTGGCATGAGCTTCTCACCCCCTATTGCCAGTCAGTCAGCCTTTGAACGTTGCGAACTCTTAGATAGCCTAGAAATCACGCGCTTTGGCCAAGTACTGTCTAAATTTGACTTTAGCCTCTGCAGCAACTGGCAGGGACCCGTTTTTGCACAGTAAATAGCGTAAATTCAGGATCTTAGGCGCCCAAGGCATTATCCTTACGCCTATGAGCTCAATCCCCCAATCCACCTCTAAAACCCCTTCTGGGTGGAAATCAATTCTGAAGCGTGCATGGCCCACCATTCGTATTTTGCTATCGATTGCACTCCTATGGAAAGCAACTAGCGGAATTGATTGGCACGCCCTATTTAATTCTGAAATCAAAATGGAGCCGATTTGGTTTTTAGCTGCTTTGGCCAGCATGATGACCGCCTTTATCTGTGGCGGCTATCGCTGGGGACTATTGATGCAGGCAGTTGGATTCCCGCGTCGCATTCATTCTTATATCGGTCTTTATTTTGCGGGCGGGTTAATCAACCAAGGTCTACCAAGTACATTGGGCGGCGATAGCTATCGCGCCATTACCGCGACCCATCTCACTAGCTCCGGAAAATTAAGCGACACCAAAGAATTGGATGAAGAACTCCATCATGCGGTTGATATAGGTCATGCCACACCCAAATTACGACTGAGCTTTTCAATGACTTTAGTTGATCGCCTTCTTGGTCTTGCTGGCAATAATTTGTTGGGCGGGATTGGTTTAATAGTAGGCGGCGTAACTCTAGCTGCTTGGGGTCAGGATTTAGGCTACGCCGTACTGAGCATCATGTTATTGGCAGGACTGATCATCGCCTTTGTCTTGGCATGGACTCCTAGCCGTCAATTGCTTCAAAAGCTACTTGACCGTTTGCAAATGAATAATGCAATGCCTGGTATCAAGCTAGCTTTTGCTTGGCCTACGAATATTGCGCAAGCTTTTTTAGCTGTTGGAATTCACTGCCTAACCATTCTCACTCTTTTATTCTGCATGAAGGCATATGGAGTTGATGCGCCCATCGAGGGATTGATGATTGGTTTGCCAGCACTCAGTTTATTACTCATGCTTCCTATTAGCATCTCAGGCTGGGGATTACGTGAGGCCACCTTATCTTCAGTATTGGCGTTGTGGGGTGTTAATCCCTCTTTAACCGTACTGGCATCTATTAGCTATGGCGCAATTACTGTTTTATCGGTATTACCTGGTGCATACTTTTTACTAAAACGAAAATAATTCTTTCAGAGAAAAACAATGACTATTAGCGTCAATACTATGCGTGCCATTGATCATTGGGTCGGTGTACCACTGTGCGCAATCGCTAGCCCACTAGTAGCCTTGATGGATGGCATCAAGAATATCTTTAGTCGTGGTCCAGAAGCCCCAAAGAAATTACTATTTATTGAGCTCTCAGAAATGGGTAGTGCCATTTTGGTTGACCCCGCTATGCGTAATGCACAAGCTCGTGGTGCCGAACTGTTCTTCTTAATCTTTAAGAGTAATCGTGCGAGTCTCACTTTACTCAATACCGTCAAACCAGAAAATATTTTTACCATTGACTCCTCTAGCTTGATTGGCTTGATTAAAGATACTTTACGATTTTTAATCGTCGCTCGTCATCATCGTATTGATACCGTGATTGATCTAGAGCTCTTCTCGCGCTTTACTGCCCTACTTACCGGCTTGTGTGGCGCCCGGCATCGCGTGGGATATCACATCTTTCATGGTGAAGGCTTATGGCGTGGTTTCATGCTCACCCGCAAGGTGCACTACAACCCACATATCCACATTACTAAGAATTTTCTATCTTTAATTCATGCGGCCTTTGCAAAACAGATCGAAGTGCCATTCAGTAAGATTCAGATCCCAGATTCTGAAGTACGTTTAGAGCAAGCAGTCATCGATCCAATAGCGCTTGAGAAAGTGCGCGAGCGAATTGAAAAATTAGCAAAAGAAGCTAGTGTTGAATATACCTACGGTAAGAACCGCTTAATTTTGATTAATCCAAATGCTAGCGACTTATTGCCACAACGCCGCTGGGCTCAGCAGCGTTTTTCTGAATTAATTCAAGGCGTACATCAACAATACCCAAGTGATCTGATATTGATTACCGGCTCTCCTGCTGAATTTGCTTATGTAGAAAAAGTGCGTGTAGTAGCCAATATCAAGAATGCCCTGAACTTTGCGGGCCAGGTCAGCTTTACAGAACTACCGCCGCTCTACACCCTCTCTGATGTCATGGTGACCAATGATTCTGGTCCAGGGCACTTCTCGGCTGTCACTCCATTGAGAACAGTTGTCCTTTTTGGGCCAGAGACTCCGGCCCTCTACGGATCGATCGGAAACTCAATTGCGATTACTGCGAACTTAGCATGTTCTCCATGTGTGAGCGCTGCTAACCACCGCAAAACCCCATGTCAAGATAATGTTTGCATGCAAGCCATTACCGTATCCCAAGTCTTAGATAAAGTCGGCATCCAATTACAAGACGCAGATAAGGCTAAGGGTCGCTAAGCGAAATGCGCAACAAAGTAATTCCGACATCAGCCTGGTTTATTCCGCTAGCCCCACTATCACTCGCATCTGCAATTTATTTTGGTGAACTACAAAGTAGTAGCTTTTTATATCTCAATGAATTAGCACAAACCTTGCCTGATACCCTATGGGTATGGCTCACATTTCTAGGCAATGGATGGGGAGTCTTCGCCATTACCTTTCCCCTCCTCTTGCTAGCGCCCCGCGTGTTAACTGCCGGAATCTTTGCTGGTGTTATTGCGGCAATTACAAGCACCGCTTTAAAGAGTTATTTTGACCTACCAAGACCGGCTGGTGTTTTAGCAGATGGTAGCTTTTATCGACTAGGTGAACCCTTACTTCATAAAGCATTCCCCTCTGGGCATACCCTCACGGCTTTTGCTATAGCTGCAGCCTTATATTTTTCTTGTGATAAAGATAAACGTAAACCCCTGTTGCTTTTATTTATTGTTGCAGCCCTCGTTGGTTTATCGCGCAGTGCTATTGGAGCGCACTGGTTAACTGATGTATTAGGTGGCGCAGGCTTTGGAATATGGTGCGGAATACTAGGGGCTCTCTTAGCGAGTTTCATTCCTGAAAGATATTTTTCAATTCAGGGTGCGTGGCTTCGTCTTGTAGCCATTGGGGGCGTAATTGCTATTTATGCTCATCTAACTCAAATCATGGATCATGAACTCAACCTGCCACTACAGTATGGATCAATAGCCATACTACTAATCACTTTGGCCTTTTTTATTAAAGCGCAATTCAATACCTCAGTCACTAAATCAGAGTGATTCACCATGTTTAGTTATCGACACGCGTTTCATGCTGGCAGTCATGCTGACATTCTCAAGCATCTGACCCTGATTCATCTGGTCGAATACTTGCAGGAAAAGCCTGGCGCCTTGACGATGATTGATACACATGCTGGAGCCGGTATTTATAGTCTGAAAGATGGCTTTGCTGCAGTTAGCAAAGAAGCTGAGGGTGGAATATTCCGACTACTCAAGTTTATCGAGGCAGGTAATCCATGTGCAGAGAGTGTTAAAAAATACGTAACCCTTGTTCAAGCGAAAAATATGGGTAATGAACTTGCTAGCTATCCTGGATCACCTTTTATTTTGGCTCACTTACTAAGGTCACAGGATCGACTCAAATTATTTGAACTACACCCCAAAGAGATCGACATACTTAGACACAATGTGAGAGAGTTGGCGCAGGCAAAGCAGATTGATGTTTATGCCGAAGATAGCTTTGCCAGACTCAAAGGCTTAGTGCCACCGCCAAGTAGACGTGGTCTAGTACTGATTGACCCTTCTTATGAGGATAAACAGGACTACCGATATCTTGAACTAGCGCTGGAAGAAGCTTTGCAACGCTTTGCTACTGGCTGCTATGCCATTTGGTACCCGATCCTCTCCCGAAGAGAGTCAGCAGCACTGCCAGATCGCATGAAAAAAATTGCTGCTAGCCATACACGCTCATGGTTACAGGCTGAGTTAAGGGTTGAGAATGCGCCAGGAGAGCGTCGCCTGCAAGCTAGCGGTATGTTCATCATCAATCCGCCATGGACTCTGGAAAAGCATTTGGCAGAGGCTTTGCCCACTCTCACCAAGGCATTAGGTGTAGACGCTGGTGCTCAATTTTTACTAAAGAGCTTCGAAGCTTAAGTAATTCACTTCAACAGTTTCTAGTCCCGCACATCGATCATAATTTCATTTCGGCGCATAAATGGTAGCGTCCAAGGCGGGTTATAGCGTGCAAACTTTGGCGCACTGGCTACCTGAAGATTTTTAGTCTTCATCCACTCCTCTAGCTCTAGAGTTCTTTCGGCGACTTTATTTGCATTATAAAAACCAGAAAAGCTAATCACTGCTCGCTTTACTGCAGGAATCTGTCGAATCTGCACCTTAGAGTTCAGGGGCTTTGGCAAGTTTTCCATAGTGTATTGAGCGGGCATCACAAATGAAACAATCCATTGGCCAGCATTTGATTCAATGCTGACTGGAGAAGTCATCGCAATCTTGGCGCTTTTGGGTGCCTGCTCTTCAATTGCCACTGGTGTCGTCATGGCAATCTTCTCGCTCACTTGGTTCTGTCCAAAGATATAGGCCGCAATGAGACGAAAACCTTGGCCGGAGGCCTCCTCCAAATCACCCTCTACCTTCACCTCAGCCAAAATCATGGGCGCATAGGATCTCAGCTCAAAAGGGGGTGTTTTTTCTAGGACGGTAAATTGCGGTTCTTCAGTTGCCATTACTGCTCCCGTAAAAGTCAGCGTAATCACAAGCAGAATAATTCTCACTAGAAACTGCTTTAATCGCATCTACCAGTTTGCCTTGAGATGAAAACCATTACCGTTGTAATCTAAAGTTGCCTGCGCACCCACAGGCAGCGTTACCTTATTGGCTTGATGACCAAATGGCAGACTCGTCAAAATAGGAATGTTATCTGGTAAACGCTGACGGATAGTCTCAATAGCCCGCTCCAATGTATAACCTTTATCGTTATCGTAAAGGCGATAGGCAGAAAAACCGCCCAACAGAATCGCAGACTGATGATTCAGAATGTCAGCATCGAGTAATTGCATCAGCATTCGCTCTAAGCGATAAGGATGCTCATTCACATCCTCTAAAAATAAGATGCCATTTTGAGTTTGCTGTAGGGATGGTAAATACGGAGTTCCGACCAAGCCCGCTAGGACTGTTAAGTTACCACCCCATAAAATCCCTTTAACTTCACCACTATTTGCCTTGGCCAAAAAGGATTGTGGTGCTGATACTTTGCAATCCAGCTTTCGGTCTTGAATAGCAGTTTGAAAATGGCTCCACATAAATGCATCAGGAGCGATTGCTTTACCGCCGTCATCAAGCTTACCAAAATCATAGTTCAGCATTGGCCCAGATAAAGTGATGGCGCCTGTCTTAGCCAATAAGCCCAATTGAAATACTGTGAAATCACTATGACCAGAAATTTGTAAGCCATTGCCGATGGCCTTGGCAATGCCGACCCAATCAATCTTTGGTAGTAGACGATGAATACCATAACCACCCCGCATAGCCATAACTACAGTCTCAGGAGCGAGTGTCGCTATGCTATTTAATTCATTTAAGCGCGCTTCATCATTTCCTGAAAAACGCTCATGAACACGCTTCACGCATTCTGAATTCTGAATCGCAATACCCTGACTTTTTAGCCAATCAATCCCAGCTAAAGGACTTTTATCGTCTAGAGTTGCTCCGGAAGGAGCAATCAAGTGAATGGATTTCAACGTCGCTCCTTAAAAAAATCACGCAGTAATTGACCGCACTCTTGAGCCATCACTCCACCTTCAATAACGGTCTGATGATTGAGTTGTTTTAATGAGAATACATCCAAAACACTGCCAGCAGCACCTGTTTTTGGGTCTGCGGCCCCATAAACAATCCGGTCAACTCTAGCGTGCAGCATTGCACCAGCGCACATTGTGCAAGGCTCTAAGCTTACATATAGGGTAGTACCTGGTAAACGGTAATTTTCTTCAGCTAAAGCGGCCTGTCTTAGCGCCAGCATTTCAGCATGGGCACTAGGATCATGATTGGTGATAGGTTGGTTAAATGCCCTAGCAATCACCTGGCCATCACGGACTATCACAGCACCCACTGGAACCTCACCAGCAAGAGCAGCTAACCTAGCTTGCTCTAGAGCCTGCTGCATGAACTGGCGATCAAGCTCTACTTGCTTCATTAGGGGTGATGTACGTCAGCCCAGCAATTGGGTGTCTCGTATAAACGAAGAGCAGAGAGCTCAAGGCGCCCACCAAAAGCTTTACTAAATACTGGCTGCAAAATAGCAAAAGCAGTATTGGCTAAATTTTCAACAGTAGGGACATGCTCCATCACGACTGTTTTGTGATTAGGTAGTGTTGCCAAGAAAGCAACTAAGCCCTCATCCTCTTTAGCCACCAAGAATGCATGGTCCCAAAGATCAACAATATATTGATTTGTTAGGCGTTTAATATCCCCAAAGTCGAGCACCATACCGTCATCAGCTTTGCCAGGATGATCTGCAACCTCTCCAGTTAAGGTAACTTCAATTGCATAACGATGTCCATGCAAATGCTTACATTGCCCATCATGATTGGGAATGCGGTGTCCTGAGTCAAACTCAAGACGGCGGGTGATGGAAATTGCAGCTTGTTTACTTGTCATTTAGATCTCATGAGTAGCACTACTGGACTTAGCCAGATTATCGAATACTTTATCTAATACCGATGAGTTTATGGGATTGGAGACTTAATCTCCAAAGTGGGCGTTTTTGGCACAGACTGATAGCTAATTCAGTATTGATTTTAAGGTTTGCTCCATCCATTGGCTGCAAGAAGCGATTGCGATAATCCATCTTCTCAAAACGTGCCAATAACTTCTCCAGAGAATCATGCCCCTCTTGAGGTATTACTAACTTGAGCTCATTCGCTTGGAGAACAATTAAATCAGAGCCTGCTTTGGGACTGACACATACCCAATCGACACCCTTAGGGACTTTGATAGTGCCATTTGTTTCAATCGCAATCTCGAAACCTTTTTGATGAAGCTTTTCAATAAGCTCTTCATCTAGCTGCAACAGCGGTTCACCACCCGTGAGAACTACATAGCGCTGTTGTGGCCCTGCTGAAGTACTTGTCCATGAAGACTCAATAGCATTCACCAAATCTTGAGCAGTTTCAAACTTTCCGCCACCATCACCATCACTACCTACAAAATCGGTATCACAAAATTTACAGGTAGCAGTTGCACGATCCTCTTCACGACCACTCCATAAATTACAACCAGCAAAGCGGCAAAAAACAGCAGCTCGTCCAGCATGGGCGCCTTCACCCTGAAGAGTAGGAAAGAGTTCTTTAACGGTATACACAATGAGCCTATTTTAAGCGCATTACTACTTCCAGGAGACTAGCTCCCACTGAAGATAATCTTCCCAATAAGCGTTAGGCCAATAGACGCCAGCTGTAATGTAGCGCCCACTACCTCTGCGTATGACCCAGCGACCAATTTCAGGTGCAAACCATACATTCTCTTCGCGCACACTTTGAAGCCTAAAAAGGTCATTACTCGCAAAATAAGGCATCTCATTGTGATAGTGAATGGTGAGAAACTTTCCAGCGGGAGACTGGATTTGCTCCCATGCAAGCGTGGCCATGCTTAGCCCCCAGTAATAGCTAGCATCGGGATAGTTAAGTACTTGATACTGGGTTTTGTAAAACCGTGAAGAACCTACTTGAAGTTGCTCTGGCCAAAGAGGAATTGGCTGTTGAAATAACTGCGGAGGACTCCAGTGAGGATCTTGCAAAATGAAACCCCAAGGTGATTGGATTTCATCTGGAAGTTGGCCGGTCTTAACTCCAGACCTTGCAATACGAATTTCACTACCAACCGAGACAACCCTCTCGGTAACGGTATCAACAATTTCTTGATTAAAAACATTGCGAACCTGATAGACCCACTCTTGCCCAACCTTAGGCGCCCTAACGGCAGGTGGGGATGCGGGTTGCGCTACATTTACACCCTGAGGAAAAGGTTGCGCGGAAATACACCCCGCCAAAATAATAGGTAGGGCTACAAGTAAAAATACTCGGCAGCGATTTATTTTCATTACTTGCAAGAGGTCAGCTGCCATTGGTAACCTCCCTCTAATATGGTTACACCGATCTGGCCTTGAATTTGATAAGAGCCAGACGCCTCACGAGCCACCCATCGCCCAATTTGCGGAGCAAACCAAACCGTTTCCTTACGAATGCAATCTACTTTATTTGCATCTGAACTCTCATAATTGATGAGATTCTGAAAGCGCAGCGCAACAAACTCTCCTGCAGGGACGGTGATTTTTTCCCAGCCCTGCACACTCATATATTCCTGCCAATTTAAACGGGAGTCAGAGTAACCAGCAACACTGTACTTGGTAGTAAATTGCTTACTCCAGTCAGTGGAAAGTTCTAGTGGCCATAGGGGTAGCGAAGGATTAAAGTTCAGCAAACGAGACCATTGGGTATCCGTTGCAACCATACCCCAAGAAGTTTGAATTTCACTAGGCAGCATCCCACCATCTTGATCGCGGCGATCAATCACAATATTCGGTCCAATCTTAGAAATGCGCTCAGTAACTAAGCCAAGTGTTTTACCATTGAAAACATCCTTTTTTATATAGGACCACTCTTGACCAATCTGGGGTGGTCGAACTGTAGGCGTTGGCTTGGGGGCTGCAATCGGAATCCCACGCTCATAAGAAAGTGGTACACCACAAGCAACTGGAGCCAAGGCGGCGGATGCAATAAATGTTCGACGAGATAAATTCATATTTCCTCCAGGTTTATCTAATTATGTTCCAAGCAGACTTAACTCTTCAGAGGTGAACCCCGCTTGTTTGCGAGCCTCTAGGTTAAATGGGCCTCTTAATGTCGGGGCGCAGTATGCCCTAGCTAATTCTTTATAAGTCTTAATTGGAGACACGTTCTCTTTGGCACATAAAAAATTAAACCATCGATTACCAATCAGCACATGTCCCACTTCATCTCTTAAGATAGTTTCTAAAATTTCGACAACCTCATGATCTTTAATTTGCTTAAAGCGATCTCGTATGGCTGGGACCGCATCCAAACCTCTGGCCTCCATTGTTCTGGGGACTAAAGCCATTCTGGCGATGACTGCATCCGAGGTTCTTTCAACCATCTCCCATAAACTATTGTGAGCAGGAAAATTTCCGTAGGCAACACCAACCGATTGCAGATGATTCTCAATCAAGCTAAAGTGGTGAGCCTCTTCCTTAGCAACCCTTAACCAATCCTCGTAGTATTGTTCAGGCATATCAGCAAATCGCCAAATTGCATCTAGCGCAAGATTCATGGCATTAAATTCAATATGGGCAAGAGAATGTAATAAAGAGAGCCTACCTTCAACCGTATCCATTTTTCTTTTGGGAACAGTTAATGGTGGAACTAACTCTGGCTTTTGTGGGCGTCCAGGAAGTGAAAGCCCATCTGCATTCAAAACACTGGATGTATCTAGATCGATATGTTCTTGCTGATACTGGACAAATAATTGCTTTACCCGGTTAACCTTGGTTGCCGGATTAGTGATGGCCAATAATTCAAGGGCAGTTTGGCGAAGCTCTGGCATTGATGACAGAAGTCTAGAAAGAATTATTCCCACTCAATCGTTGCAGGCGGTTTTCCACTAATGTCATAAACCACTCGATTGATACCACGCACTTCATTGATAATGCGATTCGAAACTTTACCCAATAACTCATGCGGTAAGTGTGCCCAATGGGCAGTCATAAAGTCTTGCGTTTGCACTGCCCTCAACGCCACGACATATTCATAGGTTCTGCCATCACCCATGACACCAACCGATTTGACTGGGAGAAATACTGCAAAGGCCTGACTGGTTAAGTCATACCAAGACTTTTGACTGGCTTCATCAATCGTGTTGCGTAACTCTTCAATAAAGATAGCATCAGCGCGTTGCAATAAGTTTGCAAACTCTGCTTTGACTTCCCCCAAGATGCGAACACCTAGACCTGGTCCAGGGAATGGATGGCGATAGACCATCTCTCTTGGTAGACCTAAAGCAACGCCGAGCTCACGAACCTCATCTTTAAAAAGTTCACGTAACGGCTCTAATAACTTCAGATGCATATCTTCTGGCAAGCCTCCCACGTTATGGTGACTCTTAATCGTATGCGCGCCTTTTTTACCTTTGCCAGCAGACTCAATTACATCTGGATAAATTGTTCCTTGAGCTAACCACTTGGCATTCTCAATCTTGCCAGACTCAGTCTGGAAAATTTCTACAAACTCTTTACCGATAATCTTGCGCTTCGCTTCAGGATCAGAAGCACCGGCCAATTGACCCATGAAGGTATCTTTGGCATCCACGCGGATCACTTTAACGCCAAGATTGCGGGCAAACATTTCCATTACCATGTCGCCTTCGTTCAAACGAAGCAGGCCATGATCTACAAAAACACAAGTGAGTTGATCACCAATGGCGCGATGAATGAGGGCAGCAGCAACGCTAGAGTCAACGCCACCAGATAAGCCCAGGATGACTTCATCATCTCCAACCTGCTTACGAATATTTTCAACAGCTTCAGCAATGTAATCGCCCATCACCCAATCTGGCTTGCATTTGCAAATCTCATGCACAAAACGCTCAATGATTGCAGTGCCTTGGATGGTATGCGTCACTTCTGGATGGAACTGAAATGCATAGAAGCGGCGCTCTTCGTCTGCCATACCCGCAATAGGACAAGACTCAGTAGAAGCCATTAACTTAAATGAAGGTGGCAAGGTCGTTACCGAATCGCCATGGCTCATCCAAACTTTGAGGATGCCATGACCTTCACTAGTAGAGAAATCCTGAATACCTTTGAGGAGATTGGTGTGGCCATGAGCACGAACCTCAGAATAGCCAAACTCACGTGCCTTACCTAATGACTCAGCAGAGGCTACAGCACCACCCAATTGGGTTGCCATGGTTTGCATGCCATAGCAAATACCAAGAACAGGGACGCCTAGTTCAAAAACAATTTGTGGTGCGCGTGGGCTGCCAGCTTCTGTTACTGAGCTAGGGCCGCCCGAGAGAATGATTCCCTTACCGCCCTGCTCTTGAATAAATTTACGAATGAATTCTGGATCACAGTCGTAGGAATGGATCTCTGAATAGACTCGTGCATCACGTGCACGTCTAGCAATTAATTGGGTTACTTGTGAACCAAAGTCGAGAATCAGTATTTTGTCGTGCACGAAAGAAACAGCCTTAATCAATGTGGTAATTCGGCGCTTCCTTAGTGATCTTCACATCATGAACGTGTGACTCGCGCACACCCGCTGAAGTGATTTCCACAAAATTGGCTTTTTCATGTAACTCGGCAATGGTTTTGCAGCCTAGATAACCCATCGAGGAACGAATGCCTCCTGTGAGTTGATGCAAGATCGCGAGCACGCTACCCTTGTAAGGGACTTGCCCCTCAATACCTTCTGGAACGAGTTTCTCTGCATTGGCTACGATATCACTCTGGAAATAACGATCTGCAGAACCATCAGCCATCGCGCCCAATGAACCCATACCGCGATAACTCTTATAGGAGCGTCCCTGATATAAGAACACTTCACCCGGGGCTTCTTCTGTACCAGCAAACATACCGCCCATCATGACGGAGCTTGCGCCAGCGGCAAGCGCTTTTGCAACATCACCAGAGTAACGAACACCACCGTCAGCGATTAATGGAATACCGGTGCCTTTCAGTGCTGCAGCTACATTGACGATTGCACTAATTTGAGGAACGCCAACACCCGCAACAATCCGAGTAGTACAAATGGAGCCAGGGCCAATACCAACCTTCACACCATCAGCACCATGATCAGCTAGGGCTTTAGCAGCATCGCCAGTAGCAATGTTGCCACCAATCACCTGAACGTGTGGAAATTTTGTCTTAACCCATTTGACGCGATCTAAAACACCCTGACTATGGCCATGAGCGGTATCCACCACAATCACATCGACACCAGCGCGCACTAAAAGCTCAATACGCTCATCATTATCTGGACCAACACCCACTGCGGCACCCACACGCAGCTTACCTTCACCGTCTTTACAGGCATTAGGGTGCTCTGTGGCCTTGAGAATATCTTTCACGGTAATGAGACCGCGTAACTCAAATTTATTATTGACAACCAATACGCGCTCTAAACGATGTTGACTCATTGAGCGCTTTGCTTCTTCTAATGAGCAGCCCTCTTGTACAGTCACCAAGCGCTCACGCGGCGTCATTTTGGTTTTAACTGGGGCATCTAAATCTTCTTCGAAACGCAAATCACGATTCGTAATAATGCCGACAACTTCTTTACCTACTAAAACTGGAAACCCAGAGAAGCCATGTTCACGAGAAAGTTGAATCACTTGGCGCAGAGTGAAATCTGGACCGATCGTGATTGGGTCGCGCAAAACACCAGATTCATAACGCTTTACTTTTGCTACTTCACGCGCTTGCTCAGCTGGCGTTAAGTTTTTATGAATGATGCCAATGCCACCCTCACTAGCCATGGCAATTGCCAAACGACCTTCGGTCACGGTATCCATTGCAGCAGACACCAGCGGTGTATTGAGAGAAATTTCCCGAGTTAACTTACTTGCCAGACTGGCATCTCGAGGAAGTACCGATGAATAGGCCGGCACGAGGAGCACATCGTCAAAAGTGAGTGCTTTTTGAATGAGTCGCATACAAAACCCCTAGTCACAAAAACAGATTATAGCCTCCTAGCCTTTCTTTTAGCAGCGGCAGCCTGGAATTTGGCGTCCTGATTCTGGTTAGCCTTCTTACGGCGGACGCTTTTAGGGTCAATTAACAGGGGGGAATACAGCTCCAAACGATCACCAGAGTAAATGGGGCTGTCCCAATCTTTACGCTTGCCAAAGACCCCAAAACAGCCTTTTCTGCCTAGGAGTGGGTCATCTTGACCTGTGGCAATACCTGCCCTTACCAAGGCTAAGCCCACCGTAGCAAGCTCACCCTCCTCAAGAATAAATTGGAACGGGCTCAGAACAGGGTCACCCTTTCTGGCATCGCAGAGTAAAAGATCTAATCTGCGGCTAGCCATCCAGATCCTCAGCTCTTTTCACAAAACAATCGACAAAAGTGCCAGCAATATGGCTAAAAACAGGGCCAATAATCTTATCGAGAATGGCACTCTTAAATTCCCAGTGAAGCTTAAATTCCACCTTACAGGCATCTTCTCGCAAAGGGATGAAATTCCACTGCCCCGAAAAATGCTTAAAAGGTCCATCCACAAAGACCATATCAATGGTTTCTGGGCGGTGGTTGATATTGCGGGTATGAAAAAATTGGTTAATACCCTTGAAATGAATATTAATTTTGGCGTCCAGGACCGTCTCAGTTTGCTCAAAAATCTCCACCCCGCCACACCAAGGCAAAAACTCGGGATATTTCGCCACATCGGTTACCAAGCCATACATCCGGTCGGCTGATTGCCCAATTAAAACGGTCTTGTAGACGTCTGCCATAATCGATCTTGGAAGCTAAATAACTATGAGTATCGTCGATAACAAAAAAGCTTTCTTCGATTATTTTATCGAGGAACGCTTTGAGGCCGGACTTGTGCTGGAGGGCTGGGAAGTCAAAGCCATCCGCGCTGGTCGCGCGCACATCAAAGAAGCGTATGTCGTCATTCGCCAGGCGGAGCTTTTCCTGATCGGCTGCCATATCACCCCCCTGCTTTCTGCTTCCACCCATATTGTTCCTGATAGCACCCGTACCAGAAAACTCCTGCTCAATGCCATTGAGATTCGTAAGCTCATCGGCAAGGTAGAGCAAAAGGGTTACACCTTAGTACCCCTAAACCTGCATTTTTCCAAAGGTAATGTGAAGTGTGAGATTGGGCTAGCTCGAGGTAAAAAACAGCATGACAAACGTGCTGCCACCAAAGAGCGTGAATGGGAAGTGCAAAAAGGTCGCATTGCTAGAGGCGATTTGAATGCCTAGTACTTCTAAGAAAAAAGGCCTAGATTCAATCTAGGCCTTTTGATGTGCTGCTTGAGTAATTTAGGCTTTTAAACTCTTTCCCAACATCTCCCAAGTTTCCACAACGCTATCTGGATTCAATGAGATAGAAGTAATCCCTTTCTCCACTAACCAGCGTGCAAAGTCTGGGTGATCTGATGGGCCCTGACCACAGATACCAACATACTTGTTTTGTTTGCGACAAGCATCAATAGAGCGCGCAATCATGAACTCCACTGCTGGATCACGCTCATCAAAGTCAATCGCAAGTAATTCCATGCCAGAGTCGCGATCTAGTCCTAGTGTTAACTGCGTCATATCGTTAGAGCCAATCGAGAAGCCATCGAAATACTCTAAGAACTGATCAGCCAAAATTGCATTCGAAGGAATCTCGCACATCATGATGAGGCGCAAGCCATTGACTCCGCGCTTCAGACCAAGCTTCTCCATCATCTCAATCACGCGCTTAGCTTGATTAATGGTACGTACAAACGGAATCATGATCTCGACGTTATCAAGCCCCATCTCTTCACGCACACGCTTCATCGCTGCGCACTCAAGTGCAAAGGCTTCGCCAAAATCTGCAGATACATAGCGTGATGCGCCGCGGAAACCTAGCATTGGATTTTCTTCATCCGGCTCATAGCGTGAACCACCAATTAACTTCTTGTACTCATTCGATTTGAAATCGGATAAACGAACGATCACGGGTTTTGGATAAAAAGCGGCTGCAATCGTTGCCACTCCTTCAACTAATTTATCTTCATAAAACTGACGTGGGCTGGCGTAACCGCGAGCCACGCTCTCTACTGCACGTTTGAGCTCTGGATCAATATTGGGGTACTCCAATACAGCACGTGGATGTACGCCAATATAGTTATTGATAATGAATTCAAGACGGGCAAGGCCTACGCCTGCATTGGGGATTTGGCAGAAATCAAATGCCAACTGAGGATTGCCAATGTTCATCGTGATCTTCACTGGAATCTCTGGCAATACACCCCGAGATATCTCGGTGACTTCGGTTTCGATCAAGCCATCATAAATATGACCCTCATCACCCTCAGAACAAGAAACGGTCACCATCATGCCATCTTGCAAATGCTCGGTAGCATCACCGCAGCCTACTACTGCAGGCACCCCTAGTTCACGTGCGATGATCGCTGCGTGGCAAGTACGGCCGCCACGGTTAGTCACAATTGCAGAAGCGCGCTTCATCACTGGCTCCCAGTTCGGGTCAGTCATATCGGCAACCAATACATCGCCTGGCTGAACACGATCCATTTCGCTAGGATCACGAATGATTCTGACGGGGCCTGCACCAATCTTCTGGCCAATTGCACGCCCTTTAGCTAGTACTTTGGAGCTGCCTTTGAGTTTGTAGCGCATCTCGACTTGACCAGCTGCTTGACTCTTCACAGTCTCAGGGCGCGCCTGAAGAATATAGATACGGCCATCTTGACCATCTTTGCCCCACTCGATATCCATTGGACGACCGTAGTGCTTTTCGATAATGACAGCGTATTTAGCCAGCTCGGTGATGTCTGTATCCTCTAAAGAAAAGCGATTGCGCTTCTCAGGGGTGACATCCACAGTTTGTACTTTCTCGCTAGAGCCTTTAGGTGCAAATTGCATCTGAATTAACTTAGACCCTAAAGAGCGACGAATGATCGCTTTTTTATCTTGGGCTAGCGTAGTTTTAAATACATAAAACTCATCAGGGTTCACCGCACCCTGCACGACGGTCTCACCTAAACCGTAGCTAGAGGTAATAAAGACGACATCCTCAAAACCAGATTCAGTATCTAAGGTAAACATGACGCCAGCCGCGCCCAAATCAGAACGGACCATACGCTGAATACCGGCAGATAAAGCTACTTCAGCATGGGCAAAGCCCTTGTGCACCCGGTAAGAGATGGCGCGATCGTTGTAAAGGGAAGCGAAGACCTCACGAATTTTCTTTAGAACATCGTCAATGCCCTCGACGTTCAAAAATGTTTCTTGTTGGCCAGCAAAGGAAGCATCTGGTAAGTCTTCCGCAGTAGCAGATGAACGTACGGCAAAGGAGCCTTTGCCAGAATCATCCAACACTGCAAAAGCTTTACGAATTTCCTCATCTAACTTAGCCTGAAATGGTGCTGTTTCGATCCATTCACGAATCTCTGCGCCAGCCTGGGCCAGTGCGCGCACATCATCAATATTTAAACCCTCCAAACGCTTCTGAATACGCTCAGTCAGATTATTGTGTTTCAGAAAATCACGAAATGCCAAGGCGGTGGTCGCAAAACCGGTTGGCACACGCACTCCTGTGGAAGCCAATTGAGAAATCATCTCGCCCAATGAAGCATTCTTACCGCCAACTGATTCAACATCAGTCATACGAAGTTGCTCAAAAGGCAAAACATAGGCATCTGCCACACTGCTATTTTGTTGCTGTTGGTTGGACATAAAATACTCTCTAAGGGTAGGAAAACTGGTCAGGCAGCCACTCAAATGGGGCATACTTCAATAATTCCTATTGTAGTGCTGACCCTGACTTTTAGGCCAAATCCATGTCTACCGAAACCCGTATCGTTTTCATTGTTTCTGACGGAACCGGCATCACCGCCGAGAACTTCAGCCAATCAATTCTGGCTCAATTTGAGGCCACTTTTAAGCACATCCGCATTCCTTTTGTGGATAGCGTCGATAAGGCTCATGAGGCCGTCAGCAACATCAATCAGGCATTTGAGAAATATAGGGTTCAGCCCATTGTGTTCACCACTTTGGTGAACCCTGAACTCAATCACATTGTGAGCAAAGCCAACGGCCTTATTTTGGATATGTTTCAAACCTTTGTGGCACCGCTAGAGGATGCGCTTGGGATGAAATCTACCCACGCCATGAACCGCCTGCATCACAATGCAGATACCGAGGCTTACAAGAACCGTATCGAAGCTATCAATTACTCTTTGGCTCACGATGATGGGCAATCGAATCAAAATTTGATTGAGGCTGATGTCATATTGGTTGGTATTTCGCGAGTTGGCAAAACCCCAACTAGTCTTTACTTAGCAATGCAGTATGGGTTGAAGGCAGCAAACTACCCGCTGATTCCAGAAGACTTTGAGCGAGGGCAGCTGCCTAAGGACTTGATGCCCTATCGCCAAAAGATTTTTGGCCTCATGATTGATGCTGAGCGGCTTTCAGAAATTCGTAACGAACGACGTCCAGGTAGTAATTACGCCAAACTAGAAAACTGCCGCTACGAAATTAATGAAGCGACTGCAATGATGAAAAAACAATCTATCCCCTGGGTTTTAACCACGAGTAAATCGATTGAAGAGATTGCAACCACGGTATTACAAGCCATGAAATCAGATAAAACAATTCTGGGCTAGAGCGCTATTTTTTAGCATCATTTTCGACAAAACAAGAGTTTGGCTTAAATCATTTACATGGCTCATTGGATTCAGCGCCTCTTTCTAGCATGCTTATACACCTTAGGTATTGCGCAATATGCCTATGGTCAAACTCCGCTTCAAGATACGGGAACGAACTATTTAAAGAAAAGGGCTGATGCCTTAATGACCATTGTTGGGTACTCGCTAACGCCGGATGTCACAACAGGAAATCTCAAAATTAATAGTGGCAGTGGAGATAGAGCCGATTTACAAATGACATCATTGGGCGGCGGTGATCGGATCAGCGCCAACTTCCCGCTTTACCTAGAAGGAACGCTAGCTTTAAGTCGCTACAACCCAACCTTTACTGATGGAGTTGGCAGTAAGTCCGTCAATATTCCCATGTATTGGAATAGCATTACAGGCACTGGTGGAGTTGGCTGGGATTTTCCGATTACAGATCAATTACGATTTAGGCCGATAGCTAACTTCATGCTTGGCCATTTGGAAAGTGATGCTTCCATCGCTACACGCTACATTAACAATAATCGAGACATTAATCTGCAGTTTATAAATAGTGGTCGCATGAACTCCTATGGGCTAGGCGGATCAGTCATGCTCGACTATGAGAACTACAAACCTGATCAAGAAATTGATGTTGAGCTTCGTTACACCAATATCGCCCTTCAAACTTTTGATAGCTCTGCAGCAGTCCAAGGATCTGCAGACTCCCAAAGTGCGTCTCTATGGGCGCGCAGCAGAATTCCTACGCCTTTTATGGCCTTAGATAGGCCCGTAAGAGCTGTTTTTGAAGTTGCTAATACGCAATTCTTGGGAAATTTGCGTGGAGCCCTTGGCTTTAGTTCGCTATCATCCATTGGAACTGGTGTTGAACTTGATAGAAGTGCATCAGATCCCATTTTTACCCGGATACGATTAGTCTTTCGTTATCAATTTGGTCTAAATGTTCGAGGTACTTCAATCGGATTAGCGGCAAGCTTTTAAATTATTTAGAAATATCCTGAGTACTACTGTCTTATGCGCATTGTCTCAAATAGACAGATGGCAGCAGCCGTAGAAACATTGAGCGACTCAACCCTGGGGTCCATTGGAATGGATATTCCCTTGGCTTGAGCCAGAAGAACTTCAGAAACTCCTTGTCCTTCACTACCCATCACCCAAGCCACTGGATGGAGTAACTCTTGATTAAGGGAGTAGAGATCCTGTTCAGCATCTGCAGTAGCAGCCAACATTGGGGCCGTCACTGCACTGAGCACTTGCTGATTTGACCAACCTTCATACAGATCTAATAGGCGGTGTGAGCCCATACCAGCTCGCAATACTTTGCTAGACCATAAGTGTGCGCAACCCGTTGTAGCAATGACCTGGGTGAACCCTGCGGCAGCAGCTGTTCGCAAGATAGATCCCACATTCCCCGCATCTTGAATGCGGTCTAGGATAAGTACATCTCCAGCAAGTGTAGCGATCGATTGTGGCGGAGTTAAGCAAGATTTTGGTAGATCCAGCAGACCAGCAATATGGGGCGCATTTACTAACTCACTCAGTAAATCCCATAAGGAACTATCGAGTTGATAAACCTTGGTATCAGGACATATTTCTATATGTTCATATACTACCTGTGAGATTTCTATATTCTGAAGGCCAAGATCAGAAGTAAGCAAAATCTTGAGGGCAGGATCACCCACCCAGGTTTGTACGAGATGAATGCCCTCCAACAGGGCCTGGCCACTGGCGAGCCTTGCCTTCTGACCCTTTGAGCCAGTCGCCTGGAGGTTGCGAATCTCCTTAAATAGAGGATTTTCTTTAGAAGTAATAAGGTCGAAGTTCATGACTAACTTGTAACGCCTTCAAGAACTCTTCGTACAGGAGAAAAACTTCTGCGATGCTCAGCGCATGCACCGAATTCTTTAAGAGCAGCAAAGTGGGCCTCCGTTGGGTAACCCATATGCTGTGCAAATCCATACTGTGGATGGAGCTTATCTAATGCTTGCATCTGGCGATCGCGCGTTACTTTCGCGATGATAGATGCCGCTGAAATCGCCGGCTCTTTGGAATCCCCTTTAATAATTGCCTCAGCAGATATCGGTAACTCAGGGCAGCGATTACCATCAATGAGTGCTTTATCTGGCCAAGCGCCTAATCGTATTGTTAAATCCTCGATCGCCCGTCTCATCGCTAACATGGTGGCTTGCAAAATATTAATATCGTCAATCTCTGCAGGGCTAGCTTCGCCAACGCCCCAGGCTTTAGCTTTCTCCATGATTTGTTCATAGAGAAACTCGCGCCTTGCAGGAGTCAGTTTCTTGGAGTCTCTTAAGCCTTCGATGGGATTGTTTGGGTCAAGTACTACCGCCCCTGCCACGACCGCCCCAACCAATGGCCCGCGCCCTACCTCGTCAACCCCGCAGATCCAAATCAGACTCACGACTGAACCCTTTTCTGACGACTGTTTGTAATCGTTTGAGCGACTGCCTGTGCAACCAAGAGGCCAGTTGGACGACGGAGTGTCTCATGCATTTGAGAGAACCGTGCCTTGAGTTCGGCAACTTTATTAGGATGATTTAACCAATCCATGAGAGCTTGGGCTAACTTTTCTGCAGTAGCCTCATTTTGTAACAACTCTGGAACCACAAATTCACCACATAAAATATTTGGCAAACCAACATACGGCAAGTAGCCCTGACGTTTCATGATTTGTGCAGTTAACCAAGGCACCTTGTAAGAAATCACCATGGGTTTTTTCCACAGGGCTGCTTGTAATGTGGCTGTACCGCTAGCAATTAACACCACATCTGAAGCCTCTAATACTTCATCAGCCATACCATCTAGTAATTGAATCTGAATATCAGGATTTAGATTTTTAGCCTGAAGCAGAAGCTCCTCCAGGGGGACACGTAATCGTGGAGTAGCAACCGGAATTAAAAACTGGAGTTTCTGTCCTTTTAATTTCTCGCTCAGTAAATGCATCGTTTCAAAAAATACTGGGGCAATGAGCTCAATCTCTGAACTACGACTGCCAGGCAATACTGCAATCACAATACTATCGAGTAAGTTACTCGATAGTTTTAATTCTTTTGTAATTTTTTCTCGGGCCTGCTTTGTATTTGGCTCAAGTGGAATTTCACTTGCTAGCGGGTGACCCACATAAGTCGAGGCTACACCTGCCCGATCATAGATTTCAGTTTCAAAAGGGAAAATACATAGCATGCGCTCGACAGCCTGAGAAATCTTCTTAATACGCCCCGCTCTCCACGCCCAAATCGATGGCGAAACTAAATGTAAAGTTGGAATACCCGCTTTGCGTAAGTGGAGCTCAACACCTAAATTAAAGTCTGGAGCATCTACTCCTAAATACACATCTGGGCGCCCTTCACCTGTCAGATGTTGGATGAGCTCTTTGCGGAGCTTCAAAATAGCAGGAAGCTGTTTGATTGCCTCAACATAGCCTCGAACACTTAAGGTCTCCATAGGCCAATCGGAACGCATGCCCTGAGCTTGCATGCGAGGACCACCGATGCCATAGACCTCTAGGTCGGCCATATCTGGAATTTGGTTCAATGCGCTTAGGACTGGTGCAGCAAGCAAATCACCAGAGGGTTCGCCCGCTACACAAGCTAACTTAGGCAAAGTAAAGCCTTAGCGAATGATGCCGCGCGTGGAGGCGGCAATGAAATCATGAAACTGAGCGAGTTTTTCTGCAGTAGCAGCATCCGCTGCATGTACAGTGATCATTTTTTGAATCTCTACCTTGGCATCCTCAAAACTGAGCCCATCTTTATATAGCACTTTGTAGGCCTGGCGCAATGCAGAAATCGTTTCACTTGAAAATCCACGGCGCTTGAGACCCTCAACGTTAATTCCATGAGGGCTAGCCTTGTCACCAGCTGCAATCACAAATGGCGGAATATCTTGAACTAAAACAGAAGCTCCGCCTAACATGACATGCTGTCCAATGCGAACAAACTGATGTACTCCAGACATACCGCCCATAATCGCCCAGTCATCAACGTGAACGTGGCCTGCAATTTGTGCATTACTAGAGAAGATGGTGTGATTACCTATCTGGCAATCATGCGCAATATGCACATAAGACATGATCCAGTTATCACTTCCAATACGAGTGATACCTTCGTCTTGCGCTGTGCCGGTATGAATGGTTGTGAACTCACGTACTGTATTGCGATCACCAATAATGAGTTGAGTAGGTTCGCCGCGGTATTTCATATCCTGAGGCGGGCCACCAATGGCAGCAAAGTGCGCAAAATTATTCTCTTTGCCGATAGTCGTATAACCCTCAATCACGGTATGTGAGCCTACTTTAGTGCCGGCACCAATCTTGACATTAGGGCCGACAACAGAGTAAGGGCCAATCTCAACATCGCTAGCCAACTCCGCTTTGCTATCAACTACAGCGGATGCATGAATCCGAGTCATTACGCGCCTTTCGTACGAACCGCACAAGTGATATTTGCTTCAGCCGCAATCTCACCATCTACCGTTGCTAGTACAGAAAACTTATAAATACCGGCACGGCCGCGCTCTAACTTGGCAGTCATAATGAGCTGGTCACCTGGCAGAACTGGCTTTTTAAAGCGGGCATTATCAATTCCGGCGAAATAATAAATAGCATCCTCTGCGCGCTCTTCTGAAAAAGTGAGCAATGCAGCAGTTTGCGCCAAAGCCTCAATAATGAGCACTCCCGGCATTACCGGAAAATCTGGGAAATGCCCCTGAAAGAATGGCTCATTCATTGTGACGTTCTTTAATGCAGTAATAGATTCACGTGGCGTAATTTCGAGCACACGATCTACCAGCAAAAATGGATAGCGATGCGGCAATAACTTCAGAATCTTATTGATATCGATCGCAATTGGCTTGCTCATGGGGTACCTACTTAAAAGTTAATATAAATTTAATTACTGGCGGATCTTAAGATCCCGAACCCTTGCTCTTATCCAATAAACGCAAACGTTGACGTATTTTATCTAGGCCACGCAAGATCGCTGCATTTTTCTCCCAGGCGCTATGGGGCATTGAGGGGTAAACGCCCGTAAAATGCTGTCCTGGCTCAGTTATAGAGCGAATAATTGAGGTATTACCAGAAACCGTAGTTCTATCAGCAATCGTAAGATGCCCTGCAAAATTCGAAGCGCCTCCAATAATGCAGAAATTACCAATTTTCGTACTACCCGAAATAGCGGCACACCCTGCAATCACACAGCACTCACCAACAGTGACGTTGTGCGCGATTTGTACTTGATTATCGATTTTAGTTCCCGAGCCAATCATAGTGTCACTCATAGCACCACGATCAATCGTGGTTGAGGCACCAATCTCGACATCATTGCCAATGACCACCGTGCCAGTTTGTGGAATTTTGACCCACTCTCCGCCGGTTGCAGAAAAATCTGGTGCAAATCCAAAACCATCAGCACCAATCACAGCACCACTATGAATAATGCAGCGCTCACCGATATGAGTGCCGCAATAAATCGAAACTGAAGGGTAAATCAGCGTATCGCTCGCAATGGCGCTATCTCTAGCAATCGAAGAATTTCCCAAAATTGATATACGCTCGCCTAACTTTACGCCGGCACCAATTTGTACGAAGGGTCCAATATGGCATGAAGCGGGAACAACGGCCGTGGAATCTATCACAGCGCTTGGATGTATTCCAGGGGGGTATGTTGGCGAGCCTTCTTTTGCAAAAAACTGCGCCATTCTGGCAAAAGTTGCGTAAGGGTTTTTAGAGACAAAGTAAACTCGTTTTGATGAGTTAGCACTTGGATTCGCTTGTAAAAACTCTAAATCAGCTTTGCTAACAATCAATGCCCCTGCAAGACTATCACTGGCCTGTTGGCGATATAGTGGATTGGAGAGGAAAGATATTTGGTTCGATTGCGCCCGCTCCAGAGGAGCGAGGCCAATCAGTACTCGGGAGGCTTCCCCCACCAAGCTTGCTTGAAACTGTTCGGCCAGCTCGATGGCAGTCGGCATAAATTTACTTTAGGCTATTTAAAACCCTGATGATTTCATCAGTAACATCAACCTTAGGATTTGCGTAAGGAGGATCCTGGATGATGATATCTAATTTTTTTTGCTCAGCAACCTGTTTGAGCGCAATATTAGCCTTCTCAGCAATCTTGGCACGGTCCTCAAAGTTTCTTTGATTAAGGTCTTCTGTAAACTCACGTTGCTTACGTTGCAGTTCGCGATCTTGCTCGGCCAGCTCACGTTGACGACGTACCCGCTCAGTCTCATTCATCACAGGAGCATCTCGCTCCAATTTCTCAGCTGCAGCTTTTATCTTTCCTGCAGCATCTCTGATGTCATTTTGGCGTTTAGAAAAATCTTTTTCGATTTTGGCCTGACTTTGTTTGGCAATATTGGATTCGTTAAATACTTTATCAACATTGACAGCGCCAATTCTGGCTCCTGCATCCTGAGCAAAAACTTGTGGGGCAATCATCGCCGCCATTGCAGCAATGATGCCAACTTGAATCCATTTTGAAGAGTGATAAAACTTCATAATCTTTCCTTAAACAATTAAAACGCCGTACCTACCTGGAATTGCAATCGCTGGACGTTGTCTGTTGGTAGAGATTTATACGGGATACCGTAACTAAATTTCAAAGGTCCTAACGGTGATATCCATGATAAACCTAATCCGTAGGAATATTTTAAGACTAAGTTGATATTTTCCCCAAAGGCATTACCGCCGTCAACGAAGGTAAATAAACGCAGGGTTTTATCTACGCCAGACCCAGGAACTGGGAAGGTATATTCCACGTTACTGACGATCTTAGACTGACCACCAGTGGCTTGGTAAGAGCCTATATTGTAGTTGTAGTACTGGGGACCCAAGGATCCCGGAGCATAACCACGTACAGAGCCAATACCACCGACATAATAGTTTTTGGTAATAGGGAATGGTTTAGTGCCATATGCCTCGCCATACCCCACTTCACCATTGAAGGACAAAATATTGCCTTTTGAGAAAGAGTGATATTTCTGGTACTGCCCAAACAATCGATAGAAAGTCAGGTCACCAACTGGTGTACCGACCTCACCAGATAGCTGCTGCAATGAACCTTCCGACGGAATTAATGCGCTATCACGACCATCGCGTGCCCAACCCACAGTCAAGGGCACGTTATAAGTGGTTAAAGTGCCAGGGTAACCGGGTGAAGGAATGCCGTAATCCATTGCATAGTTGAGATACGGCTGCGGTGTATTCGAAGAAGTGCTAATTCGGAAGGCCTCTATACCAGTTCCAAAAAACACCCTATCTACTTCGGTATAAGGAACGCCAAATTTAATGTTTGAGCCTACTGACTTGATTTGGTAGTTAGGATCTCCAGCGTAATAGAGCGGCTTTGCAGAGCGATAGTACAAGTCGGTATAACGACTAATGCCATCTTCAGTAAAGTAAGGATCATAGTTAGAAAAAGCGAGATTTTGATTCACTTTACCCATGGAAAAATTCAAACCAACGGATGTGCCAGTACCGAATGCATTTTCCTGATTGATACCAGCTGACAAAATTAATTTTTCTGTGGAAGAGAATCCAGCACCAATGGTTACCGCACCCGTTGGTTTTTCAGTCACCTTTACCTTAACGTCTACCTGGTCAGGAGACCCAGGAACATCCTCAGTAGTGATGTCGGTTTCAGTAAAGTAACCCATGCGACCTAAACGTTTTTTAGATAGATCGATCTTGTCACTATCAAACCAAGAGCTCTCAAACTGACGCATCTCGCGACGAATAACGATGTCACGGGTTTTTGCGTTACCAGAAATATTCACATTGCGAACATAAATACGACGTCCCGGATCAATCACTAGGGTTAGATCAACTTCAGCTTGCTCGCGTCGCACATCTGGCTGCGGATTAATAGTTGCAAAAGCATAGCCATATGAGCCCAATATCTCAGCAATTGCCTTGGTGCTTTCTGTCAACTTGGCAGAAGAAAAGGTGTCACCCGGCTTCAATGTAATCAACTGCATTAACTCGGCCTCTTTACCCAAAGTATCACCAGCTACACGTACACCCTTCACTGTGAACTTTTTACCTTCCTTAATACTAATGGTGAGGTAAACACCTTTTTTATCTGGAGTAATCGATACCTGAGTAGACTCAATGACAAACTCAAGATATCCACGATTTAAATAATAAGAACGAATAGTCTCTAAGTCAGCAGTCAACTTTTGCTTCGAATACAAGTTATCTTTGCTATACCAAGATAACCATCCACCAGTCTTCAATTGCATCTCACTTTTAAGAGTGCTTTCGCTAAAGACTTCATTACCAATAAAGTTAATCTCTTGAATTTTGGCAACTGGACCTTCATCAATATTGAAATAAATCGCCACCTGGTTACGTTCAACAGGAGTTACCGTAGCGACCACTTCAGCCGCATACATGCCCTTACCGACATACTGGCGCTTTAACTCTTGCTCAGCCTTATCAATGATCGCCTTGTCATAAAAGCGTGCTTCTGCAACGCCTACTGACTTTAATGACTTTCGCACAATCTCTTGATCAAACTCTTTCATCCCCGTGAATTCGATACGGGAAACCGTTGGGCGCTCCTCGACAATCACAATCAGAATATCGCCCTGAGCTTGAATTTGCACATCTCGAAAAAAGCCTGTGCTATACAAGGCTTTGATTGCGTCTCCGCCCTTTTCTTCTGTAAAAGTATCTCCAACCTGAACAGAAAGATAACTAAATACCGTACCTGGTTCTACGCGCTGTAATCCCTCGATACGAATATCTTTAACTACAAAAGATTCAGCTGCATGAATATTTAAACTGAGCGCAGCAGTGATCACCAACAAAAGCTGAGCAATCAAGCGGGTAGAAATACGCAAAGGCGAGGTCAGAAAATTCAAGGTGAAAGGTAGCGTTGTAAATCGTTAAATAAGGCCAGAAGGGACAAAGAAATTAGTAGTAAAAAGCCCACCTTCTGGAACTGTTCTTGTACCGAAATCGATATCCGCTTACCAGCGACTAACTCCCATGCATCATACAGGAGCTGCCCCCCATCTAACATGGGAAAAGGGAGCAAATTCAAGAGGCCAATGCTAATACTTATAAGTGCTAAAAATGCAAAAAATGGCTGCCAACCTACCTGAGCAGACTTACCCGCCATATCGGCAATACTTAAGGGGCCTCCCAGCTGTTTTACGGAGGTATTCCCAGTAAAAATCCCTGCCATTAGCCTTATGGAGACCTTGGTAATCAACCAAACCCTCTCGCTAGCAAATCCCATGGCATCAAAGGGGCCCAACTTCAACTGATCCCAATCCGTCAGGGGCGCAGACTTAGGCAAAATGCCAAGGGCCAGCATGGGGTCAGTTTGAGGGCTTATCTGAGGTAAATCCCTGGCTAAAAAGGTCTTCATATAGCGACTGCCCGAAGGAGTCTGCATTTCTAAGGAAAATCCAGTCTCATCAGTAAGGGCGTCTAAAAGAGTCCAGCGCAAAGCATTCCAACTGAGAACAGGCTCAAATTCACCGGAAAGCGGTACTGAATTTGAGTTTGCTAGCGTCTGCCAGCCAATCACGCGATCCCCTCCTTCAACACCGAGTTTGGCTGCCACTGAGTTTTCGGGTGGGGCCTTTAATATCGCCGGCAATTGTGGTGCGCCAGAAACATAAATCACAGCAAATAAAACGACTGCTAAAAAGAAGTTAGCAAATGGGCCGGCCGCAACAATCGAGGAACGCTGCCACAGTGGTTTGTGATCAAAAGCCTCTAGCTCATCTGTGGCAGTAATCGTTTGCTGACTATCACGACCATCTAACAACTTCACATAACCGCCCAGAGGAATAGAGGCGATCACCCACTCCGTTTTATTGCTCGCTACATAAGTGAATACTGGCTTACCAAAGCCAACTGCGAATCGGAGCACACGTACTCCACATAAGCGGGCTGCTAAAAAATGTCCGAACTCATGAAAGCTCACGAGGACGCCTAGGGTGACTAAAAATGCAGCAAGTGTAATAAGTGCCTGCAAATGAATTCCTAATTACTTTGTAAGTTAAGAGCGGATAGATTTAATAATGTCATGCGCCACTTTTCTAGCTTGCATATCAATATCCAAAATATATTCGATTGAGTCTGCATCTGAAACCGGCATTACATTTAATGTCTTCTCAACAACCAAGGAAATATCCAAATAAGGTATACCTTCATTCAAGAATGCTGCTACCGCCATCTCGTTAGCTGCATTGAGAACTGTAGGCGCTGTACCCCCCGCTTTTGCAGCGGCAAAAGCCAAAGACAAACAAGGAAAGTGCGCTAAGTCTGGTTCTGCAAAGCTTAACGCTGACAATTGAGTCAAATTCAATTGCGTAACACCAGCCTCGATACGCTCTGGCCAAGCTAAACCATAAGCAATAGGAGTGCGCATATCTGGCTGACCCAACTGCGCAATCACAGAGCCATCTCGGTAGCGCACCATAGAGTGCACTACGCTTTGTGGATGAATCAACACTTTAATTTTTTCTAAAGGCAAACCAAACAACCAAAACGCCTCAATCACTTCGAGACCCTTATTCATCATCGTGGCTGAATCAACTGAAATCTTTCTACCCATGACCCAATTTGGGTGAGCGCAAGCTTGGTCAGGTGTAATGCTCCCCAATTGCTCTAGGGGCGTATTTCTAAAAGGGCCGCCTGAGGCAGTTAACCACAACTCTTCCACTCCCAGACTTGGGTTTGGTGTTTTAGAGAATTGAGGGGGAAGACATTGGAAGATTGCATTGTGCTCGCTATCAATCGGCAGTAGCTCACCTCCACCCTGCTTCATTGCTTGCATGAATAAATTACCGGACATCACTAAAGCTTCTTTGTTGGCAAGCAATACTCTTTTACCTGCTTTAGCGGCAGCCAAGGTGGGAACTAAACCAGCCGCACCAACTATTGCAGCCATCACAGTGTCACATCCTGAATCTGTAACAGCACTTACAAGCGCTTGAGGGCCATAGAGCACTTGTGTATCGATTTTTTGATCAAGCAATATTTGCTTGAGACGAGTAGCTCCATCAGCATCTGCAACAACTGCAATACTAGGCTTAAATTCTGCGCACTGATGAGCTAATCGATCAATTTGCTTGCCGGCGGTAAGGGCGGCTACCTTAAATCGATCTGGATGTGCGCGGATGACATCCAGCGTATTAACGCCGATAGATCCTGTAGAGCCCAAAATAGCGATATGCCTTATCGTCATCACACAAATCCCGCTAGCAATGCTGCAATTGGCATTGTTGGGATCAATGCATCAACGCGATCAAGTACGCCACCATGTCCAGGCAATAAATGGCTGCTGTCTTTCACTCCAGCCAAACGCTTTAACTGAGACTCAAATAGATCGCCAAAGATGCTAAAGGCCACTAAAACCGTCACCATCAAAAACATGGCTACCCAGCCAAAACGAATTGCCCAAGCTCCGAATAGAGTGGACTCAAAAGGTAAATAGATCACGCAGAGCAATGCATAGCCATAAGAAAGTACAAGGCCGCCAATGGCGCCCTCAACCGACTTACCGGGACTGATTTGGATGGCCAACTTACGCTTACCAAATGCCTTACCAACAAAGTAAGCACCAATATCAGCAACCCATACTAAAGCGATGCTTGTCAACAAAAATACTAGGCCAAGCTCTCGTAAGAAGACCAGTGAAAACCAGGTTGCCGGCAATAAAATCAAGCCGAGCACCACATAAAATGGGCGTAACTTTTGCAAAGAAAGGTCGATGCCTTTTGCCAAAATAAAGGGCGCCACAAAGAACCAAAAAATGACTGATAAGAGTAGAAGTGCAAATTGCCAAGATGCGTTTTGCATGCCTAACAGAAATAAAATGATGGCCAAGCAAAATAATGCATAGAGCCAAGCCGCCCACCTAGCTTGGGGAGCCAGTAAAGTACTCCATTCCCATGCAGCAGCTAATAAGGCTGCCAAGAAGAACGCGCCAATATAAAAAGCTGGCAATAAGAACAGGATGGGCAAGAGTACTGCTAGCAGAACAAGGGCAGTAATCACTCGGGTTTTTAGCATGGGTGATCCACTGAAAGAATCAAACTGCGTCACTCAAAGCTTGCGATGCAAGCTGAGCGCTAGTGCGCCCAAAGCGGCGCTCACGCTGACTAAACCAATGAAACGCTTTACGCAGCTCGAGCTCATCAAATTCAGGCCATAAAATATCTGTGAAATACAGTTCTGTATAAGCCAACTGCCACAACAAGAAGTTGCTCACACGCTGCTCGCCACCAGTACGAATAAATAAATCTGGCTCTGGAGCGTAGGCCATCGAAAGATGGGGCGCAAGCAGCTCTTCAGTCACTTGCTCTGGCTTCAGATTGGGGTTGACTTCTAGGCAACGGCGCATGGCTTGCAAGATATCCCAGCGGCCGCCATAGTTTGCAGCAACGGTTAAGGTAATCGCTTTACACCCAGCAGTCTTTTCTTGCGAAAACTGAACCATTTCTTGGATGGCTGGATCAAAACGACTCAAATCACCAATCACGCGCAAGCAAATATCATTTTCTACAAGGCGAGCAACCTCACCTTTCAGAGATTTCAGAAATAGTTTCATCAAAAAACCGACTTCTTCTGGAGGGCGGCGCCAGTTCTCAGAACTAAAGGCAAAAATAGTCAGGTATTGAACACCACTGCGATGACACTCTTGAACAATCTTACGAACTGCAGACAAACCCTCAGAGTGCCCAGCCACACGAGGCATCATGCGTTTGCCAGCCCACCGACCATTGCCATCCATGATGATTGCCACATGGCGAGGAATCGCACTGAACTCTGGAATATCTTGGGTTGAACTGAGGTGTTGGGTCATGAGAGACTTAAATTCAATCGGGTCCTTAAACCGTCATGATCTCTTTTTCTTTTTCAGAGACGAGCTTGTCAATATCAATTACTGCCTTGTCTGTCATCTTCTGAATATCTTCAGTCGCACGACGCTCATCATCCTCAGAAATTTCTTTATCTTTAGTTAGGCGCTTTAAATGCTCATTGGCATCACGACGTAAATTGCGTACAGCAATCTTGGCATCTTCGCCCTCACCCTTCACAACTTTGGTGAGATCGCGACGACGCTCTTCTGTCAAAGCAGGCATCGGTACACGGATCACAGTGCCTTGTGATGCTGGGTTTAAGCCCAAATCAGAATCACGAATCGCCTTTTCGATAGCGGCAACCATTGTCTTCTCAAATGGCTGAACATTAATGGTGCGAGCATCGGCTAAACCTAAGCTGGCAACTTGACTCAAGGGCGTTGGATTACCGTAGTAATCCACCTGAATGTGCTCCAAAATTCCAGGATTAGCACGTCCAGAGCGAATCTTTGCCAAACTACTTTTCAAAGACTCAAGAGACTTTTGCATCTTTTGATCGGTGGTGGATTTAATTTCTGCTGCAGACATCAGGCCTCCTATTAAGCGTGTACCAAAGTACCCTCAGATTCACCATTTACTACGCGCATGAGTGCACCTGGCTTGAGAATCGAAAATACTTTGATCGGTAATTTACGGTCACGGCATAAAGCAAATGCAGTGGCATCCATGACTTGCAAGTTTTTAATGATTGCTTCATCAAATGTAATGGTCTTATATAAAGTTGCTGTTGGATCTTTAACGGGATCAGCACTATAAATGCCGTCGACCTTGGTCGCCTTGAGCATGACATCGACACCCATCTCAGCACCGCGCAGAGCAGCTGCTGTATCGGTTGTAAAGAATGGGTTGCCTGTACCGGCCGCAAAGATCACTACCTTGCCTTCACTCATCGCACGAATTGCACGCGGACGTATGTAAGGCTCAACCACTTGGTCCATTCGAAGGGCTGATTGCACTCGCGCTTCAACCCCTTTTTGACGCAAAGCATCTTGTAATGCGAGGGAATTCATCATGGTAGCCAACATACCCATGTAATCTGCAGTAGCCCGATCCATACCAGCAGCACCACCAGCAACACCTCGGAAAATATTACCCCCGCCAATCACAATAGCCAGCTCAATGCCGCTACTGACCACTTGGGCTATTTCTGCAACCATGGAATCAATGGTTACCGGGTTGATACCAAAAGCATCATCACCCATAAGGGCTTCACCAGATAGTTTGAGGAGGACGCGTTTGTAGGCTGGCATATTTTTATTTTTCCGTAATTTGCTAAGTAATTTACTTACTTAGCTTATTGATCTTTAAGCACTTTTTAATATCTTGGCCAAATTATAAAGGGCTTGGGAAAGATCAAACAAAAGGGCATAGAAACCTGAGTTTCTATGCCCTTTTGGGTATTACCGACCATCTGGGGCAAACCCCAAAATGGCTAATTAAGCAGTAGCTTTAGAGGCAGCAGCTACCTGAGCGGCGACTTCAGCCGCAAAGTCGTCTTGACGCTTCTCAATGCCCTCACCTACAACAAACATGGTGAAACCCTTGATTGTTGTATTTGCAGCCTTGAGCATTTGCTCAACCGTTTGCTTATCGTTCTTGACGAAAGTTTGGTTTAGCAAAGAAACTTCTTTAAGGTATTTCTGAATAGAGCCTTCAACCATCTTCTCAACGATTTCTGGTGGTTTGCCAGATTCAGCAGCCTTTTGTACAGCAACGCTACGCTCAATCGCAATAGATTCAGCAGGAACATCAGCCGTAGATAGAGCCACAGGCTTCATCGCAGCAATATGCATTGCTACATCCTTAGCAGCAGTTTCGTCACCCTCATATTCAACCATCACACCGATGCGGGTGCCATGGAGATAGGAAACCAACTTACTGCTACCGGCGAAACGCTTAAAGCGACGCGGCATGATGTTTTCGCCGATCTTACCGATCAATGCGCTACGAACCTCATCAACTGTTTTACCATTCAGTGGCAATGCCAATAAAGCAGCAACGTCAGCTGGGTTCTTTTCAGAAATCAACTTGACGCACTCGTTTGTAAATGCCAAGAAATCGTCGTTCTTAGAAACGAAATCGGTTTCGCAGTTCACTTCAAGCAAAGCACCGTTATTGCCATTGATGAATGAAGCAACAATACCTTCAGCAGTGACACGAGAAGCAGCTTTACCGGCTTTACTACCTAGCTTTACACGCAGAATTTCTTCTGCACGTGCCATATCACCATCAGCCTCGGTCAAAGCCTTTTTGCACTCCATCATTGGAGCATCAGTCTTGGCGCGTAACTCGCCAACCATTGCAGCTGTGATAGCGGCCATTATTCAGCTTTCCCTTCTTCAACAAACTCTTCTTCGCCTTCTTTAATGGCAGTCATTACTTCTTGAACTGCATTTGCACGGCCATCTAAGATTGCATCGGCAATGCCGCGTGTGTAAAGGGTTACCGCTTTACTAGAGTCATCATTACCAGGAATAATGTAGTCAATACCTTCTGGTGAGTGGTTGGTATCTACAACAGCAATCACTGGAATACCAAGCTTGTTAGCCTCAGTAATTGCAATCTTGTGATAACCAACGTCCACTACGAAAATGGCATCAGGAACACCATTCAGATCCTGAATGCCACCAAGTGCTTTTTGCAATTTGTCGAGATCACGGTCATTAGTCAAGGCTTCTTTCTTAGAAAGCTTGTCCCAGTCGCCCGCCTCTTTAGCTACTGCCATGTCCTTCAAGCGCTTGAGGGAACCCTTAACAGTTTTGAAATTGGTGAGCGTACCGCCCAACCAACGGCTATCGATATAAGGCATGCCAGCACGAGTTGCTTCTTCAGCAATGATCTCGCGTGATTGACGCTTAGTACCAACAAATAAAATCGTGCCACGATTAGCAGAAACTTGTTTTGCAAATTTCAGGGCGTCCTGAAACATTGGCAATGTTTTTTCCAAGTTAATAATGTGGATTTTGTTACGATGACCGAAAATATATGGGGCCATCTTTGGGGACCAGAAGCGCGTTTGGTGACCAAAATGGCAACCGGCTTCCAGCATTTGACGCATCGTTACTGACATAACTTCTCCTAAGGGTTGGTTCTAAAATTGAGTCCTAGCTGCGCTAAAAAACGCCACCCTGGAAGGCTCAACTTGCGATTTCAAGTCCAAAATAGACCCGAGACCGAAATTATAGCTTAAATATCAATGCTCTAGCTAGCCCTAGCCCAGGATTAGAAGGGGTGAAGCAGCATGAAAGTAACTCCAGATACCCTCCACAGCAGGTACTTGCCTAAATTTTAGGCAATCTTGTTAGGTCAAAACTATCCAAGTCGTTGATAATCAAGGCATGAATAGTGTATTTACTGCAGAAAAAGACATCCTTGGAATGCGCGAAGCTGGCCGCTTGGCTAGCGAAGTTTTGGATCATGTAACGCCCCATGTCAAGGCTGGAGTGACCACCGGAGAATTGGACCGGATTTGCCATGAGTACATGCGCGATGTCCAAAAGACGATTCCTGCACCACTCAACTACCAGCCTCCTGGCTACCCACCATTTCCAGCTTCTATTTGTACCTCAGTCAATGATGTGATTTGTCACGGCATCCCGGGGGATAAAGTTTTAAAGAGTGGTGATGTTGTTAATTTAGATATCACAGTGATTACGCCCGATGGCTACTACGGCGACACTAGTCGCATGTTCATGGTGGGTGAAGTTTCTGTCATGGCAAAACGTCTTACCCAAGTGACTTTTGAATGTATGTGGCTTGGTATAGCCCAAGTTAAACCAGGGGCATCACTCGGTGATATTGGTCACGTTATTCAAACCCATGCTGAAAAATCTGGCTACTCTGTAGTACGTGAATATTGTGGCCATGGTATCGGCAAAGTATTTCATCAAGATCCGCAAATTCTGCACTATGGCAAACCTGGCACCGGTGAAAAGCTCGTTGCTGGCATGACTTTCACAATCGAGCCTATGATTAATGCTGGCCGTCGCGATATCCGTACGATGCCAGATCAGTGGACCGTCAAAACAAAAGATCGCAGCTTGTCCACACAGTGGGAGCACACTCTCTTGGTTACACAAACTGGTGTTGAAGTCTTAACCTGGTCCGAAGGAAGTAACCCTGCGCCTGATTGTGTCAAAGATCTTTCTTTTAGACCATCGCTAGCCAGCGCTTAAATCTATGAGCGATTTGCAGCAAGGGACAAGTCAGATTACTAATGCAGCCAGTCTGCGCGCTGCGCGAGAAACTGCCTACACTGAGTTTAAAAAAACTCAAGCTGTTGGCAAACTGACTAAGCAGTTAAGCAAAGTCACAGATCAGCTTCTCACTCAATTTTGGAGTGATTGTGGTTTAAATAATGACGCCACTTTGCTGGCAGTTGGGGGGTACGGTAGAAGCTCACTGTTCCCTTACTCTGATATTGATATCCTCATCCTACTTCCTGCAAATGATGAGTTGGCCCAATCCTTATCCAAAAAGGTTGAGCAATATGTTGCTAGCTGTTGGGATGCCGGCCTAGAGATTGCCTCTTCAGTAAGAACGGTTGCTGAATGTATTTCGGAGTCGGAACAAGATATCACCGTGCGCACTTCTTTGCTCGAAGGGCGATTCATTTGCGGCAATAGACCGCTATTGAAAGAATTCACAAAGGCGTTTGAAGCTGCCATGGATCCCAAGGCTTTCTTCCAAGCAAAGCTGGCAGAGCAAATTCAGCGTCACTATAAATATCAGGACACACCCTACTCGCTTGAGCCTAATTGCAAAGAGAGTCCTGGTGGATTACGAGATCTACAAATTATTTCCTGGGTTAGTAAAGCAGCATTACTTGGCAAGACCTTTAAAGACTTAAATGAAGCAGGCTTAGTGACCCAACGCGAGCTCACTGAATTAAATCGAAATCAGCGTTTTTTAGAGACACTCAGAGCCAACCTCCATTTACTTGCAGGGCGAAGGCAAGATGTGATCGTCTTTGACTTACAGACCGCCTTAGCCAAGTCCATGGGTATTGAAGAAGAGTCCTCTCGCCTGGCTAGTGAAGCGATTATGCGTCGCTACTACTGGGCTGCAAAAGCTGTCAATCAACTCAATGATGTACTTTTACAAAACATTGAAGCACTCCTCTTTCCACAAGAGTCGAAAACAACTCACACCATTGCTGGTGAAGGTAATGAGTATTTCATTGAGCGACAAGGGGTTCTGGATATTACTGATCCGCAGCTTTACCAAAAACATCCTGAGCAAATTCTGCGAACCTTTTTGGTGTTTGCTCAAACATCCAATGTGAAGAGTCTCTCTGCAACTATTTTTAGAGCCCTGTATAACGCTCGTCAAAAAATGGACAGTAAATGGCGCGCCGCCCCAGTCAACAGAGCGCTTTTTATGGAGCTGTTAAAACAACCTGATGGCGTCACTCGCGCATTTCAGCTCATGAATCGCACCAGCGTCCTAGGTCGCTACCTGCCGGCCTTTAGAAGA
Source organism: Polynucleobacter campilacus (assembly GCF_002206625.1). Classification (GTDB taxonomy): domain Bacteria; phylum Pseudomonadota; class Gammaproteobacteria; order Burkholderiales; family Burkholderiaceae; genus Polynucleobacter; species Polynucleobacter campilacus. The sequence continues at coordinate 208,493 of NZ_NGUP01000001.1, read as the reverse complement.
ATTGTTGGGCAGATGCAGCATGACTTGTTTCATATCTATACAGTAGATCAACATATTTTGATGGTGCTACGCAATGTACGTCGCTTCATGGTGATCGAGCATACCCATGAATTTCCCTTCTGCAGTGGCCTCATTGCTCACTTTGAAAAACCATGGCTATTAGTAATAGCCGCTCTATTCCATGACATTGCCAAAGGCCGCGGCGGCGATCACTCAGAGCTTGGTAGAGCTGATGTGCGTAAGTTTGCAAAAGAGCATGGCTTGGATAAAAAAGATACTGAGCTCGTAGTATGGCTAGTTGCTGAACATCTCAATATGAGCCAGACAGCTCAGAAGCAAGATATCACCGACCCAGATGTCGTCAGAGCATTTGCCAAAAAAGTAGGTGATGAGCGTCACCTGACTGCACTCTACTTATTAACCGTTGCTGATGTGCGCGGTACTAGCCCTAAGGTCTGGAACGCCTGGAAAGGTAAGTTATTAGAAGACCTCTATCGCGCCACACTCAGAGTACTCGGCGGCGCTAAGCCTGATGCCTCTTCAGAACTGGCCCAACATCAAGAAGAGTCTAGGGCTAAATTGCGTCTCTACGGCATTGATGATGAGTCCTATGAAGATCTCTGGAAGCAACTAGATGTCGCCTTCTTCTTAAGGCAGGATTCATCTGATATTGCTTGGCTCACCCGACATCTGTACAACAAAGTCAACAACGATCAAGTAATTGTCAGAGCAAGGCTATCACCTATTGGCGAAGGATTACAAGTAGCCGTTTACGTGAAAGACCAAGAAGATCTCTTTGCCAGAATCTGCGCCTATTTTGAAAGACATGGTTTCTCGATTTGGGATGCTCGCATTCATACGACTCGTCATGGTTATGCTTTAGATACCTTCCAAATATCTGGCAGTACCTTGGTAGATGAGGGCGGCAGTTATAGAGACATCATTCAACTGGTTGAGTTTGAGTTAACCGCTGCTCTAACGAATGCAGATCCCTTGCCCAACCCAAGCATGGGTCGCCTCTCCAGGCAATCACGCACCTTCCCGATTCAACCACGCGTTCATATGGTTCCGGATGAGCGTGGCAGATATTACACACTCGCACTATCCGCTAGTGACCGCACCGGCTTGCTCTACACAATCTCTAGAGTGCTAGCCAAACATCAGGTATCCATTCATACCGCACGAATTAATACCCTAGGCGAGCGAGTGGAAGATGTATTACTACTCGATGCAGCTAATTTAGGTAAGAATCCTAAATTACAGATCCAGTTAGAAACTGAGTTGCTTGAGGCTTTGGGGGCTTAATCACCCACAAAAAGAAAGAGCCCAGGTTTTAAGCTGGGCTCTTGCAATACAAACTTCTTGAATGCTTAGTCTAAGAGGCCTGCCATTTGTAAGCCCTCACGACCAGCTGGGTGACGACAATCAACTTCTTCAAACTCATTGATATTGTCAATCTCCATGCCCATCGCAATATTGGTTACCTTTTCCATGATCACCTCAACCACTACTGGCACCATGAAGTGTTTAGCCATCTTCTGCGCTTCAACTAAAGCAGCATTAATCTTGGCAGGATCGCTTACACGGATTAATTTGCAACCTAAACCTTCAACCACTTTGCCATGGTCAACGCCATAGCCCTTGAGGGTTGTATCGTCGACGTTGATATTGTCAAAGGCCAACTGTACGCAGTAATCCATATCGAATCCGCGTTGCGCCTGACGAATTAATCCGAGATAGCTGTTGTTCACCAATACCATTACTAGAGGCAATTTAAATTGCGCACCTACAGCCAGCTCTTCAATTAAGAACTGGAAGTCGTAATCACCTGATAAACCAACGACGGTACGAGTAGGATCAGCAGCCAATACACCTAGAGCAGCAGGAATAGTCCAGCCTAATGGGCCAGCTTGCCCGCAGTTAATCCACTGGCGATCGCCATACACATGCAAGAACTGTCCACCTGCAATTTGCGATAAACCAATGGTGGTCACATAAATAGTATCGCGACCAAATGCAGTGTTCATCTCCTGATAAACACGTTGTGGTTTGACTGGAATGTTATCAAAATCAGTTTTACGCAACATGAGCTTCTTACGCTCTTGGCAACGACTTACCCAATCACCGTAATTATTAAGTTTGCCTTTTGCCTTCCAATCTTTAGCAACTTCAACAAATAACTCAAGAGCTGCTTTAGCATCGGAAACAATTCCATAGTCAGGCGTAAATACACGACCAATTTGGGTAGGCTCAATATCAACGTGAACAAACTTACGGCCTTTGGTATATACATCAATTGAACCGGTGTGACGATTAGCCCAACGGTTGCCAATGCCTAATACAAAGTCGCTTGCTAGCATAGTTGCATTGCCGTAGCGATGCGAAGTTTGCAAGCCAACCATACCAGCCATTAAGGGGTGGTCATCTGGAATTGATCCCCAACCCATTAAAGTTGGAATGACTGGAATGTTCATTATCTCGGCAAACTCTACTAATAACTTAGAGGCATCTGCATTGATGATTCCGCCGCCAGCCACAATCAATGGCTTCTCGGCAGTCATTAACATTTCCATCGCTTTTTCGATTTGCTTACGGCTTGGAGTAGGCTTATAAACCGCCAATGGCTCATAAGTATCGATATCGAATTCAATTTCAGCCATCTGAACATCGATTGGCAAATCGATTAATACCGGCCCTGGACGTCCAGAGCGCATGATGTGAAATGCTTGTTGAAATACGCGTGGCACTAAACCTGGCTCACGAACGGTAACAGCCCATTTGGTAACAGGCTTAGCAATACTCTCAATATCAACAGCTTGGAAATCTTCTTTGTACAAACGTGCACGTGGTGCTTGGCCTGTAATACAAAGAATTGGAATGGAATCAGCGCTCGCTGAATATAAGCCGGTGATCATGTCGGTTCCAGCAGGACCAGATGTACCAATACAGACGCCAATATTGCCAGCCTTCGCACGGGTATAACCTTCAGCCATGTGCGATGCACCTTCTACGTGGCGTGCCAAAATATGGGTAATCGACTGACGTTCACGAAGTTGCGCATAGAGTGGATTAATTGCAGCGCCAGGGACTCCGAAAGCAGTAGTAATGCCTTCTTTTTCCATTACCAAAACCGCTGCCATTGCTGCCTTCATTTTTGCCATGATTTGCCTCCCAATGTTGTTGTAGGGGCAATGATGGTCAAATTTGCCTATTTTGGGAAGATCAGCAAATCTATATCTAGTATTCCACCACGGAATAGTGTAAAAATAGTGCACCTAAACCCTTAAAAAGCACTATGGATCGCGTCCAAGGCATATTTCTATTTATTCGAATTGTTGAGACAGGCTCCTTTAGCAAGGCCGCTGAGGACTTGGGTATTACCCAACCAACGGCAACGAAGTTTGTAGCTAGCCTGGAAAAACGTTTAGGCACTCTATTGCTGCATCGCAGCACACGTGGAGTTATGGCAACTGAAATTGGCAAGCTCTACTACGAAAAATGCAAAATCATTTCTCAAGAAATTAACGAGGCTGATGATCTCGCCTCATTAATGCAATCTAAAGTACGTGGGAAGTTAACCATCAGCTCTTCAGTTGCTTTTGGGCGCCGCGTACTAACACCCTCCATCCTAGAATTTATGTCGCACCATCCAGAGCTAGAAGTAGATTTGAGTATGGATGACCGCTACATCAATCTCGTTGAGCAAGGAGTGGATTTAGCAATCCGAATGAGAAATCTACCGGACTCCTCATTGGGCTCCCGATTCATCGGTATGAATCCCTGGATATTAGTTGCTAATCCTAAATATCTTCAAGAACACCCATCACCTAAAGTGCCAGAAGATATCAAAAAACATCGTGCCCTGATCTATACAACAGCACAAAGCGATCATCGCTGGAGCTTTACAAATCCCCAAAATCAAACTGAGGTTGTTGAGGTGAAGGGTCCATTTATTTCAAATAACCTTTCTTCCATTCTTTCGGCCGCGAGAGCAGGAATGGGCTTAGCAGCACTGCCCTGCTATGTGGCACATCAATCAATTCAAGATCAAGTGTTACAACCAGTAATGGAAGACTGGCTGCTACCAAGTCAAGAAATGCATGCAGTATTTTCGTCGCCTAAACATGTACCCACTAAAGTGAGTCAGTGTATTGATTGGCTACAGGGTCAATTTAAAGGGGAATGGTGGAAAGGCCTTCCCCCGGAGCATATTGAATAAAAAAATCCCCAATGAATGGGGATTTGATGAATACAAGTTAGAACTAATCACTCCATAACTTACCTGCAGTAGCCCAATCTGATTTTTTGATGTCTTGATAGATCACATCTACAGACTCAGCAGAGCAACCCATAATTTTGACGGCAGCTTCAGTAATGGCTTTTGCATACTCACGCTTCACATCTTCTGTACGACCTTCAAATAATTGAACTTGAATGACCGGCATCTTTACCTCCGACTAATAGTTAATAAACAAACGTTGATATGCAGGCCATTCTAGCTGACCCTCCTGATCACCATCACTACAAAGCTGCTCGTAGGTTAATTCGCAGATAGCTGTAGGGGGATATACAAGATCCCCCTGGGATCCAGCTAGCAGCTGAATGTTGCAGGCCTTATCGAGTACATCCATTAAATAAAACGCTTGCTGAATAGATATCCCACAAACAATACTGCCATGATTGTGTAATAGCATGGCCTTCTTATTACCCAAGTTTGCAATCAAGGAATCCTGCTCTTGCGATGAAAGGGCTAAGCCCTGATACGGGTGGTAGCCCATATCTTGATAAAAACGCAAGGCATGCTGAGAAATCGGCAATAGCCCTTGCTTCTGGGCCGATACAGCAATCACAGCATCTGCATGCAAATGAAATACACAATGTGCATCTAACCTTGCTGCATGTACTGCTCCATGAATTGCAAAACCCGATTGATTGACTGGGCCATCACCAGACAATATCTTGCCTTCAATATTGACCTTCACTAAATTCTGCGGAGTAACCTCATTAAAGCGTAGTCCAAACTGATTGAGCAAATAAGCGCCTTCTTCGCCTGGGATCGCTGCAGATATATGGGTATAGATTCCGTCATCCCAATTTTTAAGATACGCGAGTTGATAGGCCGTTGCTAAATCAATACGAACTTGCTTCTCTAAATCAGAAATTGGTCCCAAGTTATCCCAAGATTTAGCAATTAGAGAAAATTCTTGATGTAATGAATTCATATGAGAAAGAATCTTATTTCAATAAATTGAGCATTGCAACTTCATCAATCACTGTTACACCTAGCTCTTCAGCTTTAGTCAGCTTGCTTCCGGCGTCAGCACCTGCAACAACGTAGTCTGTTTTCTTGGAAACCGAACCGGCCACTTTAGCTCCAGCCTTTTCCAATAGATCTTTTGCCTCATCTCTTGTTAGGGTGGGAAAAGTACCCGTCAGAACAAAGGTCTTGCCTGCTACTGCAGCACTGATCACTTTTTCCTCTACACCAAGCTGCATTCCTGAGGCTAGCAACTGCTCAATCACCTCGCGGTTATGCGCCTCCTGCATAAAGCTAGTAATAGAATCTGCCACTACTGGTCCGACGTCTTTCACTGTGAGCAAATCATCTAAGTTGGCATCCATTAATGCATGCATGGACTGATAGTGATTGGCTAAATCCTTTGCTGTGGTCTCACCCACATGACGAATACCCAAAGCAAAGATAAATCTCGCTAAGGTAGTGTTTCTGGACTGATTAATTGCTTGAATGAGATTATCTGCAGACTTATCGCCCATGCGCTCAAGATTGGCTAGAGCAGTAAATCCCAATCTGTAGAGATCTGCTGGGGTTCTCACCAGATTCTGGTCAACCAATTGATCCACGATCTTCTCACCCAAACCCTCAATATCGAGAGCTCTTCTGTGGGCAAAGTGAATCAATGCTTGTTTGCGCTGTGCCCCACAAAATAAACCACCGCTACAGCGAGCCACTGCCTCATCAGCCAAACGCTCAATATGCGAGTCACATACCGGGCAATTTGTTGGCATTACAAATTCGGTTGTGTTGCTAGGCCTGCGATCTTGAATCACTGAAACTACTTCCGGAATCACATCGCCTGCTCTGCGGACAGAAACAGTATCACCAATACGTACATCCTTACGCTTGACTTCATCTTCGTTATGAAGCGTGGCATTGGTCACTGTTACTCCGCCCACTTCAACTGGTGCCAGCCTGGCTACTGGGGTAATTGCACCCGTACGTCCCACCTGGACATCAATCCCCAAGACAGTAGTGAGTGCTTCTTGCGCTGGATACTTGTGAGCCAATGCAAATCGGGGGGCTCTAGATACAAAACCGAGCTTAGCCTGCTCTGCAAATGAGTTAACTTTATAGACAACGCCGTCGATGTCGTATGGGAGAGAATCTCGTTTTTCACCAATCTCATTGTAAAAATTGAGAATCTCTTGCACCGAGTTCAGTACTCTGCGCTCTGAACATACAGGTAATCCCAGATCTACATATGTGTTGAGTAATTCTTCATGGGTTTTTGGGAGCCAAGATTGAGGCTCTAGTGCCCCCAAGCCATAAGCAAAGAAAGAGAGTGGTCTTTTTGCAGTGATCTTCGAATCTAATTGACGCAAGCTACCGGCGGCTGCGTTTCGGGGGTTGGCAAACTCTTTCTCACCCAACTCTGCTGCCTGCCGATTCATCTTCTCAAAGTCTTTGAGATACATAAAGACTTCGCCGCGAACTTCTAATACTTTCGGGATATTTTTACCAGTGAGCTTGAGGGGAATAGCGCGAATCGTTTTAATGTTTGCTGTGACATCTTCGCCACTAGCGCCATCGCCACGTGTGGCAGCAGTTACTAAGGCACCATTTTCATAACGCAGCGAAATAGCCAAGCCATCAAACTTGAGCTCGCCAGCATAAGCGACGTGGTCTAGCTTTAAGCCTTCACGACAACGACGATCAAAGGCGACAAGCTCAGCTTCTTCAAACGCATTGTTTAAAGAAAGCATCGGTACTTCATGAATGACAGAATCAAAATCCTTTAGAGCCGTGCCACCCACCCTTTGCGATAGTGATTCTGAAGTAATCCACTCTGGATGAGCGGCCTCAATATCTAATAACTCACGATAGAGACGGTCATATTCAATATCAGGCAAAAGTGGGTTATCTAGCACGTAATAGGCATGCTCTAAGCGGGCAAGCTCTGCCTGCAAGAATGCATAGCGCTCCGCTAAATTTGTCGGACTATTGGACGACAAGGTGATTTCCTAGCTAAAGAGTCTGCTAGCCGTAGAAGATCCAGCAGGAACACCAGACTTCTCTAGATTGGCATAAAGAAGATCAAGATGCTGACGAATACTTACTACAGCAGCTTCACTCAAGTTAATGCCATTGTCATCTACTAAACGGCCATGGGCAGCTTGAGCAAGCTCAACACCTTCAGCAAGCATTCTTTCGAAGGCACGCTCTTCCTGTACAACTAATGGAACTTCAAGCAATAAAGTCAATTGCGATACAGGTGAATTGGGATCTAAATCAGCACTACTAAAGACAAGTCCCTCATTGCTATAGAACTCATATTGCCTACCGTTACGAGCTAATTTAAAACCACGCTGACGCATGAGGGCATCAAAGTTACCCCATGGACATGGTTCATCAAATAAAACATTGATGCTCAGCTGGATATCGCTATCAGCAGCCATCACATCTAGCTCTTTAGCGCTTTCTAGCATCGTGTTCACACTAGGCATATCAATTTGAGAACCCAAAGTCTCGGCGAGCGCTTGTGCACGTGAGCAAAAATCAGAAAGCTCCAATACTCCAATAGCGCCACGGCGACTTACCAATTGAATGGCTAGCTGTAACTCTAAATAGCTAGATCCAGGCTTAAGTCCTTCCCAATCCTCTGCCGCATCTTGGTCAGCATTCAGGCCTTCGCATACCCACCTAGCAGTAGCTTGTACTTGCGAATCGGCCCAATCATGAATCTCTTCTAAGATCTCTGATCCAGCAATAGCCTCGTCAAAACGAAGTGTGATGACGCAATCAATGCGAGGATCAATAGTAAATTTCTCGGGAATAGAGTTTGCTGTTGAGGTAGATCCAAAGCTTGGCTCGCTGCGCCCTATGTCTGGATCAGCAGAACTAGGCTCACGACCAAAGCGATCATCCGTAAATAGGGACTGCTCTCGCGCTTGGCGACGAGCACGTGCATATTTAAAATTAAGAATGGCTACCAGTGTCAAAATCACTAAACCAATGGCAGCTAATGCAAATTGCAAATCAGACAAACCTAAACTCGTCATGATTTGTTCTACGTACACTTAGGCGGCCTCCACCATCGATACAGCAGATGAGATATCTACTGCCACAATTCTGGATACACCTTGCTCTTGCATGGTGACACCAATAAGTTGATGGGCAATTTCCATGGTGATCTTGTTATGTGAGATGAATACAAATTGCGTCTTCTCTGACATTTTGGCAACCATCTTTGAATAGCGCAAGGTATTTGCATCATCCAATGGAGCATCTACCTCATCAAGTAAGCAGAATGGGGCAGGATTGAGGAGGAAGAGTGAGAAAACCAAAGCAATTGCAGTCAAGGCTTTTTCACCACCAGACAGAAGATGAATAGAGCTATTTTTCTTACCTGGAGGCTGAGCCATGACCTGAACGCCTGAATCCAAAATTTCTTCGCCGGTCATCACAAGCTCGGCATGGCCACCGCCAAAGAGCTCTGGGAATAATTTTCCGAAATGCGTGTTGACTTGGTCGAAAGTTCCTTGTAATAGATCACGAGTTTCAGCATCAATCTTCGCAATCGCATCTGTCAAAGTCTGCATTGCTTCATTCAAGTCCGCAGATTGTGCATCTAAGAACTGTTTACGCTCACGTGAACTCGCTAGCTCATCAAGAGCCGCCATATTCACTGGACCCAAGGATTGAATTTCGGTATTTAAGCGATTCACTTCAGTTTGAAGGGCGCCCACCTTCAATTCTGAATTGAAATTTGACTCCAAGGCAATAAGATCGGCTTCAGCATCGGCTAATAAGGTTGCAAATTGCTCGTAGTTCAAGCGGGCAGCTTGTTCGCGTAACTGTAAATCAACTACCTTGTCACGCATTGGCTGTAAGCCACGCTCTATTTGCATCCGGGCTTCATCAGCTTCACGCAGTTGATGTAATAAAGCGTCTTGTTCGGTGCGTGCATTCGCAAGGGAAGCCTCACGTGCACTGCGGGCTAGCAATAAACCTTGTAATTTATCTTGTGCCTCTTCATCACTTAAAGCTGCCAGCTCTTGTGTGGCCAGGTCATGCTTATCTTGGATCTCCATAATCTGGGTACGCGCTGTACTTTGATCACGTTGCAAATCAGTAATACGTTGCTGCAATGAGCGAGTAGTAAATGCCGCTTCTTGTGCTGCCATCTCAGCAGCACGAAATGATTCACGTAAGTGATCACGCTCTTGAGTGGTCAGCTCTAATTTTTCTTGAGCTGCTTGGAGAGAATCTTGCAGTCCTTGTTTGGACTGCTCTGATTTGGCTAGCTCCTCGCTTGATTGCACTTGATTTACACCCAATTGCTCCATCTGCTGATGTAATTCTGACAACTCGCTTTGAATTTGTGCGGCACGCTGGCTGTATTGCTCTTCAGCTTGGGTGAGCTGCATTCTTTCCACTTCGAAACCATGCGCTTCTTGCACGGCATGCTCAGCATTAATACGGGCTTGCTCTGCTGCTTGGTGTGCGGCTTGATAATTTGCCGCGCACTGATCTAGTTCACTCTGCAACTCACTTTGCATGAGTTTTTGTGCACGTAATTGTTTCTCAAGACTTTCCATCTCTTGAGCGCGCGCCAACATACCAGCTTGCTCAGAGTCTGCCGCGTAGAGCTGAACACTGACACGGCTCACTAAGTGACCTTGCTGAGTAACAAAAGCGCCACCAGCGGGTAATTTCTCACGACGATGCAAAGCATCTTCAAGGCTGCTAGCAATATAAATATTATCTAACCATTCTTGTAATACAGAAGTCAGTCTTGCTGCACCAGCACTTTGAACACGCGTTAGCAGTGGTGTGAAATCAGCAGGTACATTGGTGTGTGCAGGCGTAATTTCTTCAGTGAGCAAAATTGCCAAACGACTTGGGGGAGCATCATTCGCCAGAGCCAATGTTTCTTGAACGCTCTTTGCTGTTACTGCGGCTAAGCGTTCACGCAATACGGATTCCAAAGCAGCTTCCCAGCCACTCTCAACCTTCAGCTCTTGCCAGAGTCGCTTGCTTTCTTTGAGGCCCTTGCTCTCTAGCCATGGTCCAATCTTGCCTTGCGCTTGAACACTAGCTTGCAAAGCAGTCAGTGCTGTTAACTTCGCTTCAGTTTGCGCAAGATCCTGGTTTGCAGCCTGGGTCTTTTGCTGTGCGGCATTCCGTGCCTCGTCAGCAGCTGGTACGCGTTGCTGTGTATCAACTGCGCGTTGCTTAGCCTCATCCACCTTACGCTGCGCCATCACCTGGCGATCAATCGAAGTTTGCAAAGCCTCTGCATCTGGCCTGCGCATACCATCTAATTCGCTGGTGAGGCGAGTCTCGCGCCCTTTGAGCTCATCCGATTGTGCAGACATTGCACGAATACGCTCACCCAAACTTGCTAGGCGCTGCTCGATGGATGCCAAACTTTCTCGCGCCTGATTGAGATCACGAGCAGATGTTTGATAAGCCTCTTCACGGCCTGGCATCTGTGCTTGCAAGCCATTGAGATCTGCCAAGAGGGTTTGCTCTTTTTCTGTTGCAAGAGATAACTCATGCTCGGTAGTGCGTTGTGCTTGTGCAGCATCAGTCTCTTGAATAGTCCAACGTTGTAACTGTGCCTGCAAATCTAAGGTTTGTTGTTGCAAGCGTTGACGTGCTTCTTGCACATAATGAATCTGAGACTCGACCTGACTCACATCAGAGTTAGTTTGATACAAATCACCTTGGGCCTGAGAAACCTTATCTTGCAATGCGTACTGTTGGGTACGCATGGTCTCTAATTCGGCCTCAGCATGGCGTAACTTAGCAGTTTGCTCTTCCAAGCTAACCTGGGTATCACGAATGCTATTAGCATGGCGCTCTTGCTCTTTACCAGCCTCAGTTTGACGCACAAACCAGAGCAACTGCTGCTGTGATTTCATTTGTGTTGAGAGCTCTGCGTGACGCTCAGCAACTGTAGCTTGTTTTTCCAAACGCGTTAATTGCTGATCTAGCTCGCGCAAGATATCTTCAACACGCGTTAAATTTTCTACAGTGTCTTCTAAGCGCGATGCCGTTTCTTTACGACGTTCTTTATATTTAGAAACACCAGCAGCCTCCTCCAAGAACACACGCAATTCTTCTGGCTTTGCTTCTAGAATTCGGTTAATGGTTCCTTGACCAATAATGGCGTAACCTCTTGGACCCATACCAGTGCCCAAGAAAATATCTTGAATATCTTTACGACGCACTACTTGATTGTTGACGTAGTAACTGGAGTTGCCATCACGAGTCAAAACACGTTTGATTCCGAGCTCTGTAAAAGCACTCCACTGACCTTGAGCACGCCCCTCTGTATTATCAAAAATCAATTCCACACTGGCACGACCAGATGGCTTACGCAATCCAGAGCCATTAAAAATGACGTCCTGCATCGATTCGCCCCGCAGCTCACTAGCGCGAGATTCGCCCAAAACCCAGCGGACGGCGTCAATAATGTTCGACTTTCCGCAACCGTTAGGACCCACAACGCCAATTAATTGGCCAGGCATTTCAAAATGGGTTGGGTCGACGAAAGACTTAAAGCCGGAAAGTTTGATGGATTTCAGTTGCACGGCGTACTTTGCAGGGAAAAAGAGGTTTAAATAAGGGGGTAATTAATTAAAACTAAAGTGGGAAGATGATAGCAAGCTTGGGACTACTTAGACGCGTTTTCTGCCCATCGATATAATGATAAATCTACCTCCAGGGACAAAACCCCTTAACAATCTGATAGTTAACTAAAAAGCATGAGCCAATCACCACAAAACATCATTGAACAAGCCTGGGAAAACCGCGCAAACCTCTCCCCAGATACCGCTCCAGGGGATGTCCGTAATGCCGTAAATGCGGTCTTAGAAGGCCTAAATGCCGGCACTATTCGCGTTGCTGAACGCCGTAGCGTTGGTAAATGGGATGTCAATCAATGGGTTAAGAAGGCTGTTTTGCTCTCTTTTCGCCTAGAGGACAACGTTCCCATGGGTGCTGGTGGCTATACCCAGTTCTATGACAAAGTACCCAGCAAATTTCAGGACTACACTGCGGCTGATTTTGCTGCTGGCGGCTTTCGGGTTGTCCCCCCTGCAATAGCGCGTCGCGGCTCGTTTATTGGCAAAAACGCGGTTTTAATGCCGTCCTACGTCAATATTGGTGCTTATGTCGGTGAAGGCACTATGGTGGACACCTGGGCAACTGTAGGTTCCTGCGCTCAAATTGGTAAAAACGTTCACCTCTCTGGTGGCGTTGGTATTGGCGGCGTTTTGGAACCGATCCAAGCTGGTCCGGTCATTATTGAAGATAACTGTTTTATCGGTGCTCGCTCCGAAGTAGTTGAAGGTGTAGTCATCGAAGAGAACTCTGTTCTTTCCATGGGCGTCTATCTGGGTCAGAGCACCAAGATTTATGACCGTGAAACGGGCGAAGTGCACTACGGCCGAGTTCCAGCAGGCTCTGTAGTGGTTCCAGGATCCCTTCCTTCTGCTTGCGGCAAATACAGCTTGTATGCTGCCGTCATCGTGAAGAAGGTGGATGCGCAAACGAGAGCAAAGACTGCCATCAACGAATTACTCCGCGACTAAATTTTATGAGCGCCACCCTTGAGCTGACAGAGGCTCTAATTGCTTGCCACTCCGTTACCCCGGCTGATGGTGGTTGCCAAGAATTAATCGCTCATCGCTTGCAAGCTCTTGGGTTTCATACTGAGAGTGTTGTGAGTGGTCCTGAGAACTTTCAAGTAACCAATCTCTGGGCAATTAAAAAAGGTAAGTCTGGTGATGAAGGCAAAGTACTGATGTTTGCTGGTCATACAGATGTTGTGCCAACTGGACCATTGGAAAAGTGGGATAGCAATCCATTTACTCCCACCATTCGTGATGGCATGCTCTATGGTCGTGGCGCAGCTGATATGAAAACCTCTCTTGCTGGTTTTGTAGTGGCAACCGAAGAGTTTGTCACAGCACACCCCGATCATCACGGCTCTATTGCCTTCTTAATCACTAGCGATGAAGAAGGCCCTGCGAATGATGGCACTGTCATTATGTGCGAGCGTTTGCAAAAGCAAGGACAACGCCTAGACTATTGCGTGATTGGTGAACCCACTTCTGTTGAGAAACTTGGTGACATGATTAAAAATGGTCGTCGCGGTTCTTTATCGGGCAAGCTCAAAATTAAAGGTATTCAGGCCCATATTGCCTACCCGCATCTAGGCAAGAATCCGATTCACCTATCGGCACCTGCCATCTCCACCTTAGTAGAAACCGAGTGGGATAAAGGGAATCAATATTTTCAGCCCACTAGCTTTCAGATTTCCAATATTCATGCTGGCACTGGGGCAAACAATGTGATTCCTGGTGAATTAACAATTGATTTCAATTTCCGCTTCTCTACTGAGAGTAAGCCAGAACAATTGCGTGAGCGTCTTGAAAAGATTTTGAATAATGCCGGCCTTGATTTCGAAATTGACTGGGTATTGGGCGGCAGTCCTTTTATTACAGGAGATGGTGGCCTAGCAACTGTATTGCGTCAGGCCATCAAAGCAGAAGTTCAAGTAGATACTGAGCTATCGACTACTGGTGGCACTAGTGACGGACGCTTCATTGCGAAGATTTGCAATGAAGTTGTAGAGTTTGGGCCACTCAATGCTACTAGCCACAAAATCAATGAGTGCGTCATCATTGATGATGTTGAGCCCCTGAAAAATATTTATCGCAAAACACTTGAGCAGCTGATTGCTTAATTGCGAATCAATTTCTTTCCAGTTGAAGCCAAGCCATCATGGACCCTGAGCCTTTGCAATCACTAACAGTCAATCAGTGCATCAATCAAATTGCACAAAAACTGGCAGCAGCAAACTTACATTACGGGCATGGCGCAATTGATGCGCAAAGCGAAGCACTCTGGCTTGTCAGCAAGCAAATCGATTTAAGCCCAACTGAAGCGCTTGATCATTTGGAAGACTCAATTACAGCCGAGCAGGAGAAAAAAGCTATCCTTGTTGCTGACGAAAGAATCGCCACTCGTAAACCACTTGCCTATATTCTGGGTGAAGCCTGGCTGATGGGTGTCCCCTTTTTCTGTAGCGAACAAAGTATTGTTCCCCGTTCATTGATTGCAGAACTGATTGTCGATGGCTCTCTAGAGCCATGGTTGCCTGCAGGTGGTAAAGCACTTGACTTATGCACTGGTAATGGCTCGTTAGCAAGCCTCTTAGCACTGTCTTGTCCTGATATTCATGTGAGCGCTTGTGATATCAGCATGCCCGCCCTATCTATAGCCGCACGAAATGTCGATCGTCATGGCTTGAACTCTCAGGTAGATTTATTAGATGGTGATTTATGGAATGCTTTGCCAGAGCCCAATGAAGATAATGTATTTGACCTAATCATTTGCAACCCACCATATGTCAACGCCCACTCAATGAATATGCTTCCCGCTGAATATCATGCTGAGCCAGTTCTGGCATTAGCTGGCGGGGATGATGGCATGGACTTAATCAGAAGAATTATTGCGCATGCGCCAGATTACTTATCTGAGCGTGGCGCCATTCTGATTGAGATTGGCAATGAGTATGAGAACTTTAAAAAGGCTTTTCCTCAAATTCCAGCGATTTGGATGGAAGTCTCTGCTGGCGAAGAGCAAGTACTTCTCATACAGGCGGAAGAGCTGCGTTAGAAATCTATCAACTTAATTCTGCTGCAGCAGCAATTGCCTGATCAATTCGCTCAACCGGAATAATTTTCAATCCCGGAATCTTGGTCTTAGGCATATTAGCCTTTGGAATAATGGCTACAGTAAAGCCTAATTTTGCCGCCTCTTTTAAACGCTCTTGTCCACGTGGGCATGGACGAATTTCACCCGCCAAACCAACCTCACCAAATACGATCAGCTCTTTAGGTAGAGCACGATTGCGAATCGACGATTGGATTGCCAACAGCACTGCTAAGTCAGCTGCAGGTTCGGAGATTTTGACTCCGCCCACCGCATTTAAGAACACATCTTGATCAAAGCAAGCAATGCCTGCATGACGGTGTAAAACCGCTAAGAGCATTGCTAAGCGCGCCTGCTCTAGACCAACAGCTAAACGCCGTGGGTTGGGAACGTGCGCGGTATCTACTAACGCCTGAATTTCTACCAATAGAGGACGGCTACCTTCTTGGGTAACTAGTACACAGGCACCTGGAACCATTTGCTCATGCTGCGATAAGAAAATTGCCGAAGGATTAGTGACACCACGCAGACCTTTTTCGGTCATTGCGAACACGCCTAACTCATTCACAGCACCAAAGCGATTCTTAATCGAGCGCACTAAACGAAATGAAGAATGGGTGTCGCCCTCAAAATACAAAACAGTATCCACAATATGCTCTAAGACTCTAGGTCCGGCAAGGTGGCCATCTTTAGTAACATGGCCTACCATCAATACACAGATACCACTGGATTTAGCGGCCCTAGTTAATTGCGCAGCACACTCTCGTACTTGCGCTACCGATCCGGGAGCAGAGCTTAGCACTTCGGAGTACAAGGTTTGAATGGAGTCCACCACCAATACTTGTGGCTTAACAGTATCCATAATCGAAATCAGTTTTTCTAACTGAATTTCTGCCAAGACCTCTAGTTGGGGAGCATCTAATGCAATTCGTTTTGCCCGTAATGCGATTTGGGCTGCTGATTCTTCACCACTACTGTAGAGCACATTCATCCCAGCAGCACTCATCTCAGCCAAGGCTTGCAATAGTAATGTCGATTTACCAATTCCGGGATCACCTCCCAAGAGAACCACACCACCTGGAACTAAGCCACCCCCTAAGACGCGATCAAACTCTTCAACGCCAGTGCTAAATCTTGGTAAATCCTCTGCAGCAATTGCAGATAACTTTTGCCTAGGTAAAGATTGCGCTAAACCCTGAAAACGAGAATTCGCTGTGCTCTCAGGCAGCCCCTCTTCCAATGTATTCCACTCCTGACAAGATGGGCACTGCCCCTGCCACTTTGCAGAGCTGCCGCCACAAGATTGGCAGATGTAAACCGTTTTGACTTTGGCCAAGAGTTACCTAGTAATAAAATTAAAAAATATTGAGTTGGTCATCAATCCAGCTGTGTGCCGGATTTATTTTCTTGTGCACGCTTAGGCGCATCTTTGCGGCGCTGCTCTAAATCAGCCGCTCTTTGAGCTGCATCTTTTTGCTTCTCAGCAAACTCCCGCTGATTATCTACACGCTCAGCCGCCTTAACAGGCGAGGCTCGCTCAGCAGCTCGCTTTATATCTTCTTGATCCTTCAGGCTCTTGCGTAATTTTCGCTGCGCCTCATGAAGTGCAATCTCTTGCTGCGTAATAGGGTCTATTTCTTTGCGATATTCCTTTCTAGCGCTGCCGATACAGTAATTCACCCAATACTTTTGATGACAGTCGGATTGAGCCTTGCCCCAGCGATACTTGGCCCACTCGCGCTGCAGCTCAAGTTCTTGTTCAATCTTATCTAGCTGGGCAAGCTCAGCCTCTTCAGCAGGCGTCGCAAGGACTAAGCTACTAAAAGAGCAAACTGCTACAAAAATTCCGAGGAATATCGTTGAGCGAATAGTGTGACTCCTCAAATTTCCACCTTTGAACCAAGCTCTACAATTCGATTGGCAGGTATCTTAAAAAAGTCAGACTGACGACCTGCATTTTGATACATCCAGCAGAACAAGCGCTCACGCCAGAGGGCCATCCCAGGCATTGCTGAAGGCACGATGGTATCCCGTGCCAAGAAAAAGGATGTATCCATCATGTCAAACTTCATATTAAATTTAGTTTCAATCAAACTAATAATGCTTCCCATATCGGGAGTTTCTTTAAATCCATAGATAGCCCTCACTACAAATATATTGCCACCTAAATCTTTAAGGGTAATGCGTTCTTGATCGTTTACATAGGGTACATCCCAAATACTGACCTTCAAGAAGAAGACTCTTTCATGCAATACATGGTTATGCTTGAGATTATGTAAAAAAGAGATTGGCAAATAATCCACATGAGCAGTTAAAAATATAGCAGTGCCCTCAACACGATGAGGTGGGTGTTGAAGCAAAGAGCTAATAAAGCTACTGAGTTCGATGCCACCTTCCATTGCACGCTTGCGCAAAATTTGACGGCCATGGTACCAAGTAATCAAACAGATAAAGCAAAGTAAGCCAAGAGCTAACGGGTACCAGCCCCCATCTTTGATCTTAATTAAGTTAGCAGTCCAGAAAGCAAAATCAACCAAAAAGAAGGCGGTTGTAATTGCTGCCACTAATACAAAATTCATCTTCCATTCACGGAACATTACTACTGCCAACAAGATGGTAGTGATCAGCATTGTTGAGGTTACCGAAATACCATAAGCTGCTGCCAAATTCACGGACTCTCGGAACTCAATAATAGTTACGACGACCATAAACAACAAAGCCCAATTGACCATTGGAATATAAATTTGACCCTGCTCAGAGTCAGAGGTATGCAAAATATTCATACGCGGCATAAATCCAAGCAAAATTGCCTGACTTACTAGTGAATATGCTCCTGAGATGACGGCTTGAGAAGCAATGACAGTAGCAGCCGTCGCTAATCCTACTGTTGGCCATAATGCCCACTCTGGGACCATTAAGTAGAAGGGGTTTTTAATGGCTTCGGGATTAGAGAGCACTAAAGCACCTTGACCTAGATAATTAATTAGAAGGCTTGGCAGAACAATTAATAACCATGCATATCTCACCGGTGTGCGACCAAAATGCCCCATATCCAAATACAGTGCTTCCACTCCAGTAACTACGAGCACTACCGCGCCCATCACAATATATGCGGTAGTTGGATGCAGCCTGACAAAGTCAATTGCGTATAGCGGATTGAAAGCGGCAATGATCTCAGGAGCATCGCCAATGTTCCAGATACCTAGAGCAGCAAGCACTAAAAACCAAGCAAGCGTAATGGGCCCGAATAATTTTCCAACAGCAGCAGTGCCATATTTCTGAATGAGAAATAGAGCAACCAAAATAATGAGTGAAATTGGAATAATGAATTTGTTCAAACCTGGAGCAGCAATTTCAATACCCTCAACAGCAGATAAAACGGAAATAGCCGGGGTAATGACTGACTCACCCAAGAGCATGCAAGCACCTAACATGCCCATGATCATAAAAAAGAAGTAACCTTTTGATTTGCTATCGAAAGAACGCAAAGCTAAGGCCATCAAAGAGAGAACTCCACCCTCGCCTTTATTGTCTGCTCGCATCACAAACAATACATACTTAACAGTCACAACTAGAATCAGAGCCCAAATCATCATTGAGATGACGCCAAATAAAGCTTCTGGGGTATACGCAATGCCATGAGTAGGATCAAAGCATTCTTTTAGCGCATAGAGCGGACTAGTTCCTATATCACCGAAGACGACGCCAATTGCTGCAAGCATCATTACACCCAGGCTTTTTTTATGCTCGCCACCAGGGCCACTCACCTCTACTGGATTTAGAAGTGTTGAGCTGGAAAACTCTGGATTACTAATTGACATCTCATAACCTTAAGGTATGTTGCATGGCAATATGTTACTCCTTATGGGCAACCCTTAAATAATGAGTTCAACCCTCAAAAACCGCTTTTTTATATTCAAATTGCAGGAAAACCTCGACAGGGACCCCCAAAAAATGCTAGAATCTAAGACTCAGACGCGGGGTGGAGCAGTCTGGCAGCTCGTCGGGCTCATAACCCGAAGGTCGTAGGTTCAAATCCTGCCCCCGCAACCAGTATTACAGCTCTAAGCCCTTATTTTTAAGGGCTTTTTGCTTTTTAGCGATAACTAAACCCTGAAAGACTGCTCAATAAACTAGTTCTTTGGTCCGTCAACTGCTTTTAGGTAACCCTGAAGGTACTGAGCTGGCACAAATAAATCACTACTCACCCCAGTTTTTGAAGAAATCCTGACCTGAAATCCCTTATTCATTTGCTCCCGCAAAAAAGTATCGGTCAGTTGAATGGCCATCAACTCTTTAAACACGCAACCTTGAGGTTCACAGACGCCAGCTTCTCGCGATAACACTTTAAAAGTACTCGCAGGTTTATTTAGCAAGTTAGCTGATTCGTAATAGCGCCATGGAGCAAAGTAAGTCAAATGAACCAGGAGTTCGTATGATTTAACACCCTGAACACTTTTCTCTGCTCTGAGACTAAACATTTCAAAAGTATTGGCAGCATCCATCGTATTGATCGGAGGGCCTTGATATATCTTTCCGCCAGTACTGGAATTAGAGCTAATGAGGGTAGAACGATAGACATCGTTAATTTCCCAAGCACTCACGACTCTATCGTTACCTCTACATGCTATTAAGCTAAGGCTAACTATGAGTAAAACAACAATTCTGTACATATCTAAATCCCCTTAAGTCTGGAAATCATACTATCGACCAACTAAAGAGGGGCCTATTGCCACCAGGTCTATTAGCAGCAAGCATTTCCATATTTAGCTCTGCTCTATATTAAAGGCTTAATTCAAAACCTTATAACCCCTACCACCCAAACACCGCTTAACAACAGCCTCTTGAGCTTGGTTGCCGCTAAACGCACCGCCAGCACCGCCAATCACTGCACCGGCGCCAGCAGCTTGAACGATACCAGTTGTATTGCCACCCGTAACAAGCCCCAGTAAGCCACCAACTACAGCACCTGCACCAGCACCTTTTGCGGCAGTCCCACCCATACCGGACTGATCTTTAGCGTACGCCTGACACTCTTGCAAATCCTTCTCATAGGCGGCTTCATTAACGCCCTTCATATCGACAATTGGGCGAACATCAGCACCAGCACAGCCGACTGCCGTAATCAACACTAAAGAACATAACGCAAATAGCTTGTTCATATTCATCACCTTTTTGCTAAATTAAGTTTGGGTTTAAGGATTATTCCTTAATACTCCTATGCCATAGACGATTTATAGCATGCCGCCAAAATTGTGTCGAAGGCTTAGTATGGTTTTTAAATGTCCAGATTTGAGCGCCCGTGATAGGCGTTTGGTAAAACGGAATATTTAAATCTCTGTAACGTGCGCTCACAGTAGGGTGTGGGTGGCCATAACGATTACGGTAGCCGTTTTGTGCAAAAGCCTGATCAGGCCTCAAACTCTTCAGTAAGTCGAGGGATGAAGAAGTTTTACTGCCATGGTGTGGCGCCATGAAAATGAGTTGTTTATCGGCCATCTCTGTAAGTCTTGAGTGATTGAGCCGCTCCACTATCTCAGCCTCACCTTGCTTTTCTATATCACCAGTTAACCAGAAAGAAGCATTCTGGTTGCGAACCTCGAGCACGCAACTCACTTCATTTGGCTTTCTAGAATATTGATCCTCAAAAAGTGTATCTTCGCTTGGGTGCCACACTATGAATTCAACGCCATCCCAAATCCAACGCTGTCCAAACCGACAAGGGATGCTGGGAACTTTTCTAGATTGAAGATTTTGGAGCAAAGGATTATTAATGGGCAATGAACCCATCATGGAATCAAACTGAATTTGCTTTAGTAAGGTAGCTGCCCCGCCCACATGATCACTATCACTATGGCTAATCACCATGCGATCTATTTGATCAATACCTCTACCGCGCAAATAAGGCAGAATCACGCGCTGCCCTGCATCATCCTTCTTTCCTTGAATGGGTCCAGTGTCATAGAGTAATTTCTTATTTGCTGTCTCCAGCAAGACTGACGTACCTTGGCCAATATCTAGAACAGTTGCCCGGAATTCGCCCACAGCTAAAGCGCTTAGATTTGAAAAACTGAGTAGCGGAATGAACAAAGGGATGGATAGAGTTAAAGCTAAAGTACGCCTTCTCCACTCATCGATCAAACTTCCTGGGCGAATGGCATAAATAATTCCAGCGATAGATAAAAGTAAGGTCCACCACTCCGGGTGAGGCGCCCAGACCACTGACCAATTCCAGTTAGCCATCCAATCTAATGCGACTGCGAGATACTCCATTGCCATATGGGCTAGCAATACAAGCCACTTCCCAATAAATTCCGGTAACAATGCTCCAGCGATAGCTAAAGGTGTCACAACATAACTAACCAGGGGAATTGCAAAGGCATTAGCCAATAGCGACACTAGTGATACTTGATAGAACCAATATAAAGTCAATGGGAGTAATGCAATGGTCATAACTGCTTGCACTCGACAGGCTTCACGTAAGGCTTGAGTGATGCGATAAATCCAATGAACTTCTAATTCTTTACCGGTGGGTATGCCGAGCAAGCCTGATGAATTTCCCATCGCGAATAGGATGGCAGCAACCGCACCAAACGACAACCAAAATCCAGGGGTATAGGGTGCCATTGGATCAATCAATAAAACAAATGCTAATGCCCACCACCAAATATCAAAAGATCTCGGATTTTTGCCAGACCATAGCGCATATGCCACTACACCAACCATATACATCGTTCTTTGCGCAGGTATCTGAAAGCCCGCCAACCACGCGTAAATAAATGCTGTCAAAAACCCAGCGATTGCAGCAACCTTGCCAACAGGGATGAGTAGCGGCCAAGATCGGCGTCGCCAAATAAATGCTGCTATAGACGCACCAACGCTAGCCAACATCGTTACATGTAACCCTGATATGGAAATTAAATGGCCAATACCGGTAGCATTAAATACTCGCCAGTCATCCTGTTCAATTGCATTTTGATCGCCCATTACCAAGGCAATCATCACACCAGCATAGCGGGCATCTGCTGGCAGCATAGATTGAATCTTTTTGCGCAACTTCCAACGTGCTAATTCCATACGCAACTCAAATTCTGTGAGACTAATATCTCTTGAGAGCAAGAGCTCTCCAGACCTTACTGAGCCACTGGCCCCAAAATCCTGATGAAAGGACCAACGCTCAAAGTCAAAGGTATATGGATTGAGCGAACCGTAAGGACGCTTGAGTTTTACTTTGAACCCCCAGCGTTGACCCGGCACAATCTCAGGGATTGCTTGCGGGTTTCTCCACGCAGGCTGCCAACTTAAATAGATGCGCCGAGGAAGTGTGGCTGTGGCGTCATCTATTTCAAATGCAAACTTAGCACCTTCTATATTTCCTTGAGGTAGTGCGGCTATACGCCCTTCTATTGTTAATTCTTTGCCCTCCATTTCTGGAGAAAGGACATTGTGTAATCGATTCTCGGCATAGCGAGCATTCCAAGCAAAGCCCAGCACGAATACGAAAGTAATAATGGCTAATTTACGAACATAACTTAGTGGTTTTTCAACATAAGCCAAGAATAAAAAAATCATGCCAAGCAGAAAACATCCTGACATCCAATACAGGGGCAACTCTGGCAAAAAGAAAAGGAATGATCCCCCGGCGATAAACGCCGTAATCGCTAAGCGCAAGACCTTAAGAAGCTTGGTTAAGCGTGAATTGCCAGCGCAGAGAGCCAACTAAAACAGTAATAGAATTACTGCGTAGCCAATTTCTCTCTGCCCAGCGTTTACCTGTAAGCCAGAAAGCTATTTACGTAAACCCAGATTAGTACCAAGTCTTTCATAAAGCAGAACTTGTTGCTTCACAAATTGGTCAGTTTCGGCTGGAGACCGAATAGCGGCTATCGCACCCGCTGTTTTATTAGCATTCTCCCATGCGGGATCTTGAGCTACTTTCTTTAGAACTTCAACCCACTTATCTACTACATCTTGAGGCAAACCCGGCGGACCAAATAAACCGCTCCATCCTGTTGCCTGCTCGAATTGATTTAATCCCAACTCACGACTAGAAGGGATATCAGGGAAATCTTTCAGCCTATCTGGTGTAGATACCATTAAGCCGCGCATACTCCCGCCTTTAATTTGGCCAGCCAAGGTGGTCATCGTGTTGCAAACAAAATCGACTTGATTTCCGAGTAAGGCAGCACTACTTTCCCCAGCACTCTTATAAGGAATCATTGCAGCTGCTGAAGAAGGTAAGTTAGCTGCATTTAGTAAGATCTCAACCGATAAATGCTGAGAAGTGCCTGGGCCAGCAGTTGCATAGTTGAGCTTACCTGGATCGGATCGAAGGGCCCCGAGTAGATCCCTCATATTTTTATAAGGTGAATCGCTTTTAACAACGCACACCATAGGATTTAAATCCAACAAACTGATAAAAGTAAAATCATTCCACTTATAGGGAGTTTTACTATCGAGCGCAGGCACAATAGCCTGAGAGCCAACTCGCGAGATCAATAAGGTATAGCCATCGGGCGTGCTATTCCGAACCTTCAGGGAACCAATGGTTCCTGATGCGCCGACAATATTTTGAACAATCAAAGGCTGGTTCATCAACTTGGTCGCAACTGATGCCAAGTTTCTACCAGAAAAATCACTATCTCCGCCCGCAGTATAGGGGGCAATTAAAGTAATTGGTTTAGACGGGTAGCCTTGAGCACTGAGACCCACTGAGACAGAATTTAAAGCTACAAAAATGAGTCCCCAAGATGCAAACTTCAGACTCACAGCATTATTTATTATCCTACGCAGATCATTGAACATATCATCACACCCAAAGTAGATTTTAAGTTTTTTAAAGCGAATTAAGCTCAACACTGAGTTGAGTGCCTGGGACAATAATTCCGCCTCGGTCACCCTTTGTCGTTGACCCCCAACGCGGAATATAGTATTCAGGAAGTGACCGAGCATTATTGGGGGCAATCCATAACCTCAGTAAATGACGATGACGTTCAGGCTCAGGCCAATTTTCAAAATCACTTCTTGAATGAAGTATTAGATGGTTATTTAATATTTGAATATCGCCTGGCTCAAACTCCATAGACAATACAACCTTTCTCTCGGCCAATATTTCATCCATTAAGTCCATCACATCAACCTGCTCAAGCTTTAGCCTTGGAGCATCTGGAAAGTTATTTTGAGCTGAGTCAATATATTGACGTATATAGGTGCAAGTTAGCTGATCTTCGAACCAAGTAAAAATGGGCATGCTATACCAGGGATCATAGCCATCTGGAATCTCACCTCTTCTATCGGTTGGATAGGGCATAAATAATGCCTCCACTAGATCTGGTCGCCTCAGTGCAACTTCGTTATATAAGCTAATAGAACTGGCAATATAGGACTCCCCTCCTGACTTAGCTTTTTGCAGACAAAGTAAGGCCACCAAATCTGCAGAGTCGGTATGAAAGTCTAATTTTTTATTGGTTTGATAAAAACGGACATCTTTATTCTTAATATCAACCCCTTGATCTTTCACATGCCCCAACAAATGCCCCTTTGCATTACTGCTACGCAAACTTCCAATATGAGAGCCAATGCCAAGATAAATTGTGGCAGACAATTTAAGGTCTAACTGATCAACCGGCAATCCTCTGATCAACAAAAAACCGCGTCCAAACAGTAATTCATTTGAAAATTCTTTTATCTTTTTGGATAAAGAAGCTAATGGGAAGTATTTTGGAGAAATCTGCTCTAGGGGCTTATTCAGTGATAAAAAATAACTCCCCGCCTCTATAAGCTCGCGAATTTCATCTTGAGTCCACTCTAGTATCCAGGATGTATCCTTTTGCAACTCCTGGCCATTCCATGCGGCAGGCCCAGCAATCGCTTTAGGTACTTGCAACTTTGGCATCAGAGCATTCATCTACACCCCCAAGGAGAATCATTTGCTAATTAATATAAACCAACTAGAAGAGACTTAAAGCCTCTTTTATTGAATTGTTAGTAGTTCCCCTTACTTTTACTGATGAAGAAAAGAAAGACAACTTTAAGTGCCTACTTTTATCTAATGGAAAAATTATTGCATCGCAATAGTGGTCGTTCAAACTTTGCCAATCGATCCGTCAGAAATTACTTTATAAGAGTAGAGCGCTGACCAACGCGGCAATGCCTGCATAGCATTACGCCAAACAGCATCAGCAAATTCAGAATCAGTAATACCACGAATAGTGGCCAATTCTTTTGCAATCCGAGCCACAAAGGCGGGCTCGTTAAATGCAATCCCCTCTTCCCTCAACCATGCCGGTGGAATATCAGGAGAATCAGTTTCTGTAACGATACTATCGAGTGGTAACTCAGTTAAAAGCCTGCGTATTTGTAGCGCCCGCTCATAGGTAGCGGCACCACCAAATCCTAACTTAAGACCTAACTCAATAAATTGCTCTGCCTGCTGAAAGCTGCCATTAAAGGCATGCGCAATGCCGCCAAGAATTTTGTGACGTCTAAGCGCTTTCAGAATGGCATCTTGTGAGCGACGCACATGCAAGATGACTGGCAGCTGAAACTTTTGCGCTAAATCCAACTGCGCATTAAAAAAATACTCTTGCTTATGTGGATCTAAGCCTTCCACAAAATAATCCAGTCCTATCTCACCGATACCAACAAATCTGGGATCAGAAAGCGATTTGGCGATCTCTTGCGCAAGAATATTGATATCAGCTTCTTGAGCTTGATTGGTATACAGAGGATGAATACCGAGTGTATAGACTAAGCCAGGAATCAATTGACTATATTGCTTGGCAAGCTCACGAACATGCTGACAATCAGCCACCCTGACAGCCGGCAATAGAATTGCCTGGACATTTTTTTCAGCAGCAGCCTGAATGACCTCCGGCAATGTATGCTCAAACTCAGGCGCATCTAGATGGCAATGGGTATCGATCCACATGGGATACGTTGCTCCCATGATCATTGCGAAAAAATCTTTAATACTCCACGCTCTAAATGCAAAATACGATCACAACGTTTGGCGCGTACTGGATCATGAGTCACAATCACAAAGGCAGTTCCTTGATCGCGAGCAATATCTAGCATTAAATCAAATACACCATCAGCAGTTTCGGTATCAAGGTTACCGGTTGGTTCGTCCGCCAATACACATGCAGGATTACCTACTAGAGCCCTTGCAACAGCTACACGTTGGCGCTCGCCACCAGACAACTCTCCCGGGGTATGCAGTTCACGCGTAGATAAACCAACTGCTTTCAGCATCTTGCTGGCACGATCCATGGACTCATCATTATCTAAACCACGAATACGTAATGGCAAAGCGACGTTCTCAACTGCACTAAATTCATCCAAGAGATGATGGAACTGATAAATAAAGCCCAAGCTTTGATTGCGTAATTGATCTAACTTTTTGACGGATAACTGATTTAAATTTGAGCCTGCAAGAACGACTGAGCCTGCGCTTGGCGTATCTAAGCCACCTAAGAGATGTAATAAGGTGCTTTTGCCAGAACCAGACGAGCCAACAATAGCCACCTTCTCTGAAGGTGCGATATCTAAGTCAATCGCCTTCAGAACTTCTACCGCTGTGGGGCCTTGACCATAGGTCTTAGCGAGACCTCTAGCCATCAGAACTAAATTAGCTGGATTACTCATGGCCTCATTCATAGCGCAAGGCCTCCGCTGGTTGAACTTGGGCGGCACGTCGACTTGGATAGAGAGTTGCCAGTACAGACAATCCAAATGCCATCAAGCCTACAGTGACTACATCACTCAATCTGACATCCGAAGGTAATTCACTAATAAAGTAGATTTCGCGTGGCAAGAAGCGCACTCGGAAGATCGCTTCTATGGCAGGAACAATGAAATCAATATTGAGCGCAATTAACAAACCTAAGCCAACACCCGCTAGGGAGCCGAGGATGCCAATAGCTAGACCTTGAATTAAAAATATTCTTTGGATCAAACCGGGACTAGCGCCCATCGTTCTCAAAATCGCAATATCAGCCTGCTTCTCATTGACAGTCATCACTAATGTAGACACGAGATTAAATGCTGCTACCGCAATAATTAAAGTCAGAATAATGAACATCATCTTCTTTTCAGTTTGAACTGCAGCAAACCAATTGCGATTTGAACGTGACCAATCCGTTACCCACATTGCCTGGGGTACTACGGCAGCCAATTGATTAGCTATCTCAGGTGCACGCTGCATATCATCGATCTTCACACGCAAGCCAGATGGATCGCGTAAGCGTAACAAGGCAGCGGCATCTTTCCAATGCATGATAGCTAAGGAGCTGTCGTACTCGTAATGTCCACTGTCGACAATGCCAACGACTTGTAGTGTTCGCATTCTTGGCATTGCGCCAGCTGGTGTTAAATCACTCTCAGGAACAATGAGATTGACACGATCACCAACATGCGCACCGACAAGGGCTGCAAGTTGAGCGCCTAGGACAACACTAAAGCTTCCTGGCTTGAGATCATCAATACTGCCAGCAACAAATTGTTTTGGCAGATCGGAAACTTTTCCTTCTTCACCAGGCAAGATGCCCCGAATAGAGACACCGCGCATGATATTTTCTCGGCTGAGCAAGCCTTGAGAGCTCACCATGGGCGCAACACCTACTACGTGTGGTTGTGTAGCAACCTTCAGAGCAAGTGGCTCCCAGTTCGCCAATCCCTCTGGTGCAGTAATTTCGACGTGCGATAGAACAGACAGCATGCGGTCACGGACTTCCTTTTGGAAACCATTCATGACAGAGAGGACGACGATGAGGGAGGCAACGCCTAGGGCGATACCAGCGGTAGAGATACCGGAAATGAAAGACAGGAAGCCATCGCGCTTACCCACCGTCTTACGACGCTTGGAGCGGGTATAGCGCAGGCCAATTTCTAGCTCAATAGGAAGTCTCAACATAGCCACAGTTTAGTGAATTACCAAGGCAAACTGATGGAATACCTAAATGCCACCTAAAATCAGGGAAATGACTTCAAATTCCACATCCTCCCCAAGCTCCCAGAACGCTCTTCGACGCTTTACCCTGATGTTGCCAGGAGAGGATGCCCTTGACCCTGGAGACGAGCGGGCAATGGGTGATCGCCCTGTTAAAGGGCTGCCTCACGAGCGCTTTTTACTAGGGGACCTTGTTCCACTGGCACCAGCCCTACTTTTAGGACAAACATCTCAAAATGTGAATCCGTCTGAAGTCATTGCCTGCCTACAACCAGTTCATCTGCATGCTACGCGCGATCACCTGATTTTGATGGGGCAAAACCAGATCGATTTGACACAATCTGAATCTGCCGAACTTCTGAAGGCCGCCCTGCCCTTGATTGAAGAAGATTTTCAAAGTGCGATTCTGCTCCAGGGCCAGCACTACTGGTTTGTTCCAGCTGGTCCATTTACAAACTTAGAGGCCTATAGCATCGATCAAGCACATGGCCGCAATATTGATTGGTGGATGCCGCGTGACACTAATGAAGAGGGCATCGCAAAGCGTTGGCGCAAACTCCAAAATGAAATCCAGATGCTGTGGCATATTGATCCAGTGAATGAAGAACGCGAGCAACGTGGTATGCCAAGCATCAACTCCTTATGGATTAGCGGCATTGGTAAATTGAGCGATGTACAAGCACCGCTGATAATTTTGCAATCGAATCATCTGTATGGGTCACACCCCCTGTTGGTTGGCTTGGCCAAGCTCTTTAATATCCCTCATTCACCAACATTCAATACCCCAGCAGCAGGATCTTTTGCCTGGCTAGAGAACCCTGAATCGGTATGGCCGACATTAAGTGCTGCACTGAGTAATAAAGAATTAGATGAAGTCCTGCTCATTGATTTTCCAAAAGGGAAAGCTCGCGAGCGGGTCTTCACAGCTAAAGACCTTGATAGAAAATCTTGGGCCTTCTGGAAAAAACCAGCGCCGCTTACTTGGAAAGAAATCATTTCTTCATGAGTCTCTTTTCTCAGCGCCCTTTTTCTGAACGCACTGCTACCTGGTTTGAACAAAGTGGTCTTCATCCATTACTTGCTAGACTCTATGCCGCAAGAGGCCTGCAATCTCCTGAAGAACTCTCACTCGACTTAAAACAACTGCTCTCGCCAACGGAACTGAAGAATTGCATCAGCACAGCAGCTTTGTTAGCAGATATCTTAGAGCGCAAAGAGCCGATGCTCATCGTTGCAGACTATGACTGCGATGGTGCCACTGCTTGCGCTGTTGGCTTGCGGGGCTTGCGAATGCTGGGCGGCCCCGAGACCCCCATTCACTTTCTAGTCCCCAATCGCTTCACGATGGGCTATGGTCTCACTCCTGAAGTGGTTGAACTTGCTGCTGAGCAAAGCCCCAAACCGAAATATCTCATTACGGTTGATAACGGTATTGCGAGTGAAGCTGGCGTAGATCGTGCTCGTGAACTGGATATGGAAGTAATCGTTACTGATCATCATCTACCTGGTGATCGCCTTCCCAAAGCAACTGCGATTGTCAATCCCAATCAACCAGGTTGCACCTTCCCCAGTAAGGCGCTTGCGGGTGTTGGTGTAATGTTCTATCTATTGGTAGCACTACGCGCAGAACTACGTAAGCGTGGAAGATTTACCAATGAGACTCAACCTAAGATTGAGAACTTATTGGATCTCGTTGCGCTAGGCACGGTTGCTGATGTAGCCCAGCTTGATCGCAATAATCGTGTACTGGTTTCCAATGGCTTGAAACGTATTCAGGCTGGAATATCCCAACCCGGAATACAGGCCTTGTTTCAAGCAGCAGGTCGAGACCCACGCAAGGCAAATACCTTTGATTTAGGCTTTGCCATTGGCCCGCGCCTCAATGCTGCTGGGCGCTTAGCCGATATGACTTTAGGTATTCGCTTGCTTCTAACAGATAACGCCGATGAAGCAATGACACTTGCGCAAGAACTCGATCGTATTAATCGTGAACGTCGCGTGATTGAAACCGGCATGCAAGAAGCAGCTCTTGCCCATCTTGCAGAAGACCAATTAGCTGGAACAATAGCGCAGCGCACAAGTATCTGCCTTTGGAACCAAGAGTGGCATCAAGGTGTTGTTGGGATTGTGGCTTCACGCTTAAAAGAACGTTTTAATCGCCCTGCGATTGTTTTTGCTCCCGCTGATGGCGCTACAGGTGAAGAGCTACGTGGTTCTGGCAGATCATTGACAGGCTTTCATTTACGTGATGCTTTGGATATTATTTCCAAACGTGAGCCCGATCTTATTCTAAAATTTGGTGGTCATGCGATGGCCGCAGGTTTAACGATTCGCAAGAGTGATTTTGAAAAGTTTGATGCCTGCTTTCAGGAAGTCGCAGCCAGCTTGTTGACCGATGAAATCCTAGAGCGCCAACACCCCCACGATGGATCTCTGCAGCCTTCAGAATTCACCCCTGAAATTGGCGATCTTCTGGCTCAAGAGATTTGGGGCCAGGGGTTTCCACAGCCGGTCTTTTATGGGGAATTTGAGATTGCCCAGCAAAGCCTCATGAAAGAAAAACACCTCCGCGTGATGCTCCGCCCGCTTGGGGTAGCCGCTAGCAATAAACCCTTATCGGCCGTTTGGTTCAACCGTACCCAAAGCCTGCCAGCCAAAGCCAAATTGGCCTATCGCTTGGTGACCGATCGCTATCAAGGACAAGCCCGCATCCAACTGATGATTGAGGCTCATGACGAGAGTGCCGGAACCTAAAGGGCAAGCTAAAAAACCCCCTTATAATTAGGGGATGGAAGCTGAACAACTCAATACGATCTCAAATACCTTGTCCGACCTGCTCACCCGTGAGCAAGCTCTTCGGGGGTATCTTTGACTTCGAAGTAAAGTCACGTCGCCTTACCGAAGTTAACTCAATCCTAGAAGATCCCACTATTTGGGATGATCAAAAAAAAGCACAAGCGCTAGGTAAAGAAAAGAAATTACTCGATGGCGTGGTTGCCACTCTGACTAATTTAAATACGAATATCACTAGCGCTCTGGAGCTATTTGATATGGCCAAAGAGGAAAGCGACTTCGAAACTATCTCTGCCATTGAGCAGGATGTAGAGAGTTACAGCAAGATCATCGGTGATCTAGAGTTCCGCCGCATGTTCCATAATGAAATGGATTCCTGCAATTGCTTTATCGATATTCAAGCAGGTGCAGGCGGCACAGAAGCCTGTGACTGGGCTAGCATGCTCTATCGCCAATACCTCAAGTATTGCGAACGTAAGGGCTACAAAACGGAAATCCTCGAAGAATCCGATGGTGATGTTGCCGGCATTAAGAGCGCTACCATCAAAGTCGATGGCGAGTATGCCTATGGCCACCTCCGCTCTGAAACTGGTGTGCACCGCTTAGTACGTAAATCACCCTTTGATTCCTCTAATGGTCGCCATACCTCTTTCGCCTCGATCTATGTCTATCCCGAGATTGATGACTCTATTGAGATTGAAGTGAACCCTGCCGATATTCGCACCGATACCTACCGCGCCTCTGGTGCCGGTGGTCAGCATATTAATAAAACTGACTCTGCGGTACGTCTCACGCATATTCCAACAGGTATTGTGGTGCAGTGTCAGAATGACCGAAGCCAACACCGCAACCGCGCTGAAGCAATGACGATGCTAAAGTCACGTTTATACGAACATGAGATGCAAAAACGTCGCGTTGAACAAGATAAGTTAGAGGCGAACAAAACCGATGTGGGCTGGGGTCATCAAATCCGCTCTTACGTTTTGGATCAAAGCCGCATCAAAGATTTACGTACTAACGTTGAGATCTCAAATACCCAGAAGGTATTGGATGGGGATCTTGATGCCTTTATTGAAGCCAGCCTGAAGCAAGGCGTTTAATTACCGTATCACCACTATAACTTCGAATATGAACGATAAAACGAACTTAGGTAGCAACCCAGCGCCAGCCACTGAAGTAGTCGATGAGAACCATATCATTGCAGAGCGCCGTGAAAAACTCGCCAAGCTCCGTGAAGGTGGAGTTGCCTTCCCAAATGATTTTGTACCAACGCATTTAGCGGCTGATCTTCATACTCATTACGATAGTCTCACTAAAGAGGAGTTGGCTGCCAAGAAGGTTCACGTCAAAGTGGCTGGTCGTATGGTGCTTAAACGCGTGATGGGTAAAGCCAGTTTTGCCACTATTCAAGATCGCAGTGGTCAGATTCAGTTTTATATTAGTGATGAACTCAGCGGTGCCGATACCCACGGCGCCTTTAAACATTGGGATATGGGTGACTTTATCTCTGCTGAAGGCAATCTTTTCAAGACTAATAAGGGCGAGCTCTCGGTTGAGTCTAGCAATCTGCGTTTACTGAGTAAGTCATTGCGCCCATTACCTGATAAGTTCCATGGCCTCTCAGATCTGGAAACTAAATATCGTCAGCGCTATGTAGATTTGATTGTAAACCCAGAAAGTCGCAATACCTTCAAAGCGCGTAGCAATGCGATTGCGTCTCTTCGTCGCCATATGCTTGATGCAGACTTTATGGAAGTAGAAACGCCGATGCTTCACCCGATTCCTGGTGGCGCCACAGCCAAACCCTTTATTACCCACCACAATGCTTTAGATATGCAGATGTTCTTGCGTATTGCACCTGAGCTTTATCTCAAGCGCTTGGTAGTGGGTGGTTTTGAACGCGTTTTTGAAATCAATCGTAACTTCCGCAACGAAGGCGTGAGCCCACGTCATAACCCTGAATTTACGATGATGGAGTTCTATGCGGCTTATACCGACTACCGTTGGCTAATGGATTTCACAGAAGGCTTGATTCGTGCAGCCGCAATGGATGCGCAAGGCACAGCAGTATTGACTCACCAAGGTCGTGAACTCGATTTAAGTAGGCCATTCCAACGCTTAACGATTACCGAAGCAATTCTGAAGTACGGGCCTCAGTCCAATAAGAGCTACCAAGCTGCTGAATTAGAAGATGCTGATTTCATTCGCGCTGAATTGAAAAAAGGCGGTGAAAATCCAGACTCTCCAACGCTGAAGAATGCTGGTATTGGTGCCCTCCAACTCGCCTTATTTGAATTGGTGGCCGAAGAACATCTCTGGGAGCCAACCTACATCATCGATTACCCAATCGAAGTAAGCCCCCTCGCTAGAGAATCCGATACTCGCCCAGGTGTTACTGAGCGCTTTGAACTCTTTATCACTGGCCGTGAAATTGCCAACGGCTTCTCAGAACTAAATGATGCTGAAGATCAAGCTAATCGCTTCCGCAAGCAAGTGGCCCAAAAAGAGGCCGGCGATGAGGAAGCGATGTACTTTGATCATGACTTTATCCGCGCCCTGGAATACGGTATGCCTCCAACAGGTGGTTGCGGTATTGGTATCGATCGCTTAGTCATGCTCCTCACTGATGCACCAAATATTCGAGATGTGATTTTGTTCCCTCACTTACGTCGCGAAGAAGAGTAACTAAAGAAAAGTCAGGAATACTTTAATCATCACATTGCTAAATCAAATCATTTTATTTACAAGCACCTATGGCCGCATACAACACTGAAACTGTTCTCACTGTTCATCATTGGAATGACACCCTTTTTAGCTTCACTACCACTCGCAATAAAGGCCTGCGATTTCGTAGTGGTCACTTCTTAATGATTGGCCTTGAAGTAGAAGGCAAGCCACTCGTGCGAGCCTATAGTGTTGCCAGCCCAAACTACGAAGAGCACCTCGAATTCTTAAGTATTAAGGTTCAAGATGGTCCACTCACATCCCGTTTGCAGAAAATTCAGGTTGGCGATCCCATCCTCGTGAGCGAGAAATCTGTTGGCACCTTAGTGATTGACGACTTAAATCCTGGCAAGCACCTTTACTTGTTCAGTACCGGTACTGGCTTGGCGCCATTTATGAGCATTATTCGTGACCCAGAGACTTACGATAAGTTTGAAAAGGTAGTGTTGATTCATGGTGTTCGTCTAGTCAGCGAACTTGCTTATGGTGAATACATCAAAAATGAACTCACTCAAGACGAATATATTGGTGAGATCATTCGTGAAAAGCTAATCTACTACCCAACGGTGACTCGTGAAGCATTTAAGCACACTGGCCGCCTGACTACTGCCATCGAATCTGGTCAGCTATTTAAAGATATTGGCTTGCCTCCATTAGATCCAGCAGTAGACCGAGCGATGATCTGTGGCAGTCCATCCATGCTTAAAGAAACTGCTGAGATGCTTGATGCCAAAGGCTTTAAGGTTTCACCAAGCCTTGGACAGTTGGGTGATTACGTCTTTGAAAGAGCATTTGTAGAAAAGTAATGAGCGTAAGACTCTTTAAATCATCAATGTCTTTTCAACTACTCAACGCTCGATAAGAGTAAATCCATCCCTATTAGGCATTTTTACCAAAGGTAGTGTCTTAGCATCCATCACCGCATCTTTTGGGATTATCTTATTAAGATACAAAATATAAGCAGTAGCAGCATAAACTTGATCATCTGTTAAAGACTGCGGCGCTTGATGTGGCATCGCCCTTTTCACATAATCAAAAATAGTAGTTGAGTAAGGCCAAAAACTGCCCACGGTCTTTACGGGCGAATTTGTATTCAATGAGCCACCACCCACAAGACGATTTGCTACTCCGCCTTGCCCCTGGTCTCCATGACAGGATGCGCACTGTTTCTGATATAACTTTTCTCCAATAGTTGCGGTACTTGAGCCGGGTGGTAAGCCTGCTCCACTTGGACCAACGTCAATATTCCATGCCTGAATCTGATTTTCAGTAATCGGCTTGCCAAGGCCTATGGGGCTATGTGCTTGGTAACCACTAGTGCAGCCTAATGGCATGCCAATGGTAACTACAAGCAGAGCAATGTTGATATATCTATTAGCGTCCATTAGTCACCTCCCCATTAGCAGCAACACGCCATGGTTGAATGGCATTATTGTGATAGAAGGTATTTGCGCTCTTAGCCTTGATAACAGCATCCATCGTAGGCTGTACTTCACCACTTGAATCAACCGCCCTACTCATCAGCGTTGCTGGTGCTCCATCCCACATCCAAGGAAAACGAAATCGAACTAGGGATTTATCTATCACAGGCTCCTGCAACACGGCCTCACTCCATGACTTACCACCATCAGTCGAGACCTCAACGCGCCGAATCTTGCCATTACCGGACCAAGCGAAGCCTGAGATCTCATAAAAGCCTTTTGATTTGAGTTTCATCATCCCTGAGGGCTGCGTAATGACTGATTTCACCTCCATGGCAAAAGTAAATTGCAGCGCCTTCCCATCTGCCCTCAGATCGGTATAAGCAGAGGTCTCTTCACGAGTTTGCCATGGCTCAGTACCTAACTTAATTCTTCGTAACCACTTAATACTCATATTGCCTTCATAACCAGGCAAGAATAGGCGCAGTGGATAGCCTTGTTCAGCACGCAACATCTCACCGTTTTGTGCGTATACCAATAAAGCATCGTCCATCATCTTACTCATGGGAATACTCCGCGTCATCGCCGCGCCATCAGCACCCTCAGCCAAAGCCCATTTAGCAGAAGGCTGTACACCACACTCTTGCAAAATTGTAGATAAGCGCACGCCAGTCCACTCACAACAGGATAGTAATCCATGAATTTGCTGAACCGTTTGATTGCTCGCCTTCTTAAGTTCAGCAGCGCTATTGCCAGAGCACTCTAAGAAATTAATTCGGGATTCCGATGGAAAGCGAACAATATCTTCCATACTAAAGACCATTGGGCGATCCACTAAACCATGGATCACCAATTTATGTAGGTCAGGATTAATATCAGGCACTCCTGCATGATGTCGTTCGAAAACTAAACCATTAGGGGTAATAATTCCATGCAAGCTTTGCAAGGGTGTTCTTGAACCCGTTAAGAATGTTGGCGCTGGAGAGGGAAGTAATCGAACAACATTCTTTTCATACTTCGATGGCAAGCCATAAGGTGGATTTACGAAGGTTGATCCCTGAGTTTTTGTCCAAGGATCAACCTCTAAAAAACCATCGCCCTGATTTTTAGCAAAGGCAGAATTAGCACTTATTACGCCATTTATACTCGCCCCCGCAACAAGCGATGACTTTAAAAAAAGACGGCGATTAGAAAGTTTATCCCTCTTAGACATAAATACATTGCCTCCGTTATATGCGTTACTCAGCTTATCGTTTTTTTAAAGCATACTGCTAAACTATAAAAGTTGATATTCTGTTAACCCTAGGTGCCATACATAATGAAAATGAGCCCCAGAATAGCAATAAAGAGGGTTTCAACAACTAACATAAATACCGGCTGCCAACCTAGCTTTGCTAGTTCTTGAAAATTGGTTTTCAATCCTGCAGCTGCAATTGCAATCACCAACATCCAACGGGATATTCCACCAATTTGATGTGTGATTGAAGTGGGTAAAATTTCCATTGAAGCCACAATAGAAAGCGCAACAAAGCCCAATAAAAATGTTGGGATCAAGCGCAAGCTACCCCACCCTAATTGATTAGTCGCTCTTTGCGCATCAAAGAAAATAGAGATCACTAAAACTACGGGTAGGAGTAGCGCTACGCGAAATAACTTCACCACAGTTGCAACATCGCCTGCCTCGGAACCAAACAGCATTCCTGCGGCAACCACTTGAGCAACATCATGAATAGTGGCACCTATAAAAATACCGGCTGAAAGATCGCCAATATTGAGCATTTGCAAAGCAAAAGGATATGTCACCATTGCAATGGTCGATAGTACGGTCACGCCAACAACGACTAATAAGGTAAATTGCTCGTTCTCTTTTGACTTAGGTAATACAGAGGCAACTGCAAGTGCAGCAGAAGCGCCACAAATGCCAACAGATCCACCGGCTATCAAGCCAAAATCGGGAGATATCCTCAAAAACTTGGCGAGCAGTAACCCTAAGATAACGGTGGCTGCAACGGCAACTATGACCATGAAGCCAGTATTAATACCAATCGCACTAATATCAGCAAAAGTAATCCGAATTCCTAAAAAAGCAACGCCTAAACGAAGAATCGTTTTTGCACAGAAGTCTATTCCTGGCTTGACAGCATCATTCAGATAGAGAAAGTGTAGTGATAAGCCTAGTAACAAAGCATATAAGAGCTGTGGTCCACCATAATTTTCCGAAAGAAAACTGGTAGACATGGCGATGATCAAACAAACCATTAAACCTGGTAAGTTCTGCTTAGCAGTCGTGAGCATAAATTCTTAGACCACTAACTCACTAAAGTATTCATGTTGATTGGTGTTAAGTGTAGAAACTCGCCATTCCAATGGCTCATCTTGAATACCAAGAGCTACCCTTCTGATAACCAAAACTGGTGAATCTGGCTTCAAATCTAACCATTCTGAGTATTGCTTGCCAGCCAGACCAGCACGTAATCGTTCGCTACTGCGAACTACTGTCTGACCGTACTTCATTTGATATAGCTGATAGATACTGCCCTCGCGATTAATAAAATCTACACGAGTTAAATTCTTAAACCGCTTCTTATCCAAAGTGATGTGGTCAATCATGACGCATTTGTCATCTAAATAAAGGCAATTAACTAGGCGCCATACTGATGCGCCCTCTTTAATTTGCAGTTTGCTGGCTTCTTCCCTATTTGCAAGAGCTGAAGTTAAGGAAACTAACTCGACTCGTGGATTTATTTTTTTATCAGCGTCGTGTTTTACAACGTGAAAAAAGTAATACAGCAATCGTTTAAGATCATGCTCAGCAACATAGGTTCCCCTGCCCTGACGACGAACGACAATACCTTCCGCAACCAACTCGTCCACCGCCTTACGCAGGGTTCCTATAGAAACATCTAACTCTTTTGATAAATCCTTTTCGGCAGGCAACGCCTGCCCCATTGGATAACGGCCCCTGACCAGATCATCGGTGATCTTTTGCTTTACTTCTTCATAAGCGGTCAGGGATCTCATACTTTAAAAATTACGCTGATTCGTATAAACGAGTTAATACGAATTCACGGTGACCGAGAATCTCAGAAGCCGTTAATTCGCCGTCAGCAGTGCGTAAGAGGCACTCCAACAACTTATCACCAGCCTGGTCCATATTCTCTTCACGACGCAATAATCCTGATACATCAACGTCAATATGCTCACCCATAGTACGTACTGTTTTTGGGTTTGCACAAATCTTGATCACTGGAAGAATCGCATTACCAATCACGTTACCTTGGCCTGTTGGGAAGAAGTGTGCTGCAAATCCTGCAGCGGCACATAAGGTCACCATCTCAGCAGCAGCTGAGGAAGAGTCCATAAAGTGCAAGCCTGGGATTTTAGGCTCTTCACCTTTATCCAAAACGCTATCCACGATACATTTCTTACCAATTTTCTGAATATTGCCCAGAGCTTTTTCTTCAATCGTGGTCAAACCACCAGCAATATTGCCTTTGGTTGGTTGAGAGTCAGATAAGTCGCTAGTCTTATGGCGTTCGATAACGTCTTGATAACGATCGAACATTTCACGGAACTTCTTTTTTACCTCTGGTGTGCGGCAACGTGCTTCTACCAAATGTTCACCACCAGTTAACTCGGTAGTTTCGCCAAATACCAAGGTAGAGCCAATCCCATAGAGCTTATCAAAAGCATCGCCTACTGTTGGGTTTGCGCCGCAGCCAGAAGTTGTATCAGACTCACCGCACTTTGTAGATACCCATAGCTCAGATAACGGTGCTTTAACTCGCTTTTGCTTAGAGGCATGCTTCATCATTTGATACGCAGCTTTGCTAGCAGAGGCAATTGTAGCGGTATCCCCATTACCCTCGATCCAGAAACCTTCTGCTGGCTTACCAGAAGCTTTGATTCCATCAACCACAATTTTTGTCCACTGCGGCTCAATACCAATCACCACTACAGCAGCTACGTTTGGATTAGTGCCAGTGCCAATCAAAGTGCGGAAGTGCAGATCTAGGTCGGCACCAAACTGCAAGCGGCCATAAGAGTGAGGGATAGCCTGAGTTCCTTTGATGTTATTTGCTACAGCTTCGCAAGCTGCGTTTGATAAATCATCTAAAGGCAAAATTAATACGTGATTACGAATTCCCATGCGGCCATTTTCACGGCGGTAACCCATGAAGCTCGCGTCTTTCAAATTAATCATCTTGTTTTCTTTCTAAATGAATAGGTGAATAAAAGCCTGGATTACCAGCGCTTCGTTTTTACGTTTTGAACATGGAGGTGCTCGCCTTTTTTGATGGGAGCTACAACCTTGCCGATGTCTACGCCATACTTCATCACCGTATCGCCTGACTTAAAATCATTTAATGAAATTTTGTGGCCAATGGGAATATCACTCTCGGATTTCATATTGAGCGTTAAATCTCCATCCATTACCCAACCAATCAAATCATCTCCAGCTTTTACGCCTTCAACTACTACCACGCCTACGCCATCTCCTGGCTCATGCACGACAAAATGGATCATTACCTTCTCCTCTTCAATCTTGTTGAACTACTAAACATCCCATGACTGGCGAATACCAGCCTGAATCTCTTCTACAACCACATCAGAAACGTTGACACCTTCTTTAAAGCCTGATGCACGCTGTTTAAAACGTCTTTGCCCTGGAACACGGGTTCCAGAATCTAATGCCAGGGTCTTTAAGAGTGCTTGCATCTTATTTGCAAATACTTGGCTGCCTGCTAAACCTGAATCTATCGCCAATAAAAGCTGTCCGATACGGGGGCGATTACCTTTGGCATCGAAAAATGAGTCTGCTTCATAAGAGAAGCGACTTCCTGACAAACCGACAACGAGCAATTCAACAATCAGAGCAAGCAAAGCGCCCTTATCACCGCCGAGCGGAACCATTAATCCCTTGAGTCCCTCATTAGGATCAGTAGTGGGTTTACCATCAGCCGTTAAGGCCCAACCCTCTGGAATAGATTCGCCCTTCTTCGCCGCAACTAATAACTTACCACGGGCTACTGCTGACAGAGACATATCAATGACTAAAGGATCGCGGCTAGCAACTGGAAAGGCTGCAGCCAGAGGATTAGTACCAAAAATTGCTTTGCTACCGCCAACCATCGGCATAGCAGCGGGGGTGTTGCCAAACAATAATGAAATGTATCCGGCGCGTGCTGCTGCTTCAGTAAAGTGCCCCGCAACTCCAAAATGATGACTATTCGTCACTGCGACTAAACCCACTCCAGTCTTAGAGGCTAAATTGACAGATAGGTCTGTAGCAAAGCGCAGCGCTGGAAACGCAAGTCCATCACAAGCATCTACTAATGCAGCCGATGCTTTAAAAGGACGCACTTTGATTTTGGGGGCTAACTCGATGCGTCCATTTTTAGCATGTCCTGCATATTGCGATACTCGCGCTAATCCATGGGAGGCCAATCCATCAAGCTCAGCAAGCGCTAAAAATTGTGCTGTCTCATGAGCTGCCTTTTCACCAATACCGGCTGCACGTAAACCAGATGAGGCTAGCTCAAGCATCTGTTGATAGGATAAATTCACTTTATGCTCCAAAAAACCGATTAACTTCATCGGCAATCATTTGACTAACGCGCTCATTACTTTCATGAGTTACGCCTGCTACATGCGGAGTCAGAATGAGATTCTCTATGCCTGAAAAGTGACTCAAATCTTTTGCTGGCTCACTCTCAAACACATCTATTGCTGCCCCACCCAAACGCCCAGAGCGCAAATGCTCTGCAAGAGCCCTCTCATCAACGATGCCGCCGCGCGCAGTATTAATTAAGCAGGCACCATTTTTCATTTGACCCAAGGTAGCTGCATTAAATAGATTCTTTGTTTCAGGTAAAAATGGAAGATGTAAGGTAACCGCGTCACTTTTACCAAGTAAGTCACTCAATGAGAGTAATGGCACTGAAAATCCATCAAGTTCAATGGAGCCAGCAGGCAGCATTGGATCATATGCAAGACAGTGCAATCCAAATGCATTTGCTTTCTTAGCCACCACCCTTCCAATGCTACCAAAACCAATAATGCCAATGGTCTTACCTAAAAATTCATGATAAGTAGAAAAACGAGGGCGAGGCCACTCACCTTTAAGCGTTGAAACCGTCGCTGGAATAAATCCTCTCGTTAATGCAACTGCAGCACCCACAACATACTCAGCAACAGACTCGGCATTTGCACCAGTTGCCGGAATGACCTTGATGTTTCTTTTAGCGCAGGCAGGCAATTCAATATTTTCAAGCCCAACACCCAGCCGACCAACTACCTTTAAGTTTGGGGCGCCTGCCAGGATCTCCTCATTTACTTGAGTCAGATTACGAACAATTAGCCCCTCAATATTTTGCAACGCAGCAATCAAAGCTGGGCGATCTTTATAAAGCTCGGACTCATAAACCACTACATGCTTAGAGCGCAGGGTTTCTAAGGCTTGACTTGTAATGAACTCGGAGATCAAAATAGATGACATATCTATATCATATAGATGAATTTGATATCCTGCAAGATTCAAAACATGGTGCACTGCAATTTCGAAAAACATGAGGCTAAGTAGCGATAAAGCAGATACCAACTTGATATACGCTTATAACCATTTTATAAAAACTGGTTATATTTTTAAATGAAATTAGAGATAAGATACAAAATCGAATTACCACTGGAGAACAAAAGAATGCTTAAGCAATTCATTGGAAGTATCGGCAAACAATTTGTATTGATCACAGGGGCATTGCTTTTGATTGCATCGCCACTAACCTACGCGCAAAATTGGCCAACTAAACCTATTAAGCTCATCATTCCATTTGCTGCAGGTGGTACTACAGATATTTTGGGCCGCCTATTAGCGCAACAGCTCACAAAAGATCTTGGACAAAATGTTATCGTCGAAAATAAACCAGGCGCAGGAGGCAATATTGCCGCTGAGTTTGTAGCGCAATCTGCGGCGGATGGCTATACCATCATGCTCGCCTCTGGAAGCATGCTCACTGTCAACCCAAATCTTTATAAGAAATTACCAGTCAATTACGCCAAAGACTTTGTTTATATTACTAATGTGGCGAGTGGTCCAATGCTGGTCTCAGTGAGCACTAAGTTACCAGTCAAAACCTTGGGTGAATTTATTGCTTATGCCAAGACTAAAGATCTTAATTTTGGTTCTGCAGGCATTGGTAGCCAAGTACATATGGCAGCTGAGAACTTTACCTATTCAGCAAATATCCCCGCTACCCATGTGCCGTATAAGGGTGAATCAGCAGCGATCAATGATTTAGTAGCCGGTCAAATCGACTTCATGGTAGGCAATCTCACTGCGGCAACCGGGTTTGCCAAAAATG
This sequence comes from Polynucleobacter campilacus, assembly GCF_002206625.1. Classification (GTDB taxonomy): domain Bacteria; phylum Pseudomonadota; class Gammaproteobacteria; order Burkholderiales; family Burkholderiaceae; genus Polynucleobacter; species Polynucleobacter campilacus. Next base: position 166,277 of record NZ_NGUP01000001.1, on the reverse strand, counting down.
GGCAAATAAAGCCTTTAGCCGTAACGAGCTTAAAACGTTCAAAACAATTGCCTGATGTACCCACCGTTGCTGAAGCTGGTATTCCTGGATTTGAATCGACTGGTTGGTTTGGGCTTGTTGCTCCAGCCAATACCCCAAAGACAATTACCGAAAAGATTTACGATGCCACTGTTAAGGCCGTGAATTCAGAAGCATTACGCGCTAGCCTTGATTTAAATGGCTTAACTGCAGTGGTTAATAATCAGAAAGAATTTGAAGCCCAAGTGAAAGCAGAATCAGTCGTTTGGGAGAAAGTGATTAAGGGCAGAAATATTAGTGCTCAATAAATAAAAACGCCACTTCTGATGAGTGGCGTTTTTTCATACATCTATGTCACCATCTTGTCAGGAATTTGTAAAAAATAATGAATGCAAAAAATAAAAATGGGGCTCATGCCTTGATAGAGGCATTTGAATTTGCAGGTATCAATAAAATTTTTACCCTTTCTGGCAATCACATCATGCCTGTATATGACGCTATTTTTGATTCAAAAATAGACCTCATCCATACGCGACATGAAGCGGCAGCAGTTCACATGGCAGACTCCTGGGCTAGATTAACAGGAGAGGTTGGAATTGCAATGGTAACGGGTGGCCCTGGTCATGCAAATGCCATTTCAGCACTTTATACCGCCGCGATGGCTGAATCGCCCGTGGTCCTTATTTCAGGCCATGCACCGATTGGGCAGATCGGAAAAGGCGCCTTTCAAGAAATGGATCAGGCGGCTATTGCAGCCCCCTTAACAAAAGCTTCGTGGGTCTGTCAAAAGACAGAAGAAGTGGCATTGGATATTGCAAAAGCAATTCGTATTGCCAAGTCTGGAAGACCTGGTCCCGTTCATCTCAGCCTACCAACTGATGTACTTGAATCTGCGCTCCCCATCAATGCAGTGATGCCAACTGCTTCATCCTTTAAAGCAGAGTCATCTTCAATTAATGCCGCCGACCTAGAAAAGCTCATCAAGCAATTGAAAAAATCAAGTAAGCCTCTCATATTGACAGGCCCATTGATGCAATCAAAAGAAGGTAAAGCTAAATTAAAGACACTTGAAAAAGCGACTGGCATTCCCGTTATTGGAATGGAAAGCCCTCGGGGCATTGGTGATCCGAGCTTAGGCGCTTTCGCCGAAATATTAAATCAAGCTGATTGCATACTACTACTTGGAAAAAAGATTGATTTCACTCTAAAGTTTGCCCAAAGTCCCGGAATCCAAAAGGACTGTCGGTTTCTACAAATTGATCCTGATATGGATGAAATTGAACGCGCCAAAAGAGCGGTTGGAGATCGCCTATTGCAAACTATTCAAGCAGATATTCCTGTTGCCATTGAGTCCATTATTAGTCTAAATAAAGATCAAGAGGTGGCAACAAGTGATTGGCAAAATATAGTTTGGGATGCAGTCGCATTTCGCCCTAAGGTGTGGAAAGAGCTTCCACCAAAAATGGGAAATATTCACCCCATTCAAGCCCTCGCTCCACTGCAAGAAATTCTAGACAGTCATCCTGATTCAGTTCTCATTAGCGACGGCGGTGAAATTGGTCAGTGGGCCCAAGCCTGTCTGCAAGCACCTAACAGAGTAATCAATGGCGTAGCTGGATCTATTGGAGCTGGCTTACCCTTCGTAATCGCAGCGAGAGTTGCCAAACCAAATTCGCTAATTATTGCAGTGATGGGTGATGGTACATTCGGCTTTCATAGTGCTGAAATTGATACTGCCGTCCGTTATAAGCTCCCATTTTTACTGGTGGTTGGTAATGATGCTCGGTGGAATGCTGAGTATCAAATTCAAGTTCGCGAGTATGGTCAAGACAGAACTATTGGTTGTGAGCTACTGCCATCTCATTATGAAAGAGTATGTACTGCATTTGGCGGGCATGGAGAATTTGTTAATGACTCAAATGAAGTTCTGCCGGCTGCTAAACGTGCGATCACTAGCAACCTGCCTTCATGTATCAATGTCTTGATAGATGGGCTTGCAGCACCAAACATCAAACGATCGTAACTTGGGCAAGCTAATCTAGTACTTGACGTATTAGTAGCATCGTTCCAGAAAAAATCAAGATAGACCCATAAGCAACTCTCATAGCAACATTGCTCAACTTAGCATGAACATGGGTTCCCAACCAAATCCCTACAAAGGTTGCCGGCATGAGGCAGATTGCTAAGCCAATCACCGGCCAACTCAGAATCAAACCCGTAACCAGCATTAAAGTCAGGCGCAAAAAGGTGAGCATAAATATCGCAAATGCCATCGTGGCGCGCAATGCCCTTGAGTCATTGATGCGCAAACCCAGATAGGATGCATAGATCGGCCCACCAGTAGCAAACAATGCGGTAAAGGTGCCTCCAAAAAAGCCAAATGGTGCAGCCCACCACTTATTGATAGGATCTTGCATTTCAGAGTTCCTCTGCCAGAGCACGCGAGCGCCATTTAGAGCAGCAAAGCAACCCAACGTAATCAGGAGTGGCTCACTTGGCGCATTAACTAGTAGAAAAATTCCTAAAACCATCCCAATCAGCGTAAAGGGAAAGAGCCATTTAAGCTCTTTGAAATTAGCATCTTGAGAAGATTTCCTTCCGAGGTATAAAGAGGCGCATATATCAATTATCACCATCATTGGAACTGCTGATTTCAATGGGTACATCTGCACCAGCAGGGGAACCGCAATGATTGATGATCCGAATCCTGATATGCCAAAAATGAAATAGGCGCCAAAAATAATTAAGGACGCTAACCCAAAATGGATTGGGTCAATGAGATCAAAAATAATTAAGCCTCAACCAAGATTGTTTGTCCAGGCTTGATCATCGTAAATTGCACTGGGCGATTTTCAATCATCAGCTCTTGGTTAATAAAGTGAACAGCCGTGTAATAGGAGTCTTCAAGCGATCCAGGCTCTGGGAAATCTTCACGGTAGTGAGCCCCTCTCGAATTCTCTCGAGCAATAGCCGCTTCTGTTACAGATTGACTAACTAGAATGAGGTTTTGTAAGTTCATCCAATCTTGCCAAGTATTGCTGTATTCCCGCTGAATATCGCCAACACCCATTTGAATTAATTGTGAAGCAAGCTGCTTCAAAGTTTGACGTGCGCGCAATAAACTTTCTTTAGTTCTTGAAATCCCAACGTCATCCCACATACACTCAGCCAGAGCATCCCGAATTAACTCAATATCGCCAGGCGCTTTTTGAAATGGTGCTTCATGCTCATAAACACTAGCCGCTACCTCATCCATATTGCATTCCTTGAACTGCTGGGTGGCAACCCAACGTGCCATCGACTCTCCTGCGATGCCCCCAAATACGGTTGAGTTGGCAACGCCATTGCCACCTAAGCGATTAGCGCCATGTACACCACCCGTATCTTCTCCAGCAGCAAATAGCCCTGGGAGATCAGTGCTGCAATCCTTCTTAAAGACCAGGCCGCCCATCATGTAGTGGGCAGTTGGTACAACTTCGACTAAATCCCTGGTTAAATCAAATCCACTATCAGCACAGCGCTCGACCATGCCCTTAAATAGTTTACGAACATTCTCGGGGCCTAAATGACTCATTTGAATATAAACACCGCCATTAGGAGTTGCACGGCCAGCACGGATTTCTGAATTAATTGATCTAGAAACAATATCCCTTGTGGCACGCTCATTGCGCGGATCATAGTTACCCATAAAGCGCTCTTGATTGCCATTGAGCAAATAACCACCAGCTCCACGCAAGCCTTCCTCAATGACTGTGCCGGTCATACGAGTGCCTGGGCCGGCTAAGAGTCCTGTAGGGTGAAATTGCACCATCTCCATATCGCGCAAAACGAGGCCAGCACGCAGAGCCATTGCTAAGCCATCACAACTCTTATCTCCCGAAGGGGTATGATATTTATACATTGTCGGGCCACCACCAGTGGCTAGCAAGACAGCTTTGGCACGCACCAATACAAATTGGCCAGTCTGCATATTGAGCATTAAGACGCCTGCAAGTGACTTTCCATCTTTGCTATGGATCAATTCAATAGCGCGATGCTCTTCAAGACGATTAATACCTCTGGCCCATACTTGCTCAGCTAGACGATTGATAATCTCGATGCCTGTTAAGTCACCTTTATGAACAGTCCGGTCAAATGTTTGGCCAGCAAATGCTTTTTGATGGACCGTACCATCAGGATTGCGATCAAAAAAGCATCCCAGCTCATTCTCCAACTCATGAATACGCTCAACTGCAGTGTTAACTAGCGTCCAAGCCAGATCTTGATCACAGAGCCATTTACCACCCTCAATCGTATCCATAAAATGGCGCTCAACCGAATCCCCCTCAGCCAAAGCCACGTTATAACCACCTTGAACCATGCGTGTGCAGCCAGACTTGCCTAACAAGCCTTTCACTGCGATCGTGATATGTAAGTTAGGATTTTCTTGATGCGCATGTAAGGCAGCAAAAAGGCCCGCTCCTCCGGAACCTAGAATCAAGATATCGGTGTTAATTGTTGGGATAGCGCTCATGAAGTAATTCCAAGGCTTTTTAATACGGCTTCTTTTTTAAGCGCCACATCACTCTTCACTTCCTGATAAATACTTCCTCCATGGCTATCCATGGCAACTAGTAATGGGCCAAAGTCTTTAATCTTGAAACGCCACAAAGACTCTGGGTTGAGATCATCCATATCAACATCTTCAATTTGCTCTATCCAAGTAGTCTCTAGAGCTGCAGTACCGCCAATAATCGCTAGATATACGCCACCTAGATCCTGAAACGCTTGTGCAGAACCTTCACGCATACCCCCTTTACCCACAATCATGCGCACGCCGTTTTGTGCCATCAAGGGATGCGTGAAACGCTCCATACGATCTGAAGTGGTGGTGCCAATACAAATAGGTTCGTAACCAGCAGGAAATTCTTTGCTGACTACAACTTTACGTACATTGGGCGCCGTATGGATTACTGCATGGCCATTTAAATCAAAATGCGTCTTACGACCATGATCAAACATCTGAATTTGCGTTGCATCGCGGATGCCAAACAAGGTGTTTTGCAAAGTCACAGTATCGTTAATGAGAAGCTTACGAATATCTTCTTCAGTAACCGGTGTTGCAAGGTTGTAATGAGCCATATTCGCTATCCTAGAATCCGTAGGTAACACCAGATGGCGTAAAGGTTGCACGTGCCCTGCGAGCCGAATGGCACTGCATATTGACAGCTACAGGATTTAAGGTGATATGTGTATGTGCCAGCTCTACGTGGACCGCAAATGCTGTTCCATCACCGCCAAGTCCTTGTGGACCAATTCCAAGCTGATTGACGGCTACACTGAGCTCCTTCTCTAACTTGGCACCCTCCTCATCGCTACATACACTACCCAACTCACGAGTCGCTGCACGCTTAGCCATAGCCACGCATTGATCAGACGTTCCGCCAACTCCAACACCAACGATCGTTGGTGGGCAAGTCTTGCCACCAGCAGAGACAACACTATCAATCACAAAAGCTTTAACGCCATTAATACCGTCTGCAGGAATCGCCATTTTTAAAAAAGAATTGTTTTCGGAGCCGCTTCCTTTGGGAACCATCTCAATTTCAACAGACTCTGCATCACCAAAGAAATCAATATGAATTGCCGGCATATCAATACCACACGAGGTGTGATTATTTTTACGGGTAATTGGATGTACTACTGAAGATCGAAGGGGGTACTCTCTGGTGGCGCGCTCGCACCCTTTGCGAATAGCAGCCTTTAATGCCATGCCATCAAATTGCACATTACTACCAATCTTCACGTTATAAATCGGTAGACCGGTATCTTGGCATAGGAGATTATCTTCACGCTCTGCTACCGAGATATTCGTAATCATGGTCTTCAATACCACTTGAGCACGCGAATCTGTCTCGGCTTTATTCAATCGATCTATACCCGCCTTAATGTCATCAGGCAACACTTTTAGGGCACGAATGTAGAGCTCTTTACAAGCTTCTTCGACTAAATTCATTGGTAATTGCATGTCAGCCTAATTAATTAGCAAAATATAAAAATAGGAGCCCGCAAACGATTGCGAACAAAATGGAGAGCTGTATCCAGCCCTTACGTAAGCCCTTCCATGGACCAAACTCGATCATGAGAAGACGAATGCCACCAGCCAAATGAACGGCCAGCAAAATCACTAAGGCCCACTCACCAAACTTAAATACCCATAAATCCGTTAGCGTGAGAGATTTCTGGAAACCTTCTGCACCTCTTAAAGATTGAGACAGCATCAGAAAATGTAAAGGAATAAAACACGCTAATAACAAGCCAGAAAAGCGGTGGCATGCATACGCAAAATAAGATAAGTGAGTTTTGGCGCGGTAATCTAATTTTGGTCTGGAACTCATATCTGACCACCTGTAAAAACACCAACAACAGCGGTAGTACCAAGAATCAAAATCAGTAGAGCAAGAATCCAAGCAATAGGTCTATCCAAGCCACTCTTTGGAAAGGTCTCTTGCAATATATTGGCTATGCCAATTGGAGCGTGGACAAAGCAAGCCAGAACAAAAATTTCATAAAAAATAGCAAACAGCACATTACCTTGGGTGCGCCCTAAGATTTCTTGGGCAGTAAGACCACCCCTGATGGCATAAAAAATAATCACCAAATGAATCGCGACACAAAGGCCAAGCACCATGGCACTGATCCTTTGCGCATACCAAAGCTTTGCCTGTAGCACTCCTTGGTTCATAACTTGCCCCACTTGCTACCTCTCACTGCAGCTCTAGCAACTAACTTTTTGAGCCCCGCGATACTTGCAGTAGGCGCAATAGACTTAGGGCAAGCTTCAGTACATGACCCTTGTGAATGGCAAGCGTGGCAACCTGCATCTCCCGCTACCGCAGTCATACGCTCTAACTGCTGAACATCTCTCACATCATTTGTTAGTGTCCAAGCACGATTGAGCGCTGCAGGTCCGAGATAGTTCGGTCTAGATTGAACAACTTCACATGAGGCATAGCAAACGCCGCAACCAATACATTCAATACCAGCGTCTGCTAATTGACGCTCCTCAGAATTTGGCTGTACTTTTGTAAAATCATCGTAACGTGTTTTGTCACCCTTAAAGAATCCAACAGCACCCTTCCACTTATTAAAAAATTCACGCATATCAGTAGCGAGATCTTTAATCACAGGCAAGTTATTGAGGGGGGCAATTTCTAAAGAATCCCCCTGAAGAATTTTAGAAACGTGAGTACGACAAGTCCAACGAGCGACTCCATTGACGGTCATTGCGCATGAACCACACATTCCGACACGACAGGCAAAGCGATAGCTTAAAGTGGGATCAAGCTTTCTCTGAATATAGGTAACCACATCCAGAACCGTTTGATTTGGGTTACGTGGTACCAAGTACTGAACGAACTCACCTTCTTGGGAGCCTCGCCATACTCTTACTTTGAGATCATTATTTGACATCTGCTCATTATATTGATAGATAGTAAAAAATAAATCGAATTAATTTTTCTTTGAGATAAAGAATTTATTTATAATTAGATCTATGTCCAGCATTAAAACCCTCAAAAACTTCTTGGCGATTACCCGCCACAAGAGCGTTGCAGCCGCCGCCCGGGAAATTGGTTTGACCGCGGCTGCGGCTGGCCAACAGTTGCAGCAATTGGAAAAAGAAATTGGTCTTGAACTCTTTGATAGGACTAAGCGCTCCCTGACTTTAAATGCTTATGGCAGATCCCTGATTGAGCCTATCCAGGAAATTGTGGCTCGCTATGAAGCCCTTCGCTCAAACTTTAAATCTAATCTCAGCGGCACAATTGTCTTGGGTGCTTTAGTTTCTACACTGATGGGTGCGTTTGGCAAGACCTTAAATGAAATCAAACATAACTATCCTGAGTTAGAAATCAAATTGATAGCTGGCTTATCCAGTAATTTCTTGGATCAACTGATTGAAGGCACTCTTGATGCGGCAATTGTGACTGAGTCACCTTATGCTCTTCCCCAAAGCCTCCAATGGACGGAGCTCTACAAGGAGCCCATGATTTTAATTTACCCAAATATGCCACCTGGCAAGAAAAAAGATCCAAAAAATCTCAGCCTAGATCCCCCATTCATTCGCTTTGAAAGAAATACTTGGACGGGTCATCTTGTTGATCAAGCTATCAAGTCCAATAAACTATCAATTCAAGATGGTATGGAATTAAATTCTGTAGAAGCAATTATTGAGCTAGTTAGACAAGGACTTGGATATTCTATCGTTCCACAGTTAGCCAATATTGCATGGTCCAACGATCGACAGCTCAGAATTCAAGAGCTCCCTGGAAAAACGATCTTCCGGAAAGTCGGATTGCTTGAGCGTAAAAAACACCTACGACAAAATGTCACTCAAGTTATCAAGCAACACTTTTTATCGGGTACAACGAAAAATTAAAGTCCTAAAGAAAAAGCCACCCCGAAGGATGGCTTAAAAGAGATTTTGGAGGTACTACTTAAAGAACAAACGACAAGTTGATATTAGTTGTCTCAAAATCTCATTTTTCTGCTGTTTGCATCTTTCAGGGCTCATTTGCATTATTTTGGTGCATTAATGATTCTCTTTGGCATGATTGATTGAATATTTAGGTATTTCAATCACCAAATCTTGTTTAGCAACAATCGCTTGGCAAGATAAACGGGATTGAGGATTCAATCCCCAGGCACGGTCCAACATATCTTCTTCATTCTCATCAGGTGTATTCAAGCTCTGGCCGCCCTCCTTCACAATGACGTGGCAAGTCGTGCAGGCACAGACCATATCGCAGGCATGCTCAATCGGAATGTCATTTTCTAGCAATGCCTCACAAACCGAAGTGCCTGGTGCCACTTCAATCACGGCGCCCTCTGGGCAATACTCACTATGAGGTAATACAACGATTTGCGTCATGATTCTTTTCTATTAGTTTTGTTTCTATTGTTTTATATCTCTGCAACATTCTTGCCAGACAATGCCTTCTGAATACTGGCGTTCATCCGCATTTGTGCAAACTCATCGCTTGCTTTGGCCGCATGATCTACAGCCTTACGCAACACTTCACTACTGGTTTCTTCATTCAAAATCTTTTGCAAAACTAGCATCTCTTGATCAATCGCAGCTTGCTCTTCTTTATTCAGCAGGGCACGATCACTAGCTAAGGCTGTTTGTACTGCGTCTAACAAACGCTGTGCATTCACTTGCTCCTCACGCAACGATCTCGCTAAGAGATCCTCTTTTGCAGAGGCAAAGCCATCTTGCAGCATGCGCGTAATCTCAGAATCTGTGAGGCCATAAGAAGGCTTAATATCAATTGAGGCTTGGACTCCAGAGCCCTGCTCCATGGCACTGACAGATAGCAAGCCATCAGCATCTACCTGAAAGGTCACCCGAATACGTGCGGCACCTGCAGCCATGCCTGGGATGCCACGTAACTCAAACTTACCCAGAGAGCGGCAATCTTGTGCAAGCTCGCGCTCACCTTGCACCACCTGAATTGCTAGCGCAGTCTGACCATCTTTAAAGGTTGTAAATTCTTGAGCCCTGGCTACTGGAATCGGAGTATTACGCGGAATAATCTTTTCGACTAAGCCGCCCATCATCTCAATACCCAGAGAGAGTGGAATAACATCTAATAGCAGCCATTCATCATCTTTACTTTGATTACCAGCCAATAAGTCAGCCTGCATGGCAGCGCCCAGCGCAACCACCTGATCTGGGTTTAAATTATTCAGCGGTTGAGTTCCAAACAACTCACCTACGGCACGCTGTACATTTGGCATGCGCGTAGAACCACCCACCATGACCACCCCTTTGACATCTTCAGCCTTCAATCCTGCATCTCGCAAAGCTTTTTTACAAGCCGTTAAGGTCTTGGCAACCAGGTTTTGAGTGATCTCGAAGAATTGCGCCTGACTAACACCGACATTGACGATGGTGCCATCTGCCAGAGTCTCATGAACGCGAGCCAATGGGTTGTGGCTCAGCAACTCTTTAGCATGTTTGCATGCCAACAATAGGGTTCGGTGATCATGAATTGATAAGGGCGCCAGTTTTGCCTGCTCAACCACCCAGCAATACAAGCGATGATCAAAGTCATCACCACCTAATGCAGAATCCCCACCAGTAGAAAGCACTTCAAATACGCCTCTACTCATTTTCAGAATAGAGATATCGAAGGTTCCACCCCCCAAGTCATAAACAGCGTAGACACCCTCGGAGGCGTTATCCAAGCCATAAGCAATCGCTGCAGCAGTAGGCTCGTTCAGAAGTCTAAGTACTTCAATGCCAGCTAACTTAGCTGCATCCTTAGTCGCTTGACGTTGTGCATCATCAAAATAAGCGGGCACAGTAATTACGGCACCAACAATGTCTTCCGCAACAGAGTCTTCAGCTAGCTGACGCAAACGCGCCAAAATCTCAGCAGATACTTCGATCGGACTCTTATCGCCTGCAACCGTTCTCAGCTTTAGCATTCCCGGTTGATCTACAAAGTCATATGGAGTGCTCTCAATATGATCAACGTCTTGCACGCTTCTACCCATAAATCGTTTCACAGAAACAATGGTGTTCTTTGGATCAATTACTAAGCTCTCTAGAGCTTCAAAGCCAGCTTGAGTTCTACCATTTGGTAGATAGCGCACAACGGATGGGAGTAGCTCTCTTCCCAGTGTATCTGGTAGTACCTTAGGTAGAGCATCTCGCACGATCGCAACAAGCGAATTGGTAGTGCCCAAATCGATACCAACAGCAATGCGGCGCTGATGGGGCGCCAAGGATTTACCAGGTTCGGAGATTTGTAATAAGGCCATAAGTTTTAAATTTTAATTCGGTTATAGGCTAGGCCAAGGCCACAATGGCATCATCAAGCTCGATAGCAAACTTATCAATAAAGAGCAATCCTCTGAGAAGTTCGGCAGCGCGTTGATAATTTTTAGCACTATCGATTGCTTGGGCTATCTCAGCCAGAGTATCTTGCTTGGAAACTGCGACCTCATCCATGAGTTTTTCTAAAGCAGGAAGATCATCGGCTTGCTCATCTAAACTCTCGCGCCATTCCATCTGCTTCATCAGAAATGCAGCTGGCATAGCAGTATTAGTTTCTAGCTTGGCATCTACACAGTGCAGCTGGCAAATATACAAACCGCGTTGTACGGGATTCTTAAGCGTTTGCAATGCGGTATTGGCCAATGTAGCCATTTGCATGGCAAGACGTTGTTCTGTATCGCTGCCACGTGCATGGCGATCAGGATGAACTTCTTTTTGAATTGCTAGATAAGCCTGTTCAAGGGCAGGCAAATCGATTGTGAATTGCTGATTTAGTCCAAAGAAGCGAAAGTAATCGTCAGACGCGGAAGGATTCGCCACAACCACACTCATCTTTTACGTTTGGATTTTGAAACTTAAACCCTTCGTTCAAACCCTCACGTACAAAGTCTAGCTCTGTTCCATCCAAATAAGCCAAGCTCTTTGGATCAATAAATACTTTCACGCCATTGGACTCAAATACTTGATCTTCAGCGGCTGGCTCATCTACATACTCCAATTGATAAGCTAAACCAGAGCAACCTGTCGTACGAACCCCTAAACGCAAACCACACCCCTTGCCGCGCTTTTCTAAATTGCGGTTAACGTGTGCAGCTGCTTTATCGGTTAGGGTGATTGCCATAGTTTTGTCTTTTATACGGCTGGATGTTTTTCTTTGTAATCTGCAACCGCAGCTTTAATAGCATCTTCCGCCAAGATAGAGCAGTGAATCTTTACAGGTGGCAAAGCTAACTCTTGCGCAATCAGAGAGTTCTTAATCTCTAAAGCTTGATCCAAAGTCTTACCCTTTACCCACTCAGTAACCAATGAGGAGGAGGCAATCGCTGAGCCGCAGCCATAGGTCTTGAACTTGGCATCTTCGATCACACCCTGATCATTTACACGGATTTGTAATTTCATCACGTCGCCACAAGCAGGCGCGCCAACCATTCCGGTACCAACACTATCATCGCCCTTTTCAAAAGAGCCAACATTTCTTGGATTTTCGTAATGGTCAATCACTTTATCGCTATAAGCCATGGTATTCCCTCGTTATTTCTTTATTTAATTATTATTTAGTGTGCTGCCCATTGAATCGTACTTAAGTCGACTCCGTCTTTAAACATTTCCCATAATGGTGAAAGCTCACGCAACTTCGCAATCTTTTCTTTCACTAACTTGATGGTGAAATCTACTTCCTCTTCGGTTGTAAAGCGACCGAGAGTAAAACGAATAGAACTATGCGCTAATTCATCATTGCGTCCCAAAGCGCGTAATACATAAGATGGCTCAAGAGATGCGGAAGTACAAGCTGAGCCAGATGAGATGGCCAAGTCTTTTAAAGCCATCAACATCGATTCGCCTTCAACATAGTTAAAGCTGATATTGAGGTTATGAGGAACACGGTGGTCCATATCACCATTGACATAAACCTCTTCAATATCTTTCAGGCCAGCCAACAGACGATCACGCAACGCACGAATACGCTTATTTCCTTCAGCCATCTCGATACGAGCAATGCGGAAGGCCTCACCCATACCCACAATTTGATGGACAGCTAAGGTTCCAGAGCGCATACCACGCTCATGGCCACCACCATGAATCTGAGCTTCAATACGAATACGGGGCTTACGACGCACAAACAATGCGCCAATGCCTTTAGGACCATAAGTCTTGTGAGCAGAAAAACTCATCAAGTCAACCTTGGTCTTCTCTAAGTCGATTTCAACTTTACCAGTTGCTTGTGCAGCATCTACGTGAAGAATCACTCCACGTGAACGGCATAACTCACCAATAGCTGGAATGTCTTGCACCACACCGATTTCATTATTGACATACATCACTGAAGTCAAAATCGTGCCAGGCTTCATGGCAGTCTCTAGCTGTGCAAAGTCAATCAAACCGCTTGGCAATACATCCAAATAAGTCACTTCATAACCTTCACGCTCTAGCTCACGACAAGTATCTAAGGTTGCCTTGTGCTCAGTCTTTACAGTAATGATGTGATTGCCACGATCTTTATAGAAATGCGCAGCACCTTTTAATGCGAGGTTGATACTTTCAGTTGCACCACTAGTAAACACAATCTCTCGTGGATCAGCATGAACTAATTGTGCAACTTCTGAACGCGCCCACTCAACCGCTTCTTCAGCAGCCCAACCATAAGCATGACTGCGGGAGGCAGCATTACCAAATTGCTCACGCAAGTAGGGCAACATTTTATCGACCACCCGTGGATCAATCGGGGTTGTAGCCGAGTAATCCATATATACCGGAAAGTGCTTAGGACTAAACATCGGTACAGGTTGCTTTGGAAGGTCTTGCGGTGCGTTCATGATTTGCTTATAAATGAATAACTACTATTAACTTTGACGCGCCCAATTAAATACTGAATTAATTAATGGTGCTTTAGGTGCAACTTCTTTCTTGGCTGCCAGTGCTGGTGCTGTCTTTTCAGCTTTTGCACTTTCAACTTTGACTTTCTTCTGGCGCATATCCTGAATCACGACTCCGCGCCCTTCTTGTTGCTGAACCAAGTTACGTAAACTAACCGAGCTTAAGTACTCAACCATTTTGAGATTGAGGTTGCTCCAAAGATCATGGGTCATACAATGGCCATGTTCATCTTCGTCGCTATGACAGTTGCCTTTACCACCGCATTGGGTCGCATCTAATGGCTCATCGACAGCAACAATGATGTCTGCAACGCTAATGGCATCTGCACTGCGTGCGAGGGTGTATCCACCTCCAGGGCCGCGAGTGCTCTCGACGATATTGAAGCGGCGTAATTTGCCGAACAATTGCTCTAGATAGGAAAGGGAAATCTTTTGTCTTTGGCTAATTCCAGCCAAAGTTACAGGTCCATGCGCTTCACGCAGGGCTAAATCGATCATTGCGGTTACTGCAAAACGGCCTTTAGTTGTAAGTCTCATATTTCACCTTGGTAATGGATTGTTTATGGACAGCTCATGGTCAGGCGGGTAATACCCGACCAATCCACTCAACTTTACCATAATCCCTATCAAATTGCTCGGGAATTATCCTAAAAAACCTCAAGGTAAGTCAGGAATTAGCGGATTGAGTCTTTAAACCGAATCTCGGGACCTGGCCCCAAAAGCCATTTCCTTCACCTTGGTCAGGCGGTCCCGGGTGCTGGCGGCCTTCTCAAATTCCAGATTCTTGGCTTCAGCGTTCATTTGCTTCTCCAGACGCTTGATTTCCACTGCCAGATCCTTCTCACTCATATCTTCATAGCGCGCCCGTTCCTGCTCAGTCTGCATCTCCTCGCGCTTCTCTTTAACGTCATAGACCCCATCAATAATGTCCTTAATCCGCTTTTGGACCCCCTTAGGCTCAATTCCATGGAGCTTATTAAAGGCAATTTGCTTGGTACGGCGTCTTTCGGTTTCGCCCATCGCCCTACGCATAGAGTCAGTCACCCTATCGGCATACAAAATGGCTTTGCCTCGAATGTTTCGTGCGGCGCGTCCAATCGTCTGAATCAAACTGCGTTCAGAGCGTAAGAAGCCTTCTTTATCAGCATCCAAAATAGCCACCAGAGAAACCTCTGGAATATCCAAACCCTCGCGCAATAAGTTAATGCCCACTAAAACATCGAAGACCCCTAAACGCAAGTCCCGCAAAATTTCAACTCGTTCAACGGTGTCAATGTCTGAGTGAACATATCGCACCTTCACACCATTGTCAGACAAATAGTCTGTTAATTGTTCTGCCATACGCTTTGTAAGTACAGTTACCAATACCCGCTCATGCACTTTGACGCGCTCATGAATCTGATCTAGTAAATTATCAACTTGAGTGCTTGCAGGTAATACTTCAATTTCTGGATCAACTAATCCAGTGGGTCTAGCCACTTGCTCGACTACCTTACCTTGGTGGGTATTTTCATAATCAGCTGGTGTCGCAGAAACAAAAATGGTTTGACGCATCTTGGTTTCAAACTCAGTAAATTTAAGTGGCCGGTTATCCATTGCTGAAGGCAAGCGAAAACCAAATTCCACCAAAGTATGTTTGCGCGATTTATCGCCGTTATACATGGCATTCAGTTGCCCAATAAGGACATGGCTCTCATCCAAGAACATCAAGGCATCATTCGGCAGATAGTCCACTAAGGTTGGCGGTGCCTCGCCTGGAGAGGCCCCAGAAAGATGGCGAGAGTAGTTCTCAATGCCTTTGCAAAAACCCAATTCATTGAGCATCTCTAAATCAAACCGGGTGCGCTGCTCTAGGCGTTGCGCCTCAACCAGTTTTCCATCTTTGACAAACTCATCTAAGCGAGTACGCAACTCCGTCTTAATTGTTTCAATCGCTTTGAGTACCGTTTCGCGTGGTGTTACATAGTGTGAACTTGGGTAGACCGTAAAACGCGGAATCTTTTGACGGATCTTCCCAGTGAGTGGATCAAAAAATTGTAAGCTCTCCACCACATCATCAAACAATTCAACGCGTACCGCTAACTCATTATGTTCGGCCGGAAAAATATCAATCGTGTCGCCACGCACTCTAAATACACCGCGCTTGAAATCCGTCTCGTTACGATCGTATTGCATCGCAATTAGTCTCATTAAAATATCGCGTTGACTCATCTTATCGCCAGGACGCAATGTCATCACCATACTGTGATAGTCACCGGGATTACCAATGCCATAAATTGCAGAAACAGTTGCAACGATAATGACATCACGTCGCTCTAACAAACTCTTAGTTGCAGACAGTCGCATCTGCTCAATGTGCTCATTAATGGATGAGTCTTTTTCAATAAAGAGATCGCGCTGAGGAACATAAGCCTCAGGTTGGTAATAGTCGTAATAACTTACAAAGTACTCAACCGCATTTTTGGGAAAAAACTCTCTAAATTCACTATAGAGCTGAGCAGCCAAGGTCTTGTTTGGCGCAAAAATAATGGCTGGACGCCCCGTTCTGGCGATCACATTGGCCATAGTGAAGGTCTTTCCGGAGCCCGTAACCCCGAGAAGGGTCTGAAAAGTGAGCCCATCCTCAATACCCTCGACTAAGCCTTCAATCGCCCCTGGTTGATCACCAGCAGGGCTAAAGGGCTGATAAAGCTGATAGGGAGAGCCTGGAAAGCTAACAAATTTGGCAGGATCCAGATCATGGCCAGCCTCGCCCAATGGGTCAGCAACTGGTTTTTGGGCATCTTCTTTAGCTGGGGAATTGGACGACGTTTTGGGCGGCTTAGGGGGCATCTCAGCTATCATTTGATCTGTGAGTTTTCTTCACAGCGAATTTTGTACAAACAATGATTTTGCCGTTTTTATTTGGAAATAGTTAATTCTGGCCTCTAAAACCATTAATTAAGCCAAATTGAATGGCAATTAATAGCGAAGCAACCTTTAAACCATCATTTTCGAACGCCAATGACCCTTTTTGCCTCCGTCCAATTAGCCCCCAAAGATCCTATTTTTGGTCTCACAGAAGCCTACGTTGCAGATCAACGTGCTGACAAAGTTAACCTGGGAGTTGGCGTGTATTACACCGATGAAGGTAAGGTACCCCTTCTTAAAGCGGTGATCAAGGCTGAAGAAGCGATCGTTGCTAAACATTCTCCACGCAGCTACATTCCAATTGAAGGCCCAAACCCCTACAACAGCGCGGTGCAAAATTTATTGTTTGGCGCTGACTCGACGCTGATCAAAGATGGCCGCGTTGTGACTGCGGAATGTTTGGGCGGCACTGGTGCATTACGTGTTGGCGCTGACTTTATTAAGCGTCTTAATTTAAACGCGCCCTGCGCTATCAGCAATCCAACCTGGGAAAACCACCGCGGTATTTTTGAATCCGCGGGCTTTGAAGTTGTGGAATACGCCTACTTCGATGGCAAAACTCGGGGTGTTGATTTTGATGGCATGGTGAAATCTCTAGAGTCCTTCCCAAAGAACACTACTGTTCTTTTGCATGCCTGCTGTCATAACCCAACTGGCGCTGACATTACTGAAGCGCAATGGCATCAAGTGATCGACATCTGCAAAAACAAGAGTTTGATTCCCTTCTTGGATATGGCTTACCAAGGCTTTGCATCTGGCATTGAACAAGATGGTATTGCGGTTCGCCTCTTTGCTCAGTCTGGTATGTCCTTCTTCGTATCGAGCTCTTTCTCCAAGTCATTTTCACTTTATGGTGAGCGTGTCGGTGCTCTGTCCATCGTGACGCAAAGTAAAGATGAGTCTACTCGCGTACTCTCACAATTGAAGCGTGTGATTCGCACCAACTATTCAAATCCCCCAACTCACGGCGGTGCCATTGTTTCTGCTGTTTTAAATTCCCCTGAACTACGCAAGCTTTGGGAAGATGAGTTAGCAGAAATGCGTGACCGTATTAAAGCAATGCGTCATGGCCTCGTTGAAAAACTGGCTGCTGCTGGTGTGAAACAAGATTTTGCTTTTATCGAACAGCAACGTGGAATGTTTTCTTACTCAGGCTTAACGGCTGAGCAAGTTGAACGCCTACAGAAAGAAGATGGTATTTATGCCCTCTCCACTGGACGCATTTGTGTTGCGGCGCTCAATACCAAAAATATTGATAAAGTAGCCAAAGCAATCGCCCGCGTATTAGGATAACAAGCGGATATACAGAATTACAGGAGCTAAAATGTTATATCAGTTACACGAGTTCCAAACAGCTTTACTTCAACCCCTCAGCTCATGGGCGCGGGCAGCCTCAGAGGCATTTATCAATGCCTCCAATCCAGCATCGATGGTTCCAGGATCTGAGCGTTTAGCTGCTAGTTACGAACTTCTTTATCGCCTAGGTAAAAACTACAAAAAACCAGAATTTGGTATTCGGGCAGTACAAGCACATGGTCAAGAAGTAGCCATCCATGAAAGAACGATCGTTGCAAAACCTTTTTGCAATCTAGTTCGCTTCAAACGCTTTTCGGATGATGTAGAAACCATCAAGAGCCTCAAGGATGATCCGGTTGTATTGGTAGTAGCTCCGATGTCTGGCCATCATGCTACCTTGTTGCGCGATACCGTTCGTACGCTATTACAAGATCATAAGGTTTACATTACCGACTGGATTGATGCACGTAACGTTCCAATTGAAGATGGTGAATTTGGTCTAGATGACTATGTTCACTACATCCAAGAGTTTATTCGTGCGATTGGTGCGAAAGATTTGCATGTTGTATCAGTTTGTCAGCCTACCGTTCCAACCTTAGGTGCCATTTCTCTGATGGCTTCTGCTGGTGAAGAAACTCCTGCATCCATGATTATGATGGGCGGCCCAATTGATGCCCGCAAATCACCGACTGCTGTAAATAATCTGGCTGAACACAAGTCTTTTGATTGGTTCGAAAGCCACGTCATCTACAAAGTGCCGCCAAATTACCCAGGGGCTGGTCGCAAGGTATATCCAGGCTTCTTGCAACACACCGGCTTTATTGCTATGAACCCACAAAACCATATGCAATCGCATTGGGACTACTTCCAAAATCTGGTACGTGGTGATGAACAAGATACCGATGCGCATATTCGTTTCTATGACGAGTACAACGCCGTATTAGATTTAGATGCCAAGTTTTACTTAGATACCATCAAGACCGTTTTCCAAGATTACGCTTTACCTAACGGCACTTGGGAAGTGGCTGGTGATTTAGTGAAGCCCCAAGATATTAAAAAGACTGCACTGCTGACTATCGAGGGTGAGCTTGATGATATCTCTGGAAGTGGGCAAACCCGCTCGGCACATAACTTGTGTGTTGGTATTCCAAAAGAACATAAAGCGCACTACGAAGTTGCTGGTGCAGGGCACTACGGCATCTTTGCTGGTCGTCGTTGGCGTGACAAGGTTTATCCAAAGATTAAATCTTTCATTCTCGAGCATCAAGTTGCGCAGAAAAGAACTAAAGCAAGGCCTCCTAAATTAGAAGGCTCTAACTAAGCATCAATCAGTGGGGGCCAAGGCCCTCACTTTTTTTAACCCACGATCTCGCAATGACAACCAACCAAGCGAACGAACTTGCTGATCGCTTAGAGGATGCACTTCCTCAAACACAATGTACTAAATGCGGTTATCCCGATTGCCGAGGCTATGCAGAAGCGATGGCCAGTGGTGAGGCTTTACCCAATCGTTGTCCACCAGGAGGCGTCGATGGAATTGCGCGCCTAAGCAAAATACTCATTCCAATTTATCCACAAGATGCTTTTGAGCTGCATCCCACAATAGATCCTGAGTGCGGTAAAGAGCGTCCCAGACCAGTAGCCTTCATCGATCCACAGAAATGTATTGGCTGCACTCTATGCATACAAGCTTGTCCAGTCGATGCGATTGTGGGCGCTTCAAAGCAAATGCATGTAGTTTTAACGCAGTGGTGTACGGGTTGCGATCTTTGTATTCCTCCCTGCCCCGTCGATTGCATCAGCATGATTGATGTCACAGGCAATCAAATGGGCTGGGATGCCTGGTCGCCAGACTTGGCAGATATTTCACGTCAGCGTTATCACGAGCGAGATCAACGTCTTCACAGAGAGCAAAAAGATAATGATGAGCGTTTAGCCAAAAAAGCGGCGGCCAAATTAATAGCAGTGAATGCGGATAACCCAACATCAGATGAGCAAAAGAAAGAGCAAGAGCGTAAACGCGCCATTATTGCTGCTGCCATTGCACGTGCCCAGCAACAAAAATGATGAATCCTGAAAAACGGCGCGCCTTCTTTGAGCAACTCAAGGCCAATAATCCGAAGCCGACAACTGAACTTGAGTACAACTCACCATTTGAGCTTCTCATTGCAGTATTGCTTTCAGCGCAAGCAACTGATGTATCAGTCAATAAAGGTACACGCAAACTCTTTAAGATAGCCAACACACCAAAAGCACTTTTAGATCTGGGTGAAGAAGGGGTGAAGCCATTTATTCAGCACATTGGATTATTTAACTCCAAGGGTAGACATATTCAAGAGACTTGTCGCCTCTTGCTAGAAAAACATCAAGGCCAAGTTCCAAAAATTCGTGAAGAACTTGAGGCTTTGCCAGGAGTTGGTAGAAAAACTGCCAACGTGATTCTCAATACTGCCTTTGGGCAGCCTACTATTGCTGTTGATACACATATCTTTAGAGTCTCTAATCGCACTGGTTTAGCGCCCGGTAAGGATGTGGTTAAAGTGGAAGAGCAACTTCTCAAACGTGTACCTAAAGAGTATTTACTAGACGCACATCATTGGCTTATCCTGCATGGTAGATACACTTGCAAGGCACGCAATCCAGATTGTGCCCAATGTATTGTTGAGCCCTTATGTGGCTTTAAACAAAAAACTGGCAAAGGGAAAGTTCGTGGCAATATTTAATCCAACTCGAGAAGAAGTACGTCGCTTTTTCTGCGATACCTGGAAAAAGAAAACCGATGGCCACATCCTAGATTCGATGGAAACACTTGCGAGTGATTGGATGGTAGACCACCCTGAGTATCACACCCTGTTGGCAGATCCTGAAGGTGCTTTAGCTCAAGACTACACACCAGAACGTGGAGAAACCAATCCTTTCTTGCACCTCTCAATGCATCTATCGATTAGTGAGCAGATCTTGATTAATCAACCCCCTGGAATTAAAGAGGTAGCAGAAAAGCTGATCAAGAAAGCGGGCTCTGAGCACGAGGCTCAGCACCTCATGATGGAATGCTTAGGACAGGTAATGTGGGAAGCGCAGCGTGAAGGTGGACAACTTAACCCCGATCAATATCTCGAGGCATTAAAAAAACTAGTTTAGTTTTGAAACGCGCATTACCTTGCTGCCAATAATGAATTTCTCAACCTCAGGACAAAGCAGGCCATCCTTGTAAGGTAATGGGACATACTCATATTGAGTGCCAGCTAGCACTTTCCAGCGCGAACCGTCATACAAAGAAAAGATATCGCCTGGATTTCCATAAAGCATCAGCGGTTCTTTGATGGAAACCTGATAGCAAGTAATAGATTTCTCTTTACTTGATTGGGCATTTACAACAGAACAGCAGATCAAGGTTGAGAAGACGAAAAATAGTGTCTTTAAAAAACAAAGGGGGGTCATTTCTGAGGGGCTGAACATAGCAAATCAGAACAGTCTTGTAGCCACTCAAGGGCTAGCTTAGTTGGTATCACATACTTTCGCCTGCCATCCTCTTTTGAAGTCTCGGCCTTAATCAACTTTTTGGTGATTAAATTACTCATCACTGAATGCAAGGTAGCCTGAGAAGCAATCTCATTTAATAAGATTAAATCGAGGACTGAAAAGCTCACTTTTTCAGCATGGGCTGACAAAACCGACTCAAGCACCAATACCTCTTTCTGGTCGGCAAGCTTATAGCGCTTATTAATACGCCGAAGGGAAGCAGCAAAGTGTAGAAATTTGAAGGGGGCTGAAGGCATAGCCCAATCGTATTCGCTTCAAAGCCAATAGCCTAACTATTTAAAATATGACTTTTATATTGAAAATCCATAGTTATTTTAAAAATTAATATTTTAGTAAGTACAACGTGAAGGTTAACCCTCAATCCCGAGGGCTATATTGAAGTTTTAAAGGGTGGTTTAGATATTAAGTCGCATTAGATCGGCTCAAATAAATGTGTCTTTTGACCATCTTCTGTTTCTTGAAAAACCACTTTCACTTTTTGCCCAATACGAATTGAATCAAAATCGCAATTCGTTAAATGAGTCAGCATAGAAATACCCTCTTGCAGGCGGACATAAGCCATAGCAAATGGCACAGCCACTCCACGCCTCATGACGGTATAAGAATAAATTTCTCCATGGCCATTAGACTTAACCCAAGTCGTATCATCACTGCCGCAATGTGGGCAAATAGTACGTGGGTAGTAATGTGCTTCTTTACAACTATTGCAATACTTGAGCAAGAGTTGATTCTCCTGAGCGGCCGCTAAAAAATCTATATTTTCAGGATTACTAATGGGGCTTGGTAAGCGATGCTCTTTATTGTCTGGATTAACTTGGCTCATCACAGTCTCCCTAAAATTAATACTGCTGCGCCGTGACGTGTGCCAAGGGCCCCACCAATACCAGAGGCTAGCGCAAACTCTAGATTAGGAACCTGAACTGCTGGGTGGGCTTCTCCGCGCAACTGTCTTACTGCCTCAATCACCTTGGTCATGCCCCCGCGGTTGGCTGGATGGTTATTACATAAACCTCCGCCATCGGTATTAAAAGCAAGCTTGCCTTTGCCAGAAATTAATTGGCCACCTTCAACAAACTTGCCGCCCTCACCTTTTTTACAGAATCCGAGATCCTCTAACTGGATGAGTACCGTAATAGTAAAGCTGTCATAAATAGATGCATAGCGAATTTGCTCAGGTGTTAACTTGGCTTCCTTAAATGCAAGAGGAGCAGCCCAAGCTAAACCAGAATAGGTCAGGTCAACTTTGCCGCCCATCTGACCCTTAGTAGTTTCGCCCGCACCCATCATCGTAACGACGGGCTTTTTTAAAGTCTTAGCAATATCAGGATGCACTACTACCAGTGCCCCACCGCTATCAGTTACCACGCAACAATCTGCACGGTGTAATGGATCAGCAATCATTGGAGAATTCAAGACATCTTCAACAGTTAAAACATCCTTTAAGGCAGCATTCGGATTGTGTTGCGCATGATGTGAGGCGGCTACCTTAATCCAAGCAAGCTGTTCGCTAGTGGTACCAAACTCATACATATGGCGCATTGCGCACATCGCATACGTATTTAAAGGTGCTGGTGAGTATGGCTTTTCAAATGCAAAGTCGGGAGCGCTAGCCCACTGGCTACGAACCTGTGTACCACTAGAGCCCTCAGACTTTGGGCGCCCTGCCAAGGTGATTAAGGCTACCTTACATTGCCCCGCTGCAATAGCACGTGCTGCATGATTAACATGGGTTAGATAGGAAGAGCCACCGGTATCAGTGGAGTCCAAGTATTTTAATTTCTTGAGGCCCAAATAGTCTGCCATTGATACCGGGCCCATACCTGGCGCATCACCTGCACAAAAATACCCATCTACATCATCTAAAGTAAGTCCAGCATCTAATAAAGCGCCTCGTGCTACTTCAGCATGCAACTGAGCAACTGTGTGATCTGGAGCTACACGCAATGGGTGCTCATATATTCCAGCGATACAGGCATTGGATGCAAACGACATGAATATTCCTTTAGTAAATTCTTTGATTCAGCAACTAGTCTAATCAACTGTAATTTGTGACTGCGCAATCAGCTTACGCCACTTTTCCATTTCACTTTTAATGAAAATAGAAAATTGTTCGGGACTTCCTGGCATTGGGTCAGCACCCTGTGCAATCAGCTTATCCTTAAATTTAGGATCAGCCAAAATACTTTGCAGCTCTTTATTCAAGCGACTACGTATGCCTATTGGTAAATTTGCTGGTGCCACTAATCCATACCAGGTTGCCATGTCGTAACCAGGCAAGCCAGATTCTGCGATAGTGGGAACATCGGGCGCTGCAGCTGAACGCTTTGCACTCGTTATAGCTAAACCCCTTAAATTGCCAGCTTTTACTTGCGGCACCGCGCTTGGTAGATTCGGAAAGCTCATATCAACTTGACCCGAAATCACATCAGGCATAGCGCTACCGGTTCCTTTGTATGGCACATGGATCATGTCAATTTTTGCCATTTTTTCAAACAATACTGCCGAGAGATGAACCGATGTTCCACTACCGCTAGAAGCAAAAGTGAGCCTTCCAGGGTTACTTTTTGCTGCAGCGATAACCTCAGCCACAGACTTATAGGGTGAGTTCATAGGAACTACCAACATATTTGGCGCTGAAAATACGCTACCAATAGCAGTGAAATCTTTGATTGGATCGTAAGGAAGATTTTTATACAGCGATGCATTCACAGCATGGCCAATCGACGGGAAATACAAGGTATATCCATCCGGCGCTGAGCGAGCTACAAGTTCTGCAGCAATATTGCCATTAGCCCCTGCTTTATTAAGGACAATGACAGGCTGCCCAAGTCGAGTGGATAAGCCCTCTGCTAAAGCGCGCCCTACTGTATCTGCTGAACCGCCAGGAGAAAACCCAACAATCAATTGAATGGGTTTATTGGGATAGGCAGGTGCAATATCAGCAGCATGGGTAGAGCCCAAGCCAATCCAAAATAACAGTGCTAAGAAAAAATGGTTGAGTTTCAGTTTGGAGTGCACATTATTTCCTAAGCCTATGCATTGGCACTTTGCTGAGCTCTTGTAAGTCTTCAAAGCTCAGTCCATCTACCCAATCAATTGCCACTAAACCTTCAGGCGTTACTGCAATGGTTGCTAAGTCGGTATAAATACAATCTACTGCTGCTAGGGCGGTTAAGGGGTAAGTGCATTCTTGAACTAATTTAGATTCTCCAGACTTCGTGAGATGTTCCATCATGACAAATAACTTCTGAGCACCTAAAGCAAGATCCATGGCACCGCCCACTGCAGGAATGGCCTTAGGGTCACCAGTGCGCCAGTTAGCGATATCGCCCTTGATAGAAACCTGAAAGGCACCCAATACGCAAATATCGATATGTCCGCCACGAATCATGACGAAAGAATCCGCATGATGACATAGTGAAGCTCCGGGAAGCATCGTGACTGGCTGTTTACCAGCATTCACCAACTCTTGGTCAATCTCATGCTCTTTCGCTAATGGGCCCATGCCCAGCAAACCATTTTCGGAGTGCAGGAGAATTTCTTTATCCGAAGGAAGGAAATTAGAAATGGTCATTGGTTGACCGATACCTAAGTTCACATGAGCACCATCGGGTATATCTTGAACAATGCGCTTAGCAATTTGCGCTGTCGTACGCTTTTGTACTTTAGAGAGATCAATCATGATTTATCTCCAACACGCACAACGCGTTTTACGAAAATGCCAGGGGTCACAATATTTTCTGGATCTAATGCACCCAAGTCTACAATCTGATTGACTTGGGCAATAGTACAGCGAGCGGCAGTCGCCATAATTGGTCCAAAGTTCCGTCCGGTTCGATGGTAAGTCAGATTACCCCAACGATCACCCTTATCAGCTTTGATCAATGCGTAATCTGCTTTGATCGCTGTTTCTAAAATATGATTTACTCCATTAATGACGCGAGTATCTTTACCATTGGCTAATTCCGTACCAAAACCCGTCGGCGTGTAAAAGCCTCCAATACCTGCGCCGCCAGCACGAATACGCTCTGCTAGAGTGCCTTGTGGGACCAACTCTAATTCAATCTTGCCAGCACGGTAGAGTTCATCAAAAGCTCCAGACTCAGGTTGCCGTGGAAAAGAACAAACCATTTTCTTGACTTGACCAGCGCCAATGAGCTTTGCAATACCAACACCAGAATTTCCAGCATTATTGCTCACAATAGTGAGGTTCTTGGCACCCTGCTTTGCTAACGCGTCTAATAAGTAAATCGGTAAGCCCGCGCCACCAAAACCAGAAACTAAAATGGTTGAGCCATCACTAATATCCTGCATAGCCTGCGCCACGCTAGGAATAATCTTGTCTATCACTACCCGTCTCCATCTTTTTTATTGTGGGTGCTACTTTCAGCTTTTTACTGATTTAGTAGTAATTTAATGCATTTGAGAAATTGCAGAGCGAATTGCGGCAGGCAACTGCTTAGCAAGAGCGCTTCTAGCCTCTAGAGAAGATTTCGTCGTCTCTTGAGTCCGCACTGACCATGCAGACCCTGGGAAAAAAGCATCGTCTTTATATCTGGGTATGACATGCCAATGAATATGGGGAACCATATTACCCAATGCAGCAATGTTAACCTTATCGGGATGCATGACATGGCGTACTACCTCTTCCACGACAAATACGAGCGCCATGAGGTGCTCGCGCTCACCATAGGTCAAATCAGTCATCTCTGCTATATGACGATTCCAAATCACTCTACAAAAACCAGGTAGGTCAGGATCATTGACGAGAATCACACGACAGTCATCACCTCGCCAAATCAGCTGCCCCTCTTCAGGCTTGAGTTCGTCTTTACACAGTACGCAATTGCTCATGGCAAGAATGTATACGAAAACGGCATCTAAGTCACCCTTGTGGGGTAATTTAGATGCCGCGGCAGTAATGAGTGCTACTGCTAATACAAACTACTTAGGGATCTAGTAGGAGTTAGTGGAACTGCTCTTCCTCAGTAGAGCCAGTCAATGCGGTTACGGAAGACTTGCCACCCTGAATGACGGTGGTGACATCATCAAAGTAACCGGTACCAACTTCTTGCTGATGTGAAACGAAAGTGTAACCACGATCACGAGCAGCAAATTCTGGCTCCTGCACTTTCTCGATATAGGCAGTCATACCGCGCTGCATATAGTCTTGTGCTAAATCAAACATGTTGTACCACATGGAATGAATACCAGCGAGGGTGATGAATTGATATTTGTAACCCATAGCACCTAGCTCACGTTGAAACTTTGCAATCGTTGCATCATCCAAGTTTTTCTTCCAATTGAACGATGGTGAGCAGTTATATGCCAACATCTTGCCTGGGAATTTCGCACGAATGGCTTCAGCAAATTTCCGAGCAAAATCAAGGTCAGGCGTACCTGTCTCACACCACACCATATCAGCGTAAGCGGCGTATGCTAAACCACGTGAGATTGCTTGATCCAAGCCCTTGCGTGTTTTATAGAACCCCTCTGGAGTCCGCTCGCCAGTCAAGAATGGCTTGTCGTTTTCATCATAGTCAGACGTTAATAAGTCAGCAGCTTCAGCATCAGTACGCGCCAAGATAATGGTTGAAACACCCATAACATCAGCGGCCAAACGAGCAGAGATCAGTTTCTGAACAGATTCGGCGGTTGGCAACAATACCTTGCCACCTAAGTGGCCACACTTTTTTACTGAAGACAATTGATCTTCGAAGTGAACACCGGCCGCGCCCTGCTTGATCAATGCCTTACTTAATTCAAATGCATTCAATACGCCACCAAAACCGGCTTCGGCGTCTGCAACGATGGGTGCAAAGTACTCGATATAACCTGCGTCACCCTTATTAATTCCTTTGGCTGTTTGAATTTCATCAGCGCGCTGGAAAGAATTATTAATACGTTCAACCATCTTTGGAACGGAATCTACTGGATATAAAGATTGGTCTGGGTACATAGCAGCATAAGAATTGCCATCGGCAGCAACCTGCCAACCAGATAGGTAGATTGCTTGAATACCCGCTTTCACTTGTTGCATTGCTTGACCACCAGTCAAGGCACCTAAGCAATTCACGTAAGCTTCGTTATTGACTAATTGCCATAAACGCTCGGCACCATGCTTAGCTAAGGTGTGCTCAATCTTAAGTGAGCCGCGCAGACGGACAACATCTTCTGCCGTGTAGCCGCGGGTAATACCTTTCCAACGTGGATTGGTGTCCCAATCTTTTTGGAGTGCTGCGATTTCTGCTTTGCGATCTGCCATGTTTTTCTCCCTAAGTTAAACAAGTAATTCCAATATAGAGACATTTGACTCTTATGTCTTATATAAGAGTTTAGACAGTTCAACAAAGTAAGCAAGGGATATTGCAGGGTTTTATAAAAATATTTAGTTATTTAAAAACAATCACTTAAATGACTATTTTTATAATGCGGAATGATGACTCACTTACCAAGATGCAATTGATTGCAACTGATCGGACCACATTTTACGCAGTGTAATGATATTTCGCATTATGAAATACATCACTAAGCGCAATTACGCTTCATTTTTAGAACAACAAAGAAATGGGTTTAGACGTATTCAGCTACTTCAACTAAGTTTCCGTCTGGATCACGCAAATATACCGAGCGTATCGGACCAAGCGCACCACGACGCGGGACAGGGCCTACATCGATTGGGATTTCATTCTTATTAAGGTGCTCAATAAATTCATCCAAAGGAACCGAGGCAATCAAACAGAAATCGCCAGATCCAATAGTTGGTACCCTTGCTTTTGTGGGAGTCTCTGTATCTCGGTCTTGTAAATTAATCTTGAGATGGCCAAAACGCAATGCATAGCGTGGCTGCCCCTCAGGCCCCTTGAAAAATTCTCTTTCAAAGCCAAATACTTTTTCGTAATACTGAGTAGTCACCTCAATATCAGTCACCGTTAAAACAATATGATCAATTCGATCAATTAACTGCTTCATTTAATGTCTCCATTATTTTAATTTTTAAAGTTTACTTGACGCAATCGATTACGAATCAAATACTGGCCTTTTTGACGCCAGTGGAAACCTTAAATACGGTTGGAATAATCATTAATTGGAATAGCACAATGCCTAAGAAGAGAGCCTTTGGCAAGCCCGCATCCATAAAGAGGCCGAAAATAAAAGGGCCAACTGCGGCACCCAAATCAATCCCTGAATACACAATTCCATATACGCGCCCTGCTACACCTTTAGGAGTTACTGTCTTGACCAAAAGATCTCGGGAAGGAGCAACAAGCCCATAACCAAATCCTAAGCCAATGAATAAAAAGGGAATAAGACCAACTGGAATGAACCCCGTACCCAGTAATAAGCTCATTACTATCGTTACAGACAAGCAAGAAGTCACAATAAGCTCTGGCGCCTGTAGTTTTGCAGCAAGATAGCCGCCAAATAAAACACCTGCCGCACTGCCTAAGGCTAATAAGGTGATGTAATAACTTCCGACATCCAAAGGCACTTCATAAATATTAAATAATGCGCTTGGCGCAAATGATTGCAAGCTCGATGTAGATGCCATGCTGAAGAAAAAGAAAATCCAACATAACCATACGGCAGTTAATTTTAGAAACGCAAATGGACTCTCTTGAGTAAACCCAGGATTAGATGCATGGTTGCTTGCATGGGTGTTCTCATGTCGCTCCTGAACGTTGTCCAGGAGGTAATTTTTATTTAGCCAAAGTATCACTAAGATAGAGACCTCTAAAAAAGCAGCGGCTAAGAAGGCAATACGCCAATCTGTCAACTGTGCAATCCCAACCATAAACGCTGGTGCGGCTGCCCAACCCAAGTAGCCAGTTACTCCATGCATTGAATATGCATATGGGAGATTAGGTGGCGATACCTTGTGATTGATGAGCGTGTAATCAACCGGATGGAAGATACCATTACCGCAACCAGCAATAACCGCTCCCGCTAATAACATTGCATAGCCATTACTTTGGGAATACACAAGGGCTGCAAGCACAAATAAGCCTATGCCACCAAACAAAACTGGTCTTGCTCCAATTCGGTCCACCAAGAATCCAGAGGCAGCCTGCGCAATACATGAAACTACAAAGAAGACTGACATGAGCAAACCAAGCTCTGCATAACTTAAAGCAAAAGCATCCTTCAGCCATGGAAACATCGGCGGAAGAATCAAATGAAAGAAGTGGGAGCTGCCGTGCGCCAGGCTGATCAGACCAATAACCCGGACATCACTGGCGCGCCTACTGGTTAGGGCAACAGTCATGTACCGAGTTTACTGGCGTAGGAGGATTTCTGCTGAAATACTTAGTGAACCTGACGTGTGAAGCTAAAGTCGCCCTTTTTATCAACATCCACAGGCACTACATCCCTAGGTCCGAACTTACCTTCTAAGATCATCTTAGAAACGGGGTTCTCGATGAACTGCTGAATAGCCCGCTTGAGTGGTCTTGCTCCATAGATAGGATCAAAGCCAACCTCAGCAATCTTATTCAAGGCAGCATCACTGACCTCGAGCTGCATATCCACTTTTGCCAAACGATCTGACAAGTTTTTGAGCAAGATCTTAGCGATATTAGCAATATTGCCTTTATCCAAGCCATGGAAGACCACAATCTCATCAATGCGGTTCAAGAACTCTGGACGGAAATGACTCTTAAGCTCTTCAAACACAGCCTCCTTAATCTCTAACTGCTTCTTGCCAGTCATCGACTGAATGAGATGGGAGCCAATATTGCTAGTCATCACAATCACGGTGTTCTTAAAGTCTACAGTGCGACCTTGACCATCCGTTAAACGACCATCATCCAATACTTGTAGGAGTACGTTAAAGACATCAGGGTGCGCTTTTTCAATCTCGTCAAAGAGAATCACACTATAAGGATGTCGACGGACTTGCTCAGTCAAATAGCCGCCCTCTTCGTAGCCCACATAGCCTGGAGGCGCACCAATCAAACGCGCAACACTGTGTTTCTCCATGAATTCACTCATGTCAATGCGAATAAGATGCTCTTCACTATCAAATAAGAATCCTGCTAAAGCTTTGCAGAGTTCTGTCTTACCAACACCAGTAGGTCCTAAAAACAAGAAAGATCCATAAGGACGATTCTCTTCAGATAAGCCGGCACGGGAGCGACGGATCGCATCTGATACTGCGCGAATCGCTTCTTCCTGACCAACCACACGCTTATGTAAAAGCTCTTCCATCTTGAGTAACTTATCGCGCTCGCCCTGCATCATCTTCGATACCGGAATACCAGTAGCGCGAGACACCACTTCAGCAATTTCTTCAGCACCTACTTGAGTCCGCAAAAGTTTGTTCTTCACAATACCATTCTTATCGCCTTTAGCTTCAGCGGCAGCGGCAGACTTAAGTTTGGCTTCCAGCTCTGGCAATTTTCCATATTGCAATTCAGCAACCTGTTCTAACTTACCTTCGCGTTGTAGCCTAGTGATATCACCGCGAACTTTTTCGATCTCTTCTTTTAGATGGGCGGCACCCAAAACAGCACCCTTTTCTGCTTTCCAGATTTCCTCTAAGTCAGCGTACTCAGCACCGAGGCGCTTAATTTCATCCTCAATGAGGCCCAGACGCTTTTGAGAAGCTTCATCTTTTTCTTTCTTGACTGCTTCACGTTCAATCTTGAGTTGAATCAGGCGACGCTCTAATTTATCCATCACCTCTGGTTTGGAATCGATCTCCATCCGAATGCGTGAACCCGCCTCGTCAATTAAGTCGATAGCCTTATCTGGCAGAAAACGGTCTGTAATATAGCGATGCGACAACTCTGCAGCAGCCACAATGGCTGGATCAGTAATCTCAATACCATGATGAAGCTCATAACGCTCTTGTAAACCACGCAAGATCGCAATCGTTGCTTCCACGCTAGGTTCTTCAACCATGACTTTTTGGAAACGACGCTCTAGTGCAGCATCTTTTTCAATGTACTTCCGGTACTCATCTAAAGTTGTTGCGCCGATACAATGCAATTCACCACGAGCTAATGCAGGCTTGAGCATATTGCCAGCATCCATTGCGCCATCACCTTTACCAGCACCAACCATCGTATGGATCTCATCAATAAAGATGATGGTTTGACCTTCGTCTTTGGCAACATCACTCAGAACAGCTTTTAAACGCTCCTCAAACTCACCGCGATACTTGGCGCCCGCTAACAACAAGGCCATATCCAAAACGAGGACGCGCTTGTTCTTAAGGGTTTCAGGAACTTCTCCATTAACAATACGTTGCGCTAAGCCCTCGACAATTGCAGTCTTACCAACACCAGGCTCCCCAATCAGAACCGGATTATTCTTACCGCGACGCTGCAAGATCTGAATGGTGCGACGAATCTCATCATCACGACCAATCACAGGATCTAACTTACCCATCCGGGCACGCTCGGTTAAATCGATGGTGTATTTCTTGAGGGCCTCGCGTTGACCTTCAGCATCTGCACTATTCACTGATTCTCCTCCGCGTACTAAATCAATAGCCGCCTCTAATGATTTACGATTTAATCCATTTTCACGAGCTACTTTGCCAAGCTCGCCTTTGTCATCGGCCACCACTAACAAAAACAACTCGCCAGCAATAAACTGGTCATTACGCTTGTTAGCTTCTTTTTCACAAAGGTTAAGCCAGTTGCTTAAATCACGGCCTACTTGCACTTCACCACTAGTGCCCTGCACCTCAGGCAAATTCGCAATGATCTTCTCTGCGCCCTTTTCAAGACCTGAAATATTTACCCCGGCACGGGTTAACAAACTCTTGGCAGCCCCATCAGAATCACGCAACATTGCCAGCAACACGTGGGCTGGCTCAATATATTGATTATCTTTGGCTAAAGCGATACTTTGGGCCTCACTTAAAGCCTCTTGAAATTTAGTGGTTAACTTATCTATTCTCATTTTTGCACTCCATATATCTATCTATAAAATATAAGGACATTCACGATAATTTCAAGCCTATAACCCACTTTTATCCCTCATTTATCTTATTTTGACCTGGCTTGTTTACCTTCTCGAATGTGCTGATGGCACTTACTATGCCGGCATCACTAACCGCCTAGAACATCGTCTGGAAGCCCATAATTTAGGGCAAGGTGCACGCTATACAAGATCTCGTAGACCAGTTGTCCTTTTAGCGACTCAAGAGCACCCCGATCGATCAGAGGCGTCCAAAGCCGAGGCAAAGTTAAAGCAATTGCCTAGATCTCAGAAGCTAGGGTTTTTTATTAATCAAGAGTAATATTTGCAGACCTTACCAGCGCACCCCATTTAATCTTATCGTCCGCCAAAAGTTTATCCATCTGCAACGCTGCAGAGGGTTCCGATAAGGGTATGCCCCGCTGAGCAATTTCAACACGAAATTGTGGGTCACTAAGAATATCAATAAACGCATTTTTAAGAGTATTGACTATAGCTGCAGGTGTACCAGCAGGAACTAGAACTCCTGTAAAAGCAGTGACATCAAAATTCCTTAGCTCTGCAATTCCCTGTGATGCAAGTGGCTTTTGAGCTGGAGATAGAGGATCTGGGGCTCGAGAGCTAATCCCAAACGACTTTAGTCTTCCAGACTTAACCAGCTCTCCGCCAGTTGTCACAGCATCAAACATTAAAGTCACTTGCCCTCCAATGACATCTGTTTCAGCCTGTGTCGCCGCCTTGTATGGCACATGCACTAAATCTAGACCCAACTCTTTCTTAAAGAGTTCCATACACATATGGGAGTAGCTACCATTGCCATTCGTGCCATAACTATACTTCCCTGGATTTTTTTTTCAGGTATGCAATTAACTCTGGCAGCGTCTTCGGTGGCAAACTTGGACTACTCACCAGCATTAGGCCAATGCTATTTAAGACTGCCACAGGCGTTAATTCACTTTCAACTTTATAAGAAACATTTTTATCAGCTATAGGATTGATAGTTAAGGGTGATGAAGTCGTAATGAGAATCGTATATCCATCGGCAGGTGCCTTGGTAACATAAGAAACGCCAATGGTTCCGCCTGCTCCAACACGATTTTCAATAATTAAAGGTTGCTTTAATCGCTGGCTTAATCTGTCAGAAAAAATTCTTGCCAGTACATCTGCGCTGCTTCCGGGTCCAAAGGGGATGATTGCCTTGATTGGCTTATTGGGATATTGATCTGCGCTATTTTGAGCGCCGGCCGCGATCGAGAAAGTGACCATCAAAAAAGCTATGAAGAATCTAAACATATACGTTTCCTTTGTTGACTTCTCTTGAATGAACCATTACCTCATCGGGTAAATACTCATCATATGGTTTACATTTAAATGTATATTAATCAGGTTATACAACATAAAAAATAACATCGTTTTCAGATGTTTACACAAGGAAGTACTATGGCACAAATTCTCAAGTCTGCACACCCCATTGCCAATACAGCGGATGCTGTTCCAAAAGAACAAATTCAGAATGACGTTAAACAAATATTAGATCTTGTTTATGGTGGTGGCGTTGCAATTCTTCCTCTTGATGTTGCATATGCAGTTATAGGAAGTAAAGAAAATGCAATTAAACGGATATTTGCAGCCAAAAAGAGGAGTTATGAGAAGCCAAGCGGGCTCTTTTCAAACTGGCAATTTAGCAATGAAATTCACATTCTGCCTGACGAAAAACGGGCTATGATTCGCGAAATCATTGACCAAGAGAAATTACCTTTCTCAGTGGTTGCGCCTTTCAAGAAAGATCATTCATTCTTTAAGGATGTAGATCCTTTCGTAATACAAAATTCCAGTAAAGCCAATACCATTGATATGCTTCTCAACGCCGGAGATCTTCATAATGAAATCGCCCGGCAATCATGGGAGGCTGGGACACCAGTCTTTGGTTCGTCAGCAAATACGTCTTTGATGGGTAGTAAATACCGAGTTGAGGATATTGAACCAGAGGTACTCAACGCTGTAGATTTAATCGTGGACTATGGATTATCTAAGTACCATAATAATTTAGGCCGTTCGAGCACCATTATTGATTTTTCTGATTTTTCAGTGATTCGCGTCGGAGTCGTGTTTGATCAACTTAAATCTGCATTTAAATCACGCTTTAATGTAGACCTCAAAGTAAATCCACACTAGTCATTCAACGGAATCCTTCCCATGCTTGGTAAATTTTTCGGCGTTGCACTTTCAACGTTATTTTTATGGTCTACGCCAAGTAATGCACAAATTCCAAATAAAACAATTCGTCTAATAGTCCCCTTCTCCCCAGGGGGAGGGGCAGATAGTCTGGCACGCCCACTCTCAGATCAACTAAAAAATAAGTTGGATAGAACTATAGTCATCGAGAATAAACCTGGGGCAGCTAGCAATATTGGTACCGAATTTGTAGCACGCTCAGCAGCAGATGGCAGCATACTTCTCATTAATACTGATGGCATCGCTATCTACCCTTACTTATACTCAAAATTAAACTATGACGTTTTCAAAGACCTTATACCAATCACGTTTATTGCAGAGACTCCACTGGTTCTAGCATCAAATAAATCATTACCCCCAAATAATCTTAAGGAATTAATAGCCTTTGCCAAGGTTGAAGATAATAAATTTTCATTTGCAAATCCTGGTCTTGGAACGCCGCATCATCTTGCGTTCGAATTATTTGCCAAGCAAGCTGGAGTAACTGCAGCGCAGCCTGTTTATAAAGGTGGTGGGCCCGCTCTTCAGGATGTTCTGGCCGGGCATGCACAAGTTGGTATGTTTACTCTTGGCGCAGTGATTAGCCATATCAATCAAGGCAACTTGAAGCCATATGCTGTGATGACAGAAAAACGCGCTAACTCCGCTGACAATATTCCCACCATGAGTGAGGCAGGACTCCCGGGGGTTCGTGCTGGACTACGATTTGTCTTAATGGCGCCCAAAGGCACTCCCCCGCAGACTATTTCAGCAATCTACAAGGCAACGATTGAATCTCTTAAAGAGCCTGCACTTCGCGAGGCTTACTCCAAGCAGGGATTCGAAATTCTTGGGACAACTCCTGAAGAAACAGAAAAAATAATGCGTCAGGATTATGTGAAGTGGGGTCCAATCCTCAATCAACTGAATATTAAATTAGATTAATAGATAGCATTATGGACAAACCAAATAATTTAATTCTGCCGCTAGCGCGCATGATCGTGACGCTTGCCGCACTAGTAAGCTGCCTCACATCTCATGCGCAAACATCAGCAAACTACCCGAATAGAACAATTCGATTTGTTGTTCCCTATGCAGCAGGTGGTGGAACAGACATCTTCGCCAGATTAACAGCCCAAGAACTAAGTAAAGAGATTGGGCAAACCGTTATCGTTGATAACGTCGTTGGTGCCGCAGGAATGGTAGCTGGGGCACTAGTTGCTAAAGCTGTCCCGGATGGATACACCATTCTTGTCGACCAAGCATCTATTGCAACCAACCCACTCCTTTACGACAAAGTACCTTTCGACCTAAAGAAGGATTTAGAGCCCGTGATTATTGGTGTGTCATTAGACAACATCTTAGTGGTGAATCCATCTCTGCAAGCCAATAGTATTAATGACCTCATCGCACTAGCAAAATCACGACCAGGCGTACTGAACTATGCCTCAACTGGCATTGGATCGCCACAACATCTAGCAATGGAAATCTTTAAAGATAAAACTGGCACCAATATCGTTCATATCCCCTATAAGGGTGGCAGCCCAGGGATTATGGCTACGAGCACTAATGAAGTTCAGATGTTTTTGATTAGCGTTTCTACTGCTCTTCCATTTATTAAATCGGGCAAAGTTCGCGCACTTGGTAATGGTGGGCCTAAGCGCTCCCCTCTTCTACCGGAAGTTCCCGCTATCGCTGAATCTCTACCCGGCTTTCAGAGCACCAATTGGCTAGCTCTATTTGCTCCAGCCGGCACCCCAAAGCCAATTATTCAAAAATTAAATGGAGCCTTACAAAAGGCATTCTCAAATCCAGCCTTAGTTGATCAACTAAAGCAACAAGGCATGATTGTGATGGGAGGTAGCCCCTCAGAGCTTTCAAATACTATTAATCGAGATTCTGACTACTTTGGCAAAATCATTAAGTCAGCGGGAATTAAAGCAGAATGATTAATGATGAAGCAGCTTTAGAAGCTCTTAATCAGTAATCTAGCATTTTTTCCAACGCGCCATTGCAACATCATCGGTCACACGGGCATCAACCCAGCGAGCACCCTGTGGAGTGTCTTCTTTTTTCCAGAATGGAGCCGCTGTCTTTAGATAGTCCATGATGAATTCACAAGCTGCAAATGCTTCGCCCCTATGCGCGCTGGTAACTACTACTAGGACAATTTGATCTTCAGGCAGTAGAGGACCAACTCTATGGATCACTAGGGTCTGATAGATATCCCAACGTATCTTGGCTTGATCCAAAATTTCTTGCAATGCTTTTTCGGTCATGCCGGGGTAATGCTCTAGCGTCATTCCCTTTACCTGGCTACCGTCGTTCATATCGCGCACAGTGCCCAAGAAACTCACCACTGCGCCAACCCTAGGATCGCCTTTGCGAAGTAGCGCTATTTCAGCACTAATGTCGAAATCTTTTTCTTGGACGCGGATTGGACTTGGCATATTAACCCCCGGTCACTGGCGGAAAGAAAGCGATCTCAGCCTTTTCTTGTAGCGGGGTATTTGCATCAACCATGACCTGATTCAGAGCGCAGCGCAAGACCTTGTCCTCCGCCAATACGTCGGCCCATGGATTGCCGCGCTCTATTAAATGAGCTCTGAGATCCGCAATCGTTTTGACGCTATCTGGAATAGTGATGCTTTCTTGCGAAACACCAAGGGCTTCACGCAAAGAGGCAAAAAATCGTAATTCAAGTTTCATGGGGTAATCGTAATCCGATTATTTGAGGAGCGCATCAAATGGGATGTACTTCACTAGATCACCAGCTTTAATTGGCTGGTTTGGTGGGCAATCTATAAGGCCGTCACCCCAAGAGGCGCTAGTGAGCACTCCGGAGCTTTGATTAGGGAATAAATCTAAGCCGCCGTTATTATTGAGTTTGACGCGCAAGAACTCATTGCGGCGATCGGCTTTTAGCCAATCAAAGTCAGCGCGCATCAAATAAGATTGCATTTGTTTAGCTTCGCGGCCCTGTAACTTCAAAATGAACGGTCTTACAAATAATAAAAAGGTTACAAAGCTCGAAACAGGGTTACCAGGCAAACCAATAAACCAAGCTTCACCATCTTTTGGCTCATCTGATTTACGAACCGCTCCAAATGCTAGAGGCTTACCAGGCTTAATCGCAATTTGCCAAAGATCTAATCTTCCTTCGGCAGTTACAGCGGGTTTGATGTGATCTTCTTCGCCGACCGATACGCCACCAGACGTAATGATGAGATCATGATCTTTGCTGGCTTTGCGTAACGCCGCTTTAGTTGCGTCTAAACGATCAGGAACAATTCCTAAATCTGTTGCATCGCATCCGAGTGATTTGAGGCAAGCCAATAAAGTATCGCGGTTGGAGTTATAGATGCCACCGGGTTTAAGTGGTTCACCAGGAAGGGATAGCTCATCACCAGTAAAGAATGCAGCAACTTTGACTCTGCGTTTTACGTTTAGGTGGGTTACGCCAGCAGAGGCTGCAACACCTAACTCTTGTGGGCGCAAGAAAGTGCCTGTAGTCAGCGCTGTTTTACCTGTTGTTAAGTCCTCGCCGCTACGACGAATCCATTGGCCTGCTATTGGTACTACATTAACCTGGACTTGATCCGTTGAACCTTCGGGGATGACGCAATCCTCTTGCATAACTACCGCATCAGCACCTAAAGGAACCGGTGCGCCAGTAAAAATACGGGCAGCCGTTCCTACTTGGAGCTCTGTGCCAACCGAACCTGCCGGAATCCGTTGCGCAATCTTCAAAATGCTGCCAGGTTTTTGGATATCAGCAGTACGTACGGCGTAGCCATCCATCGAGGTGTTATCGAGTGGCGGTACATCTACTAGGCTACTGACGTTTTCAGCAAGCACACGACCTAAGCTTGCTTGCATCGGAACACTTTCATTATCAGCAACTGGCTTGGCGTGAGAAAGTAAATGATCCAAGGCCTGCTGCGCTGTCAACATTGGAGGCTTAGTCATAGATAATTGATTGTGGTGTTTTAAATAAGATGCGTGGTGATGAATGCTTTGACCTGACCTACATCGGCATCAATATTCTCTACGCGCTGAGGTTTAGATTTGATATCTTTAAATGCAGGTGGGCACTCTGCTGGACGACCCAAAGCCTCCTGAATCGTTTCTTCAAACTTAATTGGAAGCGCGGTCTCAAGTACCAGCATTGGGATACCCAGTTGTAAATGTTCACGCGCTACCTTCACACCATCAGCAGTATGCGTATCGATCATCACGCCATATTGCTGATCAATATTACGAATAGTATCTAGACGATTCTGGTGGGTACTGCGACCAGATTGAAATCCATATTTTCCAAGTTCCTTAAAGACTATGTCTTTAGAAATATCAAAGCCGCCAGCCTCGTCGACTTGCTTAAACATTCCTGCAGTAGCCTTACCGTCTTGACCCATAAAGTCAAATACAAAGCGTTCAAAGTTACTTGCCTTGGAGATATCCATGGATGGGCTCGAGGTATGAAGGGTCTCTGCAGACTTACGTGCACGATAGATGCCGGTGCGGAAAAACTCATCGAGCACATTATTCTCATTAGTTGCAACAATCAGGTGCTCAATGGGTAAACCCATCATGCGAGCAATATGACCGGCGCAAACGTTACCAAAATTTCCTGAGGGGACGGTAAATGACACTTTCTCATTACTCGACTTAGTAGCCAAGAGATAACCTTGGAAGTAATACACAACTTGAGCGACTACCCTACCCCAGTTAATCGAGTTCACAGTACCAATTTTATTGTTGGCCTTAAAGGCATGGTCATTACTCACTGCCTTCACAATATCTTGGCAATCATCAAAGACACCAGCTACTGCTAAGTTGAAAATATTCGGATCTTGCAAGGAATACATCTGTGCAGATTGGAAGGAGCTCATCTTACCGCGCGGTGAGAGCATAAATACTTTCACCCCCTCTTTGCCGCGCATCGCGTATTCAGCGGCGCTACCAGTATCACCAGAAGTAGCGCCTAAGATATTGAGCTGCTGCCCTTTTTTCTTGAGGGTGTACTCAAAAAGATTGCCCAATAATTGCATAGCCATATCTTTGAAAGCCAAGGTTGGACCATTCGAAAGACTTAAGAGCCCAATACGAGTTCCATGCTCTTCACCCAACCAATGTATTGGCGTAATGTCTTTGGCATTATCTTGTGGGCGACCATTGCAATAGACCTGTTCAGTATAGGTCTTGCGTAAGATTGCACGCAAGTCTGCCTGCGGAATGTCGTCGCAATACAGACTCAAGACTTCGTAAGCAAGATCTGCATAAGACAGGCCGCGCCAAGAATCTAACTGTGCAGGAGTGACTTGTGGATACTGCGTTGGCAAGTACAAACCGCCATCTGGCGCCAATCCACCCAAGAGAATTTCTAAGAAGGATTGTTGTGGACTATTGCCACGAGTAGATTGGTAACGCATGAATTTAATTAAGACAGATTTTCTAAACGAATCTTCACCACTTCGCCATCAACTGTCTTGAGGTGCTGGATTTCTTTAATAGCAGCAAGCATGCTTTTCTCTTTAGTCTCGTGAGTTAAAGTCACTAAATCTGTTTGACTCTCACCCTCGTCAGCCTCTTTTTGCAAAAGTGCATCGATAGAGATGTTATGGGAGGCTAAAATCTTGGTGATTTCTGCCAGCACGCCAGCTTGGTCAGCCACCCGCATACGCAAATAGTAGCTAGTTGTAATTTCACCAATCGGTAAGACCGGTGTGTTTTGCACTGCATCTGGCTGGAAGGCTAGATACGGAACGCGATGCTCAGGATCAGCACTTAAGAGACGTGTGATATCCACTAAATCAGCAATCACTGCCGATGCAGTTGGCTCAGAACCAGCGCCTTTGCCGTAATACAAAGTAGTGCCTACTGCATCACCGAAAACTTGCACAGCATTCATCGCGCCTTCGACGTTAGCAATCAAACGCTTCGTTGGGATTAAAGTTGGGTGTACACGCAACTCAACGCCTGCTGACGTCTTCTTCGCAATACCTAACAACTTGATGCGGTAACCCAATTGCTCGGCATAGCGAATATCGATTGCAGCTAACTTGGTAATGCCCTCTACATAGGCTTTATCAAATTGCATCGGGATACCAAAGGCAATCGCGCTCATGATCGTTGCCTTATGAGCAGCATCAACACCTTCAATATCAAATGTAGGATCTGCTTCGGCGTAGCCTAAGCGTTGCGCCTCTTTAAGGACAGTATTAAAGTCTAATCCTTTGTCGCGCATCTCCGATAAAATGAAGTTGGTTGTGCCGTTAATAATGCCGGCGATCCATTCAATACGATTCGCGGTTAAGCCTTCACGCAGCGCTTTAATAATTGGAATACCACCAGCAACTGCGGCTTCAAACGCCACCATCACACCCTTAGTGTGGGCTGCTTTAAAAATCTCGTTGCCATGAACCGCGATCAAGGCTTTATTGGCTGTAACCACATGCTTACCAGCGGCAATCGCTTCTAAAACTAAGTCCTTGGCAATGCCGTAGCCACCAATGAGCTCAACGACGATATCAATCTCAGGGTTATTGATAACAGCACGCGCATCACTAACAATCTGCGCTCGATCCTTAACAATCTCTTTAGCACGCTCTACATTGAGATCAGCAACGGTATTAATGCGAATACCGCGACCGGCACGACGCGTAATTTCATCTTGGTTGCGCTCGAGCACTTTAAATACGCCGCCGCCAACAGTGCCAATACCTAATAGACCTACTTGAATCGGTTTCATGATGCCTTTGCTGCAACTGCAGAAGCCTTACGGCCATGTTTATTACGATAACGCTCTAGAAAGCGCGCAAGACGACCAATGGCCTCCTTGAGAACATCTTCGTGAGGCAGAAATACTACGCGGAAGTGATCAGGCTTGCCCCAGTTAAAACCAGAGCCTTGGACTAATAATACTTTTTCTTCTTTTAAAAAATCAGCAACAAACTGTTGATCATCTTCAATGGGGTACATCTCAGAATCTAACTTTGGAAATAAATACAAAGCAGATTTTGGCTTCACACAAGTCACACCCGGGATATCAGTAATCAATTTCCAAGCGAGATCACGTTGCCTCGCTAAGCGACCACCCTCAGCTACTAAATCATTAATACTTTGATAGCCGCCAAGCGCAGTTTGAATTGCGTACTGCCCTGGCACGTTTGCACATAAGCGCATTGAAGAAAGCATATTGAGCCCTTCAATGTAATCACGCACCATCTCTTTGTCTCCTGAAACCACCATCCAGCCAGCTCGGTAGCCGCATGAGCGGTAGTTTTTAGATAAGCCATTGAAAGTGATTGTCACTACGTCAGTAGATAAAGATGCCAGGGA
The DNA here is from genome assembly GCF_002206625.1 of Polynucleobacter campilacus. Lineage (GTDB taxonomy): Bacteria > Pseudomonadota > Gammaproteobacteria > Burkholderiales > Burkholderiaceae > Polynucleobacter > Polynucleobacter campilacus. The sequence goes on along the minus strand of NZ_NGUP01000001.1, from coordinate 124,607 downwards.
GATATGCTTTTCTGCGTCATACAACATCTTGTCGTAGATCTCATCAGCAAACAAAATCAAACCGTGTTCGCGCGCGATTTTGGTTATCTCGAGCAGTACTTCTTTGGAATAAATCGCGCCTGTTGGATTGTTTGGATTAATCACCACAATCGCCTTAGTGCGAGGTGTAATTTTTTTACGCAGATCATTTAAGTCTGGCGCCCAATCTTGAGACTCATCACAAAGATAGTGAACTGGTGTACCGCTAGATAAACTCACAGCAGCAGTCCAAAGTGGATAGTCAGGTGCGGGTACCAATACTTCATCACCATCATTGAGCAATGCATTCATTGAAAGTACGATGAGTTCAGAAACACCGTTGCCGGTATAAACATCATCCAATGCCACTCCTTGAATGCCTTTTTCTTGGCAATACTGCATGATGGCTTTACGAGCAGCGAAGATGCCTTTGGAGTCAGAATAAGCTGAGGCATTGCTCAAATTACGAATCATGTCCAACTGAATTTCTTCAGGTGGATCAAAACCGAAAACCCCTACGTTTCCGATGTTTAATTTGATGATCTTGTGGCCTTCTTCCTCCATGCGCTGCGCGAGCTCGAGCACTGGCCCGCGTATGTCGTAGCAGACATCATTGAGTTTTAATGACTTTAGGATGGGTTTCACAATAAATTAAAGGGTAAGTTCTTGAAATCTTGGAAAAAACAGCTAGCTATAATCCATACAATTATGACAGAGAGTCCACTTGAAGCTTCAATCTGACCCCCATTCTGGAGCCAACACGATCACCGGCTATGGTGATGGCTATGTGGAGATCAACCAGACACCATATGCCCACGCGGTCTTATTGAGCTCTGATGGGGCAATCTCTGCATGGCCAGCCCAGTCATTCGATAGCCTAGAAGCATCCCATTTCGCCCAAATGGTGGAGCTCAAACCCGAATTAATCCTGATTGGAACGGGAAGCAAACAGCGCTTTCCGAAGCCCGAACTCCTGAAATCCCTGATTTTGGCCAAAATTGGCTTTGAAATCATGGATTCTCAAGCAGCCTGCCGCACCTACAACATTTTGGTGGGTGAAGGACGTCAAGTTCTATTGGCTTTAATCGTGGAGCCGATCTGATGCAATTTGGAGAAATCCGACAATCCTCAGCCCTACATCCCGGCAAAATTTTATTGCTGTTCATCATTTACAGCTTGCTCTGGTTTGGTACGCTCAACTATCGTCACCTCATTCCCTCAGATGAAGGGCGTTATGCAGAAATCGCCAGAGAAATGTTAGTCACTGGTGATTGGGTTACACCACGTTACAACGGCTACAAGTATTTTGAGAAACCGCCCCTACAAGCCTGGGCAACCGCAACAGCGTTTCAAGTGTTCGGCATTGGTGATTGGCAAGCACGCCTGTGGACTGCCCTTACTGGCTTTCTAACAATTCTATTCATTGGCTTTACTGGAGCTCGTATCTACAGCGCCAGAGCAGGATGGCTGGCGGCAGTCGTACTCGCATCCAGTCCGATGTGGGTCATTAGTGGTCACTTTAATTCTCTTGACATGGGCCTGTCTGCATTTTTAGTTGCAGCTCTGTGTAGTCTCTTACTAGCGCAAACATCGCACAACAAAACCAGCCGTCGAAATTGGATGTGGGCTTGTTGGATCTTTATGGCTCTTGCAACTCTCTCCAAAGGAGTCATTGGCGCTGCCATTCCAGCGATGGTCTTTATTGCTTACTCCATCAGTACTTGGGATTGGAAAATCTGGGCGCGCTTACGCCTGTTCAGTGGCACCATTTTGTTTCTCACAATTACTGCACCGTGGTTTATTTTAGTTGCGCAGCGTAACCCTGAATTTTTAGAGTTCTTCTTTATTCATGAGCATCTACAGCGCTTTACTCAAGATGCTCATAGTAGAACGGGGCCCATCTATTACTTTGTTCCATTACTTCTCATTGGCTTACTTCCTTGGGTTTTACAAATCCCCGGCTCGATTGTGCAAGCATGGGGTGAGCGTCGTCGCGAGTTCTCTAGCGGTTGGTTATTAGTATGTTGGTTTTTGGTGATCTTCGCGTTCTTCAGTATTTCACGCTCTAAGTTACCAGGCTACATCATCCCCATTTTCCCGGCGCTCGCATTATTAATTGGTAATCGCCTCGATCAACTATTGGCGCATGCCAATTCCCTGGAGCTTCCTTGGAAATTACAAACTATCGGATTTGCAATCTTGGGTTGTATTGGATTTTTCTTTCTATCAGACATTAGCAAGCAAGCAAGGCCCGATGAAATCGAAGCTTATGCTCAATATACCAATTGGGTAATCGCCGCTTTAGTTGCACTCATTACCTTCAGTGCATTTGCAGCATGGCAAAGTAAGCGCAATGGTGTTCAAAGTATTGTGAGTTTTGCCTTTGGATTTTTTCTCTGCGCCATCATTGCCGGAACAGGCCATGAGACATTAGGGCGTGCAGTTTCAGGCATAGATCTTGTCAATCGCGTGAAAGCGTCTATTCCAGAAAAAGTTAATTTCTATTCTGTTCGCCTTTTAGATCACACCGTGCCGTTTTATCTTGGTAGAACCATGATCATGGTTGAATCACCAGATGAGCTAGGGTTTGGCGTCAATCAAGAGCCTGAGCTTTGGATACCCACATTAGACGCATTCATTGCGCGCTGGAAAGAAGACTCAACCGCTTATGCCTTAATGGTTCCAGAGCAGTACATTGCTCTCCAAGAATTAAATTTACCCATGCAAGAAGTTGATCGCGATTCACGCAGAGTGATTGTTAAGCATCCTGACACATCGAATGTGACGCGGTAATATAGGACACCATGTCAAACTTTATCCCCTTCACCCGCCCCAGCTTTAATCAAGAAACGATTGATGCTGTTACAGAAGTGCTGCGCTCTGGCTGGGTTACCTCAGGACCTAAATTAGCAGAATTTGAAGCTGCCTTAAGCACCTACTTTGGTGGTCGTCCTGTGCGCTGCTTTGCTAATGGCACAGCAACCATGAAGATTGCATTACAAGTTGCTGGTATTGGCGAGGGAGATGAAGTCATCACCACCCCTATTTCTTGGGTAGCTACTTCAAATGTAGTTTTAAGTGTTGGTGCTAAACCCGTCTTTGTAGATATTGATCCTCTTACACGCAATATTGATCTTGATAAAGTTGTAGCGGCAATCACACCGAAAACACGAGCGATCATGCCGGTCTATCTTGCTGGTTTACCGGTAGACATGGATCACCTTTATTCAATAGCGAAGCAGCACAATCTGCGCGTCATTGAAGATGCCGCGCAAGCTTTTGGCTCTCAATGGAAGGGCAAGAAAATTGGCAGCTTTGGAGATCTAGTGAGCTTTAGCTTCCAGGCCAATAAAAATCTCACTACCGTAGAAGGTGGCTGCTTGGTTTTAAATACCGAGACAGAAGCTAAGCTGGCTGAAAAATTACGCCTGCAAGGTTTAACACGTCAAGGTATGGATGGCATGGATGTAGATGTCCTTGGTGGTAAAGATAATCTCACCGACGTCAATGCAGTGATTGGTCTACAACAACTTAAACAATTACCCACATATCAGGCGCGCCGCGCAGCATTGGCGCATCAATACTTTGATGCCATTCGCACAGAACTCAAATCAGCCAGCTTAGAAAACCTCAAATTAGAACTGCCGGTTGAAAATTTCACTGATAGCAATTGGCATATGTTTCAAGTACTACTGCCACTGGAGCAATTAAATTGCGATCGCGGTCAAGTGATGACTGAGTTAAAAGATCTTGGTATTGGTACAGGGGTGCACTACCCCGCCATTACTGGATTTACTCTTTACAAAAACCAAGGTTACAAAACAAGTGATACGCCGATGGCAGATCGCATTGGTCACTCTATCCTGACCCTTCCACTTTTCCCTGGTATGGCAGATGAAGATATTGGCCGTATCGCTAGTGGATTGGTCGGAATCCTCAAGAAACACTACAAAAACTAGCCCAATTGGGCTTGGCCCCAAGAATCAGGCAAAATTGCGGCATGACTGCAAATTTAGTTGCTAACCCAAAGCTTTCCATTGTGATCCCCGTTTACAACGAGGAAGACGGCCTTCAAGCACTTTTTGATCGCCTCTACCCATCTTTGGATGCGGTAGCTGCCAAACGCAATATTTCCTATGAAATCATTTTTGTTAATGATGGCAGTAAAGATCGCTCAGCAGGGATTCTGGCAAAACAAGTGGAATTGCGTCCTGACGTTACACGCGCCGTTTTATTCCACAGCAACTTTGGTCAACACATGGCCATCATGGCTGGCTTTGAATATGCCAAGGGTGAATACATCATTACCTTAGATGCGGACTTACAAAATCCCCCCGAAGAAATTGATGCTCTGACTGAGCAGTTATTAAAAGGTCATGATTACGTAGGCACCATACGCGCAGATCGTCGCGATAGTTTTTTTAGAAAATTTGCTTCACGCGCTATGAATGGATTACGTGAACACATTACCCGCATCACGATGACGGATCAAGGTTGCATGTTGCGCGGCTACAGCCGTCGCATCGTTGACTTAGTTCGTCAGTGTGACGAGAACAATACTTTTATTCCTGCATTAGCCTACACCTTTGCAGCCAACCCGATTGAAATTAGCGTTAAGCATGAAGAGCGTTTTGCCGGTGAATCAAAATATAGCCTCTATCAACTCATTCGTTTGAACTTTGATTTGGTAACCGGATTCTCGGTAATGCCGCTCCAGATCTTCTCTATTCTAGGCATGTTGCTATCTCTGGCTGCAGGCAGCTTATTCGCGTATCTACTGGTGCGCCGCTTCTTGCTAGGCGCTGAGGTTGAAGGAGTCTTCACCCTGTTTGCTTTAACCTTCTTTCTGATTGGCGTCATGCTATTTGGTCTTGGTCTCCTTGGCGAATATATTGGCCGCATCTATCAGCAAATCCGCAATCGCCCACGCTATGTTGTGCAAACTGTTTTAGAGAAAAAATAATTGCACGCAGTCGTCTTCGCTTATCACGATGTTGGCCTCAATTGCCTTAACGCTTTATTAACTGCAGGCATCCAAGTTGATCTGGTGGTTACCCATCAAGATGACCCCAATGAGAATGTTTGGTTCGGTAGTGTTGCTAAACTGTGCCAAGAAAAAAATATTCCTTACATCACACCTAGCGCAACTGAATTGGTTGATTTAGCTCCCAAACTACAAGCACTAGCACCAGACTACATTTTTTCTTTCTATTACCGCTACATGATTCCTGCGCAGATTTTGACTTGCGCGAAAATCGCCGCATTAAATATGCATGGCTCCTTACTACCAAAGTACCGTGGCCGCGCTCCAGTGAACTGGGCAATTTTGCATGGAGAAACGCAAACAGGTGCCACTTTACATGTCATGGAAGTTAAACCCGATGCTGGTGACATTGTTGGTCAATCTGCAGTGAACATTGGTCCTAATGAAACTGCTACCGATGTCTTTAGCAAGGTCAGTCAAGCTGCAGTAATAGTGATCGAGCAAGCTCTGCCAAGCCTCATGCAAGGTAAAGTTCCCCGCAAGGCTAATGAACTCCAAAAAGGCAGCTATTTTGGTGGCAGAAAGCCCTCTGATGGCCAGATTCATTGGCAGCAGAAGGCCGTTCAGGTTCATAACCTGGTGAGAGCAGTAGCACCCCCTTATCCAGGCGCTTTCACAGACTACCAGGAGCGGACAATGACTGTGGCCCGCACCAGCATTAACGGTCCATTCCCTAGCAATCTCGATCTTGGCTCTTTGGGCATCCAAGTGGTTGATAATCGGGTATTCGGCATTTGCGGGGACCGCCAGGCAGTTGAAATTCTGGAATGGTTTCCCTCCAACAAGTAAGTAGCAACATACATTAGCTTAAAACGAGGCAGTAAAGATGAAAAAAGTACTCATTCTTGGTGTTAACGGTTTTATTGGTCATCACCTTTCCAAGCGCATTCTGGAGACAACCGATTGGGATGTCTATGGCATGGATATGCAAAATGATCGCCTAGGTGATTTGATTAATCATCCTCGCATGCACTTTTTTGAAGGCGATATCACCATTAATAAAGAATGGGTTGAGTACCACATTCGTAAGTGCGATGTCATCTTACCTTTGGTTGCAATCGCTACTCCAGCTACTTACGTGCAGCAGCCACTGAAAGTATTTGAGCTCGACTTTGAAGCCAATCTTCCAATCGTGCGCTCTGCTGTTAAATATAAAAAGCACTTGGTATTTCCATCAACCTCCGAAGTTTATGGAATGTGTGAGGATGGTGAATTTGATCCTGCGCAATCCAATATGGTCTATGGCCCCATTAACAAACCGCGTTGGATCTATGCTTGCTCCAAGCAGCTGATGGACCGCGTCATCTGGGGTTATGGCATGGAAGGTTTGCGCTTTACCCTGTTCCGTCCATTTAACTGGATTGGCCCCGGTCTTGATAGTATCTATACACCAAAAGAAGGTTCGTCCCGAGTAGTAACGCAGTTTTTAGGTCACATCGTTCGCGGCGAACCCATTAACCTAGTCGATGGTGGCGCTCAAAAACGTGCCTTTACTTATATTGATGATGGTATTGATGCGCTCATCAAGATCATCGATAACAAAGATGGTGTTGCGAATGGCAAGATTTACAACATCGGCAACCCAAAGAATAATCACTCTGTTCGCGAACTGGCTAATCAAATGTTAGAGATTGCTCGAAGCATTCCTGAGTATGCGAAGACCGCAAATGCAGTAAAGATCGTTGAAACTACCTCTGGAGCCTATTACGGCGAAGGCTATCAGGATGTTCAAAACCGAGTACCGGCAATTGATAACACGATGAGTGAACTAAGCTGGAAGCCAACTACTCCAATGACTGATGCTCTCAAGAATATTTTTGAAGCCTATCGTCAGGATGTAGAAAAAGCCCGCTCTTTAGTAGATAAAGAATAAGTAAATAACTCTAAGGGTTCATGGCTAAGATTGCTCTCAAGGTTGATGTTGATACCTTACGCGGAACCAAAGAAGGCGTACCCAACCTAGCTCGTACTTTAGAGCGCTTTGGCCTTAAAGCCACCTTCTTATTTAGCTTAGGACCAGACCATACTGGCTGGGCATTAAAGCGTGTCTTTCGTCCAGGCTTTCTGAAAAAAGTGAGTCGCACCTCTGTTGTAGAGCACTATGGCATCAAGACTTTGCTTTATGGCGTACTCATCCCCGGCCCAGATATTGGTAAAAAAGCAGCTGCCCAGATGCGTGCGATCGATCAAGCTGGCCATGAAACCGGTATTCATACTTGGGATCATGTTGCCTGGCAAGACGCGGTACGTCACCAAGATTCGCAGTGGACAAAAGCGATGATGCAAAAAAGTTGGGATCGCTTTGTAGAGATCTTTGGCCATGCACCAGTCACCTATGGTGCCGCTGGTTGGCAAATGAACAAAGCTGCGTTTGAACAACTTGATCAATGGGGTATCAGCTACTCTTCTGATGGCAGAGCTAATCCTAATCTCATGCCCTACCGACTGGCGCTTTCTTCAGGTAAAACAAAGCATGTGCAATATCCAACTACTCTACCAACCTTTGATGAACTCATTGGTATTGAAGGTGCAGATGAGTTCAGCGCAGTCAAAAAGCTCTTAGAAATCACCCAAAGCAACCCCAATGATCAAGTCTTTACTCTGCACGCTGAACTTGAGGGACAAAAGCTACTCCCAGCCTTTGAGCAGCTACTAGCTGGGTGGCTAAATCAAGGCCATGAGCTAGTAACTATGGGTGAACTTCATAAATCCTGGGATGCCACCAAACAACTCGATAAAATAGCCATATTGCCGTTAACGTGGGGGGAAATACCTAACCGCAGCGGTGAACTGATTATTCAGAATGCTTCATAAATAACATTTAGAAACAAATAACAAAGGATCATCATGACAGTAGCTATCGGTCAATCTATTCCTCAGTGCGCCATTCCAGCAACTTCGGGGCTGATCTTCTCTCCGTCCTCAGCCGCAGGTAAAAAACTGGTTCTCTACTTTTACCCAAAAGATATGACGCCTGGCTGCACAGCAGAGTCTGGTGAATTTCGTGACCATATTAATGCCTTCACCAAAGCCAATACCTTGGTAGTCGGAGTCTCCCGAGATAGCCTGAAGTCGCATGATAACTTTCGCAGCAAATTAGGCCTCCCTTTTGAGCTCGTTGCCGATACCGAAGAAAAGCTGTGCCAGATCTTTGGCGTCATGAAAATGAAGAATATGTACGGTAAGCAGGTCCGCGGGGTTGAGCGCAGCACCTTCCTATTTGACTCCTCTGGCAAGCTCGTTAAAGAGTGGCGCGGCCTTAAGGTCCCAGGCCATGTGACAGAGGTATTACAGGCAGCCCAAGCCGCTAAATAATTTTTACAACAATTTGTTCTGAGGTGCTTGCAAAGCCCAAAATTTGGGGTAAAGTAAAGTCATATGCACCGCAAACGACGGGAAAGCCTGACAATCCGTTTGAATCAGCAGCCTGAATATTCCAGAACAGGTTCGGAGAGCAACCCCCTCCGTTTTTTTGACCTCGCTGTAATCAGTTTCGTAACAAGCCGCTACAGCAAATCGCTTAGCGGTTTTTTCTTTTAGGAGAGTCTGCATGCCACTGCCACCCATCCCAACTCAAATTGCTGATCAAGTCAAACTGACTCGCAAGGACACACCGGATTTAAATAAACGTCCTGCACCAGCAAAACCAGTGGTGATGGAAGCCTCTCATTGGACTGATGATGCTGCAGAGGACTTATCAGCAGCAGAAGTAGCTCTCGAGAAAATTAAAGCAGACCATGCACCTACTCAGTATGAGAATAGAGTAGCAGTCCCTGCAAAACCTAAACGTGTTATTCGTACTGGTCCGCCGAGCCTATTCGTTTTAGATACAAACGTATTAATGCATGATCCAAGTTCCTTGTTCCGCTTCTCAGAACATGACCTTTTCCTGCCAATGACCACATTGGAAGAGCTGGACAATCATAAAAAGGGTATGACTGAGGTAGCCCGCAATGCCCGTATGGTTAGCAGATCCTTAGATCAGCTGGTTGCCGGTACTAGTGGCACATTAGATGAAGGCATCCCTTTAAACAAGCTTGGCAATCAAGATGTTTCAGGTCGTCTCTTTTTCCAAACCAAGCTATCTACTCAAGCATTGCCTGAGGGACTTCCAGAGGGTAAGGGCGATAACATGATTTTGGCAGTAGTGAGCGAATTACAAAAAGCTCGCAATGGTCAAGAAGTCGTGTTGGTATCTAAAGATATCAATATGCGCATCAAAGCACGTGCTCTTGGTTTGCCTGCTGAAGATTATTTTAATGATCAGGTTTTAGAAGATCGTGATTTGATGTATTCCGGAATCATGGCGCTATCAGCTGATTTCTGGCCAAAGCATGGCAAAGATATGGAAAGTTGGTCAGATCCTAAGTCTGGCACGATGTTCTATCGAGTGACTGGTCCTGCGGTAACAAGCATGTTGGTCAATCAATTTGTTTATCAAGAGAATCCTGACGGATCAACGCCTTTCTATGCCCACGTCAGAGAAATCAATGGCAAAACCGCGCTATTGCAAACTCTCAGGGACTTCTCCCATCAGAAAAATAATGTATGGAGCGTTACCGCCCGAAACCGTGAGCAAAACTTTGCCATGAACTTGCTCATGAACCCTGATATCGATTTTGTGACCCTACTAGGCCAAGCCGGTACTGGTAAAACCTTGCTGGCCTTAGCTGCTGGACTCGAACAAGTGCTAGATAGCAAACGCTATAACGAAATTATCATTACTCGCGCTACCGTTCCCGTTGGCGAAGATATTGGCTTTCTGCCAGGAACTGAAGAAGAGAAAATGCAACCCTGGATGGGTGCCTTTGATGACAACCTTGAAGTTCTTCAGCGCAACGATGATGCTGGTGAATGGGGTCGCGCTGCAACCCAAGAGCTCATTCGCTCACGCATCAAGGTCAAGAGCATGAACTTTATGCGCGGAAGAACTTTTGTGAGTAAGTATGTGATCATTGATGAGGCGCAGAATTTAACGCCTAAGCAAATGAAAACTCTAGTAACCCGTGCGGGTCCTGGGACCAAAATTATTTGTCTAGGTAATATTGCGCAGATTGATACGCCTTACTTAACCGAAGGCTCATCCGGCTTAACCTATGTAGTCGATCGCTTTAAGGGTTGGCGTCATGGTGGCCACATCACTCTTGCGCGTGGTGAGCGCTCACGCCTTGCGGATCATGCTGCTGACGCACTCTAAGCAATCTCTCTCATGCCGCACTCTGATTGGGTGCGGCATTTTTATTTGTACTCTAGTGATATTGAGTGGTTGCAGTACATTTGGAAATAAATCACCAAGCCCGAAAATTGCGCAGTTCAAGCAAGATACCAGCGTAGGTACTGAAGATATTTCTATTGCAGCACTTGGCTTAGTAGATGTGCCCTATCGATATGGAGGCAATACTCCTAAAGGCGGATTTGATTGCAGCGGACTGATTGTTTATGTGTACAACAAAGCTGCGGGTATTAAGTTACCGCGGACTATTCAGCTGATGAGTGGTCAAGGCAATAGTATTGATGGTCAATCCCCTGCTCCGGGCGACTTGGTGTTCTTTAATACCACTGGAGAAAAATATTCGCATGCCGGAATCTATGTGGGACAAGGGCGTTTTGTACATGCCCCGAGCGCAGGTGGAACCGTGCGACTTGATTACATTACCTCGCCCTATTGGGCCGCTAAATTTACTGAAGCAAGAAGGGTTAAATAGATCTTCGCCTTGGGGCACCTAGCATTTGCCCTATGTTCACAAAGAGCTTAGATTTAATTAAAGTACATATTAAGAGTTCTTTTAATGAAACGTTTACCCAAGAAAGATCCATATGAAAAAATTAATTATTGCTTTTGGTCTTGCTCTTAGCTTTACCGCTCCAGCATTTGCATTCTCTCAGGCGGAGTGCGAAGCTAAGGCAGTGAGTAAAGATGGCAAACCAATTTATGGAGCTGCTAAAGAAGCCTCTATCAAGAAATGCTTGGGCGATGCAAAACCGAATGATTGCGAAGCTAAAGCCGTAAGCAAAGATGGCAAGCCACTCTATGGCGCAGCAAAAGCAGCATCAATTAAGAAGTGCAAAGGTGAAAAATAATATTTTGCGACTTGCTTCACGTCAGTAAAAAAGCCTCGCAATGCGAGGCTTTTTATTTATTCATCTTGCTCTTGATTATTAGAACGGTTCGTAACCACCAGAAGAGTACCCAACCGAACCCATGGCCAAATTATCAAACTTCGTATATGGGCCTTGCCAACTTAATCTGATCGTACCAATCGGGCCATTACGCTGCTTGCCGATAATGATCTCAGCCATGCCTTTATCGGTGGTGGTATCGGGGTGATAAACCTCATCACGATAGATAAACATAATGACGTCTGCATCTTGCTCGATCGCACCTGACTCTCGCAAGTCCGACATAATTGGGCGCTTATTAGGTCGTTGCTCTAGGCCACGATTTAACTGAGAGAGTGCTACTACTGGGCACTGTAATTCTTTTGCAAGTGACTTGAGAGAACGTGAGATTTCAGAAATCTCGGTTGCACGGTTTTCTGAACCAGAGCCACTCATCAGTTGCAAATAGTCAATCACCACTAAGCCAAGAGTGCCGCCAAAATTTCTAGCAATCCGACGTGCTCGTGCGCGCAATTCAAGACTAGATAAAGCGCCAGTCTCATCAATCAAAATTTGGGTATTACTTAAACGGGCAATGGCATCAGTCACACGTGGCCACTCATCATCTTGTAACTTGCCGGTACGCATACGACTTTGATCAACGCGCCCTACTGAGCCGAGTAAACGCGATGCTAATTGCTCACCAGACATCTCCATTGAGAAAATCACGACTGGCAAACCTTCAGAAAGCGCAACGTTCTCTGCAATATTGAGTGCCAGCGCTGTTTTACCCATCGAAGGTCTTCCAGCCACAATCACTAAGTCGCCTTTTTGTAAGCCGCTAGTTTGTTTGTCCAGATCAATAAAGCCTGTGGCAATGCCAGTGATATCGCTACCGCCTTGACGGTTATAGAGCTCATCAATACGCGCAACGACAGAGCGCAAAAGTGGCTCAATCTCGAGGTAATCGGCTTTACGACTTCCCTCTTCACCAATCTGCAAGATACGAGACTCAGCTTCATCTAGAAGCGTTCTCACAGAGCGGCCTTCAGGAACAAAAGCGGAGTTGACAATGCTGTCTGAGACTTCAATCAAGCGACGCAAAATACTGCGATCACGAACAATATCGGCATAGCCTTTAATGTTTGCTGAGCTAGGGGTGTTTTGCGCTAAAGAATTGAGGTAATCGACGCTAACTAGATCGCCACCCTGTTCAGATTTAATAGCGTCATGAACAGTGATAACGTCAGCAGGATGGTTGTCACCTACTAAACGGGTAATGACCTTGTAGATCAATGCATGTTCAGGACGGTAGAAGTCTATATCACTTAATACACCACCTAGGCGATCCCAAGCAGTGTTATCGATCAGTAGACCGCCGAGCAATGATTGCTCGGCTTCTACAGAATGCGGCGGAACTTTTAAAGCCTGCACGACTGCATCCCCAGAGCCCGCCATGCCGGGATTCAGCGTAACGGAACGTGAACGGGATTCAGCCATGAGGCTAGCGAAGTTCCTAGAACCTAAGACTTAAAACTTAAGCTTGCTCGCCAACTACACGAATGGTGATATCAGCCACTACATCGGTATGAACAGCAACCGCTACAGGATGATCACCAACCATTTTCAACGGGCCAGTAGGCATACGAATTGAAGACTTCTCAATCGTAAATCCCTTAGCTTTCAAGCCATCAGCGATGTCATGATTGGTTACAGAACCAAACAAACGGCCATCAACGCCTGCTTTTTGACCGATTTCAAGAACCAAGTCTTTGAGCTTTGCGCCAACTGCTTGCGCAGCAGCCAATTTCTCAGCAGCCAATTTTTCCAACTCAGCACGACGAACTGCAAAGTCAGCAATAGCTGCCTCGGTAGCGCGACGGGCTTTACGTTGTGGGATTAAGAAGTTACGAGCGAAACCGTCTTTAACGCGAACTACGTCACCGAGGTTGCCCAGGTTTGTTACTTTTTCTAAAAGAATGATTTGCATTGAGGGCTCCCAATTATTTCTTATGTTGATCGGAGAATGGCAATAAAGCCAAGAAACGAGCACGCTTAATAGCAGTATCTAACTGACGCTGATATTTTGCTTTTGTGCCTGTCAAACGAGCAGGAGTAATCTTGGCGTTCTCACCAATGAAGTCCTTCAATGTGTCTACATCTTTGTAGTCGATTTGCTCAACGCCACCAACTGTGAAACGGCAATAACGCTTACGCTTGAACAATGGGTTCTGAGCTGGTTTCTTTTTGAAATCGGGTTTCTTTCCAAACGCCATGATGATTTCCTCTTTAATTTTTCAATTGAATATGGTTAATATGGAAAACAAGTCTTTGATTACGTAGAGTCTTGGGTGCTAAGAATCCTTCAAACACTGCCTCAGCTCCTAAATCCATTTGCTCTAGATCCTTTTGTATCGGACCAATTGCTATGGCTTCAACGCTCATCAGGATTTTCCTTGCCACTCCTACCTCGCTTGCTTGGCCGCTATGTTCTAGCTGGCAATGCATCACCGGTATTCCTGCTGGTGTAAATCGAATTGCGTCTTTAGATACCAAGATTGCAGTGAGGGTGAAATGATTCAACGCCGCTCCGCTTCTCTAATACGTTTTCTAGTCTGTGTATTCCTCTTCAAATTTCTAACTTATTCCGCTGCTACAGGAGCTTCGGATTGAGCTGATTTGCGCGCTTCTTCACGTTGCACTTCTTTCATCATGATAGATGGCTCACTTTCAGCCTTCTTAGTCTTGATGATGAGGTGACGCAAAACAGCATCATTAAATTTGAACGCATGCTCGAGCTCTTCCAGAGTTTTCTGGTCGCACTCAATGTTCATGCAAACGTAGTGGGCTTTAGCAAGCTTGTCGATCATGTAAGCCATCTGACGACGACCCCAATCTTCCATGCGATGAATTTTGCCGCCTGCAGCTGCTAATGTAGCTTTGTAGCGATCGATCATCGCGGGCACTTGCTCGCTTTGGTCCGGATGGACGATAAAAACGATTTCATAATGACGCATCTAACACTCCTTAAGGATAAAGTCACCTGAGCGTCTTGCTAACTTCCGATGGTTTTTGAAGTTAGCGCCAGTGTGACAAGGTAGTAACAAATTGTAAGTACTGCTACAACGCTTTTACTGCCGCTTTTCAGCGCTTACCTAATATCAGGCAAGACCGCCATTCTAGCAAAAAAATCCTGCCAAGTCAGGGATTTATCCGCCTTTGCGGCATTTAATGCCAGCTGAAGAGCAATTCGTGCCCTAGGGGCGCAAAGGTTGCCTGCAGTCAAACCCAAGGCGGACTCTTCTTCAATCTTGCCTGCACCAGTGCGAGTGGTTTTGATGATGGCAATGCCTTTGTCTTGGGCCAGCTTTAAAGCCTCGTCCCAGGCTTGATGAAAGCCTCCCAGGCCTGTTCCAGCAAGAACTAAGCCTTGGATCCCCTTGTTGGTCAAAAACTCGATAGTCTCGGAACGAGCACCTGCATGGCTAGTCAAAATCTCCACCCAGGGCCAAAGATCCTGGGGAATAGTTAAATCATCGCCAGATACTTTCTGAATCGCCCTTACCCTAGACATCCAAGACGGATTAACCAAGCCTACTGGACTAGATGGGGAGTCCATTAAGGGTGCATTGAGGGCTGAAGTGTGGCGTTTTGCCAGATCTCGAGCTAGGCAGACCTTGCCTGCAAATACGGCAAAGACCCCTCCAGGACAGTTTTCTGGGGCAGTTGCAGCCCACTTCAGGGCATCTAAAAGGTTTAGGGGGCCATCAGCCTGCGGTGCATTGGCTGGGAGCATGGCTCCAGTCAAAACGACTCTCTTGCCTAAGTTTTCAGCAAGTTTGCCGCAGGTTGCAGCCAAGAAAAATCCTGCCTCCTCAATCGTATCTGTGCCATGGGTAATGACAATCCCTTGAACAGCTGGGTTTTCCAGAGAAGTCTTTACCAGATTACCTAAAAGGGTTAGTAAATCCTCACCTAAATCACGACTATTGATATTGGCGACCTGCTGAGCAAGCAACTTTAAATGTCCTGGAATTGACTCTTGGATCGTCGCCAACAGGGTCTCAATTCCTAATTCGCCCGCCTTGTAAGAGCTTGGATTTTCAGTTGGGTTTGAGGCTAAACCAGCTATGGTTCCGCCCATGCCCAAAACCAGGATATGGGGAGAATTTTCGGCTTTAACTTGATTTGAACTCACCATTCCATTATCCACCGCCAAAAGTCCTTGAAATATCAAATAGTGCTGTATACAATCCCAGTATGGACATAAACACAGTCGATTTTCCTGAGGAGCTGACTGCCCTCCCCAAACTCACCTCACGCCAGAGTGAGATTTTAGAATTAATCTCCAAAGCGATCGATGAGAGTGGCTCACCACCCACTCGCGCAGAAATTGCAACCCAATTGGGTTTTGCCTCTGCTAATGCCGCTGAAGAACATCTTCGTGCGCTTGCAAAAAAAGGTTATATCGAATTAACACCAGGCACTTCTCGCGGCATTCGGATTCCACAACGTTTCAATCAAACGCATCACACCAATCAGTATCGCCAGATGTCATTGCCGTCAGGTGCACTACAACAACTCACTCTTCCTTTAATTGGCCGCGTTGCTGCTGGTTCGCCAATCATGGCCATAGAGCATATTGAAAAACAAATTCCCGTTGATCCGAGCTTATTTAGCAAAAGTGCTGATTATCTATTGAAGGTGGTGGGCATGAGTATGCGTGACGCCGGAATTTTGGATGGCGACTATTTAGCCGTTCGAAAAACTACTGAAGTGCGCAATGGCGATATTGTGGTTGCACGCCTTGATGATGAGGTCACCGTGAAGCGCTGGAATCAAAAGAAAACTGCTAACGGTATGGTGATAGAACTACAGGCCGAGAACCCTGACTTTAAAAATATTCTCGTAGATAGCCGTCAACCTAACTTCGCTATTGAGGGTCAGGCCGTTGGACTCATTAGGGCTGGTGGGCTTTAAGCAGCCCCCATAAAGCAAAAGGCCTCCACTGGAGGCCTTTTTTATTAAGCGAGCTTAAATCACTTACGGCTTGGAGCTACTACGTTTGCATTCTTCGGAGATGAAGTAATGATGATCAAGGTCTTGGGTCCAGTGAAAGGGCCCTCATTAATCTCTACTGTAGCGGTACGATCACCTTTGGTGAAAACCAAAATACTCGTTTTAGATTTCACTGCACTAATCGTTGTCCAACCAGCCCTTGGATATTCAGATTGAAAGAACGCATAAATATCGGTTGGTGTTTGTACACCAGATAACAACACACGACCTACCCAGTTATCGCCACGACCAATGATTAAAGAATCTGAGCCAATAATCTTTGAAGCGGCTGGTAATGGCATATCGCCTAGAAGTTGAGTCTGAGTCTCCTGAACCTCATTAGCAGTTCCAGTAGGAGAGTCTCCAGAGCTGGCGCAAGCGCCTAGAAAGGCAGACAAGCACAATGCCAGCGTTCCGACTTTAAGATGATGAAGATTGATCATTTTTTGCTTTACCTAGTGAATGAGTATTGCTTACATTACTTGAAAGTATTTTAGGGGATGCCCCCATTTCGTCAAGCGAAATTACTGGAGGCGCGTGAGGGAATCGAACCCCCGTACGAAGCTTTGCAGGCTCCTGCCTAACCACTCGGCCAACGCGCCAGATACTTAAATCAAAAATGGGAAGCTTTTCAGGGCTTCCCATCGAACTTGGAGCGGGAAAGGAGGTTCGAACTCCCGACCTATACCTTGGCAAGGTATCGCTCTACCAGCTGAGCTATTCCCGCATAACAGGGCGACAGTTTAACAAACAATCGAAGAGAAAGCATTATTCCCTTAAAAGGCTTAGCTGGCTGGGCTTTTTAGAATTTAATCAATCTTGCCAGCCAATTGTGGCAAGGCCTTTTTCATGTAATAGAACATGGACCAGAGTGTTAAAAACGAAGCCACCCAAATCAGCCAAGTACCAATTCTGGCGCAGTCCAACCACCCAAATAAGGTGTCATTGAGCAATAAAAATGAAATGGCCACCAATTGCGCTGTCGTTTTTAATTTCCCGACCATATGAACTGCCACGCTTTTGCCAGCACCTAATAAAGCCATCCACTCTCGCAAAGCAGAGATCGTAATTTCTCGTCCAATAATGATGAGGGCAACCCAGACCTGAACACGATCCATGTTCAGCAGAACCAATAATGCTGCCGCCACAATGAGTTTATCTGCAACCGGATCTAAAAATTGTCCAAAGGCAGATTCTTGCTGCATACGCCTCGCCAAAAATCCATCCAACCAATCGGTGAGCGCAGCAAAGACAAAGATCACAGTTGCGATGACATTCTTCTCGAGAGGTGTTAACCATGTCCCGGGGAGATAGAAGATTGCAATGAGCAATGGAATTGCTGCAACTCGTAACCAGGTTAGGGCAATGGGTAGATTAAATGGCATATATCAAGGATAAACTAAGTGGGTGACAAATTTACTAGTGGAGTTGGCGATAGATTTGCTCGGCAAGAGTGAGTGAGACTCCTTCCACGCTAGCAATCTCTTCGATACTCGCATTAGCAACCCCTTTAATCCGCCAAAACGGGCTAATAGCTTTTGACGTCGCTTGGCACCAATACCTTCAATCTCCTCCAAGCGAGAGACTGTTCTTGCCTTGGCTCGCTTAGCACGCATTCCAGTGATTGCAAAACGATGGGCCTCATCTCGAATCTGCGCAACTAATAATAAAGCGGCGCTATCAATTCCGAGCTCTAAGGCTTTTCTCCCATCGGCAAAGATCAGTGTTTCTAAGCCTACCTTACGCCCCTCACCTTTAGCTACTCCCACAATGAGACCTACATCCATCCCGAATTCTGTGAGAACTTGTCTTGCCATCTCCACCTGCCCTTTACCGCCATCAATCAAAATGACTTGCGGGATTCTATCTACCGGAAGCTCTTGAAAGTTGGCATAGCGTCTTTGCAATACTTGTCGCATAGCAGCGTAGTCGTCACCCGGGGTAATGTCGGTGATGTTAAAACGGCGATACTCGCTAGACTGCATCGCATTCTTTGCATAAACCACACAAGAGGCTTGAGTTGCCTCACCAGAGGTATGGCTAATATCAAAACATTCGATTCGCAATTGCTCAAGGCTTTCTAAATCTAGCGCCAAAATATCTGCTAACGCCCGCGCTCTCGCTAACTGGCCACCAGTCTCAACTAAGCGCTTAGTCAGGGCAATCTTGGCATTACCCTCAGCCATTGCGAGCCAGTGCCGCCTTTGTCCTTGGGGTTGATGTAAGAAGGTGATTTTTCTGCCAGCTTGTGCATTTAATAACTCATGTAAACCTTCAGGAGGTGCGTCACTGAGCTTAGAGACATCATCACTGATCGATTGCAGGGCATGATTTAAAACGAGTACGGGTGGAATTAAATGCGTCGTTGCTCCAGTAGCCGCCTCATCCATATTTTCTTCTAAATAATGTTGTGCAATAAAGGCCTCCAGAATTTCTGGGGGTGATGGCAACTCGCCAGAGGTGGTTCGCAATCCCTTGGGGAAGTAAGCTCTGTCGCCCAGGTGACGACCACCTCGCACCATGGCCAAATTCACGCAAACCATTCCCTCCATTTGTGCAACAGCAATCACATCAACATCACACTCACCTTCAGCTACGGTATCCATAGCCTGTTGCTGCAAAACACTCGAGAGATCAGTAATGCGGTCTCGTAGCACGGCTGCCATTTCAAATTCCATGGCTTCGCTGTGGACATGCATTTCTTTTTCAAGCTCTGATAGCACCCGGCTATGGTCGCCCTCTAAAAAGCGGGTTGCTTGAGCCACATCTTGACCGTACTGTTCTACGCTCAGCCTGCCAACACAAGGGGCACTGCAACGATGAATTTGATGAAGCAAGCAAGGGCGACTTCGATTCTTAAAGACAGAGTCTTCGCAGGTTCGTAGACGAAACACTTTTTGCAAAATCTGCACACTATTACGTACTGCCCAAGAATTTGGGAAAGGTCCGAAATAATGATTGCGCTTATCTGTCTTGCCACGATAAGAAGCCAGCCTAGGGAACTGATGGCCCGTCAACATCACATAGGGATAAGACTTATCATCTCTAAATAGAATATTGAATGGTGGAGCTAATTCTTTAATGAGATTGTTCTCTAGAATGAGTGCTTCGGTTTCGGTCCGTGTTACTGTTGTTTCATAGCGGGCGATTTTGCCCACCATGAGTGCTATGCGTGGAGAAAGTTGTTTGCTCTGAAAATAACTAGAAACCCGTTTTTTGAGGTGGCGAGCTTTACCGACATACAGAATATGCCCTGCTTCATCAAAGAAGCGATACACCCCCGGCAATCCGGGTAGCCGTTTAACGTCTTGCTGAAGGTTTTCAAAAGAAGAATTACTCATGCGTTGGGATATTTTCTGCCAAATCGTAGACAACTATGGTGATGCCGGTATTTGCTGGCGTCTAGCCCGAAGCTTATCAAGTCTTCATGGCCAAGAAGTACGCATTTTCTGCAATGACTTGCCAACCCTTAATTTACTCGCTTCTGGCAGTAATGAAGCGCTAGCTCACAAAATTGATCTACAACCCTGGGAGGCAAGCTATAGCAATGCAAGGCATCCTGTGCAAACCCCAGATGTCGTGATTGAAGCTTTTGGCTGTGATTTACCAGAGCGCTACCTTGCAGGGCTCTTCATTGCTCCTGTAAAACCGATCATTATCAATTTAGAGTATCTCAGCGCCGAACCCTGGATTAGCGAATTTCATGCAAAGGCATCACCACAATCACACGGTATTCCAAAGTATTTTTTCTTCCCAGGTTTTCAAGATGATGTTGGTGGACTCTTACTAGACCCCATTCCTCCCGATGGATCAGAGGTTACCCATCTCATTCCCAAGAGCCTAAAATCGATCTGGTTAAAACTACGCCCCCAAGCAAAACGCATCAGTATTTTTTGCTACCCTGGAGCTCCCTTACGTAAATGGCTTGAAGACTTAGGCAATCTTGGAGAAAGTGTTGATGTATTACTTGCCCATGGTCATGCAGAGCTAATTAATTTTTATAGTGAAAAACCGCTTGAACTACCTGCAAACATCCAACTCTTCTCGATGCCATTTGTATCGCAAGATGAATATGACTGGGTACTCTCACAATGCGACTTCAATATTGTGCGAGGTGAAGATTCATTTATCCGCGCCCAACTTGCTGGCAAACCATTTATTTGGCATATCTACCCCCAAGAAGATCGAGCTCACGAAGTCAAATTGGCAGCCTTTTTAGATTTGTACCTCAATAATGCTAGCCAAGAACTCAAATTAGCCACTATTGCGGCAATGACCTGGGCGATGCCTAGTTCATGGTTTAAATCCCTAAATGACTGGCATGGCCATTCCAAAGCCTGGCGTGCGCACTTACTCAAAACGCAGGGGGATGGCGGTCTAGCCGCACGCCTAGTGCGCTTTATAGTCTAAGCGCAGCAATAAAGGCCTACGGGCGGTTACAATCTTGTTTTTGATAAAAACCGCAGAAAAATCACTCTGCACCCAGGAATAGCACGATGAAAACAGCACAAGAACTCCGCGTTGGTAACGTAGTCATGATCGGCAGCGATGCCATGGTCGTTTTAAAAGCCGAATACAGCCGCTCAGGACGTAACTCCTCAGTTGTGAAAATGAAATTTAAAAACTTATTAACTAGCGCACCGAATGAAGGTGTTTATAAAGCCGATGATAAGTTTGATGTTGTCATTCTCGAAAAGAAAGACTGCACGTATTCTTATTTCGCGGATCCAATGTATGTATTCATGGATGGTGACTACAACCAGTATGAAGTTGAAGCTGAATTCATGGGTGATGCATTAAATTACCTCGAAGAAAGCATGCCATGTGAAGTAGTGTTCTACGAAGGTAAGGCACTTTCAGTAGCCATGCCAAACTCACTCGTTCGTGAAATCATTTACACAGAACCTGCTGTTAAAGGCGATACCAGCTCAGGTAAAGTACTAAAGAACGCAAAACTGGCTACTGGCTATGAATTGCAAGTTCCTTTGTTCTGCAACACTGGTGACAAGATCGAGATCGATACTCGCACCGGTGAATATCGTAGCCGCGCTAACTAAGTAAAATATTGAGTAGCAAACTCAAAAACAAAAGCCCGGTACGCCGGGCTTTTTTATTTCTCTATGAAGGTGAGGAGCACTTAAGCAATTAACTTCATCTGCTTGAGTAATCCCTTAGCGTGTTGATACTCCGCTTCATCCTGTAACTCATCCCACGATAAAGCAACCGACTTTGGCATCAAGCGATTCAGGCGAGTAGCAGATTCAGACTGTTTGGCTTTAGAGACCTTAAGTTTTTCAAGCAATTGATCCGCTAAATCTGGGCGATTGCAAATGAGGACAGCATCACAACCGGCATTGAGGGCCAACTCAGCACCCTTCACTACAGAGCCTGCAACACTAGCGCCCTCCATTGAGAGATCATCACTGAAGATCACACCCTCAAATCCCAATTCTTGACGCAAGATGGAGTGTAGCCAGACATTAGAAAATCCCGCAGGATTCTTATCTACCTTAGGATAAATCACATGCGCGGGCATGACGGCTGCCAGACTGAGATCTAACCACTCATAAGGCTTGGCATCATCGTTCAGAATCTGGGCCAAAGACCGCTCATCTACCGGAATAGCCACATGAGAATCTGCTTCTGCCCAACCATGCCCTGGAAAATGTTTGCCGCAATTGGCCATATCAGCTAAGCGCAAGCCTTCGTTCAAACTCTTTGCTAAGGCAAACACAATTTGTGGATCACGACTAAATGAACGATCGCCGATGATCCTACTGCGACCAAAATCTAAATCCAAAACTGGCGTGAAACTAAAATCCACACCACAAGCGCGCAACTCGGCAGCCAAAATATAGCCACAGGCAGTAGCAGCCGCCATCGCAAGCGCAGCAGACTCGGCTGCATGGCTCGAATTACTCTTAGCACCCCAAAGCTCGCCGAGCTTGCGCATTGCTGGAAGATAGGTAAAGCCATCAGCCTTACAACGCTGCACTCGACCACCCTCATGATCAATAGAAATCAATACATCAGGGCGCAATTTTTTGATATCAGCAGTGAGTTTGGTCAGTTGTTTACGGTTGGCAAAGTTTCTGCCAAATAAGATGACGCCACCAGTCAAAGGATCTAAGATACGACGACGATCTTCAGCATTTAAGACCTGGCCCACTACATCTAATGTGACTGGGCCTGGGTTCATGGTAGATTTACTCATCTCTTCCTCTGTATATTCCAAATGTCTGATGTTTACTTTTGAGTAACGATGACATGGGCAATCGCCATATCCTGTTCATCGCTCACAGTAACGTGAGCTTCCCAATTCTTTTCTGCCATAAATTTGGCCAGCGCACCCAAATAAGAAGTGACCGGCTTACCACTTGGCTCATTTAAGGTTTGCAATGAACGCCAGGTCATAGGCATTCTTATTCCCAGGCCAATAGCTTTAGAGAAAGCCTCTTTAGCAGCAAAGCGAGTCGCCAAGAAAGCAATGCCTCGCTTGTGATTTCTGGCAAGGCGCTGTTTAAATACCAAGATCTCATCAGGACCCAAAATTCTCTCAGCTAAGCGGCCATTAGTCCGATCGTAAGCCGCTTGTAAGCGTTCGATCTGCAGAATATCTGTACCAATGCCAATGATCATGTTTACTTTTTTAACTTATGAGTTAGCTCGACCCTGAATCATCAGGATCTTCATATCGGTAATGGCTTTTTGCCACCCCTTAAACAAGGCTTCAGCCACAATGGCATGACCAATATTGAGCTCGGACAACTCGGCAATAGCTGCAATTGACATGACATTACTTTCATGAAGACCATGGCCAGCATTGACTCGCAGCCCGATACTTTTCCCAAACTGAGCTGCCTTACGAATACGCTCTAACTCTGTCGCCTGATCTGCGCCAGATAAGTCAGCATAACGACCAGTATGCAATTCCACTACTGTGGCTCCAATATCTTTTGCCGCTTGAATTTGTTTTTCTTCTGGATCAATGAATAGCGATACCCGAATACCCGCCTCTTGCAATTGCTTTGTAGCAGCCTTCACCGCCTCAAAGTATCCCAATACATCTAAACCACCTTCAGTAGTCACTTCCGCTCTCTTCTCCGGTACCAAGCACACATCGTGTGGCCTTACTTTGCAAGCAATGCTAATCATTTCAGGAGTCACTGCGCACTCGAGGTTCATGCGCGTTTTGATAAGTGGACGCAGCGCGAATAGATCTGCATCTTTAATATGACGGCGATCCTCACGCAAATGCAGAGTAATTAAATCGGCGCCAGCCTCTTCAGCTAATTGTGCTGCTTTGATAGGATCTGGATAGACTGTCCCACGGGCATTACGCAAGGTGGCTACGTGATCGATATTGATACCGAGTTCTAGGGCTTGGGTTGTCATAGCTGTAGATTACTAGATTTTTTTGAGATCAATCAGAATTTGCCTGGTGGTCAAAACCTGATCTTGTAGATGCAAACCAAGCAGGAAACGCATCAATTGCTTACTCTCTGACAATGTTTCTGGGTCTGAAAAATCCCCAGCTGCAATAGCGAGCAAAGATTTGCCGGTTAAGACTGGCCAATGCCCTGGATCATCCCCTTGAACTGGACGAATCCCACGCTCAGGCTGATAAACATACTGGATTTTAGCATCGGGCAACTCATTGGTTTCAACGCAGCGATCCAAAGCAGCTGCATAACCCGTCTCTTGCAGGAGTGATAACTCAAATGGGCGCAAAATTTCTTCTAGGCCCTTAGATTCAAATTCGAGATTCGATAAGGCATTAATCGTTTCTGTATATCGATCATAGAGTTTTTCGTAATCGTCTTCACGCGCTAAAAACTTGACAAGCAATTCATTGAGATAGAAACCACAAAGCAATGCATCGCCGACTAATGAAGGCATCCCACCCACCCACTCAGACTTAGTGAGTGTGCGTAGCTCTGACTTGCCGCTCCAAGAAACCAAGAGGGGTTGAAAGCGTTGCAATACTGGACGCAATGTGGAGTGTGGACGCTTCGCGCCCTTAGCAATTAGGGCCATGCGGCCATACTGCCGTGTAAAGACATCCAGAATTAAGCTAGTTTCTTTATAAGGAATACTATGCAATACAAACGCAGGCTCGTCAGCAATACGAATCGAGGCCATGAAGATTTACTCTAAACCCTGCGCCCGTAATTCAGCGCGATCATCTGCCCAGCCCCGCTTCACTTTGACCCAAGTCTCTAAAAAGACTTTGCCATCAAAGAGCTTTTCCATATCAATCCGGGCATCCGTAGAAATCTTCTTCAATCGCTCACCCTTGGCGCCAATGATCATCGCTTTATGGCTATCACGATCAACCAAAATAGTTGCCGCGATACGGCGCATCTTGCCATCCATCTTAAATTGATCAATCACTACTGTGCTGGTGTAAGGCAACTCTTCACCAGTGAAACGGAAGACCTTCTCGCGCAGAATTTCCGCGGCGAGGAAACGCTCACTACGATCAGTAATAGTATCGCCGTCGTAGACAGCTGGTGCTTCAGGCAAATACTCCTCTAAGACATCTAAGAGTCTTTGAATATCGCCAGGGCTTTTAGCGCTCATTGGCACAATTTCTGAAAATTCCGACTTTTGATCTTCGTGGCCACCTAACTCATGCCATGGCCGCGACATATCCTTCATAAAGTTGAGTAAAGCTTGGTCACGCTCAGACGGCGTCTGAAAGCGGCTATTAAAAAGATCAAGTTTATTTAGAACCAGCACTATTGGCAAATCAGCTGGTAGTAGTTGTAAAACTTTTTTATCGTCTTCACCAAAATATCCAGCCTCAACCACAAAGCAGGCCACATTGACGTCCTGCAGGGCAGTTGTCACTGTGCGGTTCAGCGCCTTGTTAAGGGTATTTATCAAACGCGTCTGAAAACCAGGCGTATCAATAAAAATAAATTGCGCCTCTTCACGATTCTGAATCCCCAAGATACGGTGGCGTGTTGTTTGAGCCTTACGAGAAGTAATGCTAATCTTTTGACCAACCAAAGCATTAAGCAGTGTTGATTTGCCCATATTGGGACGCCCAACAATGGCGATAGTGCCGCATCTAAACACGATTAGCCCTTCAGCTTCAAATTTAACTGCTCTTCGGCCACTTCTTTTTTAGCTGCTTTTTTCTTAGCGGACCGAGTTTTCTTAGGCTTACGAGATTCCTGTGGCAAAGCCTTTAGGGCTGCTAGTAAAGCAGCTTTAGCAGCAGACTGTTCAGCCGCTCGGCGAGATGCGCCACCACCTTTTACTGATACCTTCAAACTCGGAATCAAGCATTCCACTTCAAATTGCTGGTTATGAGCAGCGCCAGTAGTGCCAGTGACGTTATAAGTAGGTAGAGGTAATTGATAGCTCTGTAAACATTCTTGCAAGAGTGTTTTGTCATCCTTACCTAGAGTCTTTGGGTCAACTTGTGCAAGGATGATCAAATACAACTTTCGCAGACACCCTTTTGCTGCATCAAATCCGCCATCTAAAAAGATAGCGCCAGTTACTGCTTCTAAAGTGTCGGCCAAAATGGAGGGGCGACGAAAGCCGCCGCTCTTGAGCTCCCCCTCACCCAGACGCAAATAATCCGATAAGGACAGAGTTTGTGCAATCTCATATAAGGCTTGCTGTTTGACTAAATTAGCCCGAACGCGAGAGAGATCACCCTCATCTAAATCGGAGTAACGCTCATACAGTAAATCTGCAACTACGCAATTGAGAATCGAGTCACCCAAGAACTCCAAACGCTCGTTATTCTTCTTGCTATGACTACGGTGAGTCAAGGCTTGATGCAAGAGCTCAGGCTTCTTAAAGGTATAGCCAAGCTGCTCTTGTAGTGGTGCGGTTTCAATAACGGCGCGCGCGTTCATGATCTTTACTCGAAGCCGCCGATGCGACCCAGATTGCCCAGATTCAACCAGACAAAGAAGGCCTTACCCACGATATTTTTATCGGGCACAAAACCCCAGTAACGAGAATCGGCACTGTTATCACGGTTATCACCCATAGCAAAGTAATGTCCTGGGGGTACTGTGCAAGTCAAGCCCGACTGCTGATATTGGCAAAAATCGAAACCTGGAAAGCGCTCTGTCGGAAATACGCTAGGACGGTCCGGGTCATTCAAAATCTCATGACGGTTACCACCCAAGTCTACAGGGAAGGCCTCTGTATAAAGTTTTGCATAGCGCATATTCTCGGGATCAAGATAAGACTCACCACCACCATACTGCAATGGCTGTCCATTAACCGTCAGGCGCTTGTCTTGATAGGTAATCACATCGCCAGGTAGCGCCACAATGCGTTTAATGTAATCAATAGACTCATCGCGTGGATAACGAAAGACCACGACATCTCCGCGCTTTGGAGTACCTAGTTCAACTACCTTTTGGTTGATTACCGGTAAGCGAATTCCGTAGGTAAATTTATTTACCAAGATGAAATCGCCAATTTGTAAGGTGGGAATCATGGAGCCCGATGGAATCTTGAAGGGCTCAACAATGAAAGAGCGCAAGACAAACACCGCGCAAATTACTGGAAAGAAACCAGCGGTGTATTCCAACCACAAAGGCATGCGATCAATACCGGCCAAGCGTCTTTGTGGTGCAAAGTAAAACTTGTCAGCGGCATAAGCAATGCCGGTAACAAACGCCAAGATCAAAAGAATGAGTGCAAAGTTCATTAATCTTCCACCTGCAAAATAGCCAAGAAAGCTTCTTGTGGGATTTCCACATTGCCCACTTGTTTCATACGCTTTTTACCTTCTTTTTGCTTCTCGAGCAGCTTGCGCTTACGAGAGATATCTCCACCATAGCATTTCGCTAAAACGTTTTTACGTAAGGCTTTGACGTTTTCACGCGCAACAATATTGCTACCAATCGCAGCCTGAATAGCCACATCAAACATTTGTCGCGGAATAATGCCGCGCATCTTAGAAACTACCTCTCGACCACGGTGTTGACTATTGCTTCTATGGACAATCACTGAGAGCGCATCCACTCGATCGCCGTTAATCAAAATATCGACTTTCACTACATCGGCCGGGCGGTATTCTTTGAATTCATAATCCATCGAAGCATAGCCCCGTGAAATGGATTTCAGACGATCGAAAAAATCCATCACAATCTCTGCCATCGGTAACTCATAAGTCAGCTGCACTTGGCGACCTAAATAGTTCATGCCCGTCTGAATACCCCGCTTACCAACACATAGCGTGATGATGGAACCCACATACTCTTGAGGCATGTAGAGATTGACCGTCACAATAGGCTCTAAGATAGTTTCAACCTTACTGGTCTCAGGCATCTTTGATGGGTTATCCACATTCAAAATCGTCCCATCAGATTGCTGCACTTGATACACCACGGTTGGCGCAGTAGTAATCAGGTTCATCCCGTATTGGCGCTCTAAACGCTCTTGTACGATCTCCATATGTAGTAAGCCTAAGAAACCGCAGCGGAATCCAAAACCAAGCGCTTGGGAAACCTCAGGCTCATACAAGAGAGAAGCGTCATTGAGCTTTAACTTCTCAAGGGATTCACGCAGTTGATCATATTCACTCGCTTCCACTGGATATAAACCAGCGAACACTTGAGACTTCACTTCTTTAAATCCAGGCAATGGCACAGTCGCAGGTGTACGGCCTACTTGCCCGACAGCGTGTGTCACGGTATCACCTACTTTTGCAGCCTTTAATTCTTTAATGCCTGCGATGATGAAGCCCACCTGGCCAGCACTCAGCTCAGGGCGATCCACCGACTTAGGGCTAAAGACGCCGACATGCTCAACTAAGTGAGTAGAGCCATTGGCCATCAAAGTAATTTTATCTTTAGGTTTGAGAGTGCCGTTCACAACACGAACTAACATCACCACACCAACATAGTTATCAAACCAAGAGTCAATGATGAGGCACTGCAGTGGGGCAGTAGCATCACCCTTTGGTGGCGGTACTCGGCGGATCATTTCTTCGATCACTTCGTGCACACCAAGACCAGTCTTAGCAGAACAAGTAACAGCATCCGTCGCATCAATCCCAATCACGTCTTCAATTTCTTGAATGGCGCGCTCAGGATCAGCCTGCGGTAAATCTATCTTATTGAGAACTGGGACCACCTCAACACCAAGTTCAATTGCGGTATAGCAGTTCGCTACCGTTTGTGCCTCAACACCCTGACTAGCATCGACTACCAATAAAGCACCTTCACAAGCCGATAAGGAGCGACTGACCTCATAGGAGAAGTCCACATGCCCTGGGGTATCAATCAAGTTGAGGTTATAAATTTTGCCGTCTTTGGCTTTGTAATTGAGTGCCGCAGTTTGGGCCTTAATAGTGATGCCCCGTTCGCGCTCAATATCCATAGAGTCGAGAACCTGCGCTTCCATTTCGCGATCAGAAAGACCTCCACAAAGTTGAATAATGCGATCGGCAAGCGTAGATTTACCGTGATCAATGTGGGCGATGATAGAAAAATTGCGGATTAAATCCATAGCGTCTTAATAGGTCATTCAAAAAACGCCTTGTCAGAACGCACCACAATGATGCGCTGCAAAAAGATGTCTTAGAGAGATTGTAATGGGTGGAGCCCAAAAGGCCCCAAACCCCATTTTTTAGCCTAAAAAGGGCTTATTTTGGCTTTACAGGAATGACTAAAGTGCCGTCAGAACGACGAATAAAGACTGGAACGGCCTTGTTGGCATCAAGGGTTTTAACTAAAGCCTCAAATTGCTTTACCCCAGTGATGTCAGTATCAGCGATCCGAATAATCACATCGCCAGGGCGCGCACCCGCTCTTGCCAAAGGACCATCCCCCAAACTGGTGACCTCAACGCCACCCTTAATATTGAGATCCTTCTTTTTGACATCTGATAAGTCCACTACCGCCACCCCAAAGGCACTTGTAGTGCTGCCATTTGCAGCCGGAGTCTCTGGCTTTTTAGCGGCGGCTTGCGCAGTATCAGTATCAGCAACAGTGACCGTTAAGTCGCGAGGGCTACCCTTACGCCAAACTTGCACAGTAGCCGTAGTTCCTGGTTTAGTGTCACCAACAACGCGTGGCAAATCCGTAGACTTACTAATTTCACGACTATTGAAACTCAAAATCACATCACCAGCCTCAATGCCACCAGCTGCTGCAGGACCATTAGATTCGACATTACGCACATAAGCACCACGAGGCTTACCTAAACCTAAACTCTCAGCAATCTCTTTTGTCATCTCCCCTAAGGCAACACCGATACGACCGCGCGTCATTTTTCCATTGGTGCGCAATTGCTCTGCTACACGCATCGCCTCATCAATTGGAATGGCGAAGGAGATTCCCATATAGCCACCAGAGCGACTAAAAATTTGAGAGTTAATTCCAACGGCTTGGCCAGCAGTATTCAATAATGGGCCGCCAGAGTTACCAGGATTGACTGCAACGTCAGTCTGGATAAAGGGCAAGTAATCACCAGTGTCACGACTCTTCGCCGAGACAATGCCTGCTGTTACGGTGTTCTCAAGGCCAAAAGGAGAGCCGATTGCTAAAACCCACTCGCCCACTCTCACCTTTGAAGAGTCACCTAATGGCAGCCTTGGTAAATCACGCGCTTCAATTTTGACTACTGCTACATCAGTACGTTTATCCAAGCCCAATAACTTCGCTTTGAACTCACGCTTATCCGTTAAGGTGACATAAATCGTTGTTGCCCCCTCTACGACGTGCGCATTTGTCAAAATCAAACCATTAGATTCAATAATGAAACCAGAGCCAACTCCACGATCTGCTTCTTGTGGCTTGCCTGAATTTGGTTGCGCTTGCTTAGGGCTATTTGGAATGCCAGGAATAGGCACACCAAAGAAACGGCGGAAAAATTCTGCTTGATCGTCAGGTAATCCTGGGATGCCGCCTTGAGACTGCTGAACCATGACCTTTTCAGTGGTGCGAATATTCACCACAGCCGGACTCGCACGTTCAACTAAATCCGCAAAATCCGGAAGAGTTACACGGGGATTTTGTGCAAAAGCATTCGGTATAAATGTAGTTTGCCCAAGACTCAAAATAGCCAAGAGCGCAATCAGGTACTTTTTCATAATGCTATAGACCTACTTGGTAAAAACCAAAAAGTGGAGATAAGGAGAATATTAGGTCAACTTGCCAAAAATCAAGGTGCCGTTAGTACCCCCAAAGCCAAAATTGTTTTTGACGGCATGCTCAATCTTGACGTCCCTAGCAGTGTTAGCGCAGTAGTCTAAGTCACACTCAGGATCTTGATTGAAGATATTGATGGTGGGTGGGGATTTCTGGTTGTGGAGAGCCAGAATAGTGAAAACAGACTCCAAACCGCCTGCGCCGCCCAAAAGGTGGCCAGTCATCGACTTGGTCGAGTTAATTAAAGTCTTTTTAGCATGATCGCCTAGAGCTGCTTTAATGGCGTCGGTCTCATTCTTATCACCTAAAGGTGTAGAGGTGCCATGGGCATTGAGATATTGAATTTGATCTGGATTTAAGCCTGCATCGCGCATCGCATTCACCATGCAACGACGTGGGCCATCCATATTGGGTGCAGTCATGTGATACGCGTCACCACTCATGCCAAAGCCGAGTAGCTCGCAATAAATTTTTGCGCCGCGTGCTTTAGCGTGCTCATATTCTTCGAGCACTACAACCCCAGCACCTTCTCCAAGAACAAAACCATCACGGTCTTTATCCCAAGGACGTGAAGCAGTTGCTGGATCATCGTTACGAGTTGAAAGCGCTCTTGCAGAAGCAAAGCCACCAACACCTAAAGCAGAAATAGTAGATTCAGCGCCACCAGCGACCATGACATCGGCATCGCCATACTGAATTAAGCGAGCTGCCAAACCAATACTATGTAAGCCAGTAGTACAGGCAGTCACTGCCGCAACGTTTGGGCCTTTAAGTCCAAATAAAATACTGAGGTGCCCAGAAATCATATTGATGATTGAGCCGGGCACAAAGAATGGTGAGATACGACGTGGACCACGAGCCAATAACTCAGCCCCTGTTGCCTCAATCATTGGCAAGCCGCCAATCCCAGAACCAACCATCACGCCTACGCGCTCGGCATTTTGCTCATTAATTTCTAAACCGCTGTCACGAATAGCTTGCGTACCTGCAGCAATGCCGTAATGGATAAAGGTATCCATATGGCGTGCCTCTTTGGCCGAAACATATTCTTCAACGTTGAAATCTTTCACCTCTCCCGCGAAATGAACACTCAGCGGTGCGTGGTCGAATTTCGTGATGGTAGCAATGCCTGATTTGCCAGCAAGCAAATTAGACCAGGCTACATCAACGGAATTACCAACGGGTGAGATAAGGCCAAGACCGGTAACTACTACCCGGCGTCGGCCATTTGATGCTGACACAGTAATACCTAGGCTAGGGAATTAACCCTGAGCTTTTGATTGAGCGAAGTCGATCGCGAGCTGAACTGTGGTGATTTTTTCGGCTTCCTCATCAGGAATTTCGATGCCAAATTCATCTTCCAAAGCCATTACCAGCTCAACAGTGTCAAGAGAGTCAGCGCCTAGGTCATTCACAAAAGAAGATTCATTTTTGATATCTCCTTCAGCGACGCCCAATTGCTCAGCGACGATTTTCTTAACGCGTTGTTCGATGTTATCCATTAAGTCCCCCAGGGGTTGTAAAAAAACGATTGAAGAATTTTATCAGCTTGGCCGAGCAATCTAGCAAATTCGCCCAAAAATGATGAAATCCTTGCTTTTGGCTTAGGCTAAATAGAGCCCGCCATTGACGTGTAGGGTATTGCCCGTGATGTATCCAGCCGCTGGAGAGGCTAAAAACGCCACTGCCTGGGCTACATCCTCGGGGCTACCTAGGCGAGCCAAAGGAATGTTCACTTTTAGGGCATTTTGCTGCTCTTCACTCAGAGCGCGGGTCATATCGGTATCAATAAATCCCGGTGCCACGCAATTGACGGTAATATTCCGGCTGCCAATTTCACGAGCTAAGGCACGAGTCATTCCAGAAACGCCTGCCTTTGCAGCAGCGTAATTTGCTTGTCCTGCGTTACCCATGTGACCTACGATAGAGGTGATGTTGATGATTCGGCCACCACGTGCCTTCATCATTGGGCGCAAAACAGCCTGGGATAACCGAAACACTGAACTCAAATTCGTATCAATCACATCACTCCACTCTTCGGACTTCATGCGCATCGCCAAGTTATCGCGAGTAATGCCAGCATTATTTACCAAGATATTGATGCCACCATGATCCTTCACAATTTGATCAATCATTTCTTCGCATGCATTGGGAGCAGTGACATTCAAAACCAAACCGCAACCACCCGAAGGCTTTAAGCGCGCATCAATTGCTTTAGCACCATCACTTGTTGTAGCAGTACCAATCACCTTAGCGCCACACTTAGCCAATTCATCTGCAATCGCCTGACCAATACCACGCGAAGCGCCTGTTACCAGAGCAATTTGTCCACTGAGGTCGAGATTCATATTTATCTTTCGCTATATCGATTGATGTTGATCAATAGTGCTTATTTTAAGGTAGCCAACACTTCATTTAGGCTAGGCTCATCAAATACAGGCATGCCTGTCACCTGATCATTGATTCGCTTGGTTAATCCCGCCAACACCTTACCAGGACCGCACTCTACTACTTGAGTAACGCCTTGGGTAGCCATCGCTTGAATCGTTTCTTGCCAGCGTACTGGCTTAGCAGCTTGACGCACTAAAGCATCTTTAATTGCGCTGGGATCATTTAAGATTTGAACATCCACGTTATTAATCACGGAAATTGTTGGTGCTTTGAATTCAATATTGGCTAGGTAACCCTTCAGTTTTTCGGAAGCGGGCTGTAACAAAGAAGAATGAAATGGTGCAGATACCGGTAGCGGTAATGCGCGTTTAGCGCCCGCAGCTTTGAGCAACTCACAAGCTTTAGTGACAGCATCACTTGCACCCGCGATCACGACTTGACCAGGTGCATTGAAATTCACAGCTTCAACTACACCACCTGATGCAGCACTCGCTTCTGCGCAGACTTTAATAACGGTTGCATCATCCAAACCTAAGATAGCTGCCATGCCGCCCGTACCTACTGGTACAGCACTTTGCATTGCCTGTGCACGAAAACGCACCAAAGGAACCGCATCTTTAAAAGAGATAACACCAGCAGCAACTAGGGCTGAGTACTCACCAAGACTATGGCCAGCCATCACCTGCGGTGCGAGACCACCAGCAGCTAACCAAGCGCGGTAAAAAGCCACGCCAGCAGTCAACATCACTGGTTGAGTATTGGTAGTTAACGATAGCGCCTCTGCAGGGCCCTCGGCAATTAACTTGGCAACATCCTCACCCAAAGCTTCTGAAGCTTCTTGTAACGTTGCACGCACTTCAGGACGCTCAGAAATAGAATTGAGCATACCTACCGATTGAGAGCCTTGGCCAGGAAATACGAATGCAAATGTCATGTGATTAATTTACGAAGTAATGAAAAGAATGGTTTTAATACTTGAGTGCAACTGCACCCCAAGCAAAGCCGCCGCCAACACCTTCTAATAAGAGATATTGGCCACGCTGAATCTGACCAGAGCGCACGCCAGTATCTAGCGCCAAAGGAATCGATGCCGCAGAAGTGTTGCCGTGCTCATGCACTGTCACGATCACTTTATCCATGGACATACCCATTTTCTTAGCGGTACCCTCCATAATTCGGATATTGGCTTGATGCGGTACCAACCAATCAATTTGCTCTGGCTTGAGATGGGCTTTTTCTAAAACCTCATGAGCTACTTGCTCTAATACTTTGACTGCCAATTTAAATACCGCTTGGCCATCCATCGTCATAAATAGGGAGCCATGGACTTCGCCATTACCGGCACGACCAGGGACACACAATATGTTGCGCTGACTACCATCAGCATGCAAAGCGGTAGCTAGAATGCCGGGCTCATTCGAGGCTTCAAGCACGACAGCACCAGCCCCATCACCAAACAACACACAAGTACCACGATCTTGGAAATCTAGAATGCGGGAGAAAGTCTCGGCACCAATGACCAAGACTTTTTTATAGGAGCCACAACGAATAAACGCATCTGCCGTAGCAAGGGCATAGGTAAACCCTGCGCACACTGCTTGCACATCAAATGCGGCACAGGCAGTGTGAGCACCTAACTTATCTTGGACTACACAAGCAGTACTTGGAAAGCCGCCCAAATGATCTGGCGTAGAAGTTGACAAGATAATCAGATCTAAATCTTCGGAAGTAATGCCTGCGCTCGCTAATGCAGCTTGCGCAGCTTTCACTGCTAGATCACTAGTGAGTTCATTCTCAGCAGCAAAGTGACGTGCAGAAATTCCGCTACGAGTACTGATCCACTCATCGCTAGTTTCTAATCCACTCTTCGCCAACCGCTCCACCAAATCTTGGTTAGTTAAGCGCTGCTCGGGAAGATAACTTCCGGTTCCGGCTACTCTTGCAAAGATATTCATTCTTTTGTCTCCACCGCAAAGGCTGCAGCAATGCGCTCAACCATGCGATTTTTGGAAGCTTCATAGGCACGATCTAAGGCAAAACCAAATCCAAAGCGGTCGGCTGAGCCGTGGCTCTTAATAACGCAACCGCGTAGACCTAACAATACAGCACCGTTATATCGACGATGATCTACGCGCTTACGGACACGCAGCAATGGCACCATAGCGCATACAGCCATCAATTTGGTGAGCCAGGAGCGATTAAATTCTGAGCGAATCAAGCCACTCATCATTTTGGCCAAACCTTCACTGGCCTTTAAAACCACATTGCCCACGAATCCATCACACACCACAATATCCGTGGTGCCCTTAAAAATATCATTACCTTCTACGTTGCCATAAAAGTTTAAATTGGTTTGACGCAGCAACTCTCCAGTCTGCTTCACGACTTCATTGCCCTTAATCACCTCTTCACCAATATTGAGAAGACCAACTGAAGGGTTCTGCTTACCATCCACCACTTGAACCATCACACTAGCCATTTGCGCAAATTGCACAAGATGCATTGGCTCACAATCTGCATTTGCGCCTAGATCAAGCATAGTGGTGCCGCGCCCCAACTCATTTGGAATAGCAGTTGCAATCGCTGGACGGTCAACACCATCCAAAGTTTTGAGAATGTAACGGGAAATGGCCATGAGCGCGCCCGTATTACCAGAGGAGATCACCGCATCAGCAGCGCCCTCTTTGACTTGCTCAATGGCCACACGCATCGACGAATCTTTTTTGCGGCGCAAAGCAACTTCGATGGGGTCATCCATCAATACCACTTCGCTCGCAGCAATAATTTGAATGCGATCCATGTGAGTATTGGAAGATTTATCCAAGACTTGCTTGATTAAATCAGGATCACCCACGAGGACAATCTTCACATCAGAATGTTTTTCTAGGAAATCGCAGGCAGCAGGAACCGTCACAACGACCCCATGATCTCCGCCCATGGCATCAATAGCAAGAGTAACGCTCATAAACTCATTGATTGCTGCAAGTGATTTATCTAAGAAAAAAGCGGCTTTTTTGGGAGCCGCTTCGATCTATTTAGACTAAAGAATTAGTCGTTTTTTGTTTTAACAACTTTACGACCACGATAGTAGCCGTTTGGTGAAATGTGGTGGCGCAAATGAGCCTCACCAGTTGTGGCTTCTACAGCCGTAGCAGGTGCGGTCAAAAAGTCGTGCGCACGGTGCATGCCACGTTTGGAAGGTGATTTTTTATTTTGTTGGACGGCCATATTGAACTCCTAAGCAAGGCGACATTCTAGCATGAGAAAGCGTCTAAATGCTTGATTTATCGATCAAGCCTTCTTAAAACAACAGGGCCGAAAAATCCCCGTTTATGAGTTTTTCTTCATATTTTTCAATATGTTAAAGGGATTTTCAGGCTCATTGGACCCCTCATCTTCATCCTCAAGCCCAAATACTGTGGCATGAGGCTCACAAAAGCCCTCTGGATGCTTTGGAATTAAGGGTAAAGACAATAAAACCTCATCTTCAATGGTCTCCAGGAGGTTGAAATGCTGGCTAGCGACCAAGGGTTCCTGCACTTCATCCTCCAAAGGGTAGTCATCTGCCTCAGCCTCAGTAGCCACAAAGACAAAACGCCGTTTTTCGTCTAGATTGACCGCGCAATCCTGCAGGCAACGCTGGCAAACCAAGTGAAGGCAGCCTTTTAAGGCTAAATCCAAGATTTGGCGAGGCTCGATTCCAGGCGAATCCTCAAAATGGGTCTCCATTTGCCAGGCAAAGCCATCCCCGGGCTTAACGCTTGAAGCCTCCTTAGCAAGCCTAGGCATATCAGTCATAGTCAAAAAACCAGCCCCCTGATACGACTGTGGAGCACAAAAGTCGACCTTTTTTAGAGCAATAGCTTCAGCCGATAGCTGGACTTGAGGTAAAACTTGATTACGATTCATGGCATCAGTCTAAATCAAGGCATCCTCGAAAGTCAGTAGCAATGAGTAACTTAATGAATTTACCCAAAAATCCACCGCTCATATTAGCGTCCACCTCGGTTTACCGTCGTGAGCTATTGCAGCGCTTACGTATTCCGTTTGAAGTGATCTCTCCAAAAGTAGATGAAACACCCCTGACCGGTGAGAACACTCTCGACTTAGCGCTGCGCCTTGCAAAGGCAAAAGCAGCAGCTGTTGCAAAAGCACATCCTCATGCATGGGTGATTGGTTCTGATCAAGTAGCAGATTTGTGTGGCGCTGCAATTGGCAAACCAGGTAACTTCGAGAAAGCATTGGCGCAATTACAAATGATGCGAGGGCAAACAGTGACCTTTCATACAGCGCTTTGTTTAATGAAGGGGGATGCACAAACTACCTTGAACGTTCCGACTGAAGTCACTTTTCGAAAATTACCAGATGATGTTTTAAAAAGTTATTTAGTAGCAGAAGAGCCTTATGACTGCGCCGGTAGCGCTAAATCAGAAGGGCTTGGTATCAGCCTTCTCAAGTCGATCAAGAGTGATGATCCCACAGCCCTCATTGGCTTGCCGCTGATTGCCCTAACGGGTTTATTGCGTGATGCTGGGTTTGTCATTCCAGTGAAGAATTAAGAGAACAATAGAAAATTATTCATGGCAAAGTTAGGCACACTCTATCTAGTTCCCAATACCTTAGGGGATGATGCGCGCAGCGAACAGTTGCCATGGGTCTTGCCCACTGAAACTATCACTCAAGCAGCAAAACTTAAACACTGGGTTGTGGAAGATGCTAAAACAGCGCGCGCACTATTAAAAGCTGTCGATAGTATTTCTCCGCTTGCATGCACTATTCAAGAAATGCAAATGAGTGAATGGCGTGGTGTAGCCCGCAATGCAAAGTATGGTGATGCTGTGAAGCCTGCAGATTTACTCAAGCCACTGCTTGCTGGTAATGACATGGGCTTAATGTCTGAAGCAGGTGTTCCGGGAGTTGCCGATCCTGGTGCAGAACTAGTTCTAGCAGCACATCAACTGGGTGCGAGGGTAAAACCTTTGGTTGGGCCAAGCTCCATCTTATTAGGCCTGATGGCTAGCGGCCTTAACGGTCAGCGCTTTGCTTTTCAGGGCTACTTACCGCAAGACACCCATGAACGAAGTGCCAAACTCAAGCAACTTGAAGCAGAATCTCGAAAACTACAGCAAACCCAAATTTGGATTGAGACGCCCTATCGCAATACTGCAATGCTGATGGCCTGCTTGAATTCATTAGCACCCCAATCTTTGCTTTGCTTAGGAGTAGACCTGAGTCTTCCATCAGAAATGATCACCACGCTCTCGATAACAGATTGGCGTAAGCGCTATCCAAATGAGGCTGCATGCGCTCCATTACAAAACAGGCCAACCGTATTTCTACTGTTGGCCTAAGATTTGATACTTCGTTTTATTTAGGTATTCATTTTTACTTCAGATCTGGTGCCTTCACTAAAGCCTTGCCAGCAGCTGCACCAGCCTCTGCACCAAAGCGCTTAGCCACACGCTCTGCAAAATTTTCTTTCATGGTGTAGTCCAGAATATCCGGCGCCTTAAAGATATCGCGTGCTACCGACTCTACTGTGCCGTAACCATCTACCAAACCAATTTTGACAGCCTGCTCGCCATTCCAAATACGACCAGAAAATAAATCTGGGCTTTCCTTCAAGCGTGCGCCGCGACCTTCTTTCACTACCGCAATAAATTGCTGATGAATTTCATTGATCATGGTCTTGACCATCTCAACCTGCTTAGGATCTTCCTTACTAAAAGGATCGAGCATGCCTTTATTTGATCCCGAGGTAATCATGCGACGGGTCACGCCTAACTTATCCATCAGGCCTGTGAAGCCAAAGCCTTCCATGATTACTCCGATAGAACCAATCAAACTCGCTTTATCCACCAAGATCTGATCCCCGGCTACTGCCACGTAGTAACCGCCTGAGGCGCAGATATCTTCAACCACGACATAAAACGGTTTCTTCGGATAGAGCTTGCGCAAACGATGAATCTCATCATTGATCATGCCTGCTTGTACTGGTGAACCACCAGGACTATTAATCCGCAGAACAACGCCGGCACTGTTTTCATTTTCAAAAGCAGAGAGCAGTGAAGAGTTGATATCTAAGGCATTGGCCATAGAGCTCGATGAAATCTCACCTTCTAGCGTCACCATTGCAGTGTGCTTCTCTGTGCCCATACCGCGCCCAGGAAGATGAAAATCAAATACTGAAAGAATCACTCCAATAATCACCACTAAAGTGAGAACGCGCAGCACCGCTTTCCAGCGACGTGCCTTGCGGGTCTCTTTCAAATTCTCTAAAAGCAAATGCTCAAGAGCTTGTCGCTCCCAATTAGGATTTGGATTGTTTTCCATGATCGATTCCTTAGTGTTGCCTATACAGTTACAGATTATGTTTAAGCCATTGTGACAGCTCTGCCACATTATCAACATGCGCCAATGACTTGGAGGTCTTCAGAGTATCTGGTGGGTGAGCGCCGTAGGTCACGGCTAGCGCATCGACTCCGGCATTGGCTGCCATATCTAAGTCATGTGTGGTATCCCCAATCATCAACATCCGGCGAGTAGGTACTTGAGTGAGATCCGATAGCTCTAGCAACATCCCAGGATGGGGTTTTGAGAAAGACTCATCGGCTGTACGCGTTTCATGAAAAAGATGGCCAATCTCGTGGTGTTTTAAAGAGCGGTCCAACCCTACTCTGGATTTGCCAGTTGCCACGCCTAAGAGATATTGATCGGCCCGAAGCTTTTCCAAGAGCTCACGAATACCAACAAATAAATCAAGCTCATGATCTTTTGCTAGATAGTGAAAACGAAAACGATCCGTCAATTTTGGAAAATGCACTGGCTCAATCCAAGGAACCGCTCTGCGTAATGAGTCCTGTATACCCAAACCAATGACTGAGCTCGCCAATGCATCATCAGGCTCTTTAAAGCCTAAGTCACGACAGGCCTGCTGAATACAGTCCACGATAGTGGGCGTGGAATCCATAATCGTTCCATCCCAATCCCAGACTATCAGGTCATAACGGCGATCTTGTTTGTTCTCGTCAATCATCTTCGCTTTACGTGCTATTTTTATTTTCGTTAACTACTCAAATTTTTTCATCATGGCCGCAAATTCAGGCGGCAATGGGGATTCGATCCGCATCTTTTCACCAGTGCGTGGATGTGTAAAGCCAGCCAGGTGAGCATGAAGATACAGGCGCTTGGATTTAATCAATTTATCTTGATCTTCAAAGCCATATTTATCGTCGCCTAAGATGGCATGGCCTAGTTTTTGAAGGTGCACCCGAATCTGATGAGTGCGCCCTGTCTTGAGTTGCGCCTCCGCCAGAGTAATCGCGACTTCATCACGCTTCATCGCCTTGGTAACACGCAAGGCGGTGTGACTTGGTAAGCCCTCTGGGTCGACGCGCACTCTGCGCTCGCCATTAGCCAAGAGATATTTATGGAGCGGATACTTCAGTTGCATCACTTGGGCGCCTTGCGCAATTTCACCATGAGCTAATAAGTAATATCGTTTATCCGTTTGACCTTCACGAATTTGGCGATGGAGCTCGACTAAGGCGCTGCGCTTTTTTGCCAGCAGCAATACGCCAGAGGTATCTCGATCCAAGCGGTGAACTAATTCTAAGAACTTCAATTCTGGGCGAGTGATGCGTAAAGTCTCAATCACTCCTAAAGCAATTCCGGAGCCACCATGGACTGCTAAGCCAGGAGGTTTGTCTACGATTAACAGCGCCTCGTCCTCAAACAGAATGGGCATTTTGTCTGAGTAGCCGTGGGCCCGAGATTTAGTGTGGGCACTATTGACTTCTGCCATTTGGGCGGGTTCAGCCAGTCTGACTGGCGGAACTCGAACGATATCGCCTTCTACCAAACGGGTAGTTGGTTCGGCGCGCTTCTTATTAACCCGCACCTCGCCAGAACGAATAATCCGATAAACGTGACTTTTAGGAACCCCTTTGGCCCAGCGCAGCAAATAGTTATCCAAGCGTTGGCCAGCCTCCTCAGGACCAATAGTCTGAAGAAGAACTGTGGCTGGAGTGCGGCCTGAAACTGCTTTTGGCGTCAATATAGGGTCGGATTTCATGATTTATCTCTCTTGCCAGCTCCATGGAGAACGACAAGGGACTCAACAATACCCCATTGTCATTCAACTTGTGCCGTATAATCAACGCTCTAGCCAATTTATTGGCCCGAGACGAGCCTGATTCAGGTTTAAATCGTGGAGCTTGGAGTCGCCCTTTAAAAGACTCCCGGGGTTGCCCCTCCCCCGTTGTAATGAGGCGCAGGGTTGGTGTGCCGTATGCCGCGAACCGCGATTAGAAGACAGTTTTCAGGCGCGCGCCTGCATTGATGACCTAAAGGAGGTCTCTGCGGCGATCGTCAAGTGTGGCACCGAATTAACCAACAGTTAACTGGGTGAACTGAGCAAAAGATGCTCAGATTTGCATGATCCACACTATTAAACCGCCATAGGCTATGCCTGAAGCGGCACCTAACTTGTCTCCTACGCAGCGCGCAACGACATCCTCCCCCATAGGAGAGTGTTATGAAACGCATGTTATTTAATGCAACTCAACAAGAAGAGTTGCGAGTTGCCATCGTAGATGGTCAAAAACTCATCGATATTGATATCGAAGCTGCCGGTCGTGAACAACGCAAAGGCAATATTTACAAAGGTGTTATTACCCGTATTGAGCCTTCCCTGGAGGCTTGCTTTGTCAACTACGGTGAAGAGCGTCATGGCTTTTTACCATTTAAAGAAGTTGCCAGAGCCTATTTCAAAGAAGGTATAGACGTTCGCAATGCATCCATTAAGGATGCCCTGCGCGAAGGTCAAGAAATCATTGTTCAAGTAGAAAAAGAAGAGCGCGGCCAAAAAGGCGCAGCTCTAACTTCTTTTGTTTCCTTGGCTGGCCGTTATTTGGTATTGATGCCCAATAATCCTCGTGGAGGCGGTGTGTCTCGTCGTATTGAGGGCGAAGACCGTCAAGAACTCCGTGATGCCATGTCCCAATTAGACATCCCTGATGGTATGAGCATCATTGCTCGTACCGCTGGTATTGGTCGTGACGCTACAGAATTGCAATGGGACTTAAGTTACCTCATGCAGTTATGGAAAGCGATTGACGAGGCTGCTAAAGGCAATTCAGCGCCATTATTGATTTACCTCGAATCGAGTCTCGTGATTCGCGCAATCCGTGATTACTTCCAGCCGGATATCGGCGAGATCCTCATCGATACCGATGATATCTACGAGCAAGCTGCTGCATTTATGTCCGTTGTAATGCCGGACAACTTGCCAAGAGTAAAGCGCTATCAAGATGATGTGCCTTTGTTCTCACGTTTCCAAATTGAGCATCAAATTGAAACTGCATACTCACGTACCGTGCCACTGCCATCTGGCGGCGCGATTGTGATCGACCACACTGAAGCTTTAGTTTCTGTGGACGTGAACTCTGCCCGTGCAACCCGTGGTTCTGATATTGAAGAAACCGCTACTCGTACTAACTTAGAAGCTGCCGATGAAATCGCACGTCAAGCACGTTTACGTGACTTGGGTGGCTTGATCGTGATCGACTTCATTGATATGGAATCGAGCAAAGCTCAGAAAGATGTTGAGAATCGCCTGCGCGATGCTCTGCGTCATGATCGTGCTCGCGTTCAGATGGGTAAGATCTCCAAGTTTGGCTTAATGGAAATGTCACGCCAGCGCTTGCGCCCTGCCCTTTCTGAAGGTAGTCATGTCACTTGCCCGCGTTGTAATGGCACAGGCCATATTCGTGATACTGAGTCTTCTGCATTGCAAGTTCTGCGCATCATTCAAGAAGAGGCAATGAAAGAGAACACAGCTGCGATTCATACACAGGTGCCAGTCGAAGTGGCTGCCTTCCTCTTGAATGAAAAACGTGCTGAAGTCATTAAGATCGAGACTCGCTTCAAAGTGAACGTCTTGATGGTTCCAAACAAGCATTTAGAAACTCCGCATTACAAGTTAGAGCGTTTGCGTCATGATGATCCACGTCTTGATGATCAAAAGGCTAGCTATGTAATGGCTGAAGAGGCTGCTCGTGAGCTTGAGACCGACACCACAGTAAGCCGCAAGGATGCTGATGTGAAGGTACGCCCTGAAGCGGCAGTCAAAGGCATTACACCAGCTCAACCTGCGCCAGTGAGCCAGCCACGCCCAGTTCGTACTGAAAAAGTACAAGTTGAAAGCTCTGGTGGTTTATTTGGATTTATCAAGAAGATGTTCTCCTCATCTCCTGCAGTTGAAGAGAAGCCAGTAGAAAACAATACACGTGGTCGTAATCAAGGTCGTAATGCCAATGGTAATGATCGTAACCGTGGTCGTAATCGTCGTGGCGAGCGTAACGATCGCAATGGCGAACGTGCTGAGCGTCCAGCAGCGAATGCCGCTGAAGGCGCTGCTGAAGGTAATAACGGTAACCGCAATAACCGCAATAACCGCAATGGCAATCGTAATCAAAATGGTCCAAAGCCTGAGCGTCAAGCAAACCCAGCTGCAGTAACTCCTGCAACTGAAGCTGCTCCTGGCGTTGAAGCTTCACCAACTGCTGATGGTGAAGAGCGGCGTGGTCGTGGTCGCAACCGTCGTGGTCGTGGTCGCGGTAGAAATGAGCGTACTGAGGGTGATGTAGCCAATGGATCTGCAGTATCAGCAAGTCCATTTGCAGGTCCTCCAGTAGGCATGGCAGGCGCATCCGCATCGATGCCGATTCAGAATCTTGCGAATAGCTTTAGTAATGCAAAGCCTGCCGCAAGACAAGAACGGGGCGAAAGAGCACCTCGCGCTCCACGTCCATCAAATCGTCCAGCGCAAGATACTCAGAACACCGCAGCGGCAGCACCAATGACAGCAGTCCCGACTGCTGCGACCGTCGCAGCAGTATCTTCTATCGAAGTGATTGCTAAATCTGCACCAGAGCTTCCAAAGGTTGCCTTCAAGGCGCTTGAAGAAACTCCTTTGCACAGCGTTGTGCAATCTGCTGGAATGATCTGGGTTGCTACTGATGCTTCTAAGCATGCAGAAGCACAAGGTCAGATTCAGCCTGAGCAAACAAACTTAGGCCGAGCTCCTAAACCTGCAGCAAGCCTGCAGGATGGCCCAATGGTTTTAGTTGAAACCGGCGGCCAGGAAAAAACGGTTTAAGCCTCATGTAAGCTTTTTCTCCAGACCGTCATTTATCCCATAAGGATATTTGGCGGTTTGGCAGAAAGCCCGTTTCACCGCCATAATTGAGAATATGGTTGAAAAAGCAATCCCAAAAGTAATCCCAATCCGCATTGATGAAGGCAAAGGCCTTGCGCCGTCTATTGAGTCCCAACTGATTGCACCTCACGGCAATACTCAAGACAAACGCGGGCGCATCTTGCGTGACTTGCGCATCTCCGTCACTGATCGCTGTAACTTCCGCTGCACTTATTGCATGCCTAAAGAAGTCTTTGATCAAAACTATCCTTATCTTTCTCACAAAGAACTTCTGAGCTTCGAAGAAATTACTCGCCTCACTTCCATCTTTTCTACATTGGGTATTGAAAAGATTCGCTTGACTGGTGGAGAGCCCCTCCTTCGTAAGAACCTAGAAGTGCTAATTGAAATGTTGGCGCAAGTACGCACCCCAGACGGTAAAGCGCTTGACCTCACCTTAACAACCAATGGCAGTATTTTGCGCAAGAAAGCTGCTGCTCTAAAAGCTGCTGGCTTACAAAGGCTTACTGTTAGCTTAGATGGCTTAGATGACGCCATCTTTAAGAAAATGAATGATGTCGAGTTTCCAGTGGCGGATGTTTTAGATGGCATTGCTGCTGCTCAAGAAGTCGGCTTTAAAAATATCAAAGTGAATATGGTGGTGAAAAAAGGCACAAACGATCATGAGATCGTATCGATGGCAAAACACTTCAAGGGTAGTGGCGTCATTCTGCGCTTTA
Organism: Polynucleobacter campilacus; assembly: GCF_002206625.1. Lineage (GTDB taxonomy): Bacteria > Pseudomonadota > Gammaproteobacteria > Burkholderiales > Burkholderiaceae > Polynucleobacter > Polynucleobacter campilacus. The sequence goes on along the minus strand of NZ_NGUP01000001.1, from coordinate 79,922 downwards.
TTGAATTCATGGACGTAGGTAGCTCTAATGGTTGGAATATGGCAGAGGTATTACCCTCCAAGGAAGTGATTGCCAGAATCAATGCAGTATTTCCGTTGGAAGCGATCGAAGCCAATTACTCAGGCGAGGTAGCCCAGCGCTGGCGCTATGTCGATGGCTCAGGTGAAGTAGGTGTGATCTCCAGTGTCACCCAAACCTTCTGTCACGAATGCACTCGTGCTCGTATCTCTACTGATGGTCAAATGTATCTCTGTCTTTTTGCGAATGAAGGATTTGATTTCAAAACGATGTTACGTTCCGAAAAGAGTGATTTAGAAATCGCTAATGCCATTATGAATACTTGGGCTGCCCGCGATGATCATTACTCTGAAATCCGCGGCTCCCATACTGCAAACCAATCGACTGGATCTCGTAAAGTCGAAATGTCTTATATCGGTGGCTAATGATTTCCCCAGAGCAAATCACTGGCCTCATACTGGCTGGCGGACGCGCCCAACGCATGGGTGGCATCGATAAAGGACTTATTCCCTTTAACGGCAAACCTCTGATTGCATCTGCTATTACAAGACTCAAAAGTCAAGTTGGCCCAATCTTTATTAATGCCAATCGCAATGTTACGAAGTACGCTAGCTATGGCTTTCCCGTCATCATGGATGAGACGCCTGATTTTTCAGGACCGCTCGCAGGCTTTGCAGCTGGCCTCAAAGTTTGTAATACCCCTTATCTACTCACCACCCCTTGTGATTCACCTTTACTCCCAACGGATTTAGGTCTCAAACTAGCGACTGAAATGATCCGTGGCGACTTTCAGTTGGTATATGCCTCGAGCAAAGAGGCAGACGGCAAAATCTGGGCGCAGCCCGTTTTTTGTTTAATGCGCACTGATCTTCAAGAGTCTTTGAAAACCTTTTTACAAAAAGGCGATCTCAAAATTGATCGTTGGTTTAAAGAATTGCGTTGCAGCACTGTTGTCTTTGATGATGCGCAAGTGTTTGCTAACGTCAATACTCCAGAAGAATTAAAACGCTTAGAGGAGGCCTCTGCATGAAGCACTCACCCAATAACCCAATCCTTCTCACTTCATCACTACATGTTGATGAAGCTCGTAAAGCCATCTCTCAATTAGTCAATGAGCTCATTGAAGAATCCCAAGCGATTGGCGATTTAGCTGATATCGAAACCGCTTCTCTAGATCAAGCCATCAATCGGATCCTTGCGAACGATTTACTCTCACCCATTGACGTTCCAGCGGCCGATAACTCAGCGATGGATGGATATGCCTTTGACGGCAAATGTTTGGGCCTCAGTGATGCCACCGTCTCCTTGAAAATAATAGGGACTGCCTTTGCTGGTAAGCCTTATGAAGGCAAGATTAACCCCGGCGAATGCCTCAAGATCATGACTGGCGCAGTAATGCCTTCTGGTTGCGATACCGTGATTCCGCAAGAGTTGACGAGCACTCAAACAGAAACGCAGATTGAGTTTCCTCAAAACCAATTAAAGCCTGGTGAGAATCGTCGCTTGCGTGGCGAAGATCTCCAACAAAGTAAACCCGCCATTAGTGCTGGTCGTTTATTGCGCCCTTCAGATTTAGGTTTAGCTGCATCACTGGGGATCTCTACCCTCACAGTGAAGCGCAAACTCAAGGTGGCAATTCTGTCTTCTGGAGACGAATTGCGATCCTTAGATCAAACCTTAGACGCAGGCAGTATTTATGACAGCAATCGCTACAGCCTGACTGGTTTACTCAATCGCCTCAACCTCGAGATTATTGATTGTGGCATCGTGCGTGATGATCCAGCATCTCTTAAACAAGCATTTATTGATGCCACTACCAAAGCGGATGTCTTAATTTCCTCTGGTGGGGTCTCGGTTGGCGAAGCAGACTACACCAAGCAGATCATGCAAGAGTTGGGCGATGTTGGCTTTTGGAAAATTGCAATGCGACCTGGTCGGCCAATGGCTTTTGGGATTCTGAAACCCGTGGCGGGCAAATCACCTGCGCGCAAAACCTTGTTCTTTGGTCTACCTGGCAACCCAGTGGCAGTCATGGTGACTTTCTATCAGTTTGTGAGAGGTGCGCTCTTACAACTCAATGGTGCAAACCAGACTGAGCCGCCAATCATGCAAGCAATCTCTGAGGCGTCGATTCGTAAAAAACCTGGCCGCACCGAGTTTCAACGTGCCATCTTGGGACGGAACGCTGCAGGTCGCCCAAGCGTCAGGCTGACAGGCAGTCAGGGAGCGGGCATTCTGCGCTCCATGAGCGAGGCAAATTGCTTTGTGATCCTTGCTCACGACCAAGGAAATATTGCCGCTGGTGACTGGGTAGATATAGCGCTTTTTGATGGACTGCTTTAAGATTGCGTCATTATGAAACTTAGCAAAAAAGAACTCGTCTTTCTCGACCCGATGCATACCGCCAAAACACTGGTTTTGGTTTATCTCTGCTTCTCCGTTCCGATCGTTTTATTGGCGCTATTTGTTGCCTTCATTCGTGATGGCGCCATTCCAGGGTTTACGGTCTTATCCGCACTCATTCTGAACGCTTTATTAGGCTTTGGCTTATTGTGGATTGCCTGCAAGGTCTACAACTGGGTTGCTGGAAAATTTGGCGGTATCGAACTAGCCTTGCGTGAATTGCCAGAAGAAATTGATGCTGAGTAAGCAATAAAACTTCAGTGCGCATAAATCAATAAAGCCGAGCATTGCTCGGCTTTATTTTTATCACTCTACTTGCTTGAGTTTTATTTTTACTAACCTTTAAATACTTCGGTATTAATCAAGCTCGGCGGCTTCTTGCCGGCCAGTGCGGCACGTAAGTTTTCCACTGCTAAATCGATCATGGCTCTACGGGTCTTTTCAGTTGCGCTAGCAATATGCGGGGCTAAGACCACATTGCTTAGCTTGAGTAACTCGGGATGTACCTTAGGCTCACCCTCGAATACATCCAAACCTGCAGCAAAGATCTTTTTCTCTTTGAGTGCTTGGGCTAATGCCGCATCATCCACAATGCCACCACGCGCAATATTGACTAGGGTGGCGGTCGGCTTCATCAGAGCGATTTCTTTGGCGCCAATGGTGTGATGATTGTCTGCTGTGTATGGCAATACCAAGACGACGTGATCGGCGGTGCGGAGCAACTCTTCTTTGGAGACATACTTCGCTGCACAGGCTTTTTCATCAGCCTCAGGCAGACGACTGCGATTGTGATAAATCACATTCATTCCAAATCCTAAGGCGCGCTTTGCGATGCCCTGACCAATGCGCCCCATGCCAATAATGCCTAGCGTAGTGTGGTGTAAATCCATACCCAGAGGGTTACTCACAATCGACCACTTATCCCACTTGCCGTCTCTAATCCAGCGCTCAGACTCAGTCACACGCCGCGCTGTTGCCATTAATAGCGCAAAACCAAAATCAGCAGTGCTATCAGTTAATACATCTGGCGTATTACTAGCCATCACACCAGCTGCAGTAATGGCAGGTACATCGAAATTGTTATAGCCCACTGAAATATTGGCTACGATCTTTAAATTTTTAGCATTGGCTAAAGCTGTCGCATCAATGCGCTCGCTTCCAGTCACCAATGCACCGGCTGCGCTTGAAAGTTCTTTTTGCAACTCTTCTGCCGTGAAGACCTCATCGGCCTGATTAGAGCGAACCTCGAAAGACTCCTCTAACTTAGCCAATAAATCGGGGAATATTGCTCTTGCTACTAAAACTTTAGGTTTATTGCTCATTTCTTTCCTTGTATTTATTGCTTGTATTTATTTGGTAACTGACAATCTCACCGCATCAATTTTATGTGACTTGGGAAGATTTTGCGATCACCTCTTTGAGAGAAGCTTCGAGAATTTCTAAGGGTTGTGCCCCTTGCAATGAATACTCGCCATTGAGGATCAGGTTTGGCACCGCATGAATACCCTGAGCTTGATAGAAAGCTTCTTGCGCCCTCACCTCTTTAGCAAAGAGTCCTTGTTCTAAAACTTGGTTTGCTGCGCCTTGATCTAAATCTGCCCTTTGTACTGCATCTAATAAATTCTCACGTTTATCAAAATCAGCTGCGAGGCAAAAGTAAGTACTAAAGAATTCTCTCTTTAGCCTGTGCTGACTAGCTAAGCCATGCTCTTGCCCAGCCCAATACAACAAACGATGGGCATCAAAGGTGTTGTAAATCTTTTTTCGACCCTCGGGATGAAAGTTGAAACCTGCGGCTGCAGCGCGCTCTCGAATGTTGGCTTGATTGGCTTTGACCTGTTGCTCAGAAATACCGTATTTTTTACCAAGATACTCAATCGCATTCTCACCACCCACCCTCATCTGAGGATTGAGTTCAAATGGCTCAAAATGAATTTCGAAATCCGCATGGTCTTTGAGGCGCTCCATTGCTTGTTCTAAGGTTCCAAGGGCAACCGCGCACCAGGGGCAGCCTATATCGGATACAAAATGGATTTTGATGGTGGGTTTCATGCTCATGTAGTGTACTCATGCACCAGAAGCTTGAAGCGGCACATCTATCCTTAAACCAAGAAATGATCGAGTTTTTATTGCTGCAGTGCACAATATAAATCCCTCTTACTCGAGGGGAAACCCTCAACCCTATTTACCCTAATTTAGAATAAGCTTTGTGTAGGATTTGTTTCATCCAGTAGTTAATTTTATAAAAATGACCTTAGGAGATTTAGATGTCAGATACAAAAAACACTAGCCCTCGCCGCAAGTTCCTAAAGAACGCTGCAGTTGGTAGCGCCGGCGCAGCTGCAATGGGCTTCCCAATGATTTCTAGCGCACAAACAATTAATTTGCGCTTTCAATCTACTTGGCCAGCTAAAGATATTTTCCACGAGTACGCTAATGACTACGCCACTAAAGTAAATGCGATGTCAGGCGGCCGTCTCAAAATTGAAGTACTGCCTGCAGGTTCAGTTGTCAAAGCTTTCGATATGTTGGACGCTGTATCTAGCGGAACATTAGATGGCGGCCATGGCGTTTTGGCTTACTGGTATGGCAAAAGCCCAGCACTAGCATTATGGGGATCAGGTCCTGCTTTCGGTATGGACGCTAACACCCTCCTGTCTTGGAACCAATACGGTGGTGGCCAGCAATTGCTCAATGAAATCTATAACGACCTTAAGCTCGATGTTGTTTCATTCCCTTATGGCCCAATGCCAACACAGCCATTGGGTTGGTTTAAAAAGCCAATCGCAAAAGCGGATGACTTGAAGGGCTTGAAGTACCGTACTGTTGGTCTCTCTATTGAGATCTTTACAGACATGGGCGCATCAGTTCAGGCATTGCCTGGTGGTGAGATCATTCCAGCAATGGACCGTGGCGTTCTCGATGCAGCTGAATTTAACAATGCAACCTCAGACCGCATCCTTGGTTTCCCAGACGTATCTAAAATCTGTATGCTGCAAAGCTTCCACCAGTCATCAGAGCAGTTTGAAATTATCTTCAATAAGAAGAAATTTAGCTCCTTGCCAGCAGATCTTCAGGCTATCCTCTCATACGGAACCCAAGCAGCTTCTGCGGACATGTCCTGGAAAGCGATTGATCGCTATTCCAAAGACTTCTCTGAGCTACAAACCAAAGACAAGGTCAAGTTCTACGCTACACCGAAGTCTATTTTGGTAGCCCAGTTGAATGCTTGGGACAAGATTATTGCTAAAAAGGCCGCTGAACTCCCAATGTTCAAGAAAGTGCTTGATTCACAAAAAGCCTTCGCTCAACGCGCAGTTCGTTGGGATTTGCTGGTAAATGTGGATATGAAGATTGCTTACGACCATTATTTCAAGGGCTAAACCCCTTTAAAGCCGTATTGGCTTATGTAATAATGTGCCCCAATGCACATCTTGACCGGACGGCATCCCCGTCCGGTTTTTTTATATTTCTTTAGGGAAATAGTTAGCTGTCTTAGGAGAGTTGTTATGGATAAATTCATGCTAAGAGTAGATGAAATTAGCACCTTCGTAGGAAAGGCTGCCGCTTGGCTTGTCGTTCTACTAATGCTGATGGTATTTACAGACGTCGTGAGGCGTTACGCATTTAATTCCCCGTCCGCATGGATTGGTGAGCTGTCTGTCATGGCATATGGCACTTTATTTATGATGTGCGGCGCATATACCTTGGCACAAAATGGCCACGTTCGCGGCGACTTCCTTTATGGGTCAATGAAACCCCGTACACAAGCTACCTTAGACTTAATTCTGTACGTCACCTTTTTCCTTCCAGGAATCGCTGCCTTGGTTTATGCAGGCTATACCTACGCCGCAGAATCATGGCGCATTGGTGAGCACACAACTCAGATTGCGAACGGCCCACCACTCTATCCTTTCAAGACCATTATTCCGGTTGCAGGAGCGTTTGTACTCCTGCAAGGCGTTGTTGAGATCATGCGTTGTGTTATCTGCCTCAAAACAGGCGAATGGCCAGCACGCTTGAAAGATGCTGAAGAAATTGATGTGATTGAACAGCAATTGGCTGCATCTACTCACGTTGATGATGAGTCACGTCAACAAGCAATCAAAAATGCCAAATCTATCGATGAAGCAGCACATCATCGTATTGGCCAAACTAAAGAGATAAATCATGAGTGATCCAATTCTTGGCCTAGTCATGCTGGGCTTGATTATTTTTGTAATCATGCTGGGCTTCCCAACTGCTTTTACCCTAATGGGTTTAGGCATGATGTTTGGTTTTGTAGCCTTTTACGACCCATCTCAAAGCTGGACTGCAAACAAAGTATTTACTCTCATGGTGCAAAGAACTTTTGGGGGTATGACAAACGATGTCCTGCTATCCATTCCGCTCTTTGTATTAATGGGCTATGTGATGGAACGAGGGGCACTGGTAGATAAGATGTTCTACAGTATCCAGTTAGCATTCCGTCGTGTACCTGCTTCGTTAGCTGTAGCAACTCTAATTGTTTGTACCTTCTGGGGTATTGCAAGCGGTCTAGTTGGCGCTGTTGTTGTGCTGATGGGTGTGATTGCCATGAAGCCGATGCTAAATGCTGGATACGATACTCGCCTCGCTGCTGGCGTCATTACCGCTGGTGGTACTTTGGGTATCTTGATCCCGCCTTCAGTCATGATCATTGTGTATGCCGCTGTTGCAGGCCAATCTGTGGTTAAGCTCTACGCTGCTGCAATGGTGCCAGGCTTCTTCCTTGCTTTCTTGTACTTGGTCTACATCATCGGCTGGGCTTTAATTAACCCGAAGGTTGCGCCTAAGCTTCCTGCCGAGCAACTGATCGTGCCAGTTCCGGCGCCGATTCGCTTTTTGGGTGAGCACTACTCCAGAAATATGTTGCTTGCCACATTCAAGGCCCTGTTTTCTCCTGCTAAATTACTCAATGCACCAACTGATGCAAGAGTCTCTTTCAAAGGTATTTTCAAAAATGTACTGGCAGCATTAACGCCATTATTTTTGATTGCGCTGACCATGTGGGGTGTATGGTGGTACGTCATCATTCATCAACAAAATGAAAGAGATGCGCAAATTGTTCCTGTAGCGACCCAAGTTGCTTCAGCCACTACTAGCGCTGCCGCTGAGCCAGTAGAGGAAGAGCTCGTAGCTATTGATGCTACCTCTAGCAAGATTAAATCTAAGGTAGTTGAAGAAGATGCGCCTTTAGTTGCATTAGATGCTGCCGCTGGCGATGCTCCTTCAGCCGATGGCGCTGCTCCAGAAGCTGCAGCGGGCCCACCAGAAAACTTCGAACTGTATTTTGGTTTGACATGCATACTCTTTGGCCTACTGTTGATTTATTACTATCTCAAGTTTGATGAGGAGCAGTTTGAAATTCTCAAACTATTGATTGAGTCGGTTATGCCACTGGGCGTTCTTACACTTTTAGTGCTGGCTGTAATCTTGCTCGGCATTACTACTGCTACTGAGTCTGCTGCAGTGGGTGCATTGGGCGCTTTCATCCTCGCACTTCAAGCTGGTACTTTAGACTTTGAGCGCACCAAACAGGCAGTCTTCTTGACAGCGAAAACAACATCGATGGTGTGCTGGTTGTTCGTCGGTTCAGCGCTCTTCTCGGCTGTGTTTACTATTTTGGGCGGTCAATCGATCATCGAAAAATGGGTACTCATGCTGGACCTCACTCCAATTCAGTTCATGCTGCTCTCGCAAGCGATCATCTTCTTCTTAGGATGGCCTTTAGAGTGGACTGAAATTATTGTGATTTTCGTTCCGATCTTCTTGCCTTTGTTAGCTCACTTCAACATCGATCCACTTCTGTGGGGCACCTTGGTGTTCGTGAACTTGCAAGCAGCGTTCTTATCACCGCCAGTGGCGATGTCAGCGTTCTATCTCAAAGGTGTCTCGCCACCAGGCGTTACGCTTAACCAGATTTTTGCAGGCATGATGCCTTATATGTTCATCGTGATTGCCTGCATGGCCTTCATGTATATCTGGCCAGGCATGACATTGTGGCTACCGAAGTTCCTCTACGGAGGTTGATGGCTGGTAGTTTTGCTAAAAGAAAAAGCGCTCTTCACGGAGCGCTTTTTTTATGCCTGCCTCTGAAACGAACTAAGCGGTCTGCTTTAGGAGTTCAGTATTGGTCTTACCTAAGGCAATCGTAAAAAGACCTTGCCAGTAGTTAAATGCTGCCAACTCATCCTCGTCTAACTCCATCTCAATAAAAGCAGGATGGCGGATTAAAGAAAGCCAGATACGGCAAAACATCTTATCCTCAAGCGTAGCGGGCCTACTCACAAAAGAGATCTCTTCAAGGTGGGGGATGATTTCGTAGACTTCTGTATCTACCATCTCTTGCTTATCTCGACTTAAGCGCATCATTTCGAGCATTACCCTGCCCAGTTGATCGTAATGTCCACTCCAGCATAAGGGCGTTCCTGCGATCTCTTTTGTAGACTCTAAATACTTGCGAGAAAAATCACTCCAGGCGTGGGCTAAATCAAACTCTGTCTTCACCTTAGCGTTTTGCAAGGCAGTAGGCAGGTTGGTGGATTTTATCAACTCCAGAGCTCGATCGCCCCCAAAGGTGTAATCGATAATCATCAAAGGTTTTGCTGTTTTATCGATCTGTAACCGATACTCTTCCATAATCCATTCTTTCCTAATAGGGTTTATTGATGCCAATGCCTAAAGTGTAATCAATTAGGGGTTTAGCTAAGGAAAACAGCCTCTAAGCCCTAAATAAGGGTTTGCCTGAAAACCTGGCCATTTCGGCTAAAATTGGGGTTTTATAACTTAACAGCCCTAGTTAGGGCTCTTTAGATTAAAGACCATGACCTACGTTGTTACCGAATCCTGCATCCGCTGCAAATATACCGACTGTGTTGATGTTTGCCCAGTTGATTGCTTTCGTGAAGGCCCCAATTTTTTAGTCATTGATCCGGATGAATGTATTGACTGTGCCGTCTGTGTTCCTGAGTGCCCTGTAAATGCTATTTATGCTGAAGATGATGTTCCCGGTGATCAACAGGCTTTTATTAAACTCAATGCTGATCTTTCCCCGACCTGGGACTCTATTACCAAGTCCAAATCTGGCCTTCCGGATGCGGATGAGTGGAAAGATGTTAAAAATAAACTCGATCAGTTAATCAAGTAATACCTTAATTCCCTTTTCGAGAATTCGTGCTGCATTCACCCACACAAACCGACGCTATCATTATTGGCGCCGGACCTGTGGGCCTTTTTCAAGTCTTCGAACTTGGTCTTCTAGAAATCAAAGCGCATGTTATTGATGCTCTTCCAGAAGCTGGTGGACAATGCATCGAACTGTATCCAGATAAACCCATCTACGATATTCCAGCCATTCCCGTCTGCACTGGACGCGAGCTTACTGAAAATCTACTAAAACAAATCAAACCCTTTGGTGCTCAATTTCATTTGGGGCAAGAAGTGACTCAGCTTGAGAAACAAGCTGATGGCCGTTTTTTAATTAGCACCTCAAAAGACCAACACTTCTTGAGCAAGACGGTCTTTATTGCTGGTGGCGTAGGGGCCTTTCAGCCTCGCACCCTTAATCTAGATGGCATTGAGGCTTATGTGGGTAAGCAGATTTTTTATAGCGTTAAAAATCCAGAACAATTTACCGGCAAAAAGATCGTTATTTGTGGTGGTGGTGATACCGCTTTAGATTGGGCCTTGCATTTCGTGGGTAAGGCTGCCAGCATCACTCTCATTCACCGTCGTGATGACTTTAAAGCGGCTCCTGCATCTATTACCAAAATGCGTGAGCTTTGTAAAAACAAGCAAATACAATTATTGATTGGGCAGATTACTCACTATGAAGTTGAGCATGATCAGATCTCAAAAATTATTGTCACTGACATTGAGAGCAAAGATCATCAGATATTAGTAGACGATCTCCTGATCTTTTTTGGTCTTTCACCTAAGCTTGGGCCAATTGCCGATTGGGGTTTAGATATCGAGCGTAAGCAAGTCAGTGTCGATACCGAAAAATTTCAGACCAGTATTCCTGGAATATATGCCGTGGGGGATATCAATATTTACCCGGGAAAGAAAAAGCTGATCTTGTCAGGATTTCATGAGGCAGCCCTGGCAGCCTTTGCTGCAGCGGCCTATCTCAACCCAGAAAAACATATCCAGCTCCAGTACACCACCACCTCAACTAAGCTTCACCAGGTTCTTGGAGTAAGTTCGCCCACATTCGAGTAAGCTATCCCTAATAACTCATTTTTGCCAATATTTATATGCGCCAATATCACGATCTCATGAAAGAAGTCCTTGCCAAGGGCGTCCAAAAGTCCGACAGGACCGGTACTGGCACTATCTCGGTATTTGGGCACCAGATGCGATTTAACCTGGCCGATGGCTTTCCGATGGTTACGACAAAGAAGCTTCACCTCAAATCCATCATCTATGAATTACTCTGGTTTCTCAAAGGCAGTACCAATAACAATTGGCTTAAAGAGCGTGGTGTATCAATTTGGAATGAATGGGCAGCCCCCGATGGCGAACTTGGCCCTATCTATGGCTATCAGTGGCGCTCATGGCCTGCGCCCAATGGCAAACATATTGATCAGATCTCTGAAGTCGTAGAGACCATCAAGAAAAATCCAGACTCACGTCGCATTATTGTTTCTGCATGGAACGTAGCCGATATTCCCAGCATGGCTTTAGCACCTTGCCATGCCTTTTTCCAGTTTTATGTTGCTGACGGCAAGTTATCTTGCCAACTCTACCAACGTAGTGCCGATATTTTCTTAGGTGTGCCGTTTAACATTGCTAGCTATGCCCTGCTTACACACATGATGGCGCAGCAATGCAATTTAGAGGTAGGTGACTTTATTTGGACTGGTGGTGATTGCCATCTCTATAGCAATCATTTGGAGCAAGTAGATCTCCAGCTATCAAGGGACTTCTTCCCGCTACCAAAACTTAATATTTTGCGTAAACCAGAATCTATTTTTGATTACGAGTTCGAGGATTTTGAAATCCTGGGTTACGAGTCACATCCACACATTAAAGCTCCAGTAGCTATCTAAGAATCAGAAAGCGTTTGATGACCCAACCTGCTATTTCCATGATCGTAGCGCGCTCGCGTGATCATGTTATTGGTCGTGATAACCAGATGCCTTGGAAGATCTCGGCTGATTTGCAATTCTTTAAGCGTGTGACTATGGGCCACCCAGTCATTATGGGGCGTAAGACTTGGGAATCCATAGGCCGCCCACTGCCCGGCCGTCGCAATATTGTGGTGAGTCGCAATGCGCAGTTCAAATTAGAGGGTGCAGAACTTGCAGGCTCACTAGATGAAGCCTTAAATCGTCTAAGCGAAGCCCCACGGGTCTTTGTGATTGGTGGCGAACAACTTTTCAAGCAAGCTTTTGCTAAAGCAGATCGTCTTTACATTACTGAAATAGACATTGATGTCGGTGATGGCGACACCTTCTTTGAAGTTCCTGATGCAGATTCCTGGAAAGAGGTAGAGCGTACCCCAGGAGCTGAAGGCGATATCACCTTCAACTTTGTGACCCTTGAGCGCAAATAAGAATGTATTTAAGTAATGCTTAAAGAAAAAAGAGCTCCGTAGAGCTCTTTTTTAATCTTGCAAATATTTTACTGAATGACGATCTTTGATTCTTTAGCGATCTGAGATAGAAACTCAAATTGCTTTCTTTGCGCTAAGCCATTGCGAATCGCAACCTTCGCTTGATCTAATGTAGGCGGTTTGCTACTTCTCTTATCTTCTAACTTCACTAAATACCAGCCTTGCTGCAACTGAATTGGAGCCTGGGATACTTGACCCTTAGTGAGGTTGACCAAAACTGCTGAAATTTGTGGGGGAACTTGTCCTGTCTGAACCCAGCCAACAGCACCGCCCTGAACTTTATTAGGTGCAAGAGAAACGCTTTTTGCCACCTTATCAAATGGCTCACCTTTTTTGATGCGGTTCAACGCTGCTTGCGCATCTGCCTCAGTAGCAAGCGCTATATCACTCATCTTATATTCGACTAACATCCCTTGAGGGCCAAGAGAGGCAATCTCTTTGTTGTACTCAGCCTGAATATCGGCATCGCTAATCGGATTTTGCGCCATAAAAGTAGATAACTGAAGATCTGCTAAATAATTTTGACGGATCAACATCAATTGAGTATTTGCCTTGTCAGAATTTGCTAAACCATTACTTTCTGCGCGCTGTGAAAGCAGCAATACTTCAATAAATTTCTGCACAACGGCTTGACGTAACTCAGGACCATCTTTCTGCCCTTGTGAGATCGCCATCTTGATGCCCTGCTCTACCATATCGTTGGTAATGATGGCACCATTCACAGAAGCTGCTGCATTAATGGGTAAACCGCTTTGCTGAGCGTTTGCAGCGCCCATCAATACTACCGATAAAAAACTAACGGCCAGAAAAACATTTAACTTTGACTTAAATAGGAATGTGAATAGATTCATGAGGCTTGATCTTTCTAAAAATGAGCCTTAATGGTAACAGTAGCCTAAAGCTAGAAGCGATAAACTGGGGTACTGGGCGTATAAGGATCAGCCGATTGGGTTTCAATAGCCTCTGCCTCTTGCTCACCGTTTTGCTGACTGAAGTATTTTGATTCCCCGGGTGACTTTTTTGTCAGACCCTGTTTTGGAGGTGGAGTGGCAACTGGGCCAAATGGCCCTTCGCTTAGTGCAACCGGCTGATTATTAAATTCTCTTAATTGCTCTGGTGTATAGACAGCAGAAGTCTGAGATCCTTTTGGCGGTGGTCCTTGCTGCGCTGTTGAGCACCCTACCAATACAAGACAGAGAGTGAGCTTTAGTGGGATATTCATTGGACCATTGTATGCGAGCCTTCAGCTGATTTCTGATAATTTAACTACAATAATTCCATGCAAATTTATCGCCGCCTCATATTGTGTACTCTCATTCAGCCTTTGGCTGTATGGGCGGTCGATTTATAACCTAACGATATTGTTGCCCCATTGCCTGATAAAAATCATGCAATGATTAGTTATATCAATACTAACAACACTACTTACTATAAAAATGGTTCTGTAGTGAGCTCTAGACCTTATGCCAGCCCTGATGTTAGTACACAAACGGCAATCCTTCGTTTAGTAACCTCCTATAACGTCAAAGGTTTACCGGCAGTCTCTTTTATTCAGATGCCCTATGGAAGTATTAAGCCTGCAGGATCTTTAGCCATGTATCCAACAGCAACTGGGGCTGGAGACTTAACGCTAGCGAGTGCCATTTGGCCTTATTCGGATAGAGTCAATAGACGCTATTTTGGTGTTGCAGGCTACTTATCCGTGCCCACTGGAAGTTATAACAGTCAACAGCCCTTTAATACAGGTGAAAACCGTTATAAATCGGATATTCAGATGGGTTATCAACAGCCTATTATTGGCAATCTCGATGGGATGGTTGCGGTTGATACCATGTGGTTTGGTGGCAATAGCCAATGTGCTGCCGCATGCGGTATGACAACTAATACTTCTTTAAATCAGAAACCTTTAACATCAACTCAGCTAGGTCCGATCTATAAAATCGATCAAACCTACACTGTTGGCGCCTCATATTTTTATGTTGCCGGGGGTGCAACAACGTTTGGTAATACGTATCAAAATAACGTTATCAATACTCAACGGTATTTACTGAGCGCCTTGGCCTATTATCCGTTTGGCAGAATCAGCCTGTAATATGGGCGTGATATGGAAATCAAAAATGGTTTTGTAGAAACCCGTCGCTTTATTCTTCGCTATACGACTGAGTTTTAAAGGTCAAATCACCTCTTTTGCAAATAGGTTCTTAGCCAAGGTAAGCGGCACAACAGTAATAGCAAAATAACTGATCCATAAATAGAGACTGTCTGTAAGTCGTTCTTCCCCGCCTTGTGCCACCAATAGTGGAGCACTGCTGTACAGGCAAGCACATAAATGAGTTTATGGAGCAGGGTCCAGCGCCGACCTAAAGCACGTACAGCCCACCTGTTGGATGTCAGAGCCAAAGGAATTAATAGCACAAATGTGGCAAAGCCCATCGTGATAAAAGGACGCTTCACTACGTCAGCCCACATCGCCTGAAGATCTAAATCTTGATCAAGCCAAAACCAAATTGAAAAATGGATACAAGCGTAGAAGAAACAAAATAGACCAAACATTCGGCGCCAGCCAATCCAGGCACTCCAGCCAGTCAGAAGACGCATTGGTGTCATTGTTAGTGTGATACACAAAAATACTAGCGCCCAAGTGCCAGTAGAGCGAGTGGCAAATTCAATGGGATTAGCCCCTAAATCATCCTGAAAGCCAAGCCATACCAAGCGCCCCAATGGTAATAGCGAAATGAAAAATAGGAGGCTCTTGAGATACTTCATCAGTGCATATTAAACGACCCACCGTTTAAAGGATGGGTCGTTTAGCAGGAACTTACACTAAGACTCTAAGCTAAGCTCAAACCCTCTTTGCTGAGGGGGAAGCTGCGTACTGGCCTACCAATAGCAGCAGAAATGGCATTAGCAACTGCAGGACCAACCACGCAAATGGTCGGCTCACCTACACCACCCCAAAAGTCATAAGTCGGCACTAAAACAGTCTCAATTCTGGGAGTAGATGCCAATTTGAGAAGTGGGTAAGTATCGAGGTTTTGCTGCTTAATCCGACCCTTCTCCACTGTAATCTCAGGATCAAATATAGCCCCTAACGCCATTGCTACAGAGCCCTCAATCTGTTCACGCGTTAAATACGGATTAACCACATGACCGCAATCTAATGCGAAAACTAAGCGGCTAATGTTAACGACATTATTTTTTACCGATACCTCAGCTACGCAAGCAGAATAACTAGCGTAGCCCATAAACTGGGCAACACCCCGATAGGTACCTGCAGGCAGTGGCTTATCCCAATTTGCTTTCTTAGCAGCAGCATTCAACACTGCCAAATGCTTTGGATGGCTTTGCATCAAAGCTTGTCTAAATTGCACTGGATCTTTACCGGCTGCCTTAGCACACTCATCCATAAAGCATTCCATGAAGATGCCGTTTTGGTTTGTATTAACACCGCGCCATGGGCCAACAGGAACATGCGTGTTCTTCATCACATATTCTGTTAGCAGAGTTGGGAAGGTGTAACCCAATTGCGCATCAGGACCCTTCTCATAAAGCCCCTGCAATTGACGCTCATCCTTACCATTCTTAATGTTTTGTGGTGCGAGAGTAGCATTAATAGACTGGCCTGCTACTTTGATATGCATACCAGTTAAATTACCAACACTATCCAAACCAGCACTCATCTTCGCCATTGCAATCGGATGGTAGTAGTCCTGTGTTAAATCCTCCTCACGACTCCAAACCACTTTGACTGGTATGCCCGGATATTGCTGCGCTACTTTTGCAGCAAAAGTAGTGAAGTCTTGCGTGGACCCACGACGACCCAAACCACAACCTGAGTCTAATTTATACACTTCACAGTTAGCAAGTGCTATCCCAGTAGCCTCTGACAAGGCCGCAAGCGAGCCTTCACCATTCTGCGTTGGAACCCAGGCTTCTGCGCGATTGCCAGTAATTTTGACAGTAGCATTCATAGGCTCCATCGTGACGTGAGCTCTAAATGGAGTGTAATAAATTGCCTCTATTTTTTTATTGGCAGTATTAATGGCTTCCGGTGCATCGCCCACTTTGCGCTGCCAAAAATCACCTTGCTCATCCAAGCCATCACGTAGCATTTTCTCAATACCAGCTTGTGAAGTATTTGCGTTTTTACCCTCATCCCAAACAATGGGTAAAGCATTAAGCGCAGTATTGGCATGCCACCAGGTATCTGCAACAACAGCAAGCGTCTTGTCATTAATTTTGACAACGCCCTTAACGCCACGCATACCTTTGATTTTGGCCTCATCGTAACTAACTAACTTACCACCAAATACAGGGCAGGCTTTTACTGAAGCGCACAGCATATTCGGCAGCTGCAAATCAATGCCATATACCTTGCTACCATTAACCTTATTGGCAGTGTCAAGACGAGCATAGGGCTGTCCAGCAACTTTCCATTCTCTAGGGTCTCGTAAAGTGATCGACTTAGGGTCTGGAGGAGTTAAGGTAGATGCTAATTGCGCAACCTTCCCGTAAGTAGTTTTGCGACCAGTCGGGGTATGGGTGATGACGCCCTTCTCTACTTTAAGCTCACTGACGGGCACACTCCATTGCTGCGCTGCTGCCTCTAGCAGCATAATGCGTGCTGCCGCTGCACCACGCCGCACATAGTCCTCAGAAATTCGGATACCACGACTCCCGCCAGTACCATGCTCACCCCATACCCGCTTACGAGCCAAGCTTTGGCCAGGCGTTGCAGATTGGGTTTTAACTTTTTTCCAATTGCATTCCAACTCTTCAGTCACGAGTTGGGCTAAGCCAGTACGAGTACCCTGCCCCATTTCTGAGCGAGCAATTCTGATGTAGACAGTTTCATCCGGTGTAATGCTGACCCAAGCATTCACTTCAGCATCACCAAACTTCGTTGGTGTGTTCGGATCATATTGAACGCCTGCTGCATAAGCTAAATCTGGTACGGTACCAATTCCTAGCATCAAGCCGCCGCCAAGGAGCGTACCCTTAATAATGAAATCACGGCGCGCAATATTCTCTAATGTCATATTTTGATTATTTGTTGTCATGCCGTTCTCCTTAACCACGTGTCGCAGGAGTGGCGTCATACTGCGCTAAGACGTCTGCCAATTTCTTCTGACCAGAAGCAACATGAATACCATCGCGAATCTTTTGATAAGTACCGCAACGACACACATTAGCCATCGCACTATCAATATCAGCATCGCTAGGTTTCGGAATTCTTTTTAATAAAGCAGCGGCAGCCATTACTTGGCCAGATTGGCAATAGCCACACTGTGGAACATCTAGTGCAATCCAAGCTTTTTGAACGGGGTGTGAATTGTCTTTTGAAAGTGCCTCAATGGTGGTGATTTTGGCAGAGCCAACCGCAGAAACCGGTATTGAGCAGGAACGGACTAACTCCCCATTGAGATATACGCTGCAAGCGCCACACTGGGCTACACCACAGCCATACTTGGTACCAGTAAGACCAAGGCTCTCACGTATCGCCCATAACAAGGGCATATTAGGTTCGACATCAATATTACGAATTTGACCATTTACATTTAGCTGCATACTGCCTCCTCTTTTTTATTATCAAATCACTATAAATGATTATTTGCTTACTGCAACAGCACAAGCATTTCACCCAATGAAAAAACCAGCGAATTTGACCGTAATTTGCTATCCTGAAGCCTCAATTAAGGATAAATATGACCGACAACGACCAAAACCAAAATGACGAAGATTTTGACTATGGCTGCGAATGCGCAATGACTTTGCTCAACGAGCCTACGGAAGATTGTCTGAACGACTTAATTGATGAGCTTGATGAAGATGGCATGATCTCCACTGAAGTAGTTTACGGCCTACTTGCAACAATCTTAATGAGCATGAATGAAGAAGAGCACGAGGGTGACGAGCATTAATTTCTAGCTAGGCCTGGAGTGCAAATACATCCATCGCCCTAGCCATATCAATATCTAATTCAGTTAGTCCTTTGCTTGAATGGGTGCTGAGGTGCACAGCTACCTTATTCCAAGAATTTGACCAATCGGGGTGATGATCAATCTCCTCGGCATGCTGCGCACACAGGGTCATAAACCGAAAAGCTTGCTTGAAATCTTTAAAAATAAATTCACGATAGATGATTTTTCGAGATGGGTCTAGTGTCCACAATGGGATGCTGTTCTGAAAATCAAAATCATCTGGTAGTAATGCATTCTTCATATGCTGGGCCTCGTTTCAGAGCTCACACTTTGCGAAAGTTGCTTTAAGTCTTCTGGATACAACCAACGCCATTGGCCTTCTTTTAAATCAGCAGGCATGACATAGGCACCGATTTCTACACGGTGCAGTTTGGCAACATGATTCCCCACTGCAGCCATCATGCGCTTGACTTGGTGATAACGCCCCTCAACAATTGTCATTGCCAGTCTATTTTCTGAAAGCTGCTGACATGCAGCAGCAAAACACGGTTTTGGATCATCATCTAAAACTACGCCATTTAAGAGATGATCTATTTGAACCTGCGTAATAGGTTCTGGTGTCGTAATCTCATAAACTTTGCCAATATTCTTTTTAGGCGTCGTCATTTTATGAATAAACTGACCATCATCTGAAATTAATAAAAGTCCAGTAGTGTCAAAGTCTAAGCGCCCTACACATTGCAAACCACGCTCTACAAAAGGAGGAGGCAGCAAACTATAGACACTGGGATGGTGAGTAGTTTTATGCGAGCACTCGTAATTGGCTGGCTTATGAAATGCGATGTAAGCCTTTTCGTGATACTCCCAATTCTGCCCTTCCACATTCAAAACCAGGCCTTCGGTTGCGATACGCTCATCGGGGTCTTGTACCAAAGTGCCATTGACTTTCACCAAGTCAGCAAACACTAGATCACTACAGTAGCGACGCGTTCCAAAGCCTTGGCTAAAGAGGATTTTTTCTAGGGAGATGGGTTTTGCCATATGCTGCACAGAATACTATAGAGAGGCCCTATTTTGAGCATCAAGACTATCTGAATCTCAATTGATTATGATTAAGTATTCTCACTGATGAACTCAATCTGCCATGCTTCCTGAACCAACAGCCCGTACCCCATTACACACCCGCGAAGTGACTTTTAGCGGGTATGCGAGAGAAGATGGCCTCTGGGATATTGAAGGTCATCTCAAAGACACTAAGTCACACCCGTTTGTAACGGGCTCAAAGACTTGGGCCCCGGGCGAACCTATTCACGATATGTGGATACGAGTGACTCTCGATGATCAACTCACTATTCAGGATATTGAAGTAGCGATGGATAGCCATCCTCACCCAGAATGTCCTTTAGTGATCCCGCCAATGGATGCCTTAATTGGAGCGCGAATTGGGAAAGGTTGGCGCAAAATCATCGAGACCCACTTAGGTGGCATTAAAGGCTGCACTCATCTGCGTGAGCTACTCAATAATATTGCTACCGCAGCTTACCAATCTATCCCCGGTGCGCTATTTGATCCTGATGAAAACAAGCCTCCTTTATATCTTGGAGGCTGCAAGTCTTGGGATTTTGACGGCCCTGTAGTGATGCGCGTGTATCCCCAGTTTTACCAATGGAAAAAATAAGCTCTCTTGAGCTTCTTAGAGCTCCCCCCGATACACAGAAGTACCAGCAAATGATTGCGCTATTGGCATAATCTCAACGGCATTGATATTCATATGCGCAGGTAAAGTTGCAGACCAAAAAATGGCCTCGGCAATATCATCAGCACTAAGAGCTTGCACACCTTCATATACCTTCTCCGCCTTGGCATCATCACCTTTGAATCGCACGTTGGAGTATTCGGTACCTGAACTTAAGCCTGGCTCTACACAAGTGACGCGCAGACGGGTACCCGTCAAGTCGGCACGCAGGTTAAGACTAAATTGCTTCACAAATGCTTTACTAGCTCCGTATACATTGCTACCGGGATAAGGGTAAAGGCCTGCAACAGAGCCCACATTAATCACGTGACCGCATTGACGCTCAACCATGCCCGGTAAAAAGGCGCGAGTCATATGGACCAATCCTTTGATATTGGTATCAATCATTTGATCCCAATCAGTAATACTCGTTTGATGCGCTGGCTCCAAACCCAATGCGAGTCCAGCGTTATTCACAAGAATAGTTAGCTTGGAAAACTCTACGGGCAAGCTTGCCGCTAGGGAGTCAACCTTAGCGCTATCGCAGATATCCAATGCCAGTGTAAAAAGTTTCTTTTGCTGATCTGCGGGTAGTGACGCTTTAAGTGCATCCAAACGCTCCATCCTTCTGCCGACGGCTATGACCTTATAGCCATGAGCTAAAAAGCGTCTTGCAGTTGCTTCACCAAATCCAGCAGTAGCGCCAGTAACTAAAACAGTATGTTCCATATTTCCATTCACTCCATTTATTTAAGCTAAGTCTATTAAGTTCTTTTCATCAAGCTTAGCAGCCCCTGACTTTACCAAAGCCTGGGGCAACCATTTGACGAAGTCTTCTAAATCCATGTTCAATTGCTTAGCGGCACTATTCATTGCAGGTGTATTAGCAATCCAGTGATTGACTAAGCTGATATCTTGGGTGCGCCACTCTATGAGCTTATATTTCAATAAAACTTTGGCGCCATGACGAGCATTCCGATCTGGATCAGAGGCTAAATAATCTAGTCTTGACCGTGCTGTAGCAATTGAACGAGCAATGCCTGTAAAGGGTTTGCCATGTCCTGGGATGACTAGGCTAACTGGTAGACTTTCAATCAAATCCAAGGTCTGGGCAACTTCTTCAAAGCCAGGCTCCCCCCACATCTCTGGAAAAATAACACCAAAACCCTCTTCCCAAAGCGCATCCGCAGAAATCAGAATGCGATGCTCTGCCTGGTAGAGGATGATTGAGCGGGGATCATGCCCTGGAGCCGATAAAATCTGCCAAACATAGCGACCAAGTAATATTTCTTGTCCAGGAACCAGTAAGCCGTGATGTGTAAATCGTGGGCACTCTTGCCCTAGGTTTTGATAACTCAATACATCCTCATTCCAATCGGCGACTGCCAGATCTTCAGCAGCAGGAATCAGGATTTCACAATCAAATGCCTCAGTTAAAGCAGCATTACCTCCACAATGATCAGAGTGAAGGTGCGTATTAATGATTTTATTTAGGCTAGGTAATGCATGTTTCTTCAGCGCATTGCACACTAAATCAACCGTCATACTTCCATGTGCGCAATAACCACTATCCACTAGAGAAACATCACTATCACTAAAGTGAAAAATATTATTCGCAGAAAGCCAGCCTCTTTCAAAGACTTCAATTCCTGGAGGCAATAAACCGGTGGGCACTTTAATTTTTAGGAGCAGACTTTTTGATGGTGATTAATAGAACTTCTTGAGATCCATGCCGGCATACATGCTGGCAACCTGCTCAGCATAGCCATTAAACATTTGGGTTTTAATCTTCGGTGCAAATACTCCTTTAGGATCGCCAATACGACGCTCCATCGCCTGGCTCCAGCGCGGATGATCTACCTGAGGATTTACATTGGAATAAAAGCCGTATTCACGGGCATCAAACTGACTCCAGCTCGTTTTTGGCATTTCTTCTGTGAAACGAATCTTCACAATTGACTTCGCACTCTTAAAGCCATACTTCCAAGGCGTCACAATGCGTACTGGGGCACCATTTTGCTTGGGCAAGACTTCGCCATACAAACCAAAGGTCAAAAGAGTCAGTGGA
Source organism: Polynucleobacter campilacus (assembly GCF_002206625.1). GTDB lineage: Bacteria > Pseudomonadota > Gammaproteobacteria > Burkholderiales > Burkholderiaceae > Polynucleobacter > Polynucleobacter campilacus. Next base: position 58,140 of record NZ_NGUP01000001.1, on the reverse strand, counting down.
TTCATGGCCTCGTCCATGCGCAAGCCTTCACGATAAGGCCAATCAATAATTTTGCTCTTCAAGCCTGGCATTTGCACTTTATCTGCCAGAGAAATAAATTCGACATACTTCGCAGAACCGAGTGGATCGACTTGATTGATCAATTTGGATAAAGAGTAACCATCCCAGGGAATCACCATTGACCAACCCTCGACACAACGCATGCGATAGATACGCTCTTCCATCGGCGCAAGCTTTAATAAAGCATCAATATCTAAGGTCACAGGCTTTTTGACTAAGCCTTCAATCGAGATAGTCCATGGGCGAGTTTGTAAGGTATGTGCATACTCAGCTGGATCTGCTTTATCCGTTCCAAACTCATAGAAGTTGTTATAGGTCGTTACATACTTATAAGGCGTGAGACCGTCTTTGGATGCATAAGCCTGATTCAACACTGCACTGAGTTTTTCTGGATTAGCCGCTAAAGCCTCTCTTGAAAACCAAGGAGCCAAGGCCATACCAAAACTGCCGGCAGCGGCAGCCTTAATTAAATTACGGCGATTCTCAAAAATGGCTTGAGGGGTGATGTCGCCTGGAAGAATTGTCTTATCAATAAATCGCATGGGATAGCCCAATGAAGGTAATTTACTTATTTTGCTACTGATCAGAATTTATTGCTTATCGATCTTCATAAACCCCCAAAGAAAAAGGCAAACCCGAAAGTTTGCCTTTTAAATCGAGCTCCAGAAGCTCTTAGCAGCTCTGATTGATTAAGCTCTAGCCGCCTTTAAGGCAGCATTGAAAGTAGCGCTAGGACGCATTACTGCCTTGCATTTCTCTGTGTCCATCACAAAGTAACCACCAATATCGGCTGGCTTACCCTGAACCGCCTTGAACTCATCCACAATCTTCTGCTCATTTGCCTGCAGTGTTTTAGCTAAGGGCGTGAAATAAGCTTGTAATTCTTTATCTTCAGTTTGAGTGGCTAAAGCATCTGCCCAATACATTGCTAAGTAAAACTGGCTTCCACGGTTATCCAACTCACCGGTACGTGGAGAAGGCGACTTATTATTCAGTAGCAATTTTCCAGTAGCCTCATCTAAAGTGCGAGCCAAGATCTTCACCTTGGGATTACCTGTCTTATCGCTCATATCTTCTAGGGATACTGCTAGAGCTAAGAACTCACCTAAGGAATCCCAGCGTAAGTGATTCTCTTCAACTAACTGCTGAACGTGCTTTGGAGCAGAGCCTCCAGCACCCGTTTCAAAGAGACCGCCGCCTGCCATCAAGGGAACAATCGACAACATCTTCGCACTAGTTCCTAATTCCATAATAGGGAACAAGTCGGTGAGGTAATCGCGCAAGATATTGCCAGTGACAGAGATGGTGTCCTTGCCACGAATCACACGCTCAAGTGTGTAACGCATTGCACGAGTCTGAGACATGATCTGAATATCTACACCTTTAAGGTCATGTTCTTTGAGGTAAGTATTCACCTTCTTAATCAACTCTGCTTCATGTGGACGGTACTCATCCAACCAGAATACTGCTGGAGTATTGGAGAGTCGAGCTCGATTAACAGCCAACTTCACCCAGTCACGAATCGGTGCGTCTTTCAGTTGACACATACGCCAGATATCGCCCTCTTCTACATGTTGCTCGAGTAATACAATGCCATCATCAGCAACAATACGAGCTATGCCAGCTTCAGGGATTTCAAAAGTCTTGTCATGTGAGCCATACTCTTCAGCCTGTTGAGCCATCAAACCCACGTTAGGCACGGTACCCATAGTGGTTGGATCAAAGTTACCATGCGTCTTACAGAAGTTAATCATTTCTTGATAGATACGTGCAAAGGTACTTTCTGGAATCACTGCCTTGGTGTCATGCAAACGACCGTCAGCACCCCACATCTTGCCACCCGCACGAATCATCGCAGGCATCGAAGCGTCTACGATCACATCGCTTGGAGAATGAAGGTTTGTAATACCTTTAGCCGAATCCACCATGGCCAATGCTGGGCGGTGTTCATGACAAGCGTGTACATCTTGAATAATTTCTTCACGCTTAGACTCAGGCAAGGTCTTGATCTTTTCATACAAGCTGCTCATGCCGTTATTGACATTAACACCTAACTCTTCAAACAACTTGGCATGTTTTGCAAAAGCATCTTTGTAGAAAATCTTGACAGCGTGACCAAATACAATCGGATGAGAGATCTTCATCATGGTGGCCTTTACGTGCAAGGACCACATCATGCCGGTCTTATAAGCATCTTCGATTTCTTTTTCATAGAATTCGCATAATGCTTTTTTACTCATAAACATACTGTCGATGATTTCGCCAGCGATTAAAGAGACTTTTGGTTTTAGGAGTATGGTTTTGCCACTCTTGGTTACCAAGTCCATTTTTACATCGCATGCCTTAGTCATCGTCATAGACTTTTCGCCAGCGTAGAAATCGCCACCGTGCATATGAGATACGTGAGTGCGGGAAGCTTGGCTCCATTCACCCATGGAGTGAGGATGCTTACGAGCAAACTGCTTCACTGCATTAGGTGCACGGCGATCAGAATTGCCTTCACGCAAGACTGGGTTTACTGCACTACCCAAGCATTTGGAATAGCGAGCACGAGTTACTTTTTCTTCCTCGCTCTTAGGATCGTCTGGAAAATTGGGGATTTTGTAACCCTTTAATTGCAATTCTTTAATAGCTGCAAGTAATTGAGGTACCGAAGCGCTGATATTAGGCAGCTTAATAATGTTGGTATCTGGCAATAAAGTCATCTTGCCAAGTGCTGCCAAGTTATCAGGTACTTTTTGCTCAGCTGTCAGGCAATCAGAGAATTCCGCTAGGATACGGGCAGCAACAGAAATATCACTCTTCACAACCTCAACGCCGGCAGGTGCTGTAAAGGTGCGAATAATTGGCAGAAATGCGCAAGTTGCCAAGAGTGGCGCCTCATCTGTCAGGGTGTAAATAATCTTTGATTTCTCGGCAGCCATGAATGTTTCCTCAATATTTAAAAATGACAAGGCCAGGTTTTTACCCAGCCAGTCTCACATCCTCATTTTGCAAGCCGCTTTTAGCGCACCCATTGCCAATGAGGGGAGTCCTCTATTTTAAAGCATCAGGCTTAGCAAAATTGTGAGATTTAAAGCCAAAAGCTCTCAAGATGCCCAATTTCAGGGAAACCAATAAATCAGCTAGGCCTCCCAGATTCCCCGTAAACTGCATCCCATGACCAACAAGCACCCCTTGCTCAACAAAAACCTGGTGCTCCTCATTATTTGCCAGGGTCTATTCCTGACTAATAACGTCACCTTTATTGCCATTAATGGCTTGGTTGGCTTTAGCCTTGCCCCTGTCGCTTGGATGGCTACTTTGCCAGTGATGGGTTATGTCGTAGGCGGCGCCTTCTCCACCTCGATTGTTGCTAAATCCCAAAATTACTTTGGCCGGAAGATTTCTTTTCAGTTAGGCCTATTGGTAGCGGTGCTGTCGGCACTCTTATGCGCCTATGCAGCGATCACTCAAAATTTCTGGCTGCTGGTCACGGGGACTTTTATTGCTGGCTACTATAGCGCCAATGGGCAACTCTACCGTTTTGCTGCCGCTGAACTGACGGATGCTAGCCAGCGAGATAAGGCTGTATCCTGGGTTTTAGCTGGAGGCATTTTGGGCGCAGTCGTCGGGCCCAACCTAGCTTCTTGGACGCGCGATCTATTTGATACTGCTTTTTTAGGCGCCTACCTCACGCTCTCAATAGCGGGCCTATTGGGAATTTTTGTCATGCAGCGGATTCACTTTCCAGAAGAATTTAAGACTCAACATGCACTGTCAGATGGCAGACCCCTGAAGGCCATCCTGCAGCAACCTGTCTTTATGGTTGCGATCATTGGAGCTGCCTTGGGTTATGGCGTCATGAATTTGCTCATGGCAGCAACGCCTCTAGCGATGCAAATCTGCGGGCTACCTTTCTCAGAGACAGCCTTGGTATTGGAATGGCATGTGATTGGCATGTTCGCACCAGGATTTTTTACTGGATCTCTGATTCAACGTTTTGGCACCCTTAAGATTATGGGTGTTGGTGTGATCCTCAATTTTATTTGCATCTTGATTGCATTAACTGGTACAGACCTTCACCAATTTCTAATTGCACTCTTTTTACTGGGAGTTGGTTGGAACTTTTTATTTACTGGCTCCACCTCTTTAGCAATGACTGCCTACCAGCCTAATGAACGAGACAAAGCTCAAGCAGCAATTAACTTCTTTGTCTTCGGAACCATGGCCTTCACCTCATTTGGATCCGGGGCTCTCATTACCTCACAGGGCTGGAATTTCCTCAACCTGGGATCGCTCTTCCCTGTCGTGGTGACTGGCGCAGCTTTGTTATGGCTAGCCTTTCAGAATAGAAAACAGAAAAAAGCGTTGTCAGCTTAAGAAGTTTTTGCGAGCGGTAAATTAAATAAAAGATTTTGGGGTTTGAGTTTGAGTTGCTTTTGCTCATTCATGGCAATCGCCATATAGACTGGCTTACCAGCCTGCGCTTTGGCTAGAGCTGCCTCATCAATAAAATCAAGACGAAACAGGCAGATCACTTTCTCTAACTCATCGGCTTCAACAGGCTCTTTGTTGTAAAGCTTATTCAGAATCTCGGTCGCTACAGCATCTAAACCAACATGCCATGACCACTTTGGATCACTGATTTGCTGCATGGGGGTAATACGTACCTTGACCCCCAGAAAATGTTCAATCCATTTTTCCAGTACACGGCAAAAGTGATTGATAGGCTCATGTCCAAAGTTCAGCTGTACTGCAAAATCAAAATCCTCGTTTCGAGCCCAGTACTCAGTAGCGTTTTCTTCATGCAAGACATCTAAATCGGCCGACCTCATAGTCATGGATTTACCTTTGAGTAAATCCATAATGTTTCCAGTATCACCAGCTTGGGCGTTACGGGACACTATTTCCTCATCTGCGCCCATCACAATCGCATCTTCGAGCACAGTAATCATTTGAGTTCTGAAGAACAATTCACCCATGCGCACTTCCAGTGGCTGAGCTTGATCCCCCAATATATGTCTTACAAAGATCTGGGCCAATTGGGCAACAAATAGAGGCGGCACATCAACACCCTCACCCTTAAATAAGCTCATATAAAAACTCTCTAGGGAGCTTGCAGCTAATAGGCGTGTTCGATAGCGTAACCAGACCCGGTAGTTTTCTTGGATATCCTCATCGGCCATAGTAGCGATCTCATGATCGGTAATATCGGCACGAGGGTTTTGCATCAAACGCTGATGGAGGGATTGCTCGATGGCGCAAGATTCTGGAACTAAGCTCAGCTCAGGCCTATGTAAGTAGGTACGTAAAAAGTCATCGGTCACCAAAAGCTGATGATCTGGGCTAACTGAGAGGGTGTTGTATGCGGAATTGGGCCAATAATTTGTCATGTAATGGTGCCAAATGAGGCTCTCCATCAGAATTAATAAAGCTCAGAATATACTAGCCAGTCAATTTGTGTGAAATAGGAAAAATATTATGACTGAACTCAAAAAAATAGATACCGTCGTAGGCGAGGGTAAAGAAGCGGTGGCCGGCAATCACGTGGATGTGCATTACACGGGCTGGCTCTTTGATGAGAAAGCAGCTGATCATAAAGGTCAAAAATTTGATAGCTCATTAGATCGCGGCCAGATATTCAGCTTCCCTTTGGGCGCTGGTCATGTCATCAAGGGTTGGGATGAAGGCGTTGCTGGCATGAAGATTGGTGGCAAACGTACGCTGATCATTCCTTCTGATATGGGCTACGGTCCCCGTGGTGCAGGTGGCGTGATCCCACCAAATGCCACTTTAGTATTTGATGTTGAATTGCATGGCGTCAATTAAAAACCATCCCATCCACCCCATTTAGCAGAATGTAAAAAGACCACCTTAGGGTGGTCTTTTTGTTTATTCGTCTATGGAGATGCTCATTAAATCAAGAGCGTAAATCTTTGCCATTTAAGGTCACACGATTGGTAGAGCCGGTCTGGCAAAGACTAATCAGACGATTTCTTTCGGCCATGACTTTGTCGGCATAACCACCATCATTTTCTGCATTGGCAGCGCCTACGTAGTACTTCAAACCGTTGCGCAATGAGCCTGCGGTGGCGATCAAATACTTCAAAATATAGGCGCCCACCCGAATGTTCACTTCAGGCTTGACTGCCTCAGTCGTGCCACCAAATAACTCATATTTATCTTTATGTACTGAGGTCATGACTTGCATGAGACCTTCAGCGCCAGCATGGCTCTTGGTGTTTGGGTTGAAGTTTGATTCCACTGAAATCACAGCCAATAAAAGTACTGGATCAATCTTGACTTCTTTTGCAACCAAAATGGTTTTCGAAACATACTCTTCAATCTTGGTGCGATCAAGCTTATATTTCTTCTCAAAGAAATCAGCAACCGCACGTTGATTCTGAATTGAGCTCATCAAGTTACTGTCTAGCGCTTGGGGGTCAACCTTGGAGGCTGGAATACGATCGGCCAAATGGGAAATCGACTTAACCTGGATCTGCCCAACTGATGGCATCAACAAAGCAACTGTCTGCTGCTTAGCACTATTGAAACTAGCCGGGATTGGATTTAATTTGTTGCTGTAGATCACCGCGGCAATTTCAGAATCAGCCATTTGGGTGGGGCTGTCGTTTGCAGCCTTATATTGCTCGAGCATGCCAAAGCCATTACTCCAGACAATATGACGCGCTTCATCTGGAACCAAGATGCGAGCCAAATCAAAGGCTCCCGCATTTGTACCGTTACCAGAAAGCCAAAGTCCCACCACCATAAATACAGCAACAACGAGTACGCTATTAATGACTCGGTAAACCGGAGTCATAGCATGCGCTAGAAGATCTTTAGCCGCCAAAGTTGCCGACTGTTGATCTTGCGAATTACTCGAATTGTTCGTTAACCATTTATTCATCTATTTATTTGCGGCACCCCTGAAACTTAACTACTAGTTTATGTTGCAGCGCAATATCTTAAAAACATGGGTCATCCTAAAAAAGTTCTTATATCAAGTCAAGCATAACAAAGGTTATTTCAATAACTTTTTGATCTCAAAATACGGGATCTCCCCTAGATGTCTTTGAATATTGATATTTAATCTATTTTAATCAATCACTTATAAAAGTTAGGAGGTACTAATTTCACACTGCAAAAAAATGAGTAAATTCCGATTTTTTTATGATTTAACAGGAAAAATCATCCCCAAAAACCATACATCTAGTGTTCGAAGGCAGACTTATTTCTACCGGTAGTAGTCATCCCAGCTTGCTGCAAGGCACTATTTTCGAGGCACCTTCTAGGCTAAAGGCAGCCTTTACCAAATGAAAATTACTCTCTTGAGGCTTCATTCTGATTAGCTCTACAGCTAGCCTGGATGAAAAAGAAGTAAGAGCTTGTTGGCTCGCCCTAAACTGACATCCTATGAAAACTCTTCGTAAGCTTCTTACCCTTGCCATCCTTCTAGGTCTGCTCGGCCCCCTTAGCGCCTTTGCCGTATTTGAGGAATGCAAGGATCTGTTTCCCCAGCAGCAAATCCCTAGCACCCAAGAAGTGGGGCGAGACCTCTGTTTTGATAGCTTTGCGATTTATTACTCACCAAAAGATAAGAAGCCCATCTATACAGTGGAGAAGCTCAGTCGTGAACAACTATCAGCCCCTCACCCCAAAAGAAGCAATCAGTTTTATGAGGAGGCTAGATTGCCATTAGCAGAGCGCTCACTGCTCTCAGACTACCGTGGCAGCGGCTATGACCGTGGCCATAACGCCCCAGCGGGAGATATGACTGATGAGCGGTCAATGGCCCAGTCCTTCTCATTGGCAAACATGATGCCTCAGGCTAGACAAAATAATCAGGGTATTTGGGTTAAGAATGTGGAGGAGCCGACTCGACTCTATGTCAAAAGAGTGACTGGTGATGTTTATGTGTACACCGGCTCTACTGGTAATAGTGGGAGTATTGGCAGTAGTCGCGTCACTATTCCAAGTCATTTATTTAAATTGGTATATGACCCAGGCAAGAACTTAGCATGGGCCTATTGGATCGAAAATACCAACGAAGCCCAGATGAGTCCGCCGATCTCTTATCAAGAGATCGTTCAGAAAACCGGGATTGATTTTCATCTACCACTGAATTTAGGAGTAGCCGCATCCAAAGCAATATCTTCTGAGGTCAAGTTAAGCAAGGCCAGGATGGGGGGCTGGTACCCGGTCTTTTTTGATGAATACTCGCCTACGAAGCTAGATCAACTCATCAATAGCATTAAAGAAGGTCGGGTAGCGAGCATTGAGATCCAATATGACCGCAATAGTGATCTAGCTCAAAAAATTGCCGTCCAAATTGGATCCCAAACTTCAATTACCCCTAGCTTGCTTCAAAGTAGTCCGCCTGATTCTGCAACAGTGACTTATGAGCGCAACCGAGTCACTGCGATCGTTCGATCAAAATAATGACAGTCTAGTTTTCAAACCATGTGCTCGCTGAATAGGCGCCAGAAGCCCACGCAAGCCATTGTGATCTAGCGTGTGCATGAGCTCTAGTAACTGACCCAACTCTCCCTTGGGAAATCCCTCTCTCGCAAACCAGGCTAAATAATTTCCTGGCAGCTCTGCTAGAGCGCGCCCAGCATGTTTGCCATACGGCATTTTCATTAAGACCAGTTTCTCGAGGGATTCTGCATTCATTGAACTGAAATCTTACAAGCAAAGTCGATAAACCCCATAAGTAAAACCATTTATCAGAACTCGGTCATTTTTCTATTTGAGAATCATTCTCATTTAGTGATATATTAAGAACCATTCTCATTTAGATTTTTTCAACCACCTACCTGATACGACTATGAAAATAACCATCAAAAGACTGATCGCCTTTAGCTTCATCCTTGCAACTGCCCTTCATTTCTCTTTTGCCCATGCAGGCGAAGGAGTATTTGGCTGGATCTATACGCTAGATCTTCAACCCAAAGGCAAGCTGGAATTTGAACAGCGCCTTCAGCTCAATCAACAGCAGGCAGCAGGAACTTACGAAGCCTGGACCGCCAGATCAGAATTGGAATATGGCCTAACAAATGATTTGCAAGTCGCGGGCTATATCAATTCGTATTACACCAATGCCAGTCAGAACTACACTAACCCTGATGCCTGCGGCGACGAGCCCACTTGCACTGGCGGCTATGCAGTACCTTCCTCGCACGATCCTGCTACCGCATACAGAAAGAGCGGTATTGAAGGTGTCTCACTCGAAGCTATTTATCGACTCACCAATCCAGTGACATCACCTGTTGGCGTTGGCTTTTATTTCGAGCCTACCTGGGGTAAAAATAAAGATGAGCTCGCAGCTAGACTCTTGTTGCAGTCCAATTTCATGGATGACCGCCTCATACTTGCTGGTAACGTCGTAGTCGCAAACGAGCGCCTGAAGTTTATTGAGAACGGTAATGTACCTGAGTCTATGCTCGATTTTTTAGTGGGTGCTAGTTATCGCTTTGCTCCGAAGTGGTCGGCTGGGGTAGAGGCTCGCTTTCATAACGATTACTCAGAACTCAATCTTCGCAACCAAGTGCAACGCGCTACCTTTGTTGGTCCCAATATGCACTACGCTTCCAAAGACTGGTGGGTGACGGGTGCTTGGCGCTATCAACTTGCGGGTGGCAACTGTATGGGTGGAGGCGAAGCAGAATGCTCCAACGCTCGAGTCTGGGACAGCCATACCGTAAATGAATTTATTGTCAAAGTTGGCTTTCCATTGAACTAAACAGAGTCATGAACTGGAAACCCAACCCTTTTGCAATCCTTGGGCTAGCAATGATCAGTACACCCATCATTGCTCAGGCAAAAATTTATGTAAGTGCTGAGCAAGCGCAGAAAATTCTGTTTCCCAATAAGCAGCTCACAAAAGCACCCATCCTCATTACCGATGACCTACAAGAAAGAATGCGGGTGGCATCTAGCATTCGCTACCCCTTTCAAGGGGAGCGCATCTGGAAGGCTGCCGATGGAAGTTGGCTGATCATTGATGAAGTAGTAGGTAAACACGAAACGATTACGTATGCCGTGGGGATTGCCCCCAACGGCAGTATTTTAGGCGTTGAGATTTTGGAATACGTTGAATCTTATGGCTATGAGATAGCAGAAGCCCATTGGCGTCAGCAATTTGCCGGGAAGACTATAAAAGATCCCATCAAACTCAATCAAGATATTCAGAATATTGGAGGCGCAACCCTTTCTTGCAAACATCTGACTGATGGTGTGAAACGAGTACTAACTCTCTATGACTTGGCATTAAAAGCAAAATGATGATGCGCTGCCAAGCTCTTTTGGGAACATTTGTTGAGATCTCTATTGATCAAGACGACAGTCAAGCGGTTAATAAAGCATTTGGTGTAGTAAAAGAGATTCAAGACCTCATGGGCTTTCATTACCCTCTGAGTGAGCTCAGTCAAATCAATCGCTGGGCTCATCAAGTGCCACTCAAGATTCATCCGTGGACCGCACAGGTTCTCAGAATTGCTCAAGAGGTTCATAAACAATCCAATGGTTTATTCAATTGCGGCATTGGTCATCGACTAGTCAGTGCAGGCCTATTGCCACGTCACATTGATTTATCTAAATACCAACTAGGCGGAATCGTAGATGTTCATTTTCTAGACTCAGAACTCATTACCTCCTCCAAACCCCTCTGCCTAGATCTTGGGGGAATTGCTAAAGGGTTTGCAGTGGATAAAGCAGTAGAGAGTTTGATTGCAGATGGAATCGCATCTGGCTGTGTCAATGCGGGAGGCGATCTTCGGGTGTTTGGACAACCCCCAAGGTCAATACAAATTCGCAATCCAAATCTGCCGAGCCAGTTAATCGATATTGGCTCACTACAAAATGGGGCTATCGCTACGAGTGGCCTCTACTTTAATAATCGAGACCAGCAGCAAAGCCACATCATTAATCCCTTTGCGCAAGATGAATCTGAAGCGCATATTCACCTCTCAGGCTCCTATTCCATTCTGGCAAATGAATGTGTTTATGCAGATGCTCTTACTAAAGTGCTTGCCCTCACGAGCGCACTTGATCATCCTTGCTTAAATCACTTCTCTGCTAAAGCCATCCGAATTACTGCATGAGTCGTTTGGGGAAAATGCCTGCTTGGCAAAGATCATTTGTGGTTGGCGGCATGCTGGCCTGCTCCATCAGTGGCTGCCTATATTTACTTGGCCATGAATTTGAGATTCAAAGATCGACCTTGGGAAATCACAATGTATTAGCTATCCATGGAATCTTTGCCATGATTGCAACTCTAGCCCTAGGCTCAGTCCTGCCCTTTCATTTAAAAGCTGGGCTTAAATCAAAAAAGAAATGGGTGAGCGGCTTTAGCCAACTGAGCTTTTTGGCCATCTTATTAACTACTGGTGGTTTACTGTATTACGGACCCGTAGAAATTCGAGAAGATGTTGTGATCATCCATTGGGTGGTGGGGCTCATGTTCTTTGCCATCTTCTTGTTGCATAGTATTGCGAGGACAAGGGCATCAAAAGCTATTATTAGCCTATAAAAATATCTCTTATTTTCTAAAATACTTCTCCAGGCTCGGCCAAAATAGATTCACAACCAGGCCCGCAATCACTAAGCTCGCTGCTAAAATCTTCCACAAGGGCAATGGCTCACTTAAGAAATAAGCCGACGCCCCCATCCCGAATATTGGAACTAATAATGGCGCTGGTGCTACTACTGCAGCAGGATGTTTTGAGAGTAGCCATGCCCAAGCAGCATAACCAAAGACGGTATTACCCCACGATTGCCAAAAGACTCCAGCCCAAGCACCCATTGGCGCAGAAATGATTGAAGCGCTCATCTGCTCCCAGCCACCTTCAAAAATCCAAGAAATTAGCAAGAGTGGTGGCAGTGAAAAAGCGCTTGCCCACACAACATAAGAGAGCATATTGATTGAGCCGGCACGACGACTCACTGTATTTCCGATACCCCATGAGAGCCCTGCAAACACTACCAATCCCATTCCTATAAATGTCGTATCTGCGTCTGTATGAAGCCCAATAATTGCAAGGCCAGTCATCGATACCAAGACAGCTAGTGCTTGATAGAGCCTTAAACGCTCTTTTGCAAAAAACATCGCAAGGCCGATGGTGAAAAAGACCTGCGTCTGGACGACTAATGAAGCTAATCCCGGAGAAATTCTTCCATCGATTGCAAAAAACAAAATGCCAAATTGACCAACCCCAATAGCCACACCATAGGCACAAAGATTGCCCCAAGAAACCTTTGGCCTTGGTATAAAAAATGCTAGAGGCAAAAAGGCGAAGGTGAAGCGCAGCGCTGCAAATAGGAATGGCGGAAAGGCATCTAAAGAAACCTTAATCACTACAAAATTGGTACCCCACACCGCCATAATGGCTAAGGCAAGTAAAAGATGACTTAGAGGTAATTGATTGCTTTTGTAACTATTCACCAGTAAGTAACTCCGCCACACGCTCTGCAATCATCATGGTTGGAGCGGCGGTATTACCCGAAGTGATAGTCGGCATAGCAGAGGCATCGACTACCCGTAGATGATGAATACCTCTGACTCGAAGTTGAGAATCCAGTACTGCCATCGGATCATCCACGCGCCCCATCTTGCAAGTACCCACTGGATGAAAAATGGTTGTTCCGATATTGCCGGCAGCTTTAATTAACTCTGCATCAGTTTGATACTGCGCACCAGGTTTAAATTCTTGAGGCGAGTAGGGTTTAAGAGCTGGGCTTTGCACAATCTTGCGAGTGAGGCGCAATGACTCAGCTGCAATCTTACGATCCTCTTCCGTCGCCAAGTAATTGGGTGCAATGACGGGGGGCGCTTCAGGGTCAATGGAATTGATATGCACGCTGCCACGGGATGTGGGGCGTAAATTACAAACACTGGCTGTAAAGGCATTAAATGAATGCAAGTCTTCACCAAACTTCTCAAGTGATAAAGGCTGTACGTGGTACTCCACATTGGCACTCTTTTGCGCTGGCGAGCTATAGGCAAATGCGCCCAATTGGGAAGGCGCCATCGACATCGGTCCAGAGCGCTTGAAGAGATATTCAAAACCAATCATCATCTTGCCAAACCAAGAATTGGCTTTAGTATTGAGAGTCTTAATACCATCGACTTTGTAAACCATACGCAGTTGCAAATGATCTTGCAGATTCTCGCCAACACCTGGTAAGTCCGCAATCACCGGGATGCCCAAAGCAGAAAGATGGCTAGCAGCGCCAATCCCAGAGCGCTCTAGTATTTGCACACTGCCGATAGAGCCTGCGCTGAGTAACACTTCACCGCCCTGTTCAATTGCGCACAAGACTTCGCTGAGAATGTCATCCTTGCGATACTCCACTCCATAGCAATTGTGGGTAGCGGGATCAATTTTGAGTTTAGTGACTATTGCCTCAGTAATCACGGTCAGATTACTGCGTTTGGCTGCATCCTTTAAAAATGCTTTGGCAGTATTTAATCGCCAACCAGCGCGCTGACTCACATCAAAGTAGCCCACACCAAAGTTATCGCCTCGATTAAAGTCATCCAATGCAGGGATGCCAGCCTCTACAGCAGCTTCTCTGAACCTATCCATGATCGGCCAACGCAAGCGTTGTAAAGATACTGTCCACTCACCACCTTTGCCATGCCACTCATTAGCAGCGCCATGGTAATCCTCAAACTTTTTGTAACGGGCTAGCGCATTTTGCCAAGACCAAGCATCATCCCCAGTTGCATTCACCCAAGAGTCATAATCGCCCACTTGGCCACGCATATAGATCATACCGTTAATGGAAGAGCATCCACCCAGAACCCTGCCACGTGGATAGATTAATGAACGGCCATTGAGGCCTTTTTCAGCAGCGGTCTTAAAACGCCAATCTGCCCTTGGATTGTCAATACAGTACAGATAACCCACTGGAATATGAATCCAAATGTAGTTATCACTCTTACCGGCCTCAATCAGTAAGACTCTCTTCTGGGGGTTCTCAGTCAAACGCTTGGCTAACATACAGCCGGCGCTGCCTGCCCCAATAATGATGTAGTCGTAGGTATTTGCTTGAGTCATGAGCTGTTATACCTATTATTTACCAATACTAAAAATCAGGTATTTCTTGTTACTTTTGTTGATTTGTTATAGAATCAATTTTGATCTAATATTAGATCATGAGAACCACCTTTAAAAAAGCTTTTGCCCAATTTGTAAAAAAGGCCTCTAAGCCTTTGCAGTTAGTAATTGAAATCAAGGTTGCTGAAGTTTGTAATAACCCCAGGATAGGTCAACAGAAGCATGGTGACCTCCAGGGAGTGTTTGTTTATAAATTTCGCTTTAATACACAGGAGTATTTGATGGCTTATCAATTTGATCATTTTGCAGGTGTCACCGAAATAACCTGGATTGAATTTTCCCAAATCGGACCCCATGAAAATTTTTATACACAATTAAAAAAATCTATCCGGTTCAAATGATAATTTCAAGCTACTTCAATATAGAAAGTGAGGTCTATATATGACTCAATACATGAGTGCAGAGGATCTATTTGCTCACGTTCGAAGAATGCCGTCAAAAGAGCGTATTAAATTTTTCTCTTTAATTGCAATAAACGCCTTCCAGGAAACTGAATATACGCACGAGCAAGTATTTGGGCATCTAAGAAATGCGACCTTTTCAGCAGAAGAGGCTGCAGAATTTTTAGAGGTCTCACTTCCAACCTTACGCAGATATGTTCAGGGGGGTAGATTAAAGCCCACATCAATCATTGGAAGAAGCCAGCTATTTTCTAGCGCCGATCTGAAACTACTAAAGCAGAAAATCAACAAAGAGTAATTAAAGTCCAATACCCGTCTAAAATGAGGACATGCACATTAATGAGAAGAATCGCACACCCAAGCTTGTTGAGGCCGATGAAGGGCCCAGCAAGTCTGAGCTTAAGCGCCAAATGACCGAACGCCAGAAATTGGCGGAAGTATTGGCAGCTTTAAGTAGCGATGCTCTCAAAACCATCCCTTTAGATGAGGCCATCAAAGTAGCGATTGCAGAAACTAACCAAATCAAGAGTTTTGAAGCGATTCGCCGCCATAAGCAATACCTTGGCAAGCTCATGCGTTTTTTAGATGTAGAAGAACTAGATGCTATTCAGAAACGCCTAGATGCGATTCAGGGCGTTAGCAAGGCAGAGACTGCCAAGCTACATTTTTTAGAAAGCTATCGCGATAGACTCATTGCCAATGACGAAGCCTTCACCAAAATGATTGAGCAATATCCCGATATGGATATTCAGAATATGCGCACACTCATTCGCAATGCCCGTAGAGAAAAAGAACTGAACAAGCCGCCTAAGGCTTATCGCGAGATCTTTCGTGTTCTAAAGGATATGGGTCTCTAAGAGATTGCTTACCAAGATTCAGACATAATAATTTCAACATCCTAAAAAAGACAAAGCCACCCGAAGGTGGCCTGTCGCCCTAAAAGCATTCGTAATTACGAACGGTTATAGGGTGAGCCGTGTGTTTAACTATACACCAATTTATTTAGAAGTAAAAATAGCCTTCAAAATTTATGAGTCAAAAAAATGAGGCTTAGATCTTCAACCTCAGTGCTGGCACTTCAATCCAGCGATATAAATAATTTGCAGCAATCGTACTGCAAGCCACCACTCCTAGCATTAAAGCAATTGCCAGCACCCCGCTTTCATGTGCGTGCATGCCAGTTGCAATGTACAGTGTGTTGGCGAGCAAGATCAATGCAAAGTGAATCAGAAACGCACAATAAGAACGCTGACTTCCCCAAGCAATGACTTTAAGCATTGGACTGTTCCCACTACCCTCCATCAGGGGATATGTTTTATGTCCCCACAATAGCAATGCGATCGCCACAAACCAAGCTAAGAAGTTTCTGAGCCAGATTTCCTGAAACGAAGAAATAGCAATGATGAGTCCGATCAGTACTAGTGCAATCTTGGCCAAGCGGTTCACACTCTGGTTATCAAAGCACTTGCCTAAGTAGGCTAAGACACCTAAACCATAAGAGCCAATGAAATAAATGAAGTAAGCCTCATAAAGTCCTGAGCGATTAAAGAATAAGAGTGAAGCTACTGCTAAGGCGCTGATCACCCAGATCACTGCTTGATATCCTGGAAAAGAAATGAGCAAGATTGCTAAGACAGAATACAGCTGCCAATCAATGGCGATATACCAAGCGCCTGCCGAAATAGAATCTAACCCCAAGATCCCCTGAATAAAAAAGAGATGGGCTAAAAATTGTGAGAGAGTCTCCGTTTCCCCAACAAATTCATCATTGACCCAAAACCGGGCTATGTAAGCACAAGCGATTGTCAAGATTAATGCGGCGGTATAGGGAGCAAAGAGACGCAAATAACGATTGAGGATGACTTTAAGCAGCCCATTAGCGCTAAATTTCACATTGGCATAGCGCGTCAATGACTGGGCAGCCAAATAACCCGCCATCACCAAAAAGATTTGTACTGCATAACGACCATACTCAAAGAGCCAAGTCATGAGTCTTGGTAATACTGTGCCTGCGTCCTGCGCAATTTGCCCGTAGCTAGATAAATGGTGAAGAATAATTAAAAGGGCTGCAAAGACCTTTAAAGAATCAATCATTAAAAATTGGTTTTTTGCTTGCAATGAAGTGCTCTATTAAAACCTTATTTTAATTGGGATAAGTACTGCGCGATAGCCCTCAGATCATCATCATTCATACCATATAAAGAGGCTGCCATAATCGTATCGCGCCCAGTGGCTTGATTATTTCTAAATTGACGCATGCTATGGAGTAAGTAATCCTCACGCTGCCCAGCTAGCCTAGGCATTTGCTCACGACCCACATAATCAGGCAAGTGACAGGTTCCACAGAGTGCTTGTTTTGAAAGCAGTTGCCCTCTCTCATAAAGCACTTCATCCCGCTTGCCAGTTGCTGGCTTTAAAGCCTGTGCAGAGTAAAACTTTGCCAAAGCAATGATTTGTGGGTCACTCAATCCATCTAGCTGACCCTTCATGACTGGAATATCCCGAATACCTTCGCGAATCATAATCAGATTGTTTTCAAGAAATATTTTAGGTTGCCCTGCTAAAGAGGGTGAACCCGCCATACTTGAATTGCCATCGGAACCGTGGCAAGCACCACAAACTACTAATTTGGCGCTCATGTCCTGAGCATAAGAAAGCGGCGCAACTATCGAGAAACAAATACCCGAGAGTAACGCCGCTATTTTTACCAATCTCATTAAAGCCAATGCTTGCTATACCAATACTTATTTCTTGTAAGTAATTCTGTAGATTGCGCCCAACTGTTCATCTGTAAGCAACATCGATCCATCAGGCATTTGCATAAAGTAGGTAGGACGTCCCCAGAATGATTGATCAGCAGAGTTCATAAAACCGGTTATGAAAGGAGTGATCTTGGCATTTTTGCCATTTGCATCTGCTTTCACAGTAACCACGTCATAACCTGTCTTGATATTGCGATTCCATGAGCCTTTACGTGCTATGAAAGCCACGTTTTTATATTCCGCTGGGAACATATTGCCGGTATAAAACGTGAGACCCATTGCAGCAGCATGAGGACCCAATAAAGCAATCGGCTTGGTCACGCCCTCACAAGGATTTGCCTTGGTGATCTTGTCATCAGGCATATTGCCTTCATGGCAATAAGGAAAGCCAAAGTTTTCACCTTTTTTGGTGAGGATGTTCAGAGTGTCATTAGGCTTGTCATCACCCATCCAGTCACGCCCATGATTTGTAAACCAGATTTGCTTAGTCACTGGATGCCAGTCAAAGCCTAGTGTATTTCGAATGCCGGTTGCTAAGACTTCCATTCCTGAACCATCTGAGTTGTAGCGACGAAGCTGAGCATATTCAGGAGTTGGAAGTTCGCAAATATTGCAAGGCGCTCCAAAAGGCACATACAACTTGCCATCAGGACCAAAGGCAAGATATTTCCAGTTATGGTGTTGCTCTGGTGGCAGATTGAACTTAGAGGTCATATCTACAGGTGCCACATTGGGATTTTTGCTAATGCCGTCGTAGCGCAAGACTTTATCAATCGCCATGACATACAGAGATCCATTTTTGTAAGCGACGCCAGCAGGTTGAACTAATTTATCAACCACTACGCGACTAGTACGCTCTTTGCCGTTGTCACTCACTTCATAAACACGGCCAATTGCACGGGTACCGATATAAATCTTGCCGTTATCGCCCATCGCCATTTCGCGTGCACCTGGGATACCACTTGCATAGACTTCAATCTTAAAACCAGGAGGTAATTTCAAAGTGTTCAGCGGAATTTCATTAGCTGGAGTGACAGTCAACTTACCTGGTATCGGCGCTAACTTCGAGGTCGACATATCTGCGCCCATGCCTTGCTTCCAAGCAGGTGCTGGCGCTGGTGCTGCTGCTGGCTTAGGAGCCTCAGCAACAGGAGTTGTCGCAGTAGAGCAACCCTGCAAACCCATTACTAAGCATGCTAATAATGCAGTGGCCAATGGGATGAGCTTATTCATCACCGGCTGATTCATGGCTTTCATTTCAATTTCTCCCGTATTTCATAGTATTTATTTTGACTTCAACGCTTATTTAATCATTCTTTTGCCCAGGGAGCTAGACCATTTAATTAGGGTAATGCCCTATATTGGGTGTGTTTAAAAGGTAATTCGGGCGCCAACCGTGATCGCCTGTGGCATACCTGCCTGATAAGCCGTTGCCTGTGAAGCGATATTGAAGGTGACGTATTGTCGATTCAATAAGTTCACCACAGAAGCAAACACCGCAGCTTGAGGCGTCACTTGATAATTAGCTTTTAAGCCAATTACTGCGTAAGCAGGTACAGGCAATGTGCCAGTAGCCATCCAAGAGTTGCCCACATAACGCACGGTTGTTGTCAGGCTTGCCTGCGGTACTGGGTAATAAGTAATAGCAGCATTTGCCATATTCATCGGAACGCCGCCTACTTGGGTATTAATAGGGTCAGTGGTTGCAGTCCAAGTCAGCACAGTACGTGTATAGGAGTAACCGCCGTCTACAGCCCATTGTGCATTCAGATCATGGTGGTATTGCAACTCAATTCCGCGACTCTGTAGATTTTGTTGGTTAGTAAAGTAACTGACATTGGTGTATCCAGAAGTTGAACTCGTTGCAGAGCAACCTGACAAGCCGGACGTACTACAAAGGCTGCTGGCAGTAGCCCAATTGGCAGTGGTAATTTTGTAACTAGCAATTGCATTCTGAATATAGTTATTAAAAGCAGTTAACTGCGCAAAGCCACTCTTCCAGCGGTAGTCTGTTCCCACTTCATAACCTGTCATAGTTTCTGGCGTTAAATTAGGATTCGCTAAAGAGTAGCCACTTACAGAATTACCGTAACTTCGTAAAGTGTTATTCATACTAGGTGCATGAAAGGCTTGATAAGCAGCGCTCCGCAAATCCCAATTTTTATTTGCTTTATATAACAAGCCTAAAGTTGGGCTGAGCTGGGTTTTATTCTGATTTGGAATGCCTTGATAGACTGGATTTGATCCATTGGCGCCGGCGTTATAAGAGTTTGGAGTTTGACTATTCCAAGCATCCACCCGAGCACCCAGAGTAGCTTCAAGCGGAATAGCGCTAGCGCTCGATTTGATTTGACCTAGAAGACCATAAAAATTTTGCTGGCCTTGTGCATAACTCACAGAGCTCACAGCCCCTGCAGTACTTAGATTATTCGTTTTATTGGATGCGGAGATGTTTCTGGCATCGATGCCAATAATGTATTGATCTACTCCAGCGACTTTCAAATCATGTGTGTATTGGGCCGATGCCCCAGTAGTGGAATAGGGGTCAGTGTAATTAGCATTGATATAAGGCTTATAGGGTGCTGCAGTCAAATTATTGGCAGTTTGCTTATAAAAGTTGGTGTTCTGATAATAGACGTTCACCTGCACTTTTTTATTGACGTCTAAATTAGTAGTAGATCCACCCGCTACATCTGCCGTCTGAATCAAATTGGGGGCAATGGCGTAGTTATTACTGAGGTCTGCCATTGTGCTGTAACCCACGCGAAAGAATGCATTGGTATCTTGGGTAGGCTTAAAATAATTTTGGAGACGAACATTGGAATTCTTAACCGCATCGGTACCCATGCCATTTTTGATATTGCTAGGTGATGCTGGAGAAATCGTTGCGTAGTTCTGAAACCCTTCGCTGGAGAAGTAGTCGGCAGAAAAGCGCATTTGCATTGAATCTGAAACAATCAGATCTTTTGAAGCAGCCACATTACCTGTGGAGAAAGATCCGGTACTGGCAGATACTTCTTGCGAGCTATTTTTGGGTGTCTTTGTGTTGATATTAATGACACCGCCCATGCCATAGTTGCCATACAAACTCGAAACGCCACCCCGCACAAACTCTACTGACTCAATGGAAGACATGGGAACCAAATTCCATTGGACTGTTCCATAGAAGGCATCATTGGCTGGCAAGCCATCGATCAGCACCAGAGTGCGGCCGTAGCCTAAACCACGAACGTTAATACTTTGACCCGTTGGATCTTTTTGATAGTAAGGCACATCATTTAAAAAGACACCCGGTACATTTTTGAGTACTTGATCAATAGTTTGCTCAGGCGATGATTCCAACACTTCTTTAGTCAGAATGGTTGTATTGAGCGACATTTGATCTAGAGGAGTATCTGAACGGGTTGCATTGACCACTACATCGCCAAGCTTTTGATCGTAGTTTGGTGGTGGCGCAATTTGCGCCCAAGTCATTACTGCTTGAGATACAAGGCAGAGTGCAATAGCATGCCGACTAAAAATCAATCTGTGATTCATACATTTAATCTAAGCGCACTACTTCGTTTTCTTTTTACCCATTAAAGAAGCTAGCATTGGGTTTGCCTCTGCTAGCTCTTTTTTAGTTTTCGCCCTTGCTTCAGCAACCCCAAGCTTAGGAGTCTTAGCAGCATTCTTCATGCGCTGAGCAGTCGTAAGAGCTAAGTTCTTGTACAGGTCGGTTTTTTTCATTGACATACGAAATTCTTTCTGTGCTGATGGCCTTTATAGCTTAATTACTTCAACTGACTATCAACAGAGTCGATAAATTCGCGTACTGTGCGATTAAATGCAGCGGGCTGCTCAATATTAGATAAGTGCGCTGCATCCTTCAGTACCACCATCTTAGATCCATCAATCAGTCGATGTAAAACAGTGCCTTGATCAACCGTGCAGGCAGGATCGTGTTCTCCTGAAAGTACCAGCGTGGGTGTTTTGATCTTGAGTAGCATCGTGCTTTGCGCCATATCACGTACTGCACTACCGCAGCCCATATAGCCATCTACATTGGTAGCCAAAATCATTTGGCGTACTTTTTCAATATCGTCTGGACTGCGCTCAATAAAAGGTGCAGTGAACCAACGCTTGATCGTGCCATCGACTAACCCAGCAATGCCTTGTGTGCTGGCAATGTCAAAACGCTCTTGCCACAAACTGCGTGGCGGCATTTCAGAAGCGGTATTACAAAGTGATAAAGAGTAAACGCGCTCAGGGTAACGGGCACCTAATTGCTGACCAATCATGCCGCCAATAGATAAACCCATAAAGTGGACTTTGGCAATTCCGAGTGCATCCAATAATCCAACTGCATCATCAGCTAATTGGGCAATGGTGTAAGGCCCAGGAATAACGCCAGACTGTCCATGCCCTCTTTTGTCGTAGCGCAATACACGATAGCGATCAGCCAATGCCGGCACATTCCAGTCCCACATACTGCCATTGGCCATTAAGCTGTTGGCGACCAATAAAACACGTCCGTCTTTGGGGCCATCAAATCGGTAGGCAATATCTACCCCATTCACCTTTGCGGTCTGGGCATCGTGCATTTGTGTCATTTGTCTCTACCTTTTCTTGATTTCTAAGTGCTGCTATTTATCTATTGACTAGAGCATGTTAGATTATCCGATGAAACTATAAAAAATGATTAAAACACTCAGGAGACATGATGTTAAGATTACGCAATCAGCGCCAGCGCGCTCTCAAACTTGGAAAGTCATTGCTCGCCTTAAGCTTTCTTGCTCTGGCAAGTCTGACCTATACCCAAGGTCACGCACAAAGTTACCCTAACCGTACCGTCAAAATGGTGGTGCCATTAACAACCGGATCTGGCGCTGATATCGCTGGTCGCTTGGTTGCCAAGAGTCTTACAGAAACCTGGAAGCAATCGGTCATTATTGAAAATCGCCCTGGTGCTGGGGGACTCATTGGCACTGGTGTGGTTGTCAACTCTGAACCCGATGGCTATACCTTGCTCGTGCAATCAGCATCGTATGCAGCTAATCCAGCAATCTATAAAAAGTTGCCTTATGACCCACTCAAAAGTTTGGTCGATGTGGCTATTCTTGGGCAAACTCCCTATGTGATGATTACTGCAGCAGATGGTCCTTATCAAAGTATTCGAGATTTGGTGATTGCGGCAAAATCCAAGCCTGGTGAAATCACCTTTGCCTCAGCTGGTGTTGGTAGCTCTTCTCACTTGGCTGCTGAGTACTTCAATCAGGTCATGGGCATCAAACTCATTCATGTTCCCTACAAAGGATCTCCAGAGGCCATCTCTGACACGATGTCTGGTCGCACTGCTTTTTATATGGCGCCACTTGATACAGCGATTGGTCAACTCAAAGGTGGAAAGTTACGAGGCTTAGGCGTTACGAGCAAAATCCGTAATGCGGTTGTGCCTGACATTCCGAGTATTGCTGAGCAAGGCTATCCCACTTTTGAAATTGGACTTTGGTTTGGTGTGTGGGCTCCCGCAGCTACTCCAGCTGCCGTAATTAAAAAGATCAATGCTGATATCAATCAATCAATGCAAGATCCGGAAGTTAAAACTGCTTATGAAACTAAAGGGATTAAAGCAACTCCCATGAGTCCTGCTGAATTTGCTAAGTTTGTTCGTGATGAAATGGCCAAGTACCAAAAGATTGCCAAAGAAGCGAATATCGAACCGCAATAAAGTGACGCACTAAAACCATTGACTAGCCATCCATCAGCACCGCTGTGCCAAGCCCCAGATCCAGAAATCAGATCTCCCAAAATCGTATTTCCATCTGGGGCGGTTGATTGCCATGCGCACGTTTGTGGGCCAGCTAGTCAATTTCCGTATGCGCAAGAGCGCATCTACACACCACCTGATGCCACGCTAGAGCATTACCAAGCTTTACTGAGGATGCTCAGAGTGGATCGGGCAGTACTGGTGCAGCCTAGTGTTTATGGCACCGATAATCGCGCGATGCTATCTGCACTCAAAGCCCATCCAAAGCAATTACGAGGGGTGGCAGTCATTCCAAATGAGGTCAATGCGATTGACGATGCTCAATTAGAGCAACTACAT
The DNA here is from genome assembly GCF_002206625.1 of Polynucleobacter campilacus. Classification (GTDB taxonomy): domain Bacteria; phylum Pseudomonadota; class Gammaproteobacteria; order Burkholderiales; family Burkholderiaceae; genus Polynucleobacter; species Polynucleobacter campilacus. Next base: position 34,724 of record NZ_NGUP01000001.1, on the reverse strand, counting down.
CAAGCTGGTGTGCGCGGTATCCGCTGCAATATTGTTGATGTTGCCGATCCCTCTGCTGGACTACCAATCCAAAACCTAAAAGATTTAGCAAACCGCATTAAACCTTTTGGCTGGCATTTAGAGTTGCTTATGCATGTGAATGAATATCCAAACTTAGACAAAGTGTTTGAAAACTTTCCGGTAGATTTAGTCTTTGGGCATTTTGGTTATTCCTATGCAAAACATGGGGTCAAGAATGAAGGCTTTCAGGGACTATTAGAGCTTCTGAAGAATGAACAAGCCTGGGTCAAGATGACCGGACCCTATCGGATTTGCGATGGTGATCTTCCATATGCCGATATGCGGCCATTGAATGATGCGGTGATCAAGGCAAACCCCAATAGGCTGGTTTGGGGTACGGATTGGCCCCATGTCATGGTCAAAAAGCAAATGCCCCACGATGCTGATCTGTGCGATCTATTGGGTTCCTGGGTTCTAGATGAAAATCTCAGAAAATCCATCCTGGTCGATAACCCCTGTATCCTATATGACTTTGCGGCACTAAATTCATAAGTAAGCGCTCATTAAACAGCACATAAGCAGTACAAACAGTATTGAGTAAGAAAGAAATCAACCAATGGATACCACCCTCACCGTTGTTCTCGGCATTGTTGGCATGCTCCTACCGCTAGTGGTAGGACGCCTAGTTTGGAAACGTTTTGATGGCTGGTTTGGTCGTAACGATGAAGCCTATATGGATAGCTTGGAATATTTTCTCAAGAAAATTGGCTTTACTATTTTGGTTGCCTTCATCCTGCTTTGGATTTGCATGACCCTCGTATTTAGTGGCAATGGTTCTTAAAACAGAGTAACTCATCATGAATGATCAGCTCAGAGAAATTATTAGCAAAGCAAAACTCAATTTTGCAATTTTGGCCAGCATTCTGGCGTTTGCGGTTGTTGGTAAATTTACCAGTCCGCAATTTACGAATGCTATTTTTGTAACTGCTGATCAACTGGTATCAGATCTTTACATTGTCTTTATTGCCATTACCCTGGGCGCCTTTATTCCCAACTTCAAGCTAGTGGCCTTTGGATCGATGGCAGCCTTTGTTGGAGCAGCAATCCTCATTCAGCTTGGCATCTTTACTTATTTAACGATTGATTATGTCTTTGCAATCTTGATTGTTGTTCTGGGCTTTGCATCGATTGCCAATTTGTATAGGCACTATCGGGAATTTCGGTTTTAGGCTATTACGAGCTTTACTCAAGCTTACCTAATAAATCTCTTAAGCCCTGCCACAAGAGCGCTTTTGGAATTTCGATTTTCAGCATTTTCATACACACCTCAAGCCGTTCATCGCGAATAAGTAATGCATTGATAGCCTTATGAAGATCTTTATGTATGCTATCTCCATAAGCCGAATGGGCTTTAGTCAGAGCTGCTTTCAATTCAATTTTGCTTGGGTTTAACATCACAAAATCGATAACATCCCTGCTATAAATAGCTGTATCGTTCCAACGATCTGAGTTGGCCAATAACTTGCTCGCTAATAAATCTAATCTTGTTAGTGTGGTAATGCCCTTAATAGAATTAGTTGGGCCTGGGCTATCAAACTCAATGCGGCCCTCTAAGACAATTTCAAATTTAACAGCCACATCTCCCGACTGGAGCATTGTGCGGATGCCATACTGATCTGCCCTAATATCACGGGCCAACACCAACTTAGCACCCTCTTTAGCAATTGCATAAATGCCAGCTGTATCTGTCAATAAATTACGCAATTCACGATAGTGCTCTTTGTTTGAGACAAGAAAATCAATATCAACAGATTCTCGATATTCATTTTGCAACAGGGCTATCGCTGTCCCGCCGCCAAAGTAACAATGGCGCTCTCTTAGTAGATCACCATTAAGTTGCTGCAGGATGCTACCAATCAACTGATGGTGTTTTCGCCTAAACAAGTAATTGCTCCATTCCTCTTGTGTCTATCAATCTTTGCATCAGATTTCTCTCGCGCTCATCGAGATGGGTTAAGTCCAAAAAACGCTTATTCCTCTCATAAATTGCCATTGCCTCTGCGTCTGTTAAATACTCATCATCTTTTAGCTGCCATGCCAGTGCTTTTAATTGTGCATAGTCCTTTATACGAATGTGGGGCATTTCAGGATCATGCAATTTGATATCCGCCTCTTGGCCAACTAAAGGCAGTAGAGCGAAATACAAACCCAAAGCTTCACAAACCTGAAGATACGCACCGATGCTCACTGTGGGCTCGCCTTTTTCAATTCGATGTAAGGTCACCCTTGAGATGCCGGCCATCTCAGCACAAATCTGCGCACGGATTCTCAAAACCTTTCTTCTGGCCGTAATTTGAGCGCCCAAACGAGCCAATGAAGGCAGGTCTTTGGTTGGTGGTAAATTGGCTTTTTTGTTCATAATGTTTCTTATTATATACAAATACTTAATTTTGTAAACTATAAGAAACATTATTCACATAATACCTATTAACCCCCTTAAATCACCACCATGACCAATTTGCATCATGTCTATGACGTGCCTCAAAAATAGGATCGCCCAGCCCCTGAAGCCAAAGCCTCATTACCCTATTATTTCTTGTGCGGCGACGATGCTCAAAAGCCTTACGGTACCACCGAGGTGCCGAGCTACCCATGGTTACTTGTGCATCTGAATGAAAGACGGCAATTGCCTTTCTTCCAGCGTCAGAATTAGGGATATGACGAATGGTTGTCCCGCCATTAAAAAATACATCCCAGTTTTTTAATACCCAGACATATTCATGCCGTTGATTTTTACGTCTAAAAGTTCTCGACATCACAAACTCCTCATACTTTGATTAATTAGTTACATCATGTCGATCCTTCGAAAAAATTTGAACAATAAAAAACGCAGTCATGTTTATTGACTGCGTTTATTTTAAAGAGCTATAAAACCACACTCTAACAATGAGTACTCACATAACTATTTTTCCAGCGCTCCATAAATCACAGCATTAAGCTGTTCACGATGTACCTTGCGGATTTCTCCTGGGGCAACGCCCATCATGACCACTACCATTTGCTCTTTAGGGTCTGCCCAAAATACAGTGCCATAAGCGCCATTCCAAGTGAAGTCGCCAACGTTACCGTTGATGGAAGATAAACCTCTGTCTGTTCGCACAGCTACGCCCAAACCAAATCCATAACCTACGCGGCCTGGCTCCGTAGCACCCACATTATTTTTAATATCTTTATTGAGGTGGTTAGAAGTCATAAAAGCTAAGGTCTGTGGACCTAATACGCGCTTGCCCTCAAGGCTGCCACCGTTGAGCAACATTTGACCAAAACGAATGTAGTCCCCTGCAGTGGAATAGGCGCAAGACCCGCCACAATCAAATTTCACTTTCTGCGTCAGAATATCGACCTTCTGTGGCTTACCTGTCAGCGGATCTATTGGTAAAGGTTGGGCTAGGCGCGGACGATCTTTGTCTGCCAGCTCAAAAGAAGTGTTGGGCATTCCGACCTTACTCCAAATACGCTCCTTTAATACTGCATCCAGCGGCTTGCCAGCAATCTTCTCTTCGATGATGCCAAGTACATCTAAGCCAAAGCCATAATCCCATACGGTCCCTGGCTCATAGAGCAATGGCGCACTTGATAACTTATCAATAAATTCTTGAGCGTTGTATTGAACAGCCGCTGGCGCAGAGCCGGCTGGATATAACTTATGCACCGGTGTAGCACCACGGCCACCATAAGTTAAGCCATTGGTGTGGCGCATCAGATCTTGTATGGTGATCTGATTTTTTGCAGGCACTAATTTGAGATTACCGTCAGCATCTACCTGCCCTACTTTCATATCCTTAAATTGAGGAAGCCAATTTGAGATTGGCGCATTAAGAGGTAATTTACCTTCTTCATAAAAGGTGAGGCCACCAACTGTTGCCATCACTTTGGTCATCGATGCCAGATTAAAAATGGCATCAGTAGTCATCGGCTTATTATTGGCTTTATCTAAATAACCATATGGCTTGTAGATTGACAACTTGCCATTTTTAGCGACAGCCAATACTGCGCCAGACATATTATTTCCTGCAATTTGATCGGCAAAGAATGCATCAATTCTTTTGAGACCATCTGGTGTAAAGCCTTGGCCTGGAGTGCTACTTAGGGGTAAGGGAGGTTTAGCAGCATCTGCTGCAAAAAGAGCTGAGCTAGTCAATAAGCCAGCTCCAAGGGCAACAATGAGGCCAATAGCCTGTAATTTCTTCATAATCTCTCCGAGTTTTCTATTTTTTGTTCTATGGGGCTTGATTACCCCTCAAAGCTATTGAAGCAGACTTTTGAGTTCTGGACGGACCTTCAATCTCTTTATAGCTAAAGTTTATATGGAAACGAATTTTGAGCATTGGGCATTGATAGCAATATTGCATGCTCTAGGCCTGTTCTTAAGCTTGGCACCCCAAGCTAATGCCAGCAAGGTTTTTAGTAAAGGCAATTAATGTGGGCATGCCTTTGAAAAGAAATTGAGCAAACGATGAAGTACCGGATCCCATGAGAGCGGATCTGGCTTATGTGATTCCTTTGCAGGCTCACCCGAAGGAATCACATTGGACATCACCGCAGCAACTGAATTGGCCTTCTGGGGCTCGCAAAGTAAGCTGACAGCACCCTGAAACAATATAAATCCAATTAAGGTGATAGCAATGATAGTGATTAAGATTGATCGCAAAATATAGGCCTAGATCAGGAATTCAAATTACATCTTAGGAATTTTTTTCAAATCAATCTGAATAGTAGCGCCATATTGGGCGTTTAAGCCAATCACTGAGCGCAGCGGAATGTGCTCCTTTTCAGAGAACCATACTTCAAAAGTAGCGGGGTCATCTTTTGATGTGGTCTTGTAGTAGCGTATTGCCTTGACCTTACCTCCATCAAAAGGAAACTCCCACGGCTCACCACGAATCAGGGTATAGGTCTTTAGCGAGCGGCCATCTGTCACTGGCAAGGTAATCGATTTACCGGGTAAATCACGGCCAATGAACTGGTAGCCTACTGTGAGCATGTCATAGAGACGACCAGTAAACGGAGTACTACCTACAGGCGGTGTTCGCGAGGAGACTTTGTAAAAGTTCAAAGCACTCTTTTCTACTTTGGCAATCAGTAACTCAGTATTGCCACGTTTTTCTTGATAGGTATTGCTAACAAAGCCTTCTTTAGTAATAGCGCCAACAGAATCACGTAATAACTTTTGGTCGGCAAGTACTGTAGAAAGAACAGTGCCTAAAGTGCCAGTAGAGTTGATGTGGTACTGATCTTTACGAAGATCCACTTTATCCACAACAGTAGCCACTGACATCGAGCCCTTCACCAAGCTCAATACCTGCTCATAAGGACTAGGCGCCTCACCAGACTGCTTTAGGTACGCTGCGCGTTTAGCAGGATCAGCAGTGATTTTGAGGTCGTATTCGAATTGAAGGGTTTGGGCGGATGCATTGACACAAAATAATGCGGGTAGCGCCAAGAGGGACAATAGCGCCAGAAATGTACTGCGACCATAAAGCATTAATTGAGTGATTTTCATATTGGTATTTTAAATTAAGGTCCCAGGGCAATGCCAAGAGCATTTTCTTTGTTGGGCCATCATCTAATGCATTGCCTGTACACCCTTAGGCACACATTTTCATAGTGAAAACTAGCTAAAACCTTCATAAAAGAGTATTTTTTGAAATATCGGGGGGGGGGAGAAATTCACAAAAAATAATACTAATTAATTCTATAATAAATATATGTCTGGATTAATAGCCGCCTTTCTCACGTCGTTTGCGATGACACTATTGATTATTCGTTTTAAGCATTTACATCTGCACTTTACCGCAGACTCAGATCTTTTCGGACCCCAGAAGTTTCATAAAACAGTTGTCCCCAGAATTGGTGGAATGAGTATTGCTGCTGGTCTTTTTGCCGCCATCCTCATTAAGACTCTTGACTTAGGGATAGGCAATACAGAGCTCATTCTCTTGCTTTGCGCCATCCCTACTTTTGCAATTGGCCTAACTGAAGATCTCACTAAAAAAATTAGTGTTAGGCAACGTCTTTTGTTTACCGCTGTCTCGGCAGCCTGCGCAATATATCTTCTAGGAATAGAGATCACTTCCTTGGGAATCCCTTTTTTAGATTTCTTATTTGCCATTCCATTTTTTGGCATCGTCTTCACCATTGTCGCCATCACAGGCCTAGCGAATGCCTACAATATTATTGATGGCTTTAATGGACTCTCGAGCATGGTGGGCATCATCACCTTATTAGCCATTGCTTATATTGGCTACGTATTGGGTGATACCACCATTATTTTTCTAAGTCTGGTGATGGCCGGTGCAATCTTAGGATTTTTTATTTGGAACTATCCGCTAGGCCTCATTTTTTTAGGAGATGGCGGCGCCTATCTGATTGGCTTTTGGATTGCAGCCTTGAGCATCTGGCTATGCGCCAGGCATCCTGAAGTATCGCCCTGGTTTGCCCTATTGATTAATGGCTATCCCATTATGGAAACCCTATTTACCATCTATAGAAGAAGAATTCATCAAGGTAAAAGCCCTGGCATGCCTGATGGGATTCACTTTCATACACTGATCTATCGCCGAATCTTGCAAGCCAAGCATTTTGATAGTGCACTGTCAGCAAACGCCAGAACAGCTCCCTATTTGTGGCTCCTAGCAGGGCTATCAATTACACCAGCAGTGCTATGGTGGAAATCAACTTCTATCCTGATAGCTGCATGCGCACTATTTATCATTTCTTATCTGTGGATTTACACGAGGATTGTGAAATTTAAGACGCCACGTTGGATGCATCTGTAATCATTACCAGAGAATAGCCAGAGGTTGATATATGTATTTAGAAAGCCAATTAATTGCCTAAAGTCTAAACAGAAAGAAGTTTATTATATTCATATAGTTATGAATGTGAGTGGCACCAACCCCGTTTTAAGGTGAGCTAGCCGCCCTCACCAAGACTTACCTAATAACGCTTATTTATTCCGAAGTCTGACGCCTGAACGATCCTCTGGAGTCCCAACAAATTCAATGCCAGCCTCTTCCAAAGCATTCTGAACAGCCTACACAGATCGGGCATTGCAAGCTGGAACGACGAACATCAGCTCATACGTGCGAATTGTGGCTACCCCTACACCCGAAATTACAGCCAATCACTCTGCCGTCATTCGAATCATTTGACGTGCCGCACGGATTTGCTCTGAAGTGTCATGACAAATCCCAGAGAAATGTTGGCTGTCACGCTTTCAAAAATTGAAGGAGCTTATGCCCCCTCTAGTATCAGAGCTTATAAGGCCGACTTTAATGAATTTATAAATTTTTGTATTTTGCATGCGCAATATCCTCTACCTGCCAGCCTAATAACTTTAACTAAGTTTATTGAGTCAATTTGTTGAGGGTAGATCATCCTCAAGCATTCGCAGATCAATTGCTGAACTAGCAACTATTCATAAACTGATCCGTTTTGTGGATCCTACGAAAGATCCAGGTGTGGTGCTTGAGATGCGAAGGATGCATAGGAAACTAGGACGCTCCTGTAGCCAGGCCGGCAGTATCAATGCCTATAATCTAGATAAGATGTTACTAGCTACCGATGACTCCATTAGAGCCATTCGAGATAGAGCTCTATTACTAGTTGCATATGATACTTATGCAGGCGTAGTGAACTAATATCGCTTCAAGTCAAGGATGTCAAAATCAATATTAAAAATGGTATTGAGACCTCATCTATTCTCTTGAGAAAAAGCAAGACCGATCAAGACTCCATAGGAAGATGGCTACACCTAAGTCAAAGGGCTCACCTAGTTTTGCTTGAGTGGATGAAAGAACTTCCAGCAGAGCAGGAAATACTTTTTTGTGGACTAAACAGGTCCCTAGATATAAGCTAACAAATTGGGGCAGGTCAGATTAATCGCATCTACAAGAAGATTACTAGAAACGCTGGATTAAATGAGTTGGAGATTTAGGGGATAAGTGGTCACTCGATGCGAGTAGGCGCAGCTCAAGATTTACTCAATTCTAGAGCAAGCATGCCAATCATTATGTAGCGCGGAAGATGGTCAAAGACTGATACAGTCATGAGATATGTGGAGAAAGGGAATCCTATGGCTTAAGTCTATTTACATAAAAAATTTAGATAGAACTAATATATAAAATCACTATTCAGAATAGAAAACCTGTTCGTTTTTATGGTCTTCAATAAACTCGAAGCGAACTGTCTTTTCAATTGCATCCATTAAAGGAACAGGCGGAATGAAACCCGTTGAATCAACTGCCGACTCATATACTGAATTAGCACAAAACTTTTTAACTCTAATTGCGCTAATAGGAAATTTTTTACCAGTAATTTTTACTACCAAATCAAAACAGGCTCCAATTAAAAGACCAAAAGAGAATGGCAGTCTTAATTTAATAGCAGTAGACCTGCCCAATAACTTATTGACATGCACAACCAAAGTATTCATTGTGAAATCAGGCTTATCAATATAGTTATAGATATAAGCACCTGGCTTGAAAGTTAATGCATGCTCTAAAAATGCAGCAACATTCTCAACATAAGCTATTGATTTTCGGTTTGAGCCATCGCCAACCATCACAAACTTACCAGAGGCAATTTGCTTCAGTAAATTATAAACATTGCCCCTATTGCTTTCGCCGAAAACTACTGTCGGACGGATGATAACCAAGGTCCGCCTTTGGGGATTTTCAGACTGCCATTCCTTGTAAACTTGCTCAGCCTCCCACTTTGTAGAACCATAGTCATTAAAAGGGGCAATCTTTCCAGACTCATTAGTTCCAAGGGGAGCAAAACCATATACTGCTACAGTGCTTGTAAAGACAATAGTAGTAATTCCATTTATACGCGCTAATTCACAGACATTTTTTGCACCAAAAACATTTACATCCGAATATAAAGATTTAGGACTTACATCATCTCGATGCTCAGCAGCAAGATTTATCAGGCATTGTTCGCTTGAAAAAGCCTTTTTTAAATCTACTAAGGATCTAACATCAGCATACCGAAATTGAATTGGAAATTGTCTACTTTCAGTTTTATCAATTATAGAAAACTGACTTTCACCAATTGAGTCTTGCAAACGCAACGCTAATCGAGTGCCAATAAAACCACTGCCTCCGATGATTGCTACAGATGCACTATGCATAGATTGACCAGAAAATTATCAAATTTATAATCATCCCTTAAGTGCACTTGAAATTCCTGGTGGAAAATCAGCGTATTCCTGAATCATCTCCCAATTATCAGAAAACCATTCAAGATTCTCTTGAAAACCCTCATCAAAATTTGCAATTGGCATATATCCAAGTAGATCCTTGGCCTTATCAATAGATGCAAGTAAGCGTGGTTTAGTGTCCCATTTTCTTCTAGGGATAAATTCAATTGGTGATTTATTTCCAGTGACTTCATTAACTAATTCAGCCATATTCTTAATATTTATTTCGCGGCCAGCGGCTAAGTTGAAGTTTTGACCAATAGCCTCCTTATAGAAACCCGCCCTAACCAAGCCCTGAACAAGATCTAAGACATAAGTAAAGTCTCTAGTTTCTTCACCCGTTCCAGTAATGGGTAATGGCTGTCCCTTCATGGCCCAATAAATAAAATTAGGAATTACATTTCGGTACTGACCCGGCACCTCTCCTGGGCCATATGAATTAAAGAAACGGCAATTAACAATATTCATTCCAAAATTGTGAGCGTAATAATTACAATACATTTCACCCGTCATTTTGTTTATCTGATAAGGAGTTGTAAGATGCATTGAAATAAAGTCTTCCTTTAAGGGCATTTGTGGATAGCTCCCATATATCGCACAACCCGAAGACGCATAAACAAACCTCTCTACTTTACTAAGTTGAGCATACTCTAATAGCTTGATGTGTCCTATTATGTCTACTTCTGCAGAAATTTCTGGATAGTCAACAGAATTTTGATTTGCAAAAAAAGCTGCTAGGTGAAAAATTATAGTTGGAGGATTTTTAAAAACTCTTTTTAGATCTATATCAGACCTAATATCGCCTAAGACAAATTGAACATTTTTTAAGGGCAAAACATTCCATGGATTTTTTATCTTAATTGATGATAGATTATCTAAAACTGTAATTTTTCCATCATCGCCAACCAAACTAGAAAGAGCTATCAGTAAATTACTTCCAATTCCTCCCGCTCCACCAGTTATAAGGATTGATTTACCTGAATAGTAATTTTTTAACTCAGGATCAAAATTTGCTTTTGTTAAATATTCCTCAACCCATACTAGTCGCTTATTATTTGAATTCATTTTCTTCCTTTTTAAGTGCGTAATTTGCAATGATTTCTGCAATTTGTTTGCCAGTTGTACCGTCACCATATGGATTACTAGCATTCGACATAGTAGAGTAACTATCTGGATATACCAGCAATTCTTTAACAGCCGACACAATATTAGCTGCTCGCATCCCGATCAATTTAGCAGTGCCAGCTTCAATTGCCTCTGGTCTCTCTGTTGAATCCCGCATTACCAAAACGGGCTTGCCTAAACTTGGGGCCTCCTCTTGTATTCCACCGCTATCAGTTATGATAATGTGGGATAGAGACATAAGATACACAAAAATTAAATAATCCAAAGGGGGAATCAAGAAAATATTGCCGACTCCATGGAGTTCGCTGTTAACAACCTTGTGGATATTTGGATTCATATGTACTGGATAAACAAAATCAATATCCTCATGAGCAGCTGTAAGCTGAGTTAATGCGGAACACAAATTTAAAACGCCATCTCCAAAATTTTCTCTACGATGACCTGTTATAAGAATTAATTTACGTTTACCGCTTTTCCAATCATCAGATCGCTCCAATACTTCAGGAGAAATTTTTTCCAACTCACTTTTAATGTTAGATAACTGTTCCTTAGACTTATTTAAACCATTTAAAGTAATTAATAAGCTATCTATTACCGTATTGCCGGTTACATAAATCTTTGACTCCGAAATACCTTCATTCATCAAGTTTGCCTTACAGCTTTTGGTAGGGGCAAAATGCAAGGAACTTAGTCGTCCGATAATTTGCCTGCTCCCCTCTTCAGGCCAGGGTGAATTGATATCGCCGGTCCTCAAACCAGCCTCTACATGTCCAACTGGTATTTGAAAGTAATATGCAGCCAATGCTGCAGCACAAGCACTTGTAGTATCCCCATGAACCAACAGAAGATCGGGGCGATGATCCGCAAATACAGCGTTAAGCCCAAGCAATATAGAGGCCGTAATGTCTGAAAGAGTTTGGGAAGGCTTCATGATATTTAAATCAATATCTGGCTTTATATCAAACAAATTTAATACCTGATCCAGCATTTGCCTATGCTGTCCAGTTACACAAACCTTTATTTCTAAGGTAGGCACAGCTTTTAGCGCTTTGATGACGGGTACCATTTTAATAGCCTCTGGCCTTGTACCAAAAACAATTAAAACATGAAATTTTTTAACCAATTTAGATACCGTAATGTTTCTTCATCCAGTGAACAGTCTTAGCTATACCCTCCTCAGGGGCTACAATAGGCTGATGATCTAAATCTTTAATGGATTCAGAAAAATCAATTGTTTTAACCTCCGTGGTAAATCTTTCAGGGTCCTTGATATCCAATAATGACTTGCTTGCACCAGTCGCCTCAATAACTATTTGGGCATAATCTTCAATGCTTCTTTCCCATTCAGTTTTACCACCTACGTTGTAAGCCTTTCCAGGTAAAAAATTATCAGTGATATTTGCTACAGTTCTACATGTATCGCCAACGTAATCAATGATACGTTTATGTCCGCTGTGTACAGTTATCCGCTTGTCGTTAAGGGCATGAAAAATAAATTTAGGAATAAAGCCTCTAAAAGGTGTGTATTCCTCATGGGGACCATAACAATTTACAGGCCTAACACGCACTATTTCAGAGTCAAACATTGACGCTGAATTCATGCACATTAATTCACCGGCCCATTTTGTAATGGCATAGTCGTTCATCTGGTAAGTATCGGAAATTGGGTTCTCAACCATAACTGACTCATTCATCACCCCACTATAGTCGCCGTAGACTTCTGCGGATGAGAAAAAAATTAACTTAAAACCCAAACGTTCTTGCATTCTTAAAATATTTTTTGTGCCTATGAGATTTGTTTCCCAAAGATTTTCAAAATAAGCCTCTCCATTCCAACGACCATACTCCGCAGCTAGGTGATAAACAAAATCAAATGGGCCATACCGATCAAAAAGAATTTCAATCTGTCTTATATGCCTAACATCACAACGCATATAATCATTTCTCTCATTATTAAGCAAATCACATGCAATGACCGTGTGACCCCTTGAACGTAATTCATTGCACAAATTAGTCCCAATCGACCCCGCACCACCGGTAACTAAAATTTTTTTCATAAAATCCAATATAAAGTTTAAGTGTTTAAAAAAAGATTTTTGTACTGATTAACAATCACATCTTCAGAATATTTCCTCATCAGCAAAGATCTTGCAGCTTGAGACATCAACTTTAAATCATCAGATGAAAGATTAAGGGCGCATAAAATAGCGTCAACTAGAGCTTGAGCATCACCAGCGCTTGATACAAACCCAATATTGTTTTCCAAGATGGTTACTGCAATTTCAGAATCAATGTCGACCGATGCAATAACAGGTTTGCCTGCAGCAAGATAATTATAAAATCTACTAGGCACTCCAATTCCAAACATATCTTTTTTCAATGCAAGCAAAGAAACATCGCAGGCATTTAAAAATATATTTTGTTCAGCTTTTGGTAATGTTCCAAAAAAAATAACATTATCAAGACTAAAATCGATAACTTGACTTTTTACCCACTGAGCTTGAGATCCACCACCAACAAAAAGAAATAATATATCAGGATGTTTTTTTTGCAAAATTTTTGCTGATTCAATAATTGTATCAACACCCTGAACATATCCAACAGTACCTGCTATCAAAATAACAAATTTATCACAAATACCAAGTGAATTCAAAATTGCATTTTCAAATTTTGAAGATGGGAAAACTGAAACAGAATCACCCCAATTTCTTATAACCTGAGTATTTAAATGTGTACTGACTTGCCCTGATTTTATGACGTGCTCCATATCAGAACCAAGTACTATTACTTTGTCGGCTAAAAAATAAAAGCCTCGGAAAAGAAAATGTAATATTGGTAAAAAAAAACTAGTTTTTGAAATGACCCCCGAAATAATTAAAGCTTCCGGGTATACATCATCAACTCTGATAATACATTTTGCTTTTTTAAGTTTACAAATTAACGCAATAAAACCAGGGATGAGCGGTGGGTTTGTTACTACAAAAACAATATCATCTTTTCTGATATTTATAAGAGCTTTACATAAAAGAAGGAAGGATGAATAAAGGCCACGAATAATACGTATGAATTTGTTATTAATTTTGAATTTACGTATATTTATTCTTTCAATTTTTATATCATTAAAATTTTCAAACCTTGGAAGATTATTTTCAAAATCTATACAAATAGCTTTAACATTAAAAGTACAAGTCATTTTAAGTGCTATCTTAGCCATATAAACACTAGTAGCAGATTCACTAGGATAGAAAACTTCAGAAATAAATAGTAGAGTTTTCATTAACTAGGGCTTTATAGTTATGGATATATGATCATGCATAGATCGAATTGGGACTAAAAATATGTCACGATTAAATATTAAATAAGATAATTTATTAATATAATAAATTATCTTTCTAAAATAATTATTTAATTTACTATAATTATTGAGTGAATTTGAAATTCTCTCTATTGAAATATTATTATTATTGAAAGATGAATAAATTGAATTGATCGAGGGAACGAATATATGATCAGAATAGTCCAAATAATACCATCTATTCAAAGAAGGAAAAGCATAATCGACACAACCTGTCTCAATATAAACAGTGGAAAGGTTTGAATCACTGTTTAACTTAAAAATGTCAATGCTAAAGGGTAGATGCTCTAAAACATCAATCAATAAGATTGAAGCTTTCTGCATTGGCTTAAGATACTGCTTCCAAATTTCCTGGTTTATAAAAGTTTGAATGTCAATTTTAAGTTGAGGAATAGATTTAAAAAATGAATCTCGACTTGGCTCAACCTGTATTACCTGATAACCCATATCAGAAAGAATTTTAGAAATAATTCCTGGACCACTTCCAAGATCAAAAATAATGCTATTAATATCAATTGATTCAGTAATTCTAGATATGTTAGAAAGTCTCTTGCTAAATTCCTTCTGAATATAAATTTCACTATCTGAATATTTATAATCAGAAGTTTTTGAACAACTGCGGAAAACAGATAAGCAATTTTGACATTGATGCCAATTATTAATTAAATCCTTTTTAGTTAAATATCTAGAAAATAATGGTTGCAAGTTAACACTATTAAACTGAATAATAGGGGAATGACAGCCTTGGCATTCTAAAGGTAACATTTAATTATTTTCCAATAAATTAATAAAGAAATTTGAAGGGTAATTATAAAAAATACTTTTAGCCCTCAAAGCAATTTGAATTTTTAATTCACTATCCATTTCAACTAATTGCTTAATAATTTCATCGCTAATATTGTTAATTTCTGCTGGTAATATTTGAGGTAATAAATCACTAAAGTATGTAGATACATAATAATCAAAAGTAGTTGTAAGAACAGGAACTCCTGACATTAAACATTCCATTGTTACACCAGACTGATTATACGGCTGATCTCGGAGATTAAAAATAACTGAACAAGATTTAAGAAAATGATTTTTTTTAGCATCAGAAAATTTAAGTTGTGAAAGTATCTCTACATTTGATGGTAGTTTGTAATTAAATTTTTGATTGCTTAAAACTCCAATTGAATATGAAAGGAAATTAGAGCTTGATAGGCCCCTCTCTTTAGAAATAGTACCAAGGTATCCAATATCATATACTTTGCTACCATTTATAACACTAACAAAATCAACTATATTTGATTGTAAGGGGCAATACAAAGTAGTTTTACCGTATAGCGATTTATAATTTTTATTTGGAATAACAACTTCTTTACAAATCTTGATAAGAATATAATTTAAAGATAATAATATAATAGATTTAAACCAAGAGTTTCTAAAATTATAATATTTAAAATCTCCAGGCTCATGACAATAATAATATGTTTTAATATTTGCAATTTTAGATATAATTAAAATTATAATTGAAAAAAAACCGATCGAATAAATCATTACAACACATTTCTCTTTAAAAATATATTCCAATGAACTAAGAAAGAACTTTAAGCTTCCTGTGTTTGATATTTTATAAATAATTTTAACTGATTGCTTATTAGAAAAATATAACGATATTGATTTAATATGTGAATGAAGGCCTGGACTTTTACTTTCACAAAGTAACAATAATTTAAATTTCATTTTTTTATTTTAAACTTAAAAAATTTAGCGTACAAATTATTAAATACATATTTTGAGAATAGATAAAATTTAAGTGAAAAAATATTTACCTTTTCAATATGTAACCAATAATATAAATCAGAATCATTAAAACTATCAACACATTGTATCTCTTTTGATAGTTGCAAATGTTTTACGATTTTTAATGGGTAATAAAATGTTTTGTAACGAGCTTTATTCAACTTACCGGCTAAAATATCTTCCTCCCTTCCTAAAAAGGTAGCCTCATCAAACATTCCTACTTCTTCAAAAGTCTTATATTTAATAATGAAGAAAGCCCCCATGATCCTATAAAACTTTGTGAGTTTTTTTATATTATGAAGTTTATATTGCTTTATAAATCTATTTATATACCAATAAAAAGGGAATAAATATTGTAATGATTCAATATAAATATTGGCCTTATTATAAGGTCCTTGAATAAATCCATTAGTCATATTAATTTTTGGTTGCAAACAGTCGATGAAAATATTATTCAACATTAGACTAGATAAATCATGTAAAAGATAATTATCAGTTATTTCTATATCATCGTTAGATATAATAACGAAAAGAGGTTCACCCCAGACTTTTACGGCCTTCCTCACACCAAAATTATTTCCTTTTGCATATCCTAAATTTGAGCTAGCTACAATGTACATTAATGATTCATTCTTTTGAATTCTCTTCTCTAAAAAAAAGGAGTCTTCTTGCGATACTGATGTGTCAATTACTATAATTTTTAGTTCACAATTTCTTTGATATTGTAGCGATTCAATTAATTTGAGTACATCATTTGGCCTTTTGTATGTAACTACTACAATTAGTAAATAACTATTATGCATTTGTTCTATTTCTTAAAAGATATAAATATAGATAATAGAAGATCTATAAAAAGTCTTATCGTTAAACTAATTGCAGCGCCAACTAGACCCTTTTCTTCAATCATACAAATTAAAAATGGAATGTAAACTATTGCTTCTACTATTTGAACTTTAGACCATAATGTAATTTTATTTGTTGCATATATATAGCTGCATGGTAGCTGAGCAACACAGTTGAAAAAAAATCCTACTATTAATATATAAATAACTTGTATACTCTTCTCATCCCGGCTTTCATTAAAAAGATATATATTTATATGATCACTTATTATTAATAATATGGAAAATAAAACACAACACGTCAATAAGTATAAATAAAAAGTTTTTTTGTAAAAGAGAATTCCATTTTTGTGATTATCACTATTAATAGCAGAATAGTATGGAAATAAGATATTTGTTATTGATCCAAGTCCGCCAAATACCCTTGATATAAATTCTGAAGCCGCAGAAAATGTTCCAACACTTATAGGTCCACTTAGCAATCCTAGAAGAACTCTGTCAGCAGATATTAAAAAAGGAGATGATATTCCATTAATAGTCATAGCTTTGTAGTTAATAGTAAGATCTTTAATTATTTTTACTGAAAATGATAACTCATTTTTTATTTTTTCATTTGCGATTAAAATAAAGCTAATCATAATAGAAATGAATTTAAAAAAACCAATAGAAATTATTATGTGCTTTATATCTAAGAAACCACAATGTATTGCCACTATAGGACCGATAAACATTGACGAAGTATTAATAACTTGAACCATAGTTGCTTTTGCGAACTCAAATTTTGATTCGAAATAATTTTTTGAAAATTGTGAAATTAAAATGATAGGAGATATTAATAATATTTCAATATAAATATGAAAATTTACGCTATTTGTCCCATGTGATAATAAATTAGATATTGTTTCTATAATTAAAAATATTAATATAAATATAAACCCTAATATTAGTAAAGTATATATACTATTAATAAACAATTTATTTGTTAATTTATTATTATCTTTACTTCTATATGACAAGTTTACAAATGTTTTACATATTCCAAAATCGAATAAAACAATAAATCCTGCTACTGCTAAATTTATCGACAATATACCAAATTCATATAAACCTAAACTTCTTATTATTATAGGAATAGAAATTATAGATATTAATAGTGGTATTGACAGGCCAACAGCACTAATGATGTAACTTCTTAATATCCCCTCAAAAATAGTAATTTTTTTATTCAATTTAGAATTTATCTGGCTCATTTGAACTTGAGCATAATAGTAAAAAAATAGCCATTATGCTTGGTACAAAAAAAATGTAGTCAAAAAACAAGCTGATTGAAATATATAGAGTTGCCCATCTGCATATATTTTTACATTGAAATTGGGTTCTTATGGTTTGAATTATTGCTAGAAATATTGGTAACGCTAAAACCCCATTTTTTAATAACAATTGCAAAAAGCCACTATGAGTATGGGATGGAAATCCTCTTTGCTGAAGACCCTCTTGAACTGCCCAGTCACTCCCCAAAGGCCATGGAAAATTTACCTGCACCAAATCAATCCCAGATAAAATTGCAATTAACCGGCCATTTAAGGCGCTTACATAGCTGAATTGTTGATTTATCTCCTTTTCATATGGGCTATATGAATCTAAAATTTGGCTTAATGATTCGTAAATATTTAAGAAACTATAATTATTATCATCAGCTCTCATCAAAAAAATTATTTCAATTGCACCAAAAAATAACGATAGCGCTATTAGCATTACTAGAATTTTTTTATATCCCTTGATTGAATTAATATACTGTATTATTAAAATTCCCATTAAAAGCAATAATGCTATCCTACTTGCCGTTACTATCATCATTAAAATACCCAATACTATAACTACACCTCTAAGAGGTCCCTTTAGATACGAAGTTGCCAATAAAATCATTACCCCCAAGGCATATGATGATGATGTTATTTCAAATCCTGGTATGTTGATTCTTTCGTTTTGAAATGTGCTAGTCCCCACCGCAACAAGTGCAACCAATCCCCCTATTAAAATACTAAATAAAATTCCAAGGTATCTATAATTATTTGGCAATAATATCCATACGTTGTAAATAATGACTGTCCTTATCAAAAAAATAAGACCATCTAAATACAAATTACTATTAATGATTAAAAATTTTGACGTTATAAATATAATTGAGATGAATGAAAGTAATACGAATTTTGTATATAATTTTCTGTTTATATTTTTTTCAATATTAAGAAGTATTAATACAATAACTAAGTATATACTTGCAAGTAAATCTATTAATGAATAAATTGGGTAAACAGTACCGAATTCACCTACAAAATCTGGTACTTTTAATGTTAATAATGAGATTTCTCCTAAGATCCTAGCGGGGAAGACTAGCAAGGACATCCCCAATAATAAATTAAAGGCATTGAATGCTTGCATGCTTATAATCTTGCCAATTTTCTTAGATTGTTAATTATTTTTTCGTAATACAAAAACTTTTTGATCCCCTTGTCCAATTCTATTGAGCTTAGAAGCTTTAATATTCCAATACACTCTATCTATGATTAATTTTAATTTAGAAATCCCTACAGAATTATTCCTTTTTTCAGAGCCTAGGAATTGAAAATAATTGGAGTCATCATAGATATGTTCAATGATAAAATTGCTTTCTTCACTAATTTTGGCGATCGCTTGTATTGAAAATATATTAATATGTCTTGGAGCATCTATTTGCACCCAATTTTCTTTATATTTTTTCCACGCAAATGACGGAAAAATTGGTATTCTAATTATGCATACTCCTTTTTCAACTAGAATTTTATTAGCATGTAATAAAGTTCCTTGGAAATCAGGTATATGCTCAAAAGAATGGTTAAATGTAATCACATCATAAATCTCATTTATGCTGTATAAATTATCCTTTTTAACAATTAATTTACCTGAAGCATCATATATATCTTTATCTATGAATGGGTCAACCCCAACGCAGTTATTAAAACCGAGTGAATTTAGCCTTTTAATAAAGGCACCTGAACCGCAACCTATATCAAGTATTCCTGCATTTTTGTCTGAAGTTATGCTTGCAAGAGCGATGATATCTGGTCCTTTTGCAAAATATTGGATAAAAAATCCTAAAATATTTTTACCAAACATTAAATAGCTATCACGTTGATGAATCAAAAAATTTTTGATTCTATTATCTGTTTTTTTGTATGAATAGTAATCATTTGGGTATGTGCTATTGTCTTCATTATTATTACTAATAATTTGTAATGTATTGCATGTCTTGCATAAAAAATAATCATAGAATTTCTCGGATTTAAACATCATTTCCTGTATTCTGAATACCTGATTATCTGCGTTCTTATTACATACTCTGCAAGAATTTTTCATATTTAATAGTTTGCTGATCCAATTATTTTTAAATTATTAATTTTTCTTTTGATAGAGCGCCCAAAATATTTTCCATTGCTTTAGTCCAAAAGTTGATTAATTTTAATTTTATACGGTTAAGACCATACACTTTCTTAAGTGAAAATATTATGGAACAAATCTTTTAACTAGAACTCTCAAAATATTTTATTTAATTAAATATTTTTTACTAATTTTTTCCTAAGCTACATAATTAATAAATTACCTGCGATCTCCATACCTTTATTGCATAAGGGTTGATTTTATTTATTTTTTCTACACAAGTTAGTAAGGCAAGTTAAATAGGTATGATCCCGAATCCAGCTAGACCCAAGTTCAATACTCATCCCCAAAAAGATGCTAGTGCATTTATATAATTAAGTATAATTTTAAGTTCCAAAATTCTTATTTATAAATTAACATCGCTTAGGTCCAGTCCCGAACAGCTTGCTTAGTTTTGATCACAGCCTAACATTACTGCCCTTTTGTGTATCCTTAATGCCTTCCCAAACTCTTTGGCCCAAGAGTACCAGCAACATTAAGAAAAACGCACCCGCCAAGCCACCTGCAGTCGTTTTGATCATGCCCTTTTTACTGCTGGTTGGCGCAGTATTGGCATCCAGGCTTTTGGTAAAGCGACTTTTTACAGAGAGGAGTTGAGTGCGCAATTGATCCAAGACTTCTTGCTGCTTGATGTCGTCTTTAGGCATTTTGGCGCGCATCTTTGTCTCAACTGCTAAGAGCTCATCGCCTAGGACAATTCCATCAAATGTTTTTTCAGTTAGAGGCATGGCTTCATCTAAGAATATTTTTAACTGTGTGATTTGCGCCAGGCGATCCTTATAGCGCTGCAAAGCTTCTTTCGACAGATTAATATCGTTATTGACTGCGATGATTTGAGTGGCTAGCGGTAAATACTTAGCCCCCGAATCTTTGGGATCAACCACTTGATTACTTACGTTGTTACCCCCCGGGAAGCGTTTATGCAAGTCTTCTAGTGCTTTGGCACGCTGCACTTGGTAACCCATCTCAATTTCGGTGGTGGTAATGCGCTTTTGCAAATCGGCTACGGTAGAGATGGTCTCGGTCTCGTAGCCATTAAGAATATTGCGCAGTTGCAGGTAGGCGCTGCCGGTGCGCAAGAACTTAGCGGCGGCGCGCACGTTCTCGATAGACTTCTCTTTGGAAGAGCCATCTGCCTTGATGGTTAGACTCAAGATGGTGGTTGAGGCTAAATCCAAGTCTTTACTAATGGCGGCTAGGTCTTTAGTGTCCGCTTTAGAGAGCGCGTAGCTTGGGATTACATTTTTTTGCCACCACTGTTCATTTTCCAAAGCCTTATAGAGTGAGCCTTGCCCCTCAGGTGCTTTGCCCTCATCTTCAATTTGCGCAGCTAAATTGGGCAGGCTCTTTTGGATGGCTTTCCAGGAAACGAGGTCAAGGGCGTAGCTATTATTATTATTATTATTATTATTATTATTTAGTAAAACATACTCGGCCTGGTAGCTACCTAAGAAAAACCAGCCCGATAAACCTAGAACTGCACCAACAATGGCGGCGATAGCCAGCTTTTTCCAGGACTCTTGTACAAAATTGACGATGTCTAATAGGGAGATTTCGGCTTCCCGCTGGGTTAAATCGTTATCGATTGGATATGACACATGCGTCCTTTATTGATTAAGCTAGCCTAAACGAATGATCTTTCTAGAATTGTCTGAAAGAGTTTTTTTAATTTTCGCCGTTAGCATTGATAATAGAAATTATATCGATATCTCGCACTAATTTAGGGAATTTAGCCCCCATCTAAGCCCTAGAAATACTTGAGACATTCTTGTTAATTTACTAGGCTACAAACTAAACGCCCTTGACTCTTACTCAAAACCCTCAAATAGAGTTATCGCCCTTCAAGATTGGGCTTTTGGGCTTCATCCCACTTACCCTGGGTTTTGGGGTCTACCCTCTCTTGATCCCAGCCCTAGTTATGGCGCTTTTTGGGATTTTTTGGATTGGACCGCGCTCTTTTGTCAAAAATCTTCAAAAAACTGTGCTTGCGCCAGGTTTTTTACTCTTTTTGACTCTTTTAGGCCTCTTTTTTGCCTGCTACAGAGGGTTTTATCTGCCCTACCATCCCGAAATACTCATCATGCCCTGGTCCTATTTTCGGGTTTTATTTGGTTTATGCCTGTTTACTTTGCTCTGGGTGGCCTTATTTGAAAAAGACGGTGACCTGATTGGTTTTATTTGGCTATTGTGTTTTGGTAGCTTACTGTTTTGTCTTGCCACTGTTGCTCTTGCTATGTGGCTGCAAAAACCCCCATTTTACGCATCCATCATTGACATCCGCTACCTACCCTTTGGCATTCAAAAATTTATCAATACCCCAGGTATTGCAAACTTGTTGTGCCTATTCCCCATGGCGTTTCTAGCCGCCCTTTTACTAAAACCTGATCAACGGCCGCGGTGGTTTTGGACGCTTGGTATTTTAGGATTTACGCTCTCATTGATTGCTGGTATTGCCCTTGGGCAGCGATCTTATTTTGTTGTGGTACTTTTTATTGCGCCTTTATTGGTAGCCATCTTTTTGCTATTGCTGCGGTCTTGGCGCGCCTTCATTGCTCTTTGCATATTACTGATGAGTTACCCCCTCTTGAGATGGCTAGATCAAGTAATGGGAATGCACTTTCTTCATAGGCCTCTAGATCAAACTCTTTTTAATGATGCTCGTTTTCAGATGCTTCAATATTGGTTTGAGCGTGTTATTGCTAATCCCTTTCAACGAATTGAGGTGGGACCTTCTCAGTACGCCCATCTAGAATGGTTTCATAATTTCTTTGCTGATATCCATAGACTTTCTGGTTTCTGGGCCCTGCTTGCTGCAGTAGTTCTGGTTACTTACATCTTTATAAGACTGCTCTATTTAATTAAGGTTGATCGCAGAGTGGGCCTATTCTTGATGGCAATCGCGATTCCTTGCTTTTTGATCATGAATACCTCAGTTGTGCCAGAAGCCGAAAGGCAACCATTCCTATTGTTACTAGCGATCGGGGCAATTTCTGAAGTCATCCTAGGGCGTCATAGAGGCTCATCTAAATCCCCACATAGCGATCCAGTAGCAAAACACGATATTGTGAACACCTAAATACTTGCTTGGGCCCTATTTAAATCGTGTCGCCATTTAATATTTGTGATAATTGGCTCTTATGAATACATCATCTGGTCAGTCAGGGCGGATTCGGCAATTTAGCGGTGAACTGTCCTCGCTCAATCGCATTCTAGATGCTGCGCTTATTTGGCTTAGTCTGAGAATTTTATGTCAGATTTATCCGATTGATCCCGCACAGGCAGATTTATATCAAAACCTTTCCGCTATTAGTGCTGCTCTATTTTTATTGGTAGCTGAGTTTCGTTCTGTTTATCGCTCTGCCAGATTAGAAGGCTACCTGCAAATCGCAGGAAAAATTATTGGCTCTTGGCTGATCGTTGCCTTTCTATTAATTGCTCTAGCGTTTTTAACAAAATCATCCAGTGTATTTTCTCGAGTCATTATTGCTAGCTGGCTAGTGATTGTTCCCGCCCTTTTGATCACGGAGCGCCTGGTAGTTTATCTGGGGCTTCGCATCATGCGGGCGCAAGGAGCGAATGCCAGAACTTACATCATTTTTGGCAGCATTGAAAATGGTCACTTGCTCCAGCAGAAAATTAATCAAACTCCTTGGACTGGACTGACCCATACGGGTACTACTGAGAATTACGATGCGCTAGTAGAGCGCATCAATGAAAAGCACATTGATTACGTATTCATTGCCAATGCAGAAAATAATACGGAGATCACCCGCAAGGTCATTGCAGGACTATCTGACTCTACTGCCTCGGTTTATATTGTTCCCCAGCTTTTTCTGTATAACGCCTTTGATGCGGGTTGGGTAACACTCGGCAATACTCCGATGATTACCGTCAATGATCACCCGTTCTATGGAAGTTATTGGCTCCTAAAGAAGCTAGAAGATTTAATACTGGGCAGTATCATTTTTCTCATCGCACTTCCCCTCATGTTGCTGATTGCCATCGCGGTGAAGTTTGGCTCTAAGGGCCCTGTTTTATTTAAACAACGTCGCTATGGTCTCAATGGAGAAGTGATCCAAGTGCTCAAATTTAGAACCATGAGAACCATGGATGATGGCTTAGTGGTGGTTCAGGCTTCCAAAGATGATCCACGCATCACACCATTAGGGCGCTTTTTGCGAAAAACCTCTTTAGATGAATTGCCTCAGTTCTGGAATGTATTGCAAGGAACCATGTCTATTGTTGGGCCACGGCCTCATGCAATTGCACACAATGAAGAGTATCGGCAACTCATTGAGGGCTATATGCTTAGGCATAAAGTCAAACCCGGTATTACAGGCTGGGCTCAGGTCAATGGCCTGAGAGGTGAAACTGATACCTTAGACAAGATGAAATCTAGAATTGATTACGACCTTTACTACATCAACCATTGGTCTATTTGGTTTGATCTCAAAATCATCTTTATGACCATCATCAACGGTTTTACTGGCAAGACAGTCTATTAAGCCTGAAAGTTGGATCTTTATCCCTTTGTGATCTTTTTGAGGCGCTCTAGTCCTGCGTGACCTAAAAAGAAAAGAGCTATGATCGTTTTTATCGCTTTATTGATATGCTCAGAGCGCTTGGTATTAATTAATCGCGGGTTTAAGAAGATCTTAAAGCCCACTTTTTTGATGCCTTGGCTTAATACGACATGCTCACAAATTTCTTTACCACCCTCAATTACCCCAGCATAGTGTGAGCAAATTAAAGCTTCTTTTTTATAGAGCCCCAGACCACCAAACCCTGCATCAATCTCTATCCAATCTGCATCTAAGGGTATGGTAATCATGCGAGCATATACCGCCTGGTAGTAGGCCTTAAAAGCACTGACCTGATTACTTAACATGGTGTGATATTGCTCAAAACAATCATTGGGTGACCATTGGGGATGGCGAATAGTCCATACATCATAGTAAGGTCCATCTTGATTGGCGGTGCACACATCCCAATCATCACGCTCCCAGCAACTATCGATTGAGGCTGGTGTTAGGTGGGTATTCATGCCATCAAAATCAGAAACTAGAACGTAATCAATATCACGATATTTTTCATCAGTACGTATAGCATCTAAATAGCTATTACGGCAATACGCAAGTCGATCCGTTCGGATTGGCCTCTGTCCGCGAAGACTGCCCTTAGTCAAATAATCGAAACGAGGAATGTCATTTTTTAATTGCTCCAAGACTTCTAAAGTCGCATCATTACTATCAGACTCAACCAGTAGGTAACTAATACTTTTAGCGCCCACTAAAGCATCCTCAATCTTCCTGACATCAGATTGCACTTGGTTTGCGCAGTTGCGAACGACCCCAACCACCAAAAAATTGCTCTCTGATTTTTGCTTATTAGCCAATTATTCTGCCTTGTTTAATGTCATCGCCTTGAGGTCTTTGCGCTCATATTTCATATTTACTTATGCTATTTTACTGTCCCAATCCTTAGAAGACTCGCTTATAGGATTGGACAGGTCTACTTTGCTAGTTTTAGGGCTGCGAGTCGAATTTATAAGGATAGTGAGCGTGTAAACTAAGAGCGCTCCCATTATTATCACTTTAGCCACGCATGCCCCTAATCCATCGACAACTCTCGCAAGTCATCGGCATCGATGTCGATGTGGGAAGCATTACGAGTCTTGGTGATCACATTGTGGGGATCGCCAAAAAAGCAGCAAAAAATGCCTATGTTTGCGTTGCTAATGCGCACATGCTCACCATTGCTAAGGCTGACCCTCATTTTAGTGAAGTGCTCAAAAATGCCTCTCTCGTTGTGCCCGATGGTATGCCCTTAGTTTGGACGCAAAAGAAGAAGGGGTTTGCTCATGCGCAGCGCGTTAGTGGACCAGATCTAATGCTGCACTTATGCAAACTTGCTGAAAAAGATAATCTGTCAGTATTTTTGCTGGGTGCAAGCCCAAGGACTCTCGAATTGTTGTCTGAAAATCTATTGCAGCGCTTTTCCAATTTAAAGATTGTTGGCACCCATTCACCAGCAGCGCTGCCAGAAAAACCCAAGCTTAATGAAGATTTGGTAGAGCGCATTAACCAATCTGGCGCTAGCATTCTCTTTGTTGGCTTAGGCTGTCCAAAGCAAGAGTATTGGTGCGCTAATCATGCTCCACAATTAAATGCTGTTGCCATCGGCGTGGGTGCTGCATTTGATTTTCATGCGGGCACTAAAAAACGGCCACCACTATGGGTTCAGCAATCAGGCTTGGAGTGGCTTTATCGCCTACTCTCTGAGCCCAGAAGACTTTGGAAGCGCTACTTCACAAGCAATACCGCCTTTATCTACTACTCATTTCTTGATCTTGTAAAACGCAAGTAAATTGATTCAATAAAGCGAATTAAGCAATGGGCTTATTTCTCTGAATATTGATTTCAGAATCAGAATAAGTCTTAGTGCCCAATCGAGCACGAATCAGCATCGCCGCAATGGGGGCAATGTAACTCTTGGTCAATATTCTGGTAAGTAGGCCAAATCTAAGCGGCTGATCACTAAGAACATGTAGTTTATTAAACGAATACAAGTTTAGATTCAGTATCTTTGCTATTTTCTCAAGAGCCTTTAGACTGAAAAATGAGATGTGCTGCCCCGATGAGAAAGAGTAGTAATCCCACTGCGATGAAGGTGGCTGATCTCCCGCAAATAGATCTGTACTCAAAATGATGGTTTTGCAATCATTACTTTTTAAGTGATTTGCAATAAATTGAACCGGATCTTCTACGTGCTCGAGCACTTCAAATGCACTAATCGCCAGAAATTTTTCTTGACTATCTGACTTTTCAAAGCCTACTGCATGTAAATTCTTGCAGTACGGATCACTCCAAAAATAGTTAAATCCAAAATCACGCATCAATCTCGTTAACATGCCATAACCACCTGCTATATCTAGGTAAGATGCTCTTGGCTTTAAATTCAAAAATAGATAAGCCGCAAGCTTAGAGGCTAAGAGCAAATTTCTTTGCACTAAACCAGTATCGTTACTGGCTATAGCATCTCCATATGCCTCCTCAAGCCAATAGGGCTTTTCGGTTTGGAGAAACCCACAAGGTTTGCAGAAGAAATATTGCACTGGATACTTATACAAAATTGTCTCTTTAAAAGCTGGGCTCATTGCAGAATGACAAATTGGGCAATCTTTCATAGCCGAATTCCTAAGCGTGCTTGCAACTTTCCAAAAATACGGCGCCAAAGTGATCTGGCAAACATATGCTTAGACGTATAGTGATCAGCGTCGATATTTTGAGTCACTTGGCTTGGATGGTGTAATGGAAAATTGATTGGTTTGGTTGCCATATTGGCATAGATACTTTCTGCTGTCGTATGGGTAGCTTGATGCCCAAAGCCAATATTACTGATTAAATTACTATTAGGCATCACTGCCAGCATATTATGAAACCAGCAAGCAAATATCCACTGATAGTCCCAGGTATCTTGCTGCCCAGAATAGACTCGATTAAATGTCTTTTGCCAATATGTCGTTTCGGTCTCCGAAAAACCTAATGATCCCAGCCAATCTTTGGCTTTTAACTTTGGCCACTGAGCAAGATCTGCATCATATTGTTTCCAAGCCCTCGCCCAAGATGCCCAGCCCCAGATATGGCAGAACTGACTAAAGTAGTAATCCCCATCTCCGCGCTTGATCCCTTTTTGAAAATTATCGCCAGAAATCATGCCTACCCGTTCATCATTGCGATATCTCTCCAGCAATTCATCGCAATACGGGAAAAAATCAGGATGCGGTAAGCAATCATCTTCCAGAATAATTCCTTCTGGTTCTTTCGAGAAAAACCAATCAATTGCGCTTGATACAGCAATTTTGCAACCTAAGTTATCTTGTCGAATTAACTTACTAACTTCACAGGGCCAATCTACTTGAGAAACAATTTCTTGAACAAGTGCACAACGCTCAACTTCGCCTACTTTATTTTTACGCGGGCCATCTGCTGCGATATATAACTTAGGTGGTCTTGCCTGGCGGATAGCATCAAATACCCGCTGCGTTACATCTGGCCGATTAAAGACTAAGAAAAGAATAGGGCTAAGCATATCAATTACTCAGTTACTCTTGGATGAAAACCCATTTGTATTACAAATAGATTTCTTGCAAAAATACTATTTATTAAAAAACATGAGCTTAGCTGAGCTATTACGGCGGCAACCGCTGCTCCCTCAATCCCCCACAATGGAATAAACATAAGATTAGTAATGATCGATACTACTGCTCCAGTGACAGTTTGGATAGGAGACAAGTAAGACTTACGCTCATTCAGCAACCACAGCCCCTGCCCAACACCCATAAAGACGGGAATACAAGTCAGAACATAGATATTGAGCACAGGAATTGCTTCTATATAAGCCTGCCCATACATTAATTGAACAACCAAGCCCGAGAGAAGCCAGGTCACTGCGATGACCAGCAAGCAAAGCACCCAAAACAAGCGAAACATATTAACCATTGCTGCATTAAAGATCACGATACCTTCGGATCTTTTTCTGGCGAACATAGGGGCAATGCTGGCGCAAATAGCGACTGGGATCATATTCCACAAACTCGAAATAGGAATAATCGCAGCAAAAATTCCCAGCTCACGTTCGCCCAGCATGCTCTTTATCATGATCTGATCAATACGCATGTACAGCATGATCGATAAACCAGAAATCAAATAAGGCCAAGACTCTTGTAAGAGCTTTTTTGCTTCCGGGTAATGCTTTTGCCACATTCCATTACAAGGAAATCGCTTATATGAAAAATGGAGGGCAATTGCAGTCAAGGCTCCTTCTAGTGCGATCACGATTGCAAAGGCCATCAATGGGGCCTCAAACAAGATTAGCGCTACCCGAATTGCATTAGAAATAAGATAGGCCGATACCTTAGCTAATACCGTTCTTTTGCTTTGGCTATTACCCTGGAACCACAGATCAACAGTATCGGCTACCTGGAAAATCATACCAGCTCCTACTAGCGCAATAATCCAAATACCTTGATCCGCAAAACTATTGGTAAACCCATAGATGAGTAGCGCTACAGCCCAAGATGCTGTCCCGATCAATAATCGCAACTGAAAGGTGGTGCCCAAGATAATATTGGCTCGACGGGGATGATTGGCAATTTCTCGAACAACAATCCCATCTAAGCCAAGATTAGTAACCGATTGAAAAATACCGATAAACGCAATGCAATAGGCAAGTTCACCAAATTGCGAAGGGCCTAAGTAACGGGCTACCCAAGCGCCAACTAGAACACCCAGCAGTGCCCGCAATATTTTGTCAAAAAATATCCAGCCACTATTATGAATAGCAGCATGCAAACCCTCTTTTCCCTCTAACAAGTTTCGAATACCTGCCGGGAGAAACCTTAACCACAGGGGGTTACTTGAGGATCGCATTATTTAGCTGATAACTCTGAGTGAGTAAAGCTTGTGATCTTCTGAGCAACCTGCATCCCAGCCATTAATGCAAAGAAATAAAACAGCATCTCGAGGTTATGCCCATTGCTAAGCTCCCCCACTAAAAATAAGCCAAACAGAATAATTGATAGCGTAATCAAGGTGTATTTAAAGGGGGATTGTTGTCTAATTGCGCGATACGCAATACTCGCATTGGCTAACCACATCAAGCAAATGAACGGGATTCCAAATGCTAGGGTTAAATCTACCCAACCACTATGGGTAGAGATTGGTGTTACTCCAGGGAATAATTCTTTAGCAGCTAGGCCTAACGGCAAAATCAGAATACCAACACCATAAGGATGATTGGGAATCGATTTAATTCCAGCGGTAGCCCATGCTACGCGCTCATAAGTATTGTAAGCAACAACATTGCCGCTCTCATTCTTAGGAAATCCATATAAATCTACGTTCTGCCAGTTGGGATACTTCTCGACCTGATAGCCAATCTTCACATCTTCAATGATTTGCAGCCAACCAGAATCCCGCTGGATTTGCTGGTAAGCAAATATACCCGTGAGCACTAAGGCTAGAGCCAGCATGTAGATATAACGTCGAGCTGCAGCGGACCTTAAAATAGAGAGCCCTTGGCGATGTATAAATAAATACACCAATCCATATAGTGACCAGGCAATCACTGGCAAAGACCCTAATAAGATACCAGAGCGTGTGTTCACAATAAAGGCAAAGGCATACATCGCCGTTAATAAACATATAAGCCAAAAAATACAGGCAATACGTAACCAACTTTTTTGACCGGCATTCACTGCATCTAGCAATAAGCCCGTAGAGCCAGCAATCAGCAGCACACCCAAGTACATTGGATTGATTTTTCCAATAAAAAGGTAGCGCCTAAAGTCGGTGTGATCGAGAGGAACAATTAATTTTCCTGATTGCAAGGCTAGCGGCAGATATTGTGCGAATAAAACAAAAAAGCCCAGCAAGATTGCGAGCCAAAACAGGGTAATTGCACGCGGTTGCTTCATCAGCGCAATACCAGTGGCTAATCCGAGAATGCTAGCTAAAGCAGATCTGAGCCAAATTGACTTTAACTCACGCAACTGTACTTCAGGATTGAGGGAAAAAAAATAGTAGTGAAACAGCACCCAGATAAGGGCAATCACGATGCAGACAAAAGGCAAGCCAGTGAGGCCAATAGCCCGAATACTATTAATTTGAAAATATTGATACAAAAAGACAAGGGAGATCAGCGTACCCAACACTAACAATATATTTCGCAGAGCGATCGTATCTTTTACAGCCCATATTCCCAAGAGCACGCTACTAATCAAAATTAACACTAAGCCTAAGCAACTTATCCAGCGAGTATTTAAATTGGGGAGCGTTGTATTGGAAATAGCCTGCATAGCGTAGCTCTAGATTGACCTAGGGAAGTCGACATCACTATTACAGATAAGCAATAAATATATTTTCACTAAATTTATGCTCATGAGTGTGCAAGCTTAACTGCGAACGCCTTCTTGCAAAAACTCTTCATAGGCAACTTTGAGTCCTTGCTGTAATTGCACCTTAGGGCCCCAACCCAAATGATTTAGCCGGCCTGAGTCCATCCACTTGCGAGGAGCACCATCTGGCTTTGAAGTATCAAAACTAATCTTGCCTTCATAACCCGTCGCCTTTGCAACAGAAGCTGCCAATTCCGCAATTGTCACATCCGAACCGAAGCCCACATTGATGTGGCTTTGCATTGGCTCGGTTTGCGCATCATAAGCAGTCTTATCGAGTTGCATCACGAATATCGATGCAGCAGCCATATCGTCAACGTATAAAAATTCACGCTTAGGCGTGCCGGTACCCCAAATGACAACTTCAGGCGCATTGGAAACCTTTGCCTCATGAAATCTTCTAATCAATGCTGGGATCACATGACTATTCTCTGGGTGGTAATTATCACCAGGGCCATATAAATTGGTTGGCATGACTGAGCGGTAATCCACACCATGAGATTGACCGTACTGACGGTTATAGCTCTCACACATTTTTATGCCTGCAATTTTGGCAATTGCATAAGGCTCATTGGTTGGCTCTAGCTTACCGGTTAAGAGCGCATCTTCACTCATAGGCTGCGGAGCCTGTCTGGGATAGATACAGCTTGACCCAAGAAATAGGAGTTTTTTAACGCCATTTAAAAAAGCCTGATGGATCACATTGTTCTGCACCATCAAGTTGTCATAGATAAATTCTGCTGGAAAGGTATTGTTGGCATAAATGCCGCCGACCTTTGCTGCAGCTAAATAGACTTGATCTGGCTTCTCTTGCTCAAAAAATGCTTTGACTGCTGCTTGATCTGTTAAATCCATCTGAGCATGTGTACGAGTAACAGTATTCGTATAGCCTTTTGCCTGCAGGTTACGCACAATGGCAGAACCCACCATACCGCGGTGGCCTGCAACATAAATCTTTTGGTTCAAATCTGAAGGCATTAAATCGTGCTTTTTAGTTTTCTTTAATTTTCTTTACCAACCGCTACTGAGAAGCCATGCTTTTGCAAAAGGGCATGTTGCTTAGCTTGATCTAAGTCATTGGCCACCATCTCAACAATCATTTGATCGAGCGTGATTTCTGGAACCCAACCGAGCTTTGTTTTTGCTTTAGCAGGATCGCCTAGCAGCGTTTCCACTTCAGTAGGACGATAGTAACGCGGATCGATTTGCACCACTACATCGCCTACTTTTAGTGCTGGGGCTTTGTCGCCATCAATGCTTGCTACGATCGCCTTTTCATTCTCAGCAGATCCCTCAAACTTCAAGGTAATACCTAATTGCTTAGCGCTGCGGATAATAAATTCACGCACGGTGAACTGCACACCAGTAGCAATCACAAAATCTTCTGGCGTATCTTGCTGGAGCATGAGCCACTGCATGCGCACATAGTCTTTAGCATGACCCCAGTCACGCAGGGCATCGATATTGCCCATATACAGACACTTCTCTAGGCCTTGAGCAATATTGGCAAGACCGCGAGTCACTTTGCGGGTAACAAAGGTTTCGCCACGGCGCTTGGACTCATGATTGAACAAAATGCCGTTGCAAGCATAAATGCCATAAGCTTCACGGTAGTTCACAGTAATCCAGTAGGCATACATCTTGGCAACTGCATACGGACTACGTGGATAAAACGGAGTAGTTTCTTTTTGTGGAATCTCTTGCACTAAACCGTAGAGCTCAGAAGTAGAGGCTTGGTAGAAACGGGTTTTCTTCTCCAGACCCAAAATGCGAATGGCCTCAAGCATTCTGAGTGGACCCATGGCATCCACATCGGCGGTGTATTCAGGGGACTCAAAAGAAACTGCCACATGACTTTGCGCGCCCAGGTTGTAAATCTCGTCAGGCTGGCACTGCTTGATGATGCGAACCAGATTACTGGTATCAGTTAAATCACCGTAGTGAAGGATTAAGTCTGGGTGATTGATATGCGGATCTTGGTAGATATGATCAATACGCTCAGTATTAAAGGAAGATGCGCGGCGCTTAATACCATGCACGATGTAGCCTTTTTCCAAAAGGAACTCAGCAAGGTAAGAACCGTCTTGGCCGGTGATGCCGGTGATTAACGCGACTTTTTGTGTATTGGTTTTATTGCTTGTCATATATTTAACTCTTTATATTTTTATAAATTAACTTCTACCGTAAGTATCTTCAAAACGTACGATGTCGTCTTCACCCAAATAACTGCCTGATTGCACTTCAATAATCTCTAAAGGGGTTTTTCCCGGATTTGCAAGGCGATGTGTCTGACCCTGCGGAATGTAGGTACTTTGATTCTCGGTGAGCAGCAATACTTGATCGCCATTGGTAATCTCTGCAGTACCCTTGACCACAATCCAGTGCTCAGCACGATGGTGATGCATTTGTAAAGACAAGCTAGCACCTGGCTTAACCTGAATACGCTTTACCTTAAAACGCTCACCCTCATCGACGCTGTCGTACCAACCCCAAGGGCGGGATACCTTGCGGTGAAGGTTTTTCTCTTCGCGCTTTTGTGTCTCTAATTGACTTACGATATTTTTCACATCTTGGCTATTTTTACGATCCGCTACCAAAACCGCATCAGCCGTCTCAACAATGATGAGATTCTCAACGCCCACCGCACTCACCAAGCGACTGCTAGCGTGCACTAATGAGTTTTTAGAGTTAGTTAGTAAGGTATCGCCACTAGTCACATTTCCAGCGTGATCTTGCTTGCCTACTTGCCACACTGCATCCCATGCGCCTAAGTCATTCCAGCCGGCGTCTAACTCAACCATCTTGATGGGGTATTGGGAGCCAGGGCACTTTTCAATGACTGCATAGTCAACTGACTCACTGGGAATAGCATTAAATAGTTCTTTTGCCGGACGAATAAAATCAGCATCACCAGAGGTGTCCGTTGTTTTTGCTTGCCAGGCTTTTTCAGTGGCTGCCAAAATATCGGGGCGATATTCTTTTAAGGCAGACAACCAAACGCTGGCTTTGAGTACGAACATACCGCCATTCCAAAAGTATCCACCTTCAGCTAAGTATTGCTTAGCAGTTGCCTCATTTGGTTTTTCTACAAAGCGCTCCACTGTAAAACCCTGATGAGCAACTTGACCTTGCACCTTGATATAGCCATAACCTGTTTCTGGAGCTGTAGGTGTAATACCTAAAATGGCGATAGCACCTTCTTGTGCAATTTGGATACTGTTTTGAAGTGCCTTGGTAAAGGCAGCAGGATTGGTAACCGTTTGATCGGCCGGCGTTACCACCAAAATTGGATCGCTATTGTTATCTGCGCCCAATTGCTGTGCATAAAGCGCGGCCAGGGTTAGTGCAGGTGCGGTATTTCTGCCAGACGGCTCCAGTAATAAAGTGGCATCCATCTTTTTGGAGCCACTCCTTAGTTCTCGCAATTGATCAAGTGCTAAAAAGCGATGCTCTTCGTTAGTCACAATGAGTGTTTTACCCAAGCCAATCTCTTGATTAGCTACTGTATGAATTCGACTAATCGCCTGCTGAAAGAGGCTTTGGTTTGAGCCGTCACCTGAGAGCACCAAAAACTGCTTGGGAAATCCAGATCGGGAAAGCGGCCAGAGACGAGTTCCAGACCCCCCACACAGAATTACGGGTAAAACTTGCGTCATAGACAAATAGCTAACCTTTTGAATGTATTGTGCAATTTTACGGTTTTATATCAATTAACCCTAGATTTTATCGCTTTATATGCGTCCGAATACTTACAAAATGGCTTTTAGTAGCAAAAGCGCAATAAAGCGCTGATTTTTCCCAAAATAGTCCAATCCCTGATAAAGAGAATGCGGACAAATATCAGAGTTACAGCATTTTGGAGTGTATCGTTTTGATCACCGCTAGTTTGGGTATGCCCAATAAAAAAGCCACTCAATTTCT